>JAFZPX010000016.1 GCA_017552455.1 Clostridiales bacterium
GGCAGGTCGTAGGTTCGAATCCCACTGCCGCTACCATTTTTCGAAAGGCCCGTTGGTCAATCGGCTAAGACGTCGCCCTTTCACGGCGGAGTGACGAGTTCAACTCTCGTACGGGTCACCAGAAAAATGAAGGGCTGTCTTTCCGAGACGGCCTTTTTTTATGCCTCAACTTATACAGAAAAATATATTGTGATATAATGCGTTTGCTATGGGAAATGTAAAGATAATTCTTAAGTCCGTAAGGGATAACAAAAAGGCTACTTTCCTCTCTCTCGCATTCATTATCGGAGAGGTGTTCCTTGAGGTTTTGATACCCTATATTACAGCGCTTCTGGTAAACCGTATCAAGGACGGCATTGATATGAATTACATCCTTAAGATGGGCGCGATCATGGTAGTGGCTGCCGTAGTATCTCTCGCTTGCGGTGTTCTTGCAGGCCTTTTCTCCGCTAAGGCTTCCGCAGGTCTTGCAAGGAACTTAAGATCGGATGTCTTCTCTAAGATCCAGGGATTCTCATTTGCTAACGTAGATAAGTTCTCCACATCGTCTCTCGTAACGAGAACGACGACAGATATAACGAACGTTCAGAACTCTTACATGATGTGTATAAGAATCGCGGTAAGAGCACCTATGATGCTCATATTCTCGATCATCATGGCGTCCATTATGGGCGGCAAGCTCGCTTTGACATTCGCAGTTATCATTCCTGTATTGGTCTTCGGACTTATTTCCATTGCACGTAAGGCGATGCCTGCCTTCGTAGCGGTATTCAGAAAGTACGATAAGCTTAACGAATCCGTAGAAGAGAACGTGCGCGGAATGCGTGTAGTTAAGGGCTTCGCAAGGGAAGACTACGAGATAAAGAAGTTCTCCACGGCTTCTGAAGATATCATGAAGGACTTTACCAAGGCAGAGAGGATTGTTGCTTTGAACGGCCCTCTGATGCAGTTCTGCCTGTACTTTAATATGTTGTTCGTGCTCTTCGTAGGTTCCAAACTCGTTATGACCGGTTCCGGTATCGATGTAGGACAGATGTCTGCGATGATCACATACGGCGTTCAGGTTTTGATGTCGCTCATGATGATCTCCATGATCTACGTTATGCTCACGATGTCCCTCGAGTCCATCAAGAGACTTGCAGAGGTATTGAAGGAGGAGCCTACGATCACGAATCCCGAGAACCCCGTTATGGAGGTTAAGGACGGCTCGATCGAGTTTACTGACGTTCACTTCAAGTATTCCGAGCATGCCGAGAGAGAGGCCCTGTTTGACATAGACCTTCACATCGATTCCGGTATGACGGTAGGTGTTCTCGGCGGTACGGGTTCATCCAAGACTACGTTCGTACAGCTTATCCCGAGACTTTATGATGTTACTTCAGGTTCCGTCAAAGTCGGCGGCGTTGATGTAAAGGATTATGATCTTAAGACTTTAAGAGATGCTGTTTCTGTAGTACTGCAGAAAAACGTCCTTTTCTCGGGTACTATCAACGAGAACCTTCGCTGGGGTAACGAGAACGCTACGCAGGAGCAGATAGAGGAAGCGTGCCGCCTCGCGCAGGCAGACGAGTTCATCCGCTCTTTCGAAAAGGGCTACGACACATTCATAGAGCAGGGCGGAAGCAATGTTTCCGGCGGACAGAAGCAGAGACTTTGTATAGCAAGAGCGCTTCTTAAGAATCCGAAGATCCTGATCCTCGATGACTCTACTTCCGCTGTAGACATGAAGACGGATGCTCTCATAAGGAAGGGCTTCAAGGAGTTCATTCCTGATACAACTAAGATAATAATCGCACAGCGTGTCGCTTCCGTTATGGATGCTGACATGATCATTATCCTTGATGGCGGTAAGATCGTTGCTACAGGTACACACGAGCAGCTTCTTAAGTCATCGGATATCTATCGCGAGATATATGAACAACAGACGAAAGGAGGATTGGAGTAATGCCGCCAAGAGGTGGAGAAGGTGCCGGCTTAGGCCAGGGTAAAGAAGGCTATAACCAGGGCTTCGGCGGACTTGGAAGAGCGCTGAAGATGTTCTTCGGGTTCTATCCCAAGATGGGAAAAGTAGCTGTATTCTGCATTATTTTCTCTGCTGCCGTATCAGCAGCTCCCCCGATCTTCCTTCAGAAGGTCCTTGCTATCGTCATCGATGGTGTCGAGGGCGGTGTGACATGGGAAGCAGCGCGTCCCGAGATCGTAAGCAATCTTATCATCCTCCTTGTGATGTATGTTCTGGCTTTGATCCTGTCTGTAATCGAGACACAGATCATGGCAGTAATGACACAAGGATATCTTGATAAGCTGCGTAAAGAGATGTTCGGTGGCATGCAGCGCCTGCCTATCAAGTACTTCGATACTCATAAGCACGGCGATATCATGTCCCACTACACAAATGATATCGATACATTAAGACAGCTCGTATCGCAGGCATTCCCTGCGCTCCTTAGATGCGGAACCATCGTAGTCGGCGTGTTTGCTCTTATGCTCTACTACAGTGTATGGATGACACTCGTACTCGTCGCAGGTGTATTCCTGATGTTCTACCTTACAAAGTTCGTCGGTGGCGGTTCTGCCAAGTACTTTGTTAAGCAGCAGGAGGCTGTGGGTAAGACTGAAGGATATATCCAGGAGATGGTAAACGGCCAGAAGGTCGTTAAGGTCTTTAACCACGAGAAGAAGTGTGTTGATGAGTTCGACCAGATCAACAACAGCCTGTATGAGGACTCTTGGAGAGCTAACGCTTATGCGAATGTCCTGGGTCCGATCATCGGCAATATAGGTAACATCATCTACGTTGTACTTGCTATAGTCGGCGGTCTGCTGATCTTGTTCAAGGCTCCGAGCCTTTCTATCTCAGGTCTCGTATTCGATGTATCCGTACTGGTTCCTTTCCTTAACATGTCCAGACAGTTCACAGGAAACATCAACCAGCTCACTATGCAGATCAATGCTGTCGTAATGGCAGGCGCAGGCGCTCAGAGAGTGTTCTCGTTGATCGATGAGAAGCCTGAGACTGATGACGGATATGTTGCTCTCGTTAACTGCAAGACTGATTCCAACGGCGAAGTTACCGAGACAGAGGAGCGTACAGGCCACTGGGCTTGGAAGCATCCCCACCAGGCAGACGGCACCATTACCTATAAGCTTCTCGAAGGCGACGTGGAGATGGTCGATGTAGACTTCGCTTACGAAGAGGGCAAAGATGTCCTTCACGATGTAAGTGTTTTCGCGAAGCCCGGACAGAAGGTGGCATTTGTCGGAGCTACCGGTGCAGGTAAGACTACGATCACGAACCTTATCAACCGTTTCTATGACATTGCAGACGGTAAGATCAGATACGACGGAATTAACGTAAACAAGATAAAGAAGAGAGATCTTCGTAAGTCTTTGGGCCTTGTTCTGCAGGAGACAAACCTGTTTACAGGCACCGTTATGGACAACATAAGATACGGCCGCTTAAGTGCTACTGACGATGAGTGTGTGGAAGCAGCAAAGCTTGCGGGTGCTGATGACTTCATTACCAGACTCCCTGAGGGCTACGATACGCTTCTGACGAATAATGGAGCGAACCTGTCACAGGGCCAGCGTCAGCTCATTGCCATCGCGCGTGCAGCAGTAGCAGATCCGCCGGTAATGATCCTCGATGAGGCTACGTCTTCTATCGATACACGTACAGAGTCTATCGTACAGAGAGGCATGGATAAGCTCATGGAGGGAAGAACGGTATTCGTTATCGCTCACAGACTCTCTACTGTCATGGATTCGGATGTAATCATGGTTCTTGACCACGGCCGCATCATAGAGCGCGGCTCACATGATGAGCTCATTGCCAAGAAGGGTACATATTACCAGCTCTATACAGGAGCGTTCGAGTTAGAGTAATTAATTCTCGTCCTCTTCAGGTGCGAGCATACGGATGTTGATGAGAACTTCCTTACCGTTATAGCTGCAGCAGAAGCTGTTATCCAGAACACCGGGCTTGTCTTCAGTAAGAGGAACAAGCTCATGCTTCTTCGCATATGATCTGAAGCGGTCGGCATCCAGGAACTGCGGTACATTCTTATCTGGCACAGCCTTCTCACATGCAGAGCAGTAAAGCTTGATGAACTTTCCTATCGCATCGCCCAAGAGGATACGGTTATCCTTGTGCTCGAATTCTTCTCCGTCCTCTAGCGCATTCTCCTCGATGACAGCGTGGTTTACCGCATTACGCAGATTACCGATCTTGTAGTAGCTAAGAAGCAGCTCATACAAAAGCGCGTCATCATTAAGATATGAGAACGCAGGGACGATACCTTCGACCTTGCCGTGCAGTGCATCCACACGAAGCTTCGCATAATCTCTTGCTACGGCGTCCTTGCTCTGTCTGAAATCGACGACGTGGCGGCCGTAGAACTTTATGAAATAGTGCTCGATGTCGTTATAAGACCAGCGCATGGTAGGAAGCTGATTCCAGTACATGACGTTGAGCTCCTGCCTGAATGCATCGATATCCTTGCTGTCGCGTGCGTAGTAGTAGATACCGCGCTTTACGATGTCGTAAGGAACCTTGGACTCGATGATTGTAAGAAGCTGCTGGTAGAAGCCTTTACGCAAGCACCACTTAAGAAGCTCGGGTACGCTTAACTCATCTCCTTCAAGAAGTGAACCGTAGTCAGCCTTGATGGCATTCAGGATGATCTCGAGATAGATATTGTCCGTGTGCTTGTCTTTAAGCTTCTTAACAAGTCTTCTGATGATGTTGATACCGTAAGAGATCAGGTCAACGATACAAAGTGATACACCCTCATCGATGCAGTCCATGGCGTTAAAGAGTCTTTCTGCATTAGGGTCGATAACATCGAGGCTGCTCCAGAACTCCTTGAGCTGTGCGTCCTTGCCGTACTCGAGGAACAGGTCGATGCCGGACATGAGCTTGGTGATATCGTAGCTCTTTCTAAGGTCGAGGACTCGTCCGGAGACGGCACTCGGCTTCTTGCCGGAGCTTATGAGACCCTTGATCTTACATGTGTAGCCTGTACGCTTGTTTGTCATAAGGAAAGTAGAGATGAGCGTGTTGCCGTTGATGGAGCCCATGCCCTGCATATCCATGTAGAGGTCTACCTTGTGATTGTCATCACCGAGCACGCTTCTTGCAACCTTTGTGATGTCGTCAACGCGCAGCTCGCCCGACAGGTCGATGGGGAGGTAGCGGATGATGGCGTCTCTGTTCGTGCTTCCTACGTGGATCTTGTAGTAAGCGTCCATCTGCGTATACAGCTGGTGGCATGCCCACTTGCTCTCGTCCTCTGTAAGGCCTGTCAGCACCTCATCTCGAAAAGCCGACTCAAGCTCCTTGTCAGAGCATATCTCAAGGAAAAGTCCCTTGGGAGTGCCGAGAGAGTGTGCCTTTCTGAAGGCGTCTATCTTCTCGCTTAATGTCTTCTTTACGTCTTCGCTTACGAGCTCATCGATATCGATCATCTCGAAGTCGACCTGGTTTAAGTATTCGACTATGCGGTAGCAGAAGAACTCATACTCGCTCATGGCGGAGATGTCGGCACCGTTCTTTATCTTTATATCGGAAAGCTTGATGCCTTCTTCGCTGTCGCTTGAACAGTATTCCTTAGGACCTAAGACCACGATCTCATCGATTCGTGTGTCGGACAGCACAGTCTTGATGCCGGCTTCAGCGACTGAGATACCTGTGGTAAAAACAGGATCGCTGTTTACGTCACGGCTTATGAAGTATTTGATATCAAGTCTGTTCTTGCATTCATTTACTGTTGTTAGAAAAACGCTTCTTCTGTCCATAATGACTCTCCGTGAATACTGTGCTTTACTTCCTTAATATACACTTATTTTTTCTCGTGTTGTATTATTGGGTTCATGAACAGTATTGGGGCCTCAAAAAGAGCTGAACTGATAAAGATAGCTATTCCCGCCATTCTCGAGAGCATGGTGGCGGTTATTGTCGCGGCCATTGATACCGAGATGATTTCAGGCTTGGGATTCGATACGGTTGCCGCAGTATCTTTGACAAGTCAGCCAAAGATGTTTGTGTTGTCCATCTTTACGGCACTGGGTATTGCACTGTCATTCTTTGTTGCCCAGGCTAACGGAAGAAGCAATAAAGAAGAAGCCAACAAGTATTTCCATACCATCTTGTGGGCCGGAATAGTTCTTTCTGTCGTAGTTGGTCTGCTGTTCTTCGTCTTCTCCAAGCAGATAATGCTCATTTGTACCAAAAGAAACGATACTGTCGATATATCGGTTTCCTTTATCAGGATAGTAGTAGGATTGGTAGTATTCCAAAACACATCTACCATTCTTAATTCCGCATTAAGGGGTATCGGCCGCACCCATTATACTTTTATCTCCAGTATCGCAAATGCAGTTATAGATATCTTCGTTAACTATCTTCTCATCGAAGGTCATTGGGGCTGTCCCGCTCTCGGAGTTGTCGGAGATGCTATCGCTACTGTAGCGGGATCTGCGGCCGGGTGTGCCATAAGTATCGTCGCAATAATAATTCATTCGGACTTTATAAGCTTTAAGGGATTTTTTGCGTTTAAATACACACGTGACAGGGAGATCAACCTTAATATCTGCCGCAAGGCCTCGAGCATAGTCTTTGAGAATATGTTTATGAGGATAGGATTCCTTATTATGAACTACCTTGTATCGAGCTTTGATCCTGACGACGTAGCTATCTATGGCATCTCGATGATACCGATGGGATATTCTTTTGCATTTGGAGATGGTCTGTCCGCTGCGACAATAGCATTATGCGGTAAAAGTATTGGTGCGGAAGACTATAAATCCTTCCGTGAGTATAAGAAACAGGCTCTGATTACGGGCGTCGCATTGTCGGCCTTATTATGTGTTACATACCTGTCAGGTTCCAGATGGTTCTATGCGCGATATACAGACATTCCCGAGAAGATCGGGGAGGGGGTTATATCCTGCTACTTCATCTCGGCTATTACACTGTTCCAGATCCTGAGGATTGTCGCCATAGGAGCTCTGAGGGCCACCGGCGAGGTAAAAGATCCCCGAAGGATCACGACGGTCAGTGTCCTTATAATCAATCCTATACTTGCATATCTGTTCGCGTTCATACTGGGATGGGAGATCTGGGGTATATGGACATCAACTCTGCTCACACAGATCACTAACATGGTTCTGTCTACGCTATGCCTCAGACATCACTTGAAAGAACTCCCGTTAGCTAAGGAAGCCACATAAAGGTTCTTTAATAATTGTAAAGAAAATGTTATAATACTCGCATATATTGTTCAGCCAGACAAGGCAGTTCAAAATCTTATATGCGGAGGATATCTTATGAGATTAAGTATGATCAAGAAGTATGTATCCGTTTGTGCCATAACGGTAGCATTAGTAATGAGTCTGTTTTCCTTCCCGGCAAGAGCTGACGGTTATAACCAGGGCATTGTTACTTTCGTAACCAGCCTTTACAGCGACTGTCTCGGAAGAACACCCGATGCTGCAGGATTGAACGACTGGTGCAGCAAGCTTGCTTCCGGTCAGATCTCGGGCAAGCAGTGCGCTTACGGATTCTTCTTCAGCCCTGAGTTCCAGGCAAAGGCTAATTCAATGTCCGATGGAGATTTTATTGAGGCATACTACAGAGTATTCCTGAACAGAACATCCGATCCGGGCGGAAGAAGCTATTGGTCAGGTCAGATCGCTAATACAACAAACGATATCTCAATCCTGTTCACAGGTTTTGCAGATTCTACAGAGTTCGCACAGAAGTGTGCAAGCTACGGCATTACAGCCGGAAGCCACATCAATGTTCCTACAACTGTAAGAGGTTCAGGATCAAGCGGCGGTTCCAACCTTGCATCCAACTGGAGCAGCAACATGTCTTTCACATGGTTCTCTTACTACTCTGATGGTTCCGGTTATGAATCCGCTAACTACTATCTGACAAGTGAGACTGTCATGGAGTTCACAGCAAGAGTAGAGAACAGCCAGTATAACAACTATCCGGTTCGTTATGAGGTTTACTATTCACCTTATGCAAGTCTGTCTAATCCGACATATCTGTACAGCGCTACGATCACACCTAAGTCATACGCAGACGGAAACTACTATGAGTTCCAGTACAGAAACAGCCGCGGTTTCACATCAGGCTACTATCAGTTCCTTGGTTATTCTACAGACACTAATACATTGCTCTTTGATGTATATGCTGAAGTAGGCTGATAACCGAATTAATTGATTATCAATACGGGCTGTCTCCTTAATTGGAGGCGGCCCTTTTGATTTGAAGTGATAGAATATACGCATGAAGACTACTTATGACACAACTGCGTTTGCCAAGATAAACCTCTTCTTAAGGTGCTGCGGCAAATATGATAACGGATACCACAGACTCTATATGCTCATGCAGGAGATCGGCATCGGAGATGATATCTTTATTGAATTCGATGACGACAGAGACTTTGGAATTGAGATCGAGTCGGGTGTGGATATTCCTCCCGAGAAGGATTTGGGATATAAAGCGGCAGGTGCTTTTTACGATGCGTATGCAGAGAAGCTTCGTAAGGAGGCGAAGCCTGTACCGCGCTTCCCGTATACGTTTATCAAAGAGACGAAGAACGTGCCTTCACAGGCCGGTCTTGGCGGCGGAAGCTCGGATGCGGCGGCTGTACTTGAGATACTGCAGCAGCATTTCGAGTATCCTTTGGACGATGAGCAGTTGCTTGCCATAAGCAGTAAGCTCGGAGCAGACGTGCCTTTCTTCCTTACGGGAGGCACTTGTATCTGCGAGGGAGTAGGTCAGATTGTTACGAAGCTTCCTGACCTTGCAGGCGTAAACGTGCTCCTGGTTAAGCCTTCGGTGGGAGTAAGTACGCAGGAGTGCTACGCGCTCTCTGATGAGGAGCCGGCGGTTTTCGATGAGGCTGCATACAAAGAGACAATGAATTCCGTCTTTAATGATGAGAGGAAGAGACCTCTGGACAGAATAAAGGAGGCTGCGGCAGATCTTACGAACGACCTTCAGGCGCCCGCCATTAAGCTTGCTCCCGTCGTTGCAGATCTTATCGAAACAATAAAAGAAACCGGCGCCGTTTATACGGCTATGACCGGTTCCGGTAGTTGTGTTTTTGGGATATTCGCAGATGAGAAGTCCTGCGAAGATGCTAAGTCTGTCTTAGAAGAAGACCCTCGTACATCAGGCTGTCAGATTATCCCTTCCGTTCTGATCTGACATATAGGCGAACAATCCGCGCTCGTAGCCTCTCGAGTCTTCACTGTCCAAGATTACAAAACCTCTGTTGGTATAGAAGTCACGCATCTTAAGATTGGAGATGGCAGTATGAAGGAGCACGAGACCGGATCTTGTCGAGACCGGCATCCTGAGTGCTTCGTTCATGAGTGATACACCGAGCCCTGTATCTCTGAATCCTTCAGCTACAGCAAATCTTGATATGTAAGCGCAGTCTTTATACTCGCGCAAAGTCCTAGCCGTCTGAGCGGAGAAGCTGTACTTCATCGGATTGTCGCAGTAGTTAACCGTGATGGTACCGATGGGTATCTCATTGCATGTTGCAACGAGACAGTGATGCCTTCTGATCCTCTCCTTGACGGATTCTGTGCTCTCGGTAAGCGACTCGAGGACCTCAGGGTTAATCCCTGAAGCCTGGCGGTAGAACTCCATGGCTTCACGAATTAGGTCACGTATCTTCTTTGCCTCCTCGGGCAGAGCTTCCCTTATTATTATCTCGTCCTGGGTATTGTCCATATATCAGGAATTAAGGAAGCAGTTTACAAGGATAGCCTTGTGAGCGTGCAGTCTATTCTCAGCTTCCTGGAAGACGTAGCTTCTGGGTCCGTCGATGATATCTTCAGTAACTTCATAACCTCTGTAAGCAGGCAGACAGTGAAGGAAGATAGCATCCTTATCGGCAACGCTGAACAGTTCCTTGTTGATCTGATAATCCTTGAAGATCTCTACTCTCTTAGCCTTCTCCTCTTCCTGGCCCATGGATGTCCATGTGTCGGCATAAAGGACATCTGCATCCTTAGCAGCCTCGTAAGGATCTGTGGTCATGAGGACCTTGGAGCCTGTGATCTTGGCATCCTCATTAGCCTGATCAACATACTTCTGAGGGCATGTGTAGTCCTTAGGAGAAGCGATGGCAACGTCCATACCTGCCTTGGCACAAGCCTGCAAAAGGGAGTTGGCTACGTTGTTTCCGTCGCCGATGTATGCGAGCTTCAATCCCTTGAGATCGCCCTTAACTTCCTTGATCGTAAGAAGGTCTGCGAGCATCTGTGTGGGGTGCTGGTCGTCTGTAAGGCCGTTGATTACAGGGATGGAACCGTACTTGGCAAGATCGACTACATCCTGGTGTGAGAATGTTCTGATCATGATTCCGTCTACCATGCCTGAGAGGACCTTGGCTGTATCGTGGATAGTCTCGCCTCTGCCGATCTGAATGTCGTTGTTGCTCAAGAAGAGAGCGTGACCGCCGAGCTGATACATACCAACCTCGAAAGAAACGCGTGTTCTTGTAGAGGACTTTGTGAAGATCATCGCGAGTGACTTACCCTTAAGGTAGTGGTGCTCGATGCCGGCCTTTGTCTTGGCCTTCATGTCTGCTGCGATGTCGAGAAGATAATTAAGCTCTTCTATTCCTACGTCTTCGTGAAAATCTATATAGTGCTTCATGTTATTGTCCTCACTTTCTGCTTCCCTTGAGTATCTTTGCAAGTGCGTTTACGAACATCGCTGCCTCACGCTGTGTGATGATAAGAGGAGGAGCGATCCTTATTGTTGATGCGCCGATGGCGCTTACGAGGAAACCTTCCTGCATAAGGCGCGTCTTCATACCGGCTGCCTGTATGGATCCGTCGAACTCGATGCCGATGAGAAGGCCCTTGCCCCTGACATCAACGATCTTATCAGACTTGTTCTTAAGCTCATTAAGCTTATCGAAAAGGAATGCGCTTACAGAGTTTACGTTAGCAAGCAAACCGCTGTCAGCGGAAGTAAGCTGATCGATAACGGCGTTGCCTGCTGCACATGCGAGAGGGTTACCGCCGAATGTTGAACCGTGATCACCGGGCTTCATGCCTGTAGCAACTTCATTTGTGCAAAGCATGGCTCCGATCGGAACGCCGCCTGCAAGACCCTTGGCTAGTGTCATGATGTCGGGAACGATATCATAGTTCTCGTAGCAGAACAGCCTTCCTGTTCTTCCGACACCTGTCTGAACCTCATCAACGATGAGAAGGATACCGCGCTCAATACAAAGCTTCTTAACCTGCTTGATATATGCAACATCAGCAGGGTGTACACCGCTCTCGCCCTGAACAAGCTCGAGCATGACAGCGCAGGTCTTATCGTCGACCATAGACTCAAGAGCTGAGATGTCGTTGTAGTCCACATACTTAAAGCCGGGAACATTAGGTGCGAAAGGAGCCCTGAACTTCTCCTGACCTGTAGCTGCGATAGTAGCCATGGTCCTTCCGTGGAAGCTCATGTTCGCCGTGATGATCTCGTTCTTCTCAGGCTGTCCCTTGTAGTAGAAGTAGCCTCTTGCGATCTTGATCGCAGCTTCGTTCGCCTCTGCACCGGAGTTACAGAAGAATACCTTATCTGCGAAACTGTAATTGCAAAGCTTGAATGCGAGCTCAGCCCTCTGCGGGATCATATAGTAGTTGCAGCAGTGGATGAGCTTGTTTGCCTGCTCGCTTATAGCTTTGGTCAGGACTTTGTTGCCGTGACCTAATGAGTTAACGGCGATACCGCCGATCATATCCATATACTTTCTGCCTTCTGTATCCCAGAGCCATACGCCCTTGCCCTTTGTAAATGCGATGGGTGCGGGGCCGAATACATCAAGACAGTACTTAGATTCGTAGAGCTTTGTCAGCTCGAGGTCATTATCTATAGCCATTGTTATTGCTCCTTACTTTATCTCACTCTTGTCCTTAACGATCATTGTGCCGATACCCTTCTTGGTGAACATCTCGAGGATGATGCTGTGGGGGATACGGCCGTCGATGATGTGTGCTCTTCGGACTCCTCTGATAACAGTGTCGAGGCAGCCTTCTACCTTAGGGATCATGCCGCCTGTGATGATGCCGTCTCTTTTACACTCCTGAATGGACGGGATGTCGAGCTGGCCGATCAAAGACTTAGTGCCGTCTTCGTTGTACTTGAGGACTCCGCGTACATCTGTAAGAGTAATGAGCTTACTTGCCTTAAGTGCTACAGCAACCTCTGCAGCAACTGTGTCTGCATTGATGTTGTAGCTCTGTCCGTCCTTGCCTACACCGATAGGTGCGATGACAGGGATGTACTCGTCGTTAGCGAGCATCTCAAGAACGTGTGTGTTGATCTTGGTGATCTTTCCTACATAACCTACATCGAGGTCGTTGCCATCGCCGTCCTTCGTGAGCTTCTCAGCTTCGATAAGGTTGCCGTCGATACCGCAGATACCTACAGCCTTGGCACCCTTGAGGTTAAGCGCAGATACGATCTCCTTGTTGGTCTTGCCGATAAGAACCATCTGGGCAACACCCATGGTCTTCTCGTCAGTGTATCTCAAGCCGTTTACGAAATGTGACTCGACATTAACTTCCTTAAGCATGTTGTTGATGTCGGGTCCGCCGCCGTGAACGACGATAGGGTTGATGCCGATATACTTGAGGAGCGTGATGTCATCCATTACGGACTGCTTGAGCTCTTCGTTAACCATGGCATTTCCGCCGTACTTGATTACGATCGTCTGTCCCCTTAACTTCCTGATGTAGGGGAGAGCCTCTATGAGGATCGTAGCCTTATCGATCTTTTCCTGCATCTCGCCCGATACTACGGGCATTTCCTTCTGGTCTGCCATATTAAACTCCTCTTGTCAGTGTTCCGAGTCCCGTCTCTTCCGGGAAGCCGAACATAACATTAAATGTCTGTATTGCCTGAAGCGCTGCACCCTTGCCGAGGTTGTCCTGCGCTGAGAAAAGCTTTATTAATCCTGTGTCTTCATCGTACACGCCTGTGATGTCGATGTAGTTGCTGCCGTTGACGTTCTTTACGTCAGGCATAACACCCTTGGGGAGAACTCTTACGAACTTCTCGTTTGCATAGTGCTTCTCAAGTACATCACGTACACCATCCGTACTTACATTCTCGAAAAGTGCAGACGGTCTGCAGTAGATGCTTGCGAGCATTCCTCTCTTGAAGGGAGCAAGGTGGGGAGTGAAAGCTGCTGTTACAGACTTACCCTCAGCATCGCCTGCCATGAATGAGAGCTGCTCGTTGATCTCTGTGCTGTGTCTGTGTCCTGTGACACCGTAGGGCTTGAAGCTTTCGTCGAGTTCACAGAATGAGTACTCGAGCTTCTCCTTACGTCCTGCACCCGTTACTCCGGATGTTGCATCGATGATGATGCCTGTCTTCTCTATGAGCCCAGCCTTAAGGAAAGGTGTCAGAGCGAGGATGGAGCAAGTGGGATAGCATCCCGGGTTGGCGCACAGCTTCGCGGCCTTGATCTGATCTCTGTAAAGCTCAGGAAGACCGTATACTGCAGTCTCAAGAAGCTCCGGATGAGGATGCTCTAGTTTGTAGGACTTCTCATAAGTAGACAGATCCTTATAACGGAAGTCTCCGCTGTGGTCGATGACGCGGCAGCCGCCTGCGATCAGTTCGGGTACCACCTTGGAAGAAACACCGTGGGGTAAAGCAGTGATTACAAGGTCGCTGTCCTTGGCGATAGTCTCATAGGATACTTCTTCGGTGCTTACCAAAGTCTTGTCACATACACCTCTGAAGACGGGATAGATGTCAGAGAACTTCTTTCCCTTGAAAGTCTCGGAGGTAAGATACATGAATTCGATTCCCGGATGCGATGTGAATCCGTGAACCAGTTCTGCACCGACATAACCTGTGCTTCCTACTATACTGACTTTAACCTTATTCATTTATACATATGCTCCATTTATTTATATTTAAGAACAATGACTATAATATACTGCTTACAGGACATCGTCCACGAGAAATATTTATGCATTTTAATGTATAAATATGCATTTGTCAACGCTTGTATCAAATGCACAAACAACAAAGTTTTTTGATGTGCAATAAGTCTAAAACAAGCCTGATTCAATTGAATTACTGCCAAATCACTTCGTCTTTTTTTGGTAAGTGTGTCATATAGAAGATGAAAAACTGCTTTGCTATTATAGTCGCATAAAAGCCGTAAGGCATTTTGGAGGTTATTGAAATTATGGCAAGTTTATCTTTCCAGCATGTTTACAAGAAGTATGACGGCGGCGTCGTAGCTGTTTCCGATTTCAACCTTGAAGTAGCTGATAAGGAGTTCGTTATCCTCGTTGGTCCTTCTGGTTGCGGTAAGTCAACAACACTTCGTATGCTCGCAGGTCTCGAAGATATTTCAGAGGGTGAGATCTACATCGAAGATCGTCTTATCAACGACGTTCTTCCTAAGGACAGAGATATCGCGATGGTTTTCCAGAACTACGCTCTCTATCCTCACATGACAGTTAAGGACAACATGGCTTTCTCCCTTAAGCTCAAGAAGATGCCTAAGGAAGAGATCAACCGTCGCGTAAGCGAGGCAGCTAAGATCCTTGAGATCGAGCACCTCCTCGACAGAAAGCCTAAGGCTCTTTCCGGTGGTCAGAGACAGCGTGTCGCTCTCGGCCGTGCTATCGTTCGTGATCCTAAGGTATTCCTTATGGACGAGCCTCTCTCCAACCTCGACGCTAAGCTTCGTGTTCAGATGCGTGTTGAGATCACAAAGCTTCACCACAGACTTAAGACAACATTCATCTACGTTACTCACGACCAGACAGAGGCTATGACCATGGGTACGAGAATCGTAGTTATGAAGGATGGTTTCATCCAGCAGGTTGACTCTCCTACGGAGCTCTACGATAACCCTGTTAATACATTCGTTGCAGGATTCATCGGTATGCCTCCTATGAACTTCATCAACGCTACAATCAACGTTGAGGGTTCTGACGTTTACATCTCCTTCGAGAACGTTACAGTTCGTCTTCCCGAGCGTTATGCTGTTGAGGAAGTAATGGAGAGAGACGGTCAGGAAGTTATCTTCGGTGTTCGTCCTGAGGCTATCACAGACGAGGCTACATTCGTTACAGATCACCCTGATACGGCATTCGCTGCTGACGTAGACGTCGTTGAGATGCTCGGTGCTGAGACATATCTCTATGTTACAGTTAACGGTTCTCTTCCTCTTACATGTAGAGTTGACCCTACAACATCTCAGTCTGCAGTTGGTCAGGTTGTTGACCTTGCAATCGATGCTAACCGTATCCACCTCTTCGATAAGGATACAGAGCAGAGCATCATTTCCTAAGAGTCATCACTCGATAAAGTTGTGTTCAAAGACCGGATCTCCCAGGAGGTCCGGTCTTTTATCGTGTGAGGAAATGATACATGTCGGTCGGCTGTTTTGACAAAAACAGTAAACGACAGTAAAATTTGTATAGAAAAGTAAACGACAGTAAAAATATTCGTAAACAGTAAACGACAGTAAATCTGAATGAAAAGAGTAAAAGCAGCTATGAATAATCCGTACACTTTGTTATTTGGTAAAGCACCTTCTGAGATGATATCCAGGCTCACGCAGTTCGATGAAGTTATCGATAACTTTACGGCTGAGACTTCCAGTCAGCAGGTGTATATGGTTACGGGAGTCAGAGGTTCAGGTAAGACTGTATTCATGACCGAGATAGCTAACAAACTTCGCGCTGATGAGGATTGGGTGGTAACTGAGCTTAATCCCGAGAAGGATCTTCTGACAGGTCTTGCGGCAAAGCTTGCGAGCGAGAACAAGCTGGCTATGCTCTTTAAGCGATCGAAGATCAATCTGTCTATGTTCGGTATAGGTCTTGAAGTATCAGGTGAGGCTCCTATAGCTGATATCGAGACAGCTGTAAGTAAGA
>JAFZPX010000001.1 GCA_017552455.1 Clostridiales bacterium
GTTAGTGCAGATATTTCTGTGAGTAAGGAGTACACCCTTACTCATGGAAGTCGTACCTGAAGTAAACAGGATGATACGGGGCTCATCGGATGAGATAGGAGTCTTCATGAATGAGTCGTCACCCTTTTCGCGCAGAGCCTTACCCTTGGCGATAAGCTCGTACAGATCCTCGAAGCCGTCGATGGAAAGGTCCTCGCCCTTGCCGAGACCGTCCTTGTACATGCATACGAACTTCTCGATGCAGGACTTGATCGTGCCTTCCTTCTGCTTAGTCGCGATCGACACCATCATGGCGTGGTGCTTCTGCTGATAGAAGATAACCTTTGCCTGAGATCTCTCAAGGAGCGCGATAAGCTCGTCCTCGGGGAGCATTCTGTCAAGCGGAACACCGACAGAATCCGTGTCGAGGATAGCGTTGTAGCAAAGGTGCCACTCATAAGAGTTCGCGCCTACAACTGCAAGACGCTCACCCTTGAACTTACTGTTCAGGATATATGTTCCGAGGCTCTTGATATCGTCACCGTACTCGGCGAAAGTTCTGTGTGTCTCGGATTCCTTGGGATTTCTTCTGAATATAAAAGCATCGAGAGCTGCGTGTTTCTCGCAGGCATCCATCATCAGATCGCGGATGTTCTCGTGGTATTCCGCTTTATATATAGCTGTGCCGGTTATCTCGCGCATTACGCCCTCCGTTCAAAACTATAAGATAATAACATTTTGATTATTTTAAGTCTATATAGTTTGACTTAAGAAGTATTATCGTTATGATAATTATAAGTTTAAGCAGAATTAACACTGTTACAGAGGGGTTTTACATGGCTGATAACAAGGAAAATACAACAAAACCGGTAGATCACCACAAGCATCTGGATGAGAAGTATCCGGTCAAGAGAGGCATCAAGGGTAACCTTGCCAAGATAGGGTTCCTCTTCCTCGCAAGCATCCTCACCGACTTCAAGTGTGTCGGCAGAGACAATTTCCCTAAGAACAATCCTTATGTTGTTGCAGCCAACCATCAGTGTTTCGCTGACGGCGTACTCATAGACAAGTTCCTTCCCCGCGGCCACTTCAAGTGGATGTGCGCGCTCGTAGGAGCTGACCTCGAGACAGATTACGGCAAGCTCGGCCGTCTCATCATGCAGGTAGGTCGCGGCATCGCCGTTGACCGTTACGGCAACCCCGTTCGCGGTCTCATCAAGGCTAAGAAAGAAGTCGAGAAGGGTAACATCTGCTTCGTCTTCCCTGAGGGCACACGTACACACGACGGTAAGCTCGGTCCCATGAAGGACGGCGCAGCTTACATCGCAGTTAAGGCAGGCGTACCTCTTGTTCCCGTTTACATCTCAGGTGCATATCAGATCTGGCCGAGAACACAGAAGTGGCCTCACCCCTGGAAGGCACCCTTCAAGAGAAGGAAGCTCATCATCTACGTCGGCGAGCCTATCT
This sequence comes from Clostridiales bacterium, assembly GCA_017552455.1. GTDB lineage: Bacteria > Bacillota > Clostridia > Saccharofermentanales > Saccharofermentanaceae > Saccharofermentans. The sequence continues at coordinate 1,447 of JAFZPX010000001.1, forward strand.
ACGGCAAGGATCACGACAACGATGCCCACAAGGTAACGGATGCTTTCAGCAAGTGGATGCACGACATGGAGAAGCTCCACATCGATCCCGACTTGGGTTAATCGCGATTCTTTAAAGTACTGACTTTAATCAATTCCATCTCAAAATCCTGTCTGTTCTTCTGAACAATGGTCTCTAACTGAAGACCTGCGAAGAAGGACTGGATTGCTGCGACCATCATAAAGCCGCAGACGATCAAAGTAGGAAAACGCGGAACGAGGCCGGTCTCAATATACTCGATCAATATCGGAACAAAACACGCTATCGACACGACAGCAAGAACTGCTGCAATCGTACCGAAGAATGCGAACGGTCTGTAGTTCTTAAACAGACGGATGATCGTTCTTATTACCTTCATGCCGTCAGAATAAGTGTTGAGCTTTGACTCACTGCCTTCCGGTCTGTCACGGTACTCAATTACCTCATTCTCCACGAACAGGTTCTTATCGATCGCATGAATACTCATCTCGGTCTCTATCTCAAAGCCCTTGGACAGCACAGGGAACGTCTTCGCGAACTGATATGAGAACGCTCTGTATCCCGTCATGATATCCTTGATGTCGCTCTTGAACAGAAGGTTGATGGACTTACGAACTATGGAGTTACCGAAGTTATGAAACGGACGCTTATTCTCCTCGAAGTATGTGGACGATAATCTGTCTCCGACTACCATGTCAGCGTGGCGTTCGAGGACTCTTTTGGCCATCGCAGGCGCGCACTCCGCAGGATAAGTATCATCTCCGTCAGTCATGATATAACACTCGGCATCAATCTCTCTGAACATACGGCGGATAACATTACCCTTACCCTGCTGATACTCATGTCTTACGACAGCACCGGCATTCTTTGCTATCTGTGCCGTGCCGTCAGAAGAGTTGTTGTCATAGACATAAACAACCGCATCCGGCAAAGCTTTCTGAAAGTCCTTAACGACCTTCTCTATTGTTGCACTCTCGTTATAACACGGAATGAGAACAGCAATCTTATCCATACCTTTTACACCTCAAACTTTTATTCAGTCCTGATACAATACTGAGCAAGATTTTCTTCGTAATACATGACTTCATATATTCCGAATACGACATCCTCATCAGGCTCACCTGCAAACTTCAGGAAATCCGTTCTGTTTCCGCCGTCTGCATACAGATCCCCCTCGTTAGAGAGCAGCACAATATAGTGTATATCATTCTCATCGTACCACGTTGTATTTATCAGGAGATTATATTTGTAGAAACCGTTTCCCAAACCGTCCCAGCGTATGGGCACGAGCGTGGCCTCAAAATCAGTATACGCAGATATTGTTGTATACACCCACAGCGCACCGTATCCCGTCTCGCCGCCTCTTTGGGCAATGTACTCTGCCACAGCCTCGCCGTCATCACCGTAGCTTGGAAGGTCCTTGATCTTGATGAGATTGTAGGCACCGTACCCGAGCGAGATGACAAGCACAGCAGCGAGCGCACACGTGAACATCTTCTTCTCTTTTCGCGAAATAGCGAAAAGCATCTTCGCCACAAGCACAGCCCCGAAGAAAGGTATAGCCATAATGTGCCTTGCAGAGACAGTATCGTAACCGGAAGCAATAAAGAGCACTCCCACTACATTCGAAACAATTCCCAACGCCAGAAGCAGACCTAACTTATCCGGCTTTGATCTGATTGCCAAGACCAACTGGTAGATAACCGAGGCCGCCAAGAGAAGAATAATTAGGCATACTATAACAAGATAAGGATTAAAGGATATACCGTACTTTACATCGAAGCCTAACAGGTTCAGAAGCTTGATGGCAAGGACCTTAACATAACTGATAGTCTCGTCCGGCTTGTTAAATCCAAATTCCGTGCCCAATACCGTAAGGCCTCCTATAGAAGCGATCAGCTTATTGATGCAAGCAGAAACAACTACAATGAAAATGGAATCTGCAATGAGAAAGATATTCTTCTTGTTGTTCTTCTCGACCTTCGGCCAGATGAGGAAGTAAGCCGCATATACGCACAAGGGTCCAAAGAACAACATCAAAGGTGTGCTGTCTGACATCTGACCGAGTATTCCGTATATGGTAAAGAGTATCGGATAGATCTTTTTCTTATAATCTGACTTCCACCACAGGAACAACAGAAGCATCTCGATTGCCATAAACATGAATGCTCCTGCATGAAGGTTAAGATTAAGATACAGATATGTAGGATTCTCAATCGTGTAACCCGAATATGGAACAACGGCAATCAGCATGAGATAGATTGTCGTGATAGCAACTGCGATGCGGGTGCTCTTTACATTCCCTCTTTCTCCCTCATCTCTTAAAAGCATATAGAGAAGAACGGAAACTAATGCCGCATGAAAGAGCGCTCCGCAGAAGCTCATTATCTTCGGAACATGTATACCCAGAAGGAGCCCCGGCAGGCACCATATCGTATCTGTAAAAGCGAAGCTGGCGGTTCCAACTACCCAGTTCTCCATCAGATAATTTCCGTTAAGAAAATCCAGAAGGATCGGAAACATAGAACAATTATCTGAAGCTATCAACTGAGTATTCTGATGATAGAAATAATATGCCACGAGCAATACAAAGAAAGTCACAATACTTATGATTGTGATATGCCTCTTGTACGCCTTACTCATTGAATTACCGCCCCTAGTTTTAAAAGTTTATTTACATACTGTTTTATCATTATATAACTACTCACTGCTATTATTAAAGAAGATACAAAACTCTCATTCGGAGGTAATGATATGGAAGACAAAATGCGTCTCGTAACAAGAAGTGATTTTGACGGTCTGGTATGTGCCATGCTCTTCAGAGAGCTTGACGTCATCGGTGAGATCAAGTTCGTTCATCCGAAGGATGTGCAGGACGGCAAGGTCGAGCTGTCAAGCAACGACATCACCACTAACCTCCCCTTCGATCCCAGAGTAGGTATCGCATTTGACCACCACGAGAGTGAGCTTTCCAGAAATGACATGGAAGCTATCAAGGAGCAGTATATCTGCTATGTAGCAAAGTCAGCTGCACGTGTTGTTTATGATTACTACGGCGGAGCTGATACTTTCAAGACAGTAACAGAAGAGATCATGGAAGCTGTTGATAAGGGCGACAGTGCGGACTTCACAGCTGACGAGATCCTCAATCCTAAGGACTGGGTTCTCATGAACTTCCTCATGGATGCAAGAACAGGCTTAGGACGTTTCCACGACTTCAGAATTTCCAACTACCAGCTCATGATGGAGCTTATCGATTACTGTGTAGGTCATTCGATTGAAGAAGTCCTCGCTCTCCCTGACGTTAAGGAGAGAGTTGACCTTTACTTCGAGCAGCAGGAACTGTTCAAGCAGCAGCTCAAGGATATCGTAGTCATCCACGACAAGGTCGCAGTCATCGACTTAAGACCTCTCGAGACTATCTACGCAGGCAACCGCTTCATGGTCTACGCTATGTGGCCTGAAGTTGAGATGAGCGTTCATGTAGCATGGGGCTTCAAGAAGCAGAACACTGCTGTCATGATCGGTAAGTCGATCATCAACAAGGCAGGCACACTCGATATCGGTCAGCTCTGTCTCGACTACGGCGGCGGCGGACATCCTAATGCAGGAACGTGCCAGCTCGATAATGATAAGGTTGATGAGATCCTTCCTGACATTATAGCGATGCTCAACACTCACCCGTAATCCCCTGCCGTAACCTCAGTGACCTATGGACAGATGGAATGATCTGACATTCGCTCTATCTTTCGCAGCCGTATGTATATGCGTCTCTGACCTCCTTTTCGTAAAGGTGCAGAACAACATGGGCAAAACGCAGAACAAGATCTTCATGCTCCTTCTGTGTATCGTTGCCATGAACGGCGTGTGCAATACACTTACGGGCTACTATGCTCCGTATCTTGAGATCGCGGATATCGCCAAACCCATCACCGACCGCGCGAGGTTTATCTACTTTGTTTTCCACACCGCACTGGCGCCGATGTTCTTCTTCTACATCTCGCATGTGTGCGGTGTTGTATTTAAGTCGAACGCCAACTACAAGAAATACATCTACTACTTTATCTTCGGCATTACCGAGATCCTTGCCATAACCAATCCTTTTACTCACTGGGTCTACTTCAGAGATAAGGAAACTAATGCTTTCACACGTAACTGGGGCGAAGCCATCATCTATGTGGCAGCTGCGATCTTCCTCGTGCTCGCATTCAAGTATATCTATACGGCATGGGGCGCACTTAACAGGAAGAGACGTATCGGCATGTTGATGTTCTCGATAATTACCATCGCAGGTATCGTCATTCAGCTTCTCGACCCTCATATCAAGGTAGAGCTCTTCGCCGAGGCTATCGGTCTTACCGGCGTCATGATGATCATCGAGAATGAAGATGACAGGATCGACCCTGAGACAGGTCTTTATAACCGACAGGCCTTCATAATGGATCTTCAGACTTACCTTCTTAACAAGACCAAGGTACACGCGGTCTGCTTAAGAATCGAGACGCCTGAGATCATCTCAAGAAAGAGCGGTCAGGCGAACCGTGAGATGGCCGAACGGAAAGTCTCAGAGTATCTCGTTTCCATCCATCAGAAGTACAATGTTTACAAGCTTGGACGAAGGACATTCGTTCTTATGGCATTCGGTAAGAGCGATGATGAGGCTTACGATCTGGCATCAAGAATCGCGCTCAGATTCGACAAGCCTTGGAAGCTCGTTGACACGATGGTTCTTCTGTCATCTTCCCTGCTCGTTGCGAAGATTCCTGAGCAGCTCGACACTCTTAACGATTCCCTGTATATGTTCGACAGCTTCAAGCCCGGAAAGGGTGCTAAGAAGATTCTCTTCGGAGATGACTTGAACAATATCTTAAGAGGTTCTGCCATCGAGAAATCCATCTCTAATGGTCTTGCAGAAGGCAAGTTCGAAGTATTCTTCCAGCCGACATACACGATCGACGGCAGAAAGCTGCACGGTGCTGAGGCACTCGTAAGACTTCGTGATGATGAGATGGGACTTCTGTTCCCTGACGAGTTCATTCCTGTTGCTGAGAATAACGGTCTCATCGACGCTATCGACGACTACGTTCTCATGGAAGTATGTAAGACAATTAAGGAAGAGAAACTCGATGAGTATGTTGACTGCATCAACGTCAACCTTTCTGTAGTACAGCTCATGAAGCCCGGCTTCGTCGACCACATTAACGGTATCGTCGATATGACCGGTGTCGATAAGAGCATGATCAACTTCGAGGTAACTGAGTCTGTTTCAGGTGGCAGTTACGACGTCCTGAACAACGTTATCAATGACCTTAAGAAAGAGGGCTTCCTGTTCTCGATGGACGACTACGGCACAGGCTACTCCAACATGAAGGCGCTGGCTTCCATGAACCTCGACTGCATCAAGATTGATAAGAGCATCCTGTGGGAAGCTGAGAAGAGCGAACTCGGATTCATCATCCTTGAGAACTGCATCAGAATGATCCACCAGATGGAACTCAACATCCTCGTAGAGGGCGTCGAGACAGAAGAGCAGATAAAGCTGCTCGAACCTATGGGTGTTAATTACCTGCAGGGCTACTTCTTCTCAAAGCCTGTTCCTAAGGATAAGTTCCTTAAGATTGTTCACGAGAGCGATACTCGAAGCAAAGCATAGTCAGATCGTCGAACTGCTCCTCTGACTGTACGAATTCATCAACTGCTTCTCTAATATTCTGCAGAATCTGCTCCGGGGTTCCTTCCGGAGCTTTATTAAGTGCACTTACCATGCGCTCCATGCCGAAAAGCTTCTCATCCTTATCCGTAGCCTCGGGCACGCCGTCAGTATACAGGAACAGCTTATCTCCGGGCTTGAGCGTAACCTCGTAATTCTTGTAGGTCATTCCCGCTTCGTAGCCTATAACCATACCGTGCTGATCCTTATAGACTTCGAACTTACCGTCACGCATAAAGACAGGATACTCGTGGCCTGCATTGGAAGCGATGAGCTTTCCTGTTGAGATCTCGAACACACCAAGCCATACAGTAACGAACATCTCCTCCTGGTTATTGGAGCAGATAGTGTCGTTAGTAATGGTAAGGATCTCAGAAGGAGTCTTACCCATCTTGGCATAGTTAGCGATAATGATCTTCGAAGCCATCATGAACAAAGCCGCAGGCACACCCTTACCGGATACGTCCGCCATTACAAGAGCCAGATGATCGTCATCGATAAGGAAATAATCATAGAAATCGCCTCCGACCTCCTTCGCAGGATTCATCGTGGCATATACATCAAACTCTGTTCTGTCAGGAAAAGCAGGGAAGATATGAGGGAGCATGGCAGCCTGAATTCTATTTGCTACTGAAAGCTCAGTACTAATACGCTCTTTCTCCGCAGTAACAGAAGCAAGATTCTGAATAAAGTCAGCCATCTCACCTTCCATCTCAGCCATGGTGATGCCTAGATTCTCAATCTCATCTCCCGTATGTATACCAAGCTTGGAGAAGTGCTGTCCTCCACGCTTACCGGCCTTTTTGTCATCAACATAAGCCTGCGCCGCACCGGCTATCTCATTGATGGGACCGACCATATATTTCTTGATTCTTCTTACCGTAATGAGCATAAGCACCATCACGATAAGAAGCAGCATCAGTGTTATCTGAAGAGTGTAAGCACGCATTCCCGCCCACAACTCATCTACAGTAAGATCAACCAGAACAAAAGCAGATATACGTCCGGTGCTATCGCAGATAGGCGTACCTACCGTGCACATCCAGCCGTATTTATCCGTCTTGTCCATATCATAAAGAATTCCTACTCCGTCATAGTCCAGGAACTTTCTCATTCCTGCTTCGTTAACCGGTTCCCACTCACCCGGATAAAGCATCCCGACAGGATCAGGGTCGGAAATATAAACGATGGAGCATGTCTGTTCATCATACATGGCAATATACACATCAGAAACTTCATCGAACTCAAGGTACTGCGGGAACATGTGAACCAACAAATTGTACCTGCCATCTTCATAGCAATCAGCGAAAAGTTCCCTGTATTCTTCGGTACCGACCAGAGCGCGCTGCTCGTCAGTAAGACTTCTGTATCTTTCCATAACAGTGTCGGCAAATCCGATTACATCTGTGCCGCGCTTTGCAGACTGCGCCGCTATCTTGGATATATGATCAGCATCTTTAATATATTTCTTACCAAGTGAATAACCATAAAGACCAAGACCTGTAGCGAGAAGAGTTATTCCGAATAAAACACTGACAGTTATAAGGCCCCTTACGGTCTTTGCCTCGAGAGAATTACTCTTTCTTTCAACCTCAGTCATCTCTCTATATGATTTAACGCGCATATTGCCCCCTTTTTCATACACCGTTATATCAACTTCTATTATAATGTATGTTGCTAATCAAACCCACGAGGTAATGTTATGAAAAAGAAAACTTTAACAGCTATGCTGCTCACGGGAACACTCCTTCTCAACGCCTGCAGCACAACAACTGTCGAGAGTATAGACGAGACAGTCAGCGAGTCTGCTGAGACTTCAGCCGTTTCCGGCGAGACAGTAGTAGAAGTCGATATCCCTGAGGCTACCGACTTCACAGGCATGACAGCTGAGCAGATCGTAGCTTCTTTAACACTCGAACAGAAGGCAGCCCAGATGGTACAGGGCGCACTTTACAATCTTGATTACGATGATATGGAAGAATTCGGTTACGGCTCAGTATTAAGCCACTACAGCCTTTTCCCCGAGTTATCCGTAAGCGAATGGCGACAGATCATTGATGGCTACCAGGATGCAGCTCTTGCTGCAGATGCCGGAATCCCGATGCTCTACGGTAACGACAGTGTTCACGGCGTCAACTTCACGAGCGGATGCGTTATCTTCCCTCACAACATCAATATCGGTGCTGCAAACGACCCTGAGCTTACAGAAGAATACGGAGCTATCGTAGGAAGCGAGATGATCCACGCAGAGCAGATCTTCAATTTCGCGCCGGTGGTAAACAACTGTATCGACCCGCGCTGGGGAAGAACTTACGAGTGCTACTCTTCCGAGTTCGACCTTTGCGACTCCATGGCAACGGCTTTCATTACGGGCCAGCTGTCTGAAGGTGTTATCGTGTGCCCTAAGCACTTTTTCGCAGAGGGCTATGTTGTTTACGGTACGGGCGAGAACTCTGAGGGCATCAACCGCTTGATTGACAGAGGCGACTCACAGCCCACGCAGGAGCAAATTGACGCATGTCTTGCTGTTTACCAGCACATGATCGACCTTGGCGCGCAGACCATCATGATCTCCCACACTTCCCTGTGGGGTACGAAGATGCACGAGAATGCAGAGTACATCTGGATGCTCAAGAACGACTTCGGGTTCGAAGGCTTCATCATCTCAGACTGGGATGCTATCGAGAAGTGCTCCGGCTCTAATCTGTACGAGAATGTCTGCCTCGCAGTAAACGCAGGTATCGACATGCTCATGGAAGCAGGCAATTACGAAGAAGCACGTCAGGCTATCGTTGACGGTGTCGAGAACGGAGACATCCCCGAGGAGCGCGTTGACGATGCTGTAAGAAGAATCATTCAGGTTAAGCTCGATGCAGGTCTGTTCGACGATCCTTATATTGAGAACTTCGACCCCACATACAGCTTCAATTCAGACCGCTCACACGAAGTTGCAAGACTTCTCGCAGCTGAGTCCATCGTTCCCATGAAGCTTGGTGACTACGCTACTATCGAGCCCGGAATGAGAGTTCTTGTAATGGGCCCTGCAGCTGACGACACAGGCGTTCTGTGCGGCGGTTGGACATACGGCTGGGAAGGCCGTGCTGACAGCGACTTGGGCTACCGTTGTGTCCCTGAAGGCGTAACTATCCTTGAAGGTCTCCAGGCTGCAGCAGAAGAGATCGGATTCGAAGTAGTAACTGATCCTGACATGGCTGAATCCTGCGACCTCGTAGTTCTTTGCATCGGTGAGTATCCGTACGCAGAGTGGAACGGCGATACATCTTCCCTGTCCATCACAGAAGGCTCACAGGTACTCGACGGCAACGCAGAAGCTATCCGAGATGCTGAAGATCTCGAGCGTCCAATCGTCACACTTGTTGTCGCAGGACGTAACATGATCGTTGAAGACTATATCGATGAATGGGATTCCTGCTACTTCTGCTATCTGCCGGGTTCCGAGGGCGGTAACGGCATCGCAGATATCCTTGTCGGCAATGTTCCCATGACAGGCACACTCCCTATGCCCTACTACACATCTGAGGATGATATCGGAACAGATAACTTCCTCCACGATGTAGGCTGGAGCGCCGCGAACTGATATTTCAGATTGATTAATAATCACCACCAACTGCGCCGGATAAAATTTCTGGCGCAGTTTTTTACGCTATGGTACAATTCATAGACAATTGAGATCGAGGTGTAGCGCAGTTGGTAGCGTACGTGCTTTGGGAGCATGGGGTCGCAGGTTCGAATCCTGTCACCTCGACCACTTTTACAGATCGTGCCGCAAGAAGTCAGTAAATACAGGCATTGTAGGGCTTTACATTCTTGTAGAAATCGCAATTTACCAAAAACTTACCAATTTTTGCGAACTGGGACACGCACACACAAACAAAGCGGTCGGATGATGTATCCGACCGTTTTTCATTCTGTTTTTTTAAATCGACGATAAGCGTCTTATTTGTACGAAGATGGTTATAAGCCCTGTATACCGTCTTAACAGCGTCCTAATCAGTATTCTACTATATGTTATTATTCAACTATCAGATTTCTCCCCGACCTCACTTTCGGTTGAACCTTAGGTACGGTATGGTACTCAATTTGCTATAATCTGGATATGATTAATGAACAAATTGATATGTCAGAAGAATCATATAAAAGCATGTGGAGAAAGCCGGATAATGAGGAAATAAAATTTGTATCCGGGCTCGTTCACATCGATGCCAACTATCATAAATCGACTATAAAGATTTCGATTATAACTGTTGTATTCTTATCTGTGGTTTCTATTGCAGTATTTATTCTTGGAGGAGGCATAAATAAGGAGAACGAATCTTGGTTTGTCATAGCTTTACTTTTTATACTTCCAGCTGTTGTATATCTGTGCATCATATTTCCAAAGTATATTCTTAAACCCAAATGGACAGACGAAGGGCATTTTGTTGTTACCGATACAAGTGTCGTCTCCAAAGAAATATACAAGGCACGCACTCGGGGCGGCACTACGTATACTTACTACATTAAAGTAAAAGTCGTTGCTTCTAACCAGGGAAATGATAACGATTACAGGATGTATAGAATAGATTCGTTTGATTATAACAGAGCGTCTGTCGGCAGTCACGGAATCATTGTAAGATACGATACCAAGCTTGACGGGCGGCCTTTCATGTGGATGGACCATTACTTAACAAAGAATACGTGATCAGATCCATCCTGTCATCATATCATCATCTTCAAAAGTACCATTCAAAACATCATTTCTTGTAAAGTCAACGCCGCCACATCTGTCAGAGAGCTGCTTATGAAAATCCCGCCTGTCTGAGGCTTCCATATAGAATTCGTATACAAATCTCATGCCATATTCATCCACGATTTTAAGTTGTATTTTAAAGCGCTCCAGTTCATACTCTTCTTCGCCCTCAAACTCGCTGGTATATGACGGATCATATGGTGTATCTATGCCACGATCTACGGCGTACTGCTCCCAAGGCATATGCCCCAGATTGCATATCATATATTTCGATATACGTTCTAACTGGAATATCTCATTTCCCGGCAGGATAAGATAGTTTTCAGTAAGAATAACTGCTTTGTCATAAGCTGTATTCCTGACATGATATATCAAAGGACTGTTGTTAAGCTCGCTATATAGCACATCGTAACCGAACTCTTCTATGCGCTCCTCGTAAAACGATTTCTCGGGAACTTCCTTTTTCTTGAACAACTTCGAAAAGAAACTCTGTTTCTCATCTTCACCGTAGTATGACGATCTATCCAGCATTGGTTGTGGAAGTATCAATGGAATATCAATTTTTTCGATACGCACAGTTCGTCACTCCTTACAACAACATAATCTTTATCTTTGATCGTCTTATTACTGATTCATATTCAATCTTACTTTGTCGTTTATTCTGTCTATTATCTATTCCTTGTTCTATATTCTGATTCATGGATCAGTGTTGACATATCTATCCTACACCACCACTTAGCATGACTCCAATTAGAACACATTCTATAATCTGCCTTGATAGCTACAGCGTCTGCAAGCAAATTATCCGGATTTCCTTCTCCATCGCCGTCATCACTCCAAATCAGAATAGGCATATTTTCATAAAACGTGACAGTATTCCCTTTTGAATCAACTTTCGAATCCTCTTTAGACAACAAGAAGATATCTTTATCAACGCGTTCATTTAAATCGACATAATTACGTGCTTGCTCCATAAATATCATTTCCCTGGTTCTCTATGTTTGATAATTCTTCCTGCCTATTAATCAAACGATAATCTCTTATTATATGCAGTCAGGAA
>JAFZPX010000017.1 GCA_017552455.1 Clostridiales bacterium
AGAGGAAAGAATTACGGCCAGCACTATCGTTATAAGTACAGGTATAGCGGAGATAATGATGCACACAGTCGCATATATGCTCTTGGTGTTGATGCTTTTCGCGATGATGGCAAGGACAAGACTTACAAAGAATCCGAAGCCGCCGGCTAAGATGAGGAACGTAAGGGAGTCTGTCATGGCTGCGTTGCCGCCGAGCCCTGACAGAACCCACATTACGATAAAGAACGGCGTCGCGATAACGCTTAATACCAACACGACAGTTGATATTATGCAAAGAGTTTTGGATGCAGTGTTATTCTTGTCGTTCATAGAATTATTAGTTCACTAATATCTCGATGTAGCCGGGCAGAAAACTGTCTATCTCTTCTATCGCTTCAGGTCATCGACATTGAGACGATACTATAAGTGACGCAAGCACTTTATTAACGCGGTTGGACATATCCTTAGTTAGCGCTTATCGGAATATCAATCTGAATAGAATTACTGCCCATTCCTTGTCTCAGCATTTCGTAAGATCCGACTGAAGAATTCCAAATGTTGCCGTCGCGGTCATCTGTAACCTCCGCATCGGGAAGCTCTTCGCACAACATATTAAACACCCTGTCATATACTTCGATTGACAGTTCCTCATCGCTAAAGTCAAACACGATGTCAACATAATCGCCGTCAGCAAGAGCGAATGTTCCGTCTTCATTAATTGTGGATACAACGCCGGCAGACAAGATTATGTCATCATCACCATTTTCTCTTTCGAAATAAGCAAGACATGGAGAAACAATGAACATCGGTTCTACAGGGAACTTGCTGCAATAAGAATCTGCTGTATCACCCGCTGATACATCAGACAGATAAGCGATCAGATCCATAATCTCATCAGCATCCATTCCTGCAACAGAATATATGCCACCGGGTCTTGAAGTTTCCGGTTCCTGAACATCAGTCTCTTCAGACTCAACAACTACAGAAGTGGTTTCTGATGTATCGGCATTAGTTTCTTGAACTTCAGTCTCTTCAGCATCGTCAGAGGATCTGTCAGGCTTTCCTTCCGCCTCAGATGAACATGCAAAAACAGAGAATGCCATTGAAGCACAGACGAGCAATGCACATACTTTCTTCATTGATTTCATAATTAAATCCTCCCTTATTCTTGGTTTCCAACACCAAAATACTGCAAAGAGGTTACCCTCTCGACCCTCATTATATCAAGAATGTTTGCCCAAATGTCAGCGTAATGGGTTTGACGACGACCTGCGGATGCCGCTTGATATGAATGCTATAAATGAGTTGTACGGGCAGGAGAATGATTACTCGCTCGAATACGCCGTGCAGTGGTTAGACAGATTAGGATAAATCTGTCGGAAAACCAACACAAAGCAACGTTATTATTGATTGGTTTCACTTTCTGCACCTGCAATAATGAGTTTTGTAAGTACTCATTACGGAGGTGAGCATATGAAAGAACTTAATATAAAAGATCTTACTAATGTAATAGGCGGCGCAGAGTTAGGCGAGGTTCAGAACACATACTATCCGCCCGAGAGAAGTCCTATGCGCAAGTATGCAGCTACAGGCAACTGGGTAAGGCTTAAGTGCCATAAGTGCAGAAGTCTTGACATTAACTATATCGTAGTCGGCGACCACTCGGTCATGATGTGCAGAGACTGTGGTTCGATAGTCGTGTAACTTATTTCTTGCCTGTCAGATAGTAAACCGCGAGGGCTGTCCTGTGTGACAGCCCTTTGGACTGCGGCGAAAAATGTATAGTCGGTTTTCCATCCATCTGCTTCAATCTGTATTCAACCGGAATCACATAGCCCAATACTCTATTTTAAAGGTATTTCATGCTTTGGCAGTCTCTTGGGGACGGACCTTCGATCGTACACGGAATACCCAGCTTTTCTAGTTCTTCTCTGAAGAGATTAGAAATACTGATAGTTTTCTTAAGTCTCATTATCCGCCGCCGGCAGGAGAAACAACCCCGGCGGTACCAGGGTTCGATAAATAATGATTATTTCATGAATCCGCTGATGAATATCAGCAATATCAAAACAGGAAGCACATACTTAAAGTAACCGATCATTCTGCGGCTGATCTTAATTCCTTTTCCGGTATTTGCTTCATCAAGAAACTTATCCGCACCCCACCCGAATTTGGTTACACAGAAAAGGAGGAAAATCAGGGATCCTGAAGGCAGCAGAATATTGCTTACAATGAAATCCGCGCTGTCGAGGATATCGCGGCCGCCGATGAGATGAACGTTCTTAATAACATTGTATCCCAAGATGCAGGGAATACTGCCCAGAAGGATTACAACACAGTTTATCAGTACCGACTTTATCCTGCTCCATCCGTAATTATCAACAGCTGATCCGACAAGGTTCTCAAATACGGCAATTATCGTTGAGAAGCTTGCAAATGTCATAAAGATAAAGAACAAAGTCCCCCAGATTCTTCCGCCCGGCATATCAATGAAAATGCAGGGCAAAGTAATAAATATGAGAGAGGGTCCTTCAGAAGGTTCTATTCCGAATGAAAAGCAGGCAGGGAAAATAATCAAACCTGACATGACAGCTACGAATGTATCCAGGACACAGATCCTTACCGCTTCTCCCGCAAGCGTATATTCTTTTGATATATAGCTTCCGAAGACCTCTATCGAAGCTATGCCCAGACTCAGTGTGAAAAAAGCCTGGTTCATTGCACTTACAACCACATTCAATAAACCGGCCTGTTTTACATTCTCAATGTTGGGAAGAAGATAGAAACTCAAACCCTCGCCGGCTTTCTCAAGGAATAAACTCTTACCCGCAAGAGCAAAAATGAGCACAAGCAGTCCCAGCATCATGTATTTATTAACACGCTCAAGACCGTTTTTGACGCCCAAACTTATAACAAGGAAACCCGTAACAACCGTTATGCTCATAAAGATGAGCATCTCCGCGGGATTATCGAGCATATTTGCAAATTCATTTGCAGCCTCTTCGTTTCCCAACCCGTCAAAAGTGCCAGTCAAAAACTTCCATGCGTATGCAAGCATCCACCCTGAGACGGTCGTATAATACATCATCAAAAGATAGCATCCTGCCAGACAAACCCAGCCGTGAAGATGCCACTTGCTGCCCTTTTTCTCAAGCTTTCTGTAGGCCTGAACAATAGTGCTTCCGCTTCCGCGTCCTATACTCAATTCCATTGTAAGAATGGGAATCCCCATCAATGCGAGAAACAGCAGATAAAAAAGAACAAAAACCGCGCCGCCGTTCTGACCTGTCACATATGGGAATTTCCATACGTTCCCGATTCCTATGGCACATCCTGCGCTGACAAGTATGAATCCCAGCCTGCTGGCAAAGCCTTCTCTGTTTTCCATAACTTTTTCCTTCTTGTTTAACTCAGTAGTAGATTATATCCAACCGAAGTATTCACCTATCATAGTGAACAACAGCGGCAGATTCATAAGACCGCTAGCGGTAACGATAATGGAGACAATACCGAGAGGACCGAATTTCTTGCTCTTTCCGCTCTTCACTCGTTTGATCCAGATAATGTCCAGAATGAGCGGAGGCACGATGCTAACGAGCGCATAAGCGATCAAAATAAATATAACGATTCCCTCCAAAACTATAAACCCACTGTCCACTGCTTGTTGTTCCTTTCTGTCAGTAAATGTTGTTCAATAATGAAATCTCTTTTGTGGAGTGTTTTACTTTCTTACAAAGCGGAAGACGTTGCTCTTGTCTTCGGGGGAGAGTGAGCGGATGTACTCAAGATACATCGTTGTGACGTAGTCGGCACGGCCTTCGTCTGACAGTTTCTCCAGGGCTTTTGCTGCGTCTTCGCGGCGGCCGAGCTGGAAGAGTCTCATAGCTTCGCGGAACTCGACGCTGTTGCTCGAGCGCAGTTCTTTTTCTTCGTCTTTCAGGCAGTCGAGGATCTCATACACACCCTTAACCTCATTGACGCCTGCGACCTGTATCATACCGAGGTATCTTATGTCGAGATCTTCGGGGGCGGCGAGTCGGTCGATGGTATCCTTGGATACGAGGATCGCGGTCTTATACTGCTTCGTCAAAGACTCAAGCCTCGATGAGAGATTAACGGTATCGGATATGACGGTGCCCGACAGACGCTCACTCTCGCCGACGATTCCGATCATCGCCATGCCCGTGTGGATTCCTATGCCTATATTGATATCGCTTACTTTAAGTTCCTTTGCCGTATCCGGGTTGAGCACGATCGCGCGGTAAAGATCCGCGGCGGCCTTAATCGCGTCATCAGGCTTCTCGAAAAGTGCCATCACGGCATCCCCGATATACTTGTCTACGAAGCCGTTGTGCTCCCTTATGATGGGGCCCGCTTTGCCGTAGATTGTGTTGACGAAGGCGAAGTTCTCCTTTGCTGTCATGATCTCGGAGTTGATAGAGAAAGATCTGATGTCGCAGAACAGGACGGTAAGTTCACGGGAGCTCGCATCACCCAGCGAGAGATCGGTGAAGTTCTCTTTGCCTAAGTACTCGCGGAACTTCTCGGGGACGAACTTATAGTAGAACTGCTCTGTGCGGTCCTTCTCTTCGAATGACTTCTCGAGGTTTATCGCCATATCGTTTACTTCATTACAGATCTCTCCAAGCTCATCCTTCGATTTGTAATTGATTCTCGCAGAGAGGTCTCCGTCAGCGATGCGCTTGACTGTCTTAGTAGCCCTCTTAATGACACCGGTGATGAGGAGCATCGACAGAATGATCAGGACTATGAGAACGAATACGATTATAAAGCTGAAGACGGTGATCAGTCCCCATAATTCACTTCTGTCAATGTAGAGGAAATAAATATCCTCAGAGACCTTCAGGTAGTAATCGCCGGTTGAATCCGTATCTGCGATCTTGCCGTAAGCGCTGATATTGCTGCGGGATAAAGCGTTAAAGCCGACAAGACCATTCATGTTGCTCGACAGATTCAGATCAGAAGTCCTGTCGAATCCTTCGTCCAGGATCACTTCCTGCAACATAGGTATCTCAAGGCTGTAGTCTGAAGCAATAAGATATGCGTGACCGTCGTCGCTTATGTAGATTATGGAGAACTCATATCCCTCGCTCCAATCAGCACCCGATCCCAATGCTGCGAGTTCGGACCGAAGCTCCTGATAAGCTACTCCGGTGTCTTCGTTCAGCGTCATCAACTTCGAGAAGTCATATCCTCTGAAGTTGTCGGTAGCAAGGTCACATACAGAGGTTATGTCTTTCTCTATCTCAGCCTGCTTCTGAATATCCGCTCTGTTATATATCGATACGGCCATGACGATCGCGAGTATGACGAATACGGGTATCGTAATTATCAGTTGCTTATAAAGAAGAGTTTTCCTTCTGATTATAAGATGGATGACAAGTCCGAATACCGGGATCAGGAACAAATAACTCAACCAGTAAACGAAGTACATGAGCGGAGTGTTATTAGGTCTTAATAAGATATTCCTCGCGATGAGTTCTCCGTTATAAGTCAGAAGACCTCTCTCGAAGCTTATGACGAGCGAATCCTCGGAAGCTCCCTGCGGACGGTATGATTCTATAGAAACAAAACATCCGGGATCATCGATCACACCTTCAGTATCGAATACTTCGGTTAATTCTCCGTTCTCAAGAAGATAAACGGTAACGGGATCTCCATCGACAGCCACATAGATCTTTCCGTTGGAGATGACTGCATCATCGAAGAACGGGTGACCGCTGTCCGCGGGATCAAAATAGTAGATGCTTTCTCCTATAGGCTCGTCGAACCTGACATCATATACATTGCCGTCGTTTCTTAAGAAGAGGAAAGAACCGTCTACCGGAATGACTTTAACCGTACATGTGCCGTTCGGATCCGTCTCATAGAGGCGGCTTGTGCTTACAGCCTGAGTCGCTGTATCGATCGAATAGAGCGTAACTCCGTTCATATCGATCTTCGCGAAAGTAACGTATCCGTCAAAGTAATGAAGTGCGCTTAACTTCCATCCGTTTAATCTGTCAGATGCGTCGTGCGCAATAGTAAATACCGAATCTTGGATCACATAATCTCCGGATACGCGTACTACTATGTCCTCAGTATTAGTCTCATATACTGCGTAAAGATCTCCGCTGTCGGTAAGCGCGAAGTTATTGATCAGGACCGAATCACCGTTGGCAAAGCCGTTGCCTGACACAACTCCGATACCGCAGTAGCCCTGATCACCTGTATCTATATTGATAAAGCCTGCAACACCATTCGGAGTCTGATCACAGTAGACCGCCATATCTCCGCTGTTGTTGATCGATAATGTCCCGGCTTTCTGGAGAGGATACTCATGAACAATGTGGTCATAATCGTCAGTCGTGGCCATAGTATAACGGTAAAGCGGGGTTGTAACAGAAATCGATATCGAGACCACAAGAAGTATGAAGGCAGTCAGCAAAAGCCAACGGGCTTTACCGAAGAGCTTATATATGATTCTCTTGCACGCTTTCAAAAACTTCATATCAGCCATAATGTTAGAGGCAATGTCTGATGCTGTCAATGTTTTTTAATATATTAATAATTAAACGAACTGAGCCTCGATCTATATCTAATGCTTCGTTATACATAAAGACCGGAGGATCTCACTGATATGTACCCAGGAAACTGGACACATAGATAATTGAATTAGTTTTAACAGATGGATGCCATCCTGCATGTTCATTGTGTGGTGTATCAGAGAAGCGAATACCGTTGAAATCAGTATTTACAAGGAATTATAATCTCAATCAATTGATGACACAATGTGACATTTAAGGAGGGAATAAGATGGAGATCAAAGACAGCAGGATAGATGCAGGCAAGGCTTTCGACTGGGGTAAGACCTCTGAATACTATGCGCGATACAGGGACATTTATCCCGAGGAGTTCTACAGCAAGGTTGCAGACAGGGGACTTTGCGTTAGGGGACAGAAGGTATTGGACCTCGGCACAGGCACGGGCGTGCTGCCGCGCAACATGTATAAGTACGGAGCGCGGTGGACCGGAACCGACATTTCACCCGAGCAGATAGAGCAGGCGCGAAGGCTTGCTGCAGAGGAAGGAATGGACATCGAATTCAAAACAGTTTCTGCAGAGAAGTTAGATTACCCCGCGGAGACTTTCGACATAATCACAGCATGCCAGTGCTTCTGGTATTTCGATCACGAGAAGGTGGCCCCCGAGTTTCACAGGATACTTAAGAAGGACGGCAGGATCGTAATCCTCTACATGGCGTGGCTTCCCTTTGAAGACGAGATCGCAGGCAAGAGTGAAGCAATCGTTCGCAAGTACAGCCCTGATTGGACGGGTGCAGGCGCGACACGAAAGCCCATCGACATCCCGGAAGTGATGTACGATTATTTCGAGCTTGAAGAGCACGAGGAGTACGACCTGAAGGTGCCCTTCACGAGAGACTCCTGGCACGGCCGTATGATCGCGTGCAGAGGTGTCGGTGCTTCGTTATCGCCGGAGGAGCTTGCGAAGTGGGATGCGGAGCACAGAAAGTTCATGGAAACCGTTCCTGACAGCTTTGACGTTCTTCACTATGCGGCTATAGCTGTATTAAAGCGAAAAGCTTAAGTTGCTTCTTGCGACACACGTTATCACGGTAGTCCTGCGATTTGTGCTGACTCCGGGAATAACGGGTTGTATAGAACGGTAACATAATCGCCCTGATATGCCAGATAACGGCCGACTTCTTCATAAGGAACATCAGCGTCACGATGGCATTCAAATGTACAAGTCTTTCCGTACCAGGTATTGAACCGTATTGTGCAATCAATGATCAGGTGTTTATCGCCGTAGCTGCCGTCAGGGTTTAACTCGATGCAATGGCAGGTGGTAATGCATCCGTTGATTACTTTTCCTCTGGCAGGAAGGCGGCAGAAACAGGACAACACTAATGCTGTACCAAGTATGATTAACGCACCGATGATAATCGGTTTTTTCTTAATCTCAGTCTTCATAATCGAATCCTCCGTCTTGATTACAATTTACAGCGCGTGAAGGTTCGATTTAAGACACTGAGAATATGAATTGCGTGTATTCTTTTCTACCGCTGGTATGAGTGTCCTTTATTGTTAGTTATAATATACTCATAAACCTGTACAGGTATGGGAGGCATTTATATGAAGGTTGTTCTTGCGGGCGCGTATGGCAACCTGGGCGCGGATGTGTTCAGGGAACTTATCGGAAATGGTCATGAAGTTGTTGCACTTGATATAGCACAAAGAGATATCGGAATTGATTCCTGCTTCAGTTTTACCAAAGTAGATGTAACAGACCCCAAGACACTCGAAGGCGTGTGCGACGGCGCAGATGCCGTTATCACTACCGTAGGACTTACCAAAGGTTCTCCCACTATCAGCAACTACGACATCGATTATCAGGGCAATCTCAACCTGCTTAACGAAGCGAAGAAAGCAGGAATTAAGAACTTCGTTTATATCTCCGTTGTTAAGGCAGATACGGCTCCCGATGTTCCTATGGTAAATGCGAAATACCTCTTTGAGCAGGAGCTTAAGAAGAGCGGCATCACGTATGTAATTCACCGCCCGACGGGTTATTTCTACGACATCATCAAAGTATTCAAGCCCATGATCGAGAAGGGCAAAGTAACGCTTCTTGGCAAGGACCCTGTCTATGCCAATATCGTTTCTACAGAGGATTTCGCGAAGTTTATCGTCGCTCATATGACAGACGAGAACGTGACTTACTCTGTCGGAGGTAAGGAGAAGTACTCTTACGAAGAGATCGCGAATATGTGTTTCGAGGCTGCAGGAAAAGAGCCCGTTATCAAGAGGGCATCACCGGGTATCTTCGATATGCTGGCGTGGATCAACAAGCTTAAGAAGAACGGCAAGGAAGCGATAATACGCTTTTCTAAGTGGACGCTTACACACGACATGGTCGGCGACACTATCGCAGGTGACATGAGCTTCGCCGAATACATAAAGCAGAGCTTTCAGAAATGATTGAAAGCATCAAGCAGAAAGCTGTTGAGATCATTAACAACAGCGGTGCAGTCTTAATGCCGGAAGACCGGTATACGAATATGAAGTATCCGAGGCTTCTTCCGTTGATGCGTTTTCGCGTGGACAGATACAAAGTCCCGGGGTTTGGGTCTGTCATGCTTATGCACACGACAACAAAAATGGGAATGGAACTTATTACGATGTCATTTATGCCGTCTGAGTTAGTATCGCTTCCTTATCTTCTGGTCGATGCGATGACCATGAAGAAGAAACGCTGTGTGTTTGTGGAATACTACGGCTGCGGCATGGAAGGTCTTGAAGACAAGGCTCTTCGCGATGTTTATGAGAAGTACCGTGACCTCCCTGATTATCAGGAGAAGGAGAACTGGTATATCAAAGAGAGGACTCCGTATTCGCTGATCAAGACAGGGGAGCCGGAGAAGCTTGAGGACATGGCTGCTGATTCGATCAAGGCGTATTTGAGTTCTGTCGGCAGTGCGAACGTTATTCCTGAATATAAGGACAAACTCCAAGCTTTCAGAGAGCGCATGATCGTCGACGGCAATCCTTCGAGTAAGACACTTAATATGCTGCTTAAAGAGGACGGAGCGAGAACGTTTATGGAAACCGTCATTATGCCTCTTAAGGGAGACTGATATGGTCTTTTATTTCACAGGCACCGGAAACAGCAGATATGTTGCGAAGATGATCGCGAGTGCGATTGGGCAGGAGGCTGTCGATATAACGACATATACCAAGCCCATGCAGCGTCCTGAGTTTACCGCGAACGAAGCGTATGTATTTGTCTGTCCTTCGTATATGTCTGCACCTGCGAGGGCGATTACGGACTTTGTGGATTGGGCAGGTTTTCCTTCCGGAATCAAAGCGTACTTCATCGTTACTTGTGCTGCATCTATGGGAATTACTCCCAGAGTTGCAAGCGAGCATTGTGCGAAGAATGATATGGTGTTTATGGGCGCCGCACAGATCGTGATGCCGCAGAATTACATAGCTTTGTTTAAGACCAAATCGGTCGAGGAGAGTATAGATGTTATCGAGAAGGCGGAGAATGATATCGATAGGATATCAACGCTGATAACCAACGGTGAAGCGATCGAGTGCAAGAAGATAAGTTCAGTCGAGTATGCCGTCACGAAGTGGGTGAGGGATGTGTACTATAAGTACTTCATGAGCACAAAGAAGTTTCGCGTAACGGATGCGTGTATCTCATGTCAGAAATGTGCGAATGCCTGTCCGGTGTCATGTATCACCATGAAGGACGGAAAACCCACATGGTCAGGCAGCTGCACACATTGCATGGCATGCATCAACAAGTGTCCGAAGGACGCCATCGAATACGGCAAAGGCTCCGTGGGCAAGCCCCGCTATAAGGGACCGAAGCCTGGCGCGTGAGAGGCGATGACTATAAGTTGTGGCGCTTTTTTGAATTCTTAAGATTGCGCCACAAAAATCAGGGATATTTCGTGGCGTTATTACAGATTTGAGAGTTGTGCCACGAGAATATGGCTTATCTCGTGGCGACATTGAAAATATGGAGATTGCGCCACAAAATTGAGGTGTTTTCCGTGGCGAAAAGATTAATTTCAAGAAATGAGCCACAAGAATCGTGCTAGAGCGGAATTTGTGGAAACAATAACTATAATAAGGGCCGCCCCATACGGAGCGACCCTTTTGCTTTAACCTTCCTCTGTGGTGTCAGTTGCTGCCGGAGCAGGTGCCGGTCCTGACGAAGCTTCATTGTACATCTCGCTCATGTCGATCATAGGAATGATGCCGCCGGCTTCGCCGGTCTGTATCATAGGCAGTCTGCCGTCCCATCTGGAGATGGTCTCATAACGAATGATGTTGGGCGTCAGCGACTCTTCTCTGATGGAGTTTGCTTCTGCCTCGGCTTCTGCAGCGATCAGAAGTGCATCTGCCTCTGCCTGAGCTGATGTTCTCGTTACTGTAGCCTGCGCCTCAGCCTGCTCGATAGATCTCTGGTTCTCAATCTGCTGTGTCTGATAACGGATCTGTGCAGCCTGCTGTTCAGCGATTACCTGATTATAAGAATCCTCATAATCGGCATTGTTTACTACGACCTTGATAATCGTGATCGTATCCTCGCCGTACTTCTCATCTACAGAAGCCTGAAGAGCCTGTGCGATAGCGGGCTCGATGATACCTCTGTTGGTAGCGTCGATTGCAGAGAACTGCTTGGATGCCGTCTTTACGGAAGATGATACGAAGCTGCTTGTAAGAAGCGTATGCTCGTAATCATTTACATTAGCGACCAGCCATGCAGATCTGCCGGAATTGATCCTGTAAGTGATGTTGATGCCTTCATAGTACAGAGCTGTACGCTCGCTTGTCTCGCTCCAGATTTGACCATCGATCGTGATATCCTGCTGCTTGTTGTTAACAAGTCTGATGTTATCGACGAACGGAATCTCAAATGCGATACCTGAAGGGATATTCTGCTCGCTTACCTGACCCAGTCTTACGCGTACGCCAGTGTAACCTGTAGGTACGATCTTAAAGGCATTCGCGATCAGTACAAGGGCTGCGATTACGATCAGTCCTGTGACTATCCATCTTTTTGTAATTTTGTTTTTCATTTAACATTCCTCCGTTAATGAATCCTTATTGGCAAGGATTATATATCAACGGAGGAATGATAATAATTAAGGAAAGTATAAGTTGGTATCAGGTGAAGAATTAATTCTTCGGAGGCGTCTTCTTAACGTCTTTAATAGTTCCGTCAGGATACTGGATCTTCATGGTATTAAGCTGGGCTGACAGATTGCCTACTACCATCGCTCTGTACTGGTTACGAAGCTCAGTCTGCTCCGCTTTCTCTGCTTCGCTAAGTTCTTCCGACTTAGACTTCCTGCTCAATTCATTTATGCGCTTAATAAGCTGATCGAATTCCACGATTCTCTCCTTGGTATCTTAAGAATGATACATATACTATAAACTACTTTCGCTTAACTTGGAGATAGTGGCGACACAAAATAAACATAAGAAGCAGACTAAGCACTATATAAAGCACGGGTACAAACTCGAATGCTTTCATGTAATGCCCGCCCCATCCTACAAGCCTGAACTCATAGAGCATCCTCGGACTTATGAACGTCATCGGCGCCATGGAGACTGCCTGCGACAGCACACGCATATCGTTCGGCACAAACAGGCCCGCTGCAAAAGAGCCGACATTTACGGCGATCATTATTCCGATTACCGCGATCTCGTTTCTCACAAGCTCGGACAGCGCTAAAGCTGTGAGAGCAGACAATACGGTTGATGCGATAAGCAGAACGAGAATGTGCTTTATGAGGTCCGCCTGAGTCATGCTGACAGCTGCAAAAGGGCACTGGAGCTGCACCATCGCGCCGAAGCCTTCCGTGCCCCACACAGAGAGCGTAACGCCAACAAAAGCTGCGATTATCACCAGCATGCTTACCAGCGAGAAACAAAGCCCCGCACTTATCTTCGCGAGAAGAAGTTTCTTACTTCCGTTTCTTGAGCTTAAGATAAGCTTGTCCGTTCTTAATCTGTACTCACCCGCGAATACGCCCGACAGGCAGATGGCAGTATAGAACAAACCGAGCAAAGCGATGTTGGAAAGACCGTTCGCCATCGCGACAGGAGCATTCACATTATCAACCGTAAAAGGGATCTGCACGGAAGCTTCTTCCTGCTCCCAGCAGCTGCGCTCATTGTCTGTGATGCCTGCAAGAGTCATGCCTTCATCTATCATCTCAGCTCTTTTCTCATAAAACAGATCTGCATCTATATTTGAAAGAGGAATGTTCTCGCCGACAGTTTCTATGACAAGCGTAGCCGCATCCTCATAGGCAATGTCTTCAGGATTCCATACCAGTCCGTATTCATCGAGAGCTTTATCCGTCAGATCTGAAAAAAGAGTATCATCCATCACACGCCCGTTAAGGACATTACGGCCTTCGCTGATCTTAGCCGCCTGTCGGTTGCTGCTTCGTCCTTCCTCATTAAGACCCATCGTCACGCCTGCAAGAAGAAGGACTATGAAAGCTATTACCATTACCTTGTTCGTAACAAGCTTCTTAAGCTCATAGATGAAAAGTGTCTTAAACACTATGAGGCACCTCCTTCTCAAGCATAGTAAGATAGAATTCTTCCAAATCAGGGCTGCTCTCATCCCAGTCTCCCTGCCAGATCAGCTGTCCACTCTGCATAACGAGAAGACGGTTGGCGATGTGCTCCAGATCAGACGTTATATGTGTCGATAAAAGCACAACGCTGTCTTTTCCTATGTCGCTGATAAGGTCGCGGAATCTCGCCCTCTCACGCGGATCAAGACCTGCCGTAGGCTCGTCGACCACAAGCATCTTAGGCTTATTAAGAAGAGCCTGTGCAATACCCACGCGCTGCTTCATGCCGCCTGAGAAAGTCTTTATCTTCTTTCTCATCTCATCCTTAAGTCCTACAACTTCCAGAAGCTCCTCGGCACGTGTGCGGGCCCTCTTCTTTTCGATGCCCTTAAGCGCCGCGAAGTACATAAGAAAATCCATCGCCGTGAACTCGGGGTAGTAACCGAAGTCCTGAGGGAGATATCCTAATACATCCCTGTACTGCTCGCTCATTACGCTCATGCCGTCGAAAGTAATCTCTCCGCTGTCGGGTATGAGTACTCCGCTGATCATGCGCATCAAGGTCGTTTTGCCGGCGCCGTTGGCTCCGAGAAGACCCGTTACGCCGGGCGTTAAGCTGAAGCTCATTCTGTCTACTGCAATCTTGTTTTTATATTGCTTGGTCACCCTGTCTACACAAAGTTCCATTTGCTTTCCTCCATCTTGTAAATGATTATGTACTCTCTAACGTTAGCTAAAATGAGAAGCGCCGTAACAGCTATGGAAACAGCGCCGGCAGCACCTGCGATTAACGGCCACAGATACGACTGTGTCAGGTACACGAGGACTGCGATTATTCCCGACACGAGAAAACAGAAATACTGGCTGTCACGGCCGGCTTTCGTTCTCTCAAGCTCCATGCAAAGAGCGGATGTCAGAAGATAAGGTGCAACTATATGGCAGCCGGTACCCATGAAGATCGCGAGGATTATCATCAGGATCAGGTGGCTTACGGATATAATCGCGAACTTCGTAAATATCGAGCCTCTTAAGGACATCACGGTCGCTGCCTCAAGCTCGTTCATTCCGTACATTCTGGAACGCATCGTCGCAAATACACCTGTGCCTGCGACGAACGGCATGATAAGCGAAGAGAACCTTACGGCAGCCTGCACATCCTTCTGAAGAATTACAACGGCGGCAATGAGAACTGCAATGCTTAAGATCCACACACTCTTGTGAATGTACCCGATCTGCGATGTTATGAGACAGAGACGACTCTTTTTCGTATAAAGACCGTTCTCATATAAAAACTTCTCCTTACGGACAGGAGCCGGCGCTTCAAATGCTTTAGCTATATCTTTTGAAAGTTTGCTTTTGTTCATCAGCTGTTCCCTCCGTCCGTGTAATCTCTGCATTTTTTTAGTATCAACTGTATCCACCGGTAAACCGCGAATCTCGATTTGCCGTAGATGCTGCATATGACCGAGATCGATTCCTCGTTAGCGTAGCGCAACAGAAGAACTTCCCTCTCTTCTTCACTCAACTTTTGAAGGGCTTCTTTAAGGACGATGGAATCTACTACTGTTTCAGACAGATTGGTGCCGTCAGACACGTCCACATCATCTATCGGGTCAGCTTTAACTCTGCGGAATTCATCTATACACAGATTATGTGCGATACGATACAGATATCTTATGTCGACGCCGGTACCCTGAGCCTCGATACCGCGTAAGAAAGCTTCCTGCGTAATATCTTCAGCCAGATCCCTGTTTCTGACTTTGTAATAGCAGTACCTGTATATCTTGTCGTATTGTTCTTCTATGTGATTCATCAACCGTTTCGATTGCTCCCTCCATAATGATTAACGGATGGAAAGAGATGATGTGCGGTTACAATTATAAATTTTTACATCTTTTTGGAAAACAATGCATCAAAGCACCTTACCCCTGTGCGATGATCTTCTTTATCATATCCCAGCCGGTGCACCTCGTATAGTTTTCGCCGGGGAAAACGCACTCCCTGTTCCACGGTCTGTCGAAGACCAGAACTTTAAGATTCGGCAGGTAATCGAAAAACTTAAATGCCTTTGGCGAATCCTCCACGGCGAAGTCGAACTTCATCTTATAGTAGTCTTCAAGTTCGAGGCTGAAATCAGTGTTGTAAAAGGAAGTGTCGCGGCCGTATTTATTAAGGCAATACAGTCTGACATCCTTAAGTCCGTGCTTATCAAGCCACTCACGTGACGGCTCATAGGCGCTGAACGGGCGACCCGTGATTATCGAGACTTCGTGACCTTGGGAGATCAACTCATTAATTGTCGCGGAAGCACCGGGAGTCTCCTCATACGACAGCAGCACCTCGGGATCGTGACCTCTGATCATAAACTGCGCGAACTGATCATCATCAAGATCGAAGGATTTATCCAGATCGAAGTATCTTATCTTCTCATACGGAACGTGCTTACCGAACATCTCGACAGCAAGCCGCGAGAAACTTCTCGCGGTCTCACAAAGGCAGTCATCATAATCAACGTAAATCTTCATCACGATCAATTATACAGCAAAGGCGAAGCTGTTATGCGCGGGCTGCCTTCTTTCTCTTAACAACAGTAACTATGAAAACAACGATCGTTACGAATACGAAGCACAAGTTGCAATTTAAGAAAGATTTAAGGGTTTCTTAAAGGCTCTTAAGAATCGCGCGGGTATTATAAAGACAAGATAGATTAATGCGGAGGGACAGATATGAAGAAGGCGGTACGCAATACAATAATCACCATAGTCAGCATCCTGCTCGTGCTTGCAATCGTATGCACGATAGGACTTGTACGTCTGGCGGCTAAGACCAAGGCCATTGACGACGGCTACGGCTATGTTTTCAGAGATAACTACTTTAACGAGCCCGTATATGTGGAAGGCGTTGACGTTATTACGCAGGATGTCTCCTGCGGATATGCGGTTCTCGAGATGTTCGCGGATTGGAACGGCACTCCCGGCATCACGGAAGAGAGCCTGTACGATGAGTACGGCAAGGTCGTAACTTCCACAGGAAAGTCATTTGAGGAGCAGATGAATCTTCGCTTCCCCGAGTACACAACGACGATGCACAGCTACATGACTAACTCTGAGCTCGTTACAGCCGTTTACGACAGCCTCAAGAACGGCATCCCGGTACCTATAGAGTGGGCGGCTCTTTATGAGGATACATGGACACTTCATTATTCGCTCGTCATCGGTATGGATATCCCGAACGATCAGGTAACTATCGCGAATCCGTATGGTTATATCGAGCAGATCTCTCTTGCAGAATTTCTTAGCAGAACAAGATACGATGCATACGAGAACATGCCGCTGTTCATCAAGCTCGGCTTCGCATTCGGTATCTTCGAAGAGAATACAGTTTTCATCGCGGAAAGATAATGAATAAAAGAACTGCCATCATACTCTCCATACTGTATTTTTCAAATTGTAAAGCAACATTGACATATCCGAGTGTCGCTTAAGCGACATTTGCCACTTACATTAACCATTGGTTTGGCCGCAAATCCTTGCAATACTTGGGCTACAAGCAAAACAAACTCAAGTATTCAAGGAGGAATCGGAAAATGAAGAAGTCAATGAAGTCTAAGAAGGGTCTTTGCCTTATCGAGATGGTACTTGTTATCGCCATCATCTGCATTCTCGCTTCAGTTATGGTATGGAACTTCATGAGCATTCTCAGAACGCTCGATATTACACTGTTCTGATAAGCTTAACCCACAGTCCCGACGCGACGTAAGTGCTCCGCTTCGAGCACCCCGTAGCTGTAAAGGCCGACGCCGTCAGGTGCGGTCGGGTGACATCCGTTAAACATAAACCGTGTCGCGCCCTCTTCGTCCATCACGGAGAGCATAGCAGGCAGCGGGTCGATATAGACGGAATCGTTGCCGTTACACCACTCGAGCTGCGCCTCGCGAAAACTTTCTCCGCGCGCATCCGGGTCTTCGTTAAAGTATATCCAGGGGGAGATAAAGTAAACTCTCGCCTCAGGATTGACTGCAGTAACGCAGTCGAGAAGCTCCTGCAAAGACGCCGTGTATTCTTCCGCGGTAGTTGCGACACCTTCGTCGCATGGACTTAAGATGTCATTTATTCCGATTGCTATTACATATACATCAGCTTCAGGTATTTTATCTGCGCGCTTGATAAGATCATTTACTACCCAACCACCATCAGCGAGCTGACTTACATCGCCGTTAATGTAGGGAAGAAGAGGCTCGTACCAGGGGATATCCCAGATGACGGATCCGCGCGTGATACTGTCGCCCATAAAACAGAAAGACTTCCCGCTTTGCATATCTTCATAAAACTCACTGTCAGTAAGCTCATCCGTCATACCGCCCCAGACTTCATAATCAAGGGCTTTCATCTTATTGTGCATGTGGATCGGATAGTAGATGAGTACGATAAGAAGAGCGACTAATAATGCGAGGACAACAGACAGGATTAATGTGGTTTTCTTCATAAGCTTTTACAGATAGATCAATACTTCCGTGGTGTTGCCCTCGACCTTCATCATGACGTCGCCGCCTAGAGTGCGAATGATAGAACGCACTTCATAAAGACCGATGCCGCTGCCTTCTTTCTCAGTGGAGTTAGAGCCTCTCCAATAGCAGTTGAAGACGAACGGGAGCTCGCTCTCAGATAAAGTCGCGCCGTTGTTCCTGACACTTATGAATGTCATGTCATCCTGGCGGTACAGCTTCATCGCGATGCCTGTGCCGTCGCCGTATTTGATGGCGTTCTCCATTATCTGTGCGATGCATCTTGCGACCGCTTCGAAGTCGCTTGTCACCATCGGATTACCCTGAAGTTCGATGGAGAAGGGGATGTTGCTTACCTTGAGTCTGTTGCTGAAGTCATCAGTTATTCTCGTCTTGATGTCGGCGAGGTAGAACGAACTGATCTCAGGCTCGTACGAACTCTTGAGTGATCCCGGATCATCAAGGATCTCGCTTACGAGCTTCGCGATATCATCGGCATTCTTTCCAATCTTCGCTGCGACTTCCTTATCTTTCTCATCGGGAACGCCGCCTTTGTAAAGACCGGTCTCGATAGCTTCTGAGTAGAGCTTGATGTTCGCTACAGGAGTCTTGATTCCGTGTGCGATGATGGAGACAAATTGCTTTCTGTCGTACATAAGGCGGTCGATCTGACGGCGGTCAGCTTCGAGCTTATCATTAAGCATATTCATGCCCCAGACGTATTTCCCAAACAGACGGTTCTTCGTCTCGGGTATTCCTTCAGTCGCAAGACCCTTCGACAGCTTGACCGGATACTCCGAGAATCTTTGGAACGGACGAAGGATATTAAAGTAAACATAGATCGCGAAGATAAGAAGCGGGATACCTGCGATAAAAAGCGAGATCTCTGCAAGCGCGATCAAACGAAGATTCGGGTCGTGATAGTACTCGTATTTTACGAAGCCTTTGACGCTTCCGTCTTCGTTCATGAGCGTCCATACATATGTATTATTCTCGCCGCCAAGGTGGACATCGGTGCCCATCTCATCGAGGTAATAAACTTCAACATTGTCTGCGATATCGTCATCGTTAAACTGACGCCGGTCATAGACGTTGGTGTCGCCGGTCTCGTTTATCTGAGCGGTCATTCTGTTCATGAAAGCAACACGGTTCTTGGAAGAACTCTTGGTCATCTTCGTTCCAATGCACGGCGCGAACACCGCCCATACAAGGAAATAGATGATAACCGCTATTATGTACTTCCGGTATTGCTTCATGTCACTCGCCGAACTTGTAGCCTACACGCCACACAGTCTTGATGTACTTGGGTTCCTTGGGGTCGTCTTCGAGCTTCTCACGAAGCCATCTTATGTACACGTTAAGCGAGCTCATCTCAGTGTCGCTGTAGTAGCCCCACACATTATCGAACAACTCATTCTTGTCTACGACCTTACCCTTGTTCTGCATAAGATACACGAGTATGTCGAACTCTTTTCCTTTGATGTCGACGGGAGTTCCGCCGCGTGTTACGGTGCGTCCCTTGATGTCGACGGACAGGTCCCCGTATGTCAAAGTGCGCTCGTTGTCTTCGCCGTAAGCGCGCCTCATGGAGGCCTTTATCTTCGAGAGGAGAACGGGGATGGAGAAGGGCTTCGCGATGTAGTCGTCTGCGCCCGTATCCATGCCGAGTATTTTGCTGTCGTCGTCTGTTCGCGCACTCATCATGAGCACGGGCATGTTGTGTTCTTTTCGAATCTTGGCTAATGCTGTGAAGCCGTCCTGCCCCGGGAGCATAACGTCCAGGAGCAGCAGCTTATATGTGTTGTCTGTGAGCTTATCGAGAGCGTCTTCGGCGGACTTTACCCACTCGGTCGAATAACCCGAGTTGGACACGAAGTCATATATGAGCTGTCCGAGTTCTTCGTTGTCTTCGATAAGCAGAATATCCATGCGTGATCAGCACCAATCGTTAATGTTTCCTACATCGGTAAATACGGGGTGATCGACTACGCCTTCCGTGCCCGTAAATACAATCTGTACGTTGCCTGTATGATAGTCGATTATGAACATCTGCGTCAAATTATCGCGGTGCACATTCTGGACTATCGGCGAGCCGTAAAGCATGGTGTCGACCTGCTCAGTTGTCATGGCATTCTTAAGCTCTGCAACGGAGAACGAATCCTGTGATAAGACGAGCTCGTTGTAGCGCGCGAATCTTACGGCGTTAACGTAGTAGCCTGACATCATCTCGTAGTTGCCCTCTGTCACGAAAGAGTTCACACAGCAAAGACTGTCGGGGCTGTCCCAGATGACATCGTTCATTAAAGGTGTGTTGGCATCGCGAAGGCAGGGAGCGCCTGTGCCTGCTTCAACAATCTGAAGTACAGCATCTTCTGCGCAGTAAGCACCGTTCGCATCAGTGCAGAAAATATTATGATTGAAAGTGAAAGTCGCGGCATTGTCGACCATGTACTGACCGCAGTCCTGAGCGTTGTCGTAAGCCTCGAGCGCATGACGGATAGCGTATTCATAGCAGGTGCGTCCCTCATAGTCGTAAGCGTACTCCGAGTCTGCATCGAGAGTCGCCATCATGACTCCGTTATCGTTGAATCCTGTGATGCTGAAGAAAAGGCAGAGGAAGCCTACGTTGGTGACAGTCCTCTCGCCGTTCTTGATGTGCAGGATGCAGTGAATGCGGCCCATGGAATTGTCGCTCCCGAGGAGCCACTCGAGGTTTCTTACGACAAGCATGTCGCCGGTCTCAGTCTTGCTTCCCCAGAGCGCGAGTCCGGAGCATGCAGTAGGGCGGAGCGCGGAAGGAACCATGTTCATCAGTGTAAGTTCTTCAACAGAGATCTGGCCGTCCTGGCAGATGCCGTGAACGTCGCCGCAAATCTCATCGCACAAGCCTCTTATCTCGTCCTGATAATGAGGATCGATGGAATCAAATAAAGAGTTAATTCGCTCAAGAACAGGATCGTAGTTCTCGCCTATGTCAGGGAACGCCATGCGGATGTTCTCGAAGATGTACGGCTCCGTCATTTCTGCGATATCAGGGTTAATAATATTGACCGCCTTTCCGTAAGCGACACCTGCCTCGTAGGGCGTGCATGAAGTCTCGTCGAGCGTCACCTCGAAGTAGCAGTCGTATACCTTCACATTGCAAATCCCGTCGTCTGTCGTGAACTCGTTAATAAGCTCAGCCGGTGTGCCCTCATCGGTGTAGGGCGTGTTGTCATCCGTGTTGTAGTTGCCGACAGGAGTAACGGGTGTGTCGAGACCCGATGTGAGCGGTTCGACGGGGTTGTTGCATGCCGTAAGTGACAGGCACAGTGCGGCTGCAGTTATCGTTGTAAAAAGCTTTCTCATATCATTACCATCCCATCTCATCGAGCCAGTTCTTAAGCTTTCTCTCGCGTGCAGAAGTCTCGTTCTCGTCCGATTGCTTTCCAAGGTTCAGCTCGCCCTGGATGTTGCCGTCAACGAGATAGATTACTCTGTCTGAACTTGCGGCTACCTTCTCGCTGTGCGTTACCATAAGGATGGTAGTTCCCTCTGCGTTGGCCTTTCTAAGCTCGCGCATAACTTCAGAGGAAGCCTTGGAGTTAAGTGCACCCGTAGGCTCATCTGCGAAAAGTATCTTGGGGCTGTTTATAAGTGCACGGCAAAGGCACGCACGCTGCAGCTGTCCTCCCGAGACCTCGCAGATCTCGTTGGTAGCGATGTCATCGATCCCCAAGTTGTGCATGAGCTGACGCGCTCTGTCGTTGACCTCGTCCCTTGTTTTCTTTCCAGCCTGATAGCCGGGAAGAACGATGTTGTCCATGATGCACAGCTTCTTAAGCATATACATCTGCTGGAACACGAAGCCCATCTTGTTAAGTCTTAAGTTAGTAAGCTGTTTGTGGTTCATCTTCGCCATCTCGTCACCGTCAAACTTGACTGAACCGGATGTCATCTTGTCCATGCCGGAGAGTGTATAAAGCAGAGTTGATTTACCTGAACCTGAAGGACCCATGATCGCTGTGAACTCGCCCTCGTTAAGCTTGAAGTCGACGTTCTGCAGAACGTTGTTGCTGTAGCCGTTTACGATGTATGTTTTGCAAAGCTCTTTTGATTCCAATACTGTATTAGTCATTTCTGATCCTCCATAATTCAATCGAGTTAACTTTCTTCAATACGATGCTTAGTACAAGCAGGATGGCCGCGATGATGATCGACGGTATCAGGATGTAGTAGTTAAGTATGTTTCTGTTAGGTATGAGACGCATTATGTGTCCCATGTTGTTGTACAGTTTTGTTACCAGGAACAGCGCGATGGTGTTGTCGAATATCACCGCGATTATCGCTGATGACACGAGGATAAGAAGTCCTCTTATAAGCTGCCATGCTTTGATGTTCCCGTTGGTAAAGCCCGTGCACTTAAGTAGTGCGATCTCCGGGACTTCATCAAGGATGTTAACGGACATATAAAGTACCGTGACCATGATCATCATGAGAACGATGAAGGGAAGGATGATAGAGAGGAGCATCGCCCACATATCATGAAGATCTTTCAGGCAGAATGCGGTGTGCTCATCATGGTCACGGATACTTCCTTTTCCAAACAGGTCGCGGAGCTGCTCGATGACCTGAGGATGCTGATCCTCGGGGGCATTGATAACACAGCCGCAAGGGTAGATCTCGCCTCTGGCGCACCCTTCGAAAGCATCGCCCCACGTAAGAGCAAGATATGCTTCCGGACCGTCATACAGACCGACAACAATAAAGTCTTCGGTAACGAGCGATGAAGTCAGACCGTCATCGCTGTATTTGTAGTAATCAACGCTTACAGTGTCGCCGACATCTATTCCAAAGCTTGTTGCGTGGTAAGCATCAAGGAGGACTTCGTTACGAAGAACGGGATTAACGCCCTCATACAGTTCCCCGTTAACTTTACTGGGAGCGTTCCACTCGAGATAGACTTCGTATGTGTTTCCCTCATGCGTAAGAGAAGTGGTTCCATATGTCTGATGATAGTTGATCTCGGCAGGGATGCCCGCAGCCTCAATCTCTTCGTTCATTATGTCGTATGCGCCTCTAATGCTGCCGCCACGCTCGATGTATGTCTCCATAACATCATCCGGAAGATCGATCGCGAAGTCGTAGTGAGGCTGTCCCCAGTATTTTGTTATCCAATATTCCTTATTAGTTGTGTTCTCAAGCTCAAGACAAATGATGATAAGAGTGATGCCCATAACGTATGCAAGGATAAGGAATGAGTATCTCTTGATCTTTGTAAGAAGGTCAGTAAGAGCAAGGTAGAACGGGATGTTGATGTTCTTGATCTTGTGAAGGAAAAGTCCCGGAAGTCTGCCGAATCTCTCTCCTCTGTTCTCGCCTGCAATGACATCCATGATGCTGATCTTCTTCATCCTTCTAAGTGCGAGTGTGACGAAGACGATTATCAGAACGAAGATCATAAGTGATGCGATGAGAGCCGTGATCACCATGGGTGTAACTTCCGGCTTAAGAAGATTGAAGGCGAGGTACTTTAAGTAAAGTCCTGCGATGTGTATTCCTCCGAAGAAGCCTGCGACCGTACCTAGAAGTGAGAACGCGAGATATTTCGCTGCGAAGAGCCAGTTGAAGGAAGCGGATTCAACGCCGAGTGCCTTAAGCATGCCGAGCTCTTTTTCTTCGTTCTTGATGGCGGTCTTGATGGTGAAGCTTACTGTCATGAAGACCATGATTATGAGGAAGACGGCTACTATGATCATGCAGGCGTTGGTTACGTTAGAGCTGTCGTTCGCGCCGTTAAATCCCAGGCGGGAATCAGAGACCTCGATAGAGCCGAAGTCTGACTCATTTTCCGTGAATGCGGAGATGAGCAAAGACTGTCCGACGCTGGTACCTCCCTCAGGCATAGTTGCAAGATATACATCATAGATGACAGGGCTCTCGGATAAGAGTATCTGATAGTCTTCATTGTTAAAGAACAGACGGTAGAAGTTGGAGATGCCGATGTCCTTGGTGAAAGCGGCGATAGTGAACTCATAGATGTTTCCCATCTGTGTGACGATGCGAACCTTATCGCCGATTTTAAGTCCCATGGTGCTCTGAACGTCCTGAGGCACCGCGATCGTGCCATAGGGAAGGTTCAGGAAATTGCCGTCCAAGTCCGTGACGAGGTCGTGCTCCATGGTTGTATCGAACGCATAGAAATTACTGTTTACGATCTTGCTGTAGTCATCGTTGTTTAAGTCAGCGAAGAAGACCGCATTGGATCTGAATCTTACAGTCTGTCCGAGCTCGACATCCGTAACGTCTGCGCGACTTTGGAACCACTCGAGAACTTCCTGCTGATTAGCTTCTGTTCCGTCCAGATCTCTTTGTGCGACTATCGCTATATCAGCAGCGTTGATCTTGTTATATGCGGCGGGCTTGCCCAGGTAATTCGCATACAGAACAATCGCACTTGCCACAGTCAGAATCGAAGCAAAACACATAAACAGAAATAGGATTATATTTAATCCTTTCTTATCTGCCAGGTCTTTCTTTAACATCCTCCAAAACATCTCGTGAAGGTACTCCTTTGTCATTTTCTGATGGCATCTTATCAACGCAATTATTAAGAAATCTTTAAGTTGGATTCGGGAGTATTGACCGGGGGCGGGGGGATGGTAATATATCTTCAATGTTCCTCGCGAGAACATATGGGATAGGAAAACATTTTAGGAATAAGGAATAGGAGAAAAGTTATGAAGATTTTGGTTGGTGCGGTTGTGCCTGCCGGAATTCAGGCAACATTTTTGATACCCGCGATCTTGATCGCTATCGCAGTTATTCTGCTGATCATCATTATCGCAACGAGCTATGTAAAGGCTCCGCCGAACAAGGCATACATCATCACGGGCCTCAAGAAGAGACCTAAGATCCTTATCGGTAAAGCAGGTCTGAAGCTCCCGTTCCTTGAGAGAAAAGACGAGCTGCTCATCGAGCAGATCTCTATAGATATCAAGACGGGCGACTTCGTTCCTACAGCAGACTTCATCGGTGTTAACATCGACGCTGTAGCGAAGGTTCAGATCAGGACAGATGAAGAGGGCATCAAGCTCGCTATGAAGAACTTCCTCAACATGAGGAGTGAGCAGATCAATGCACAGCTTGTAGATTCTCTGCAGGGTAACATGCGTGAGATCATCGGTACCATTACACTTAAGGAGCTCTGCAACGACAGAAAGTCCTTCGGTGATCAGGTACAGGAGAAGGCTCAGGTAGACATGAACAATCTGGGTATCCAGATCATCTCCTGCAACATCCAGCATGTAGAAGATAAGAACGATCTTATTACAGCTCTTGGTCAGGACAACATGGCTACGATCCAGAAGACAGCATCCATTGCTAAGGCAAATGCTGAGAGGGACGTAGCGATCGCTCAGGCAGAGGCTGCCAAGGAAGCCAACGATGCGAAGGTTTCTTCTGAGACAGAGATTGCTATTAAGCAGAATGAACTGTCTATCAAGAGATCCGAACTCCAGGTTATCCAGGATACAAAGCAGGCTGAAGCAGACGCCGCTTACAAGATCCAGGAGCAGGCTCAGAGAAAGTCTATCGAGGTAGCAAACTCCGAAGCTGATATTGCAAAGCAGGAGAAAGAGATCGAGCTGAAGATGAAGGAAGCTCAGGTCCGCGAGCAGGCTCTCGACGCAGAGATCAAGAAGCAGGCCGACGCTGAGCGTTATCGTCAGCAGCAGATGGCAGAGGTCGAGCTGTTCAAGAGACAGAAAGAAGCTGAGGCTCGTAAGTATGAGCTTGCACAGCAGGCTGAGGCTAAGAAGATCCAGGCTGAAGCAGACCTTATCGCGATGCAGAAGGAAGCTGAAGGTATTCGTGCCAAGGGTGAAGCAGAAGCTGATGCAATCCGTGCAAAGGCAGAAGCTGAGGCCATCGGTATCGATAAGAAGGCTGAGGCAATGCAGAAGTACGGCGAAGCAGCCGTCATCGAGATGCTCTGTAAGATGTATCCTCTCGTAGCTGAGGCTATTGCAAAGCCTCTTGCAAACATCGATTCCATTACGATGTATGGCGAGGGCAATACAGCCAAGATGACAGAGGATATCACAAAGTCCTTCAAGCAGACGATCGACGGTATCGGCGACAGCCTCGGAATCGATCTTTCATCCGTAATCGGATCCTTCGCAGGCACAAAGCTTGCAGGTACACCCGGACTCGGACTGAAGGCTGAGACAAACAATAACGCAGAGGGCTAACAAAAAACAAACTAAAACACGTACCTCTTGAATAAGGGCCCTCATAAACACACACTGGCGGCAGATCGGAAACGGTCTGCCGCTTCTTTTCGAGGCGGAAATCCACCAAAGTGATCCACCAAAATCGCGTTTCGAAGCGAAAAAAGGGGAATTTTCTGTGGACAAGGGGCAAAACCTGTAGTAACCTATTATTGAACGTGTTCAATAATAGGTGTTAATTATGAAGAAAGACGAGAAACTACAGTTAACAAAAGACAAGCTTCTGGACGCGACCTTCGAGCTTATGGAGGCTTCCGAGGACCCGCTCGCGGTAACTTCGAGGCAGATCGCGGCGAAGGCTGACGTAAAGCCCGCCATGATCAACTACTGCTTCGGCTCCCGCGAGAACCTTATCTACCAGACTTTCCAGAACAGGTACTTAAACTTCCTCGGGAGCGCGGATGTGGAGCAGATTTTGAACTCGGATCTGCCCCTGAGGGAGGTTCTGAAGAAGCTTCACTATGCTGTAGCCGAGTGCCTTGTGCAGAATCACAAGTTCACGCAGGCAGTGACGGCTTTTGTCCTATTCAAAAGGGATCTCGGACAGGAATCTTTCAGTTTTAACTATGTTAAAAAGCATTTCGAGGGCAGAAAAACGGACGCGGAGTGCAAGCTCATCGCGTACGAGATGTCCACCATGATGCAGCTCATAATTTACAGGAAAGAAGACATCAAACGTGACTTCGGGATCGACCTCGACGACCCAGAGCAGCTTCGTCACTACATCGACATGAGGATCGACCTCTTACTTGGCTTATGATTTATCCGCTTAACAACATACGTGAAGACAAGCTTCGTTACGCAGGCGGCAAGGCGCGTTCCCTGTCGCATATGTTCACGCACACTAAGATCAGGATCCCCGAGGGCTATGTGCTTCTTGCAGGGGAGACGGCCACTGTCACGGACCTCGAGAAGCTTAGTAAGAGCTGTACCTACGCGGTGCGCTCCTCCGCGATAAGCGAAGACGGCGAGAATGCTTCCTATGCGGGGCAGTACGAGACAGTAACGGACGTGAAGTTCGAAGACATTCCTGAAGCCATAAAGACAGTGCAGACCTCTGCTCGAAATGAGCGCGTACAGGCCTACGCAGACGGCACTGAGGGAGTTGCCGTTGTAATTCAGAGGTTCGTGAAGCCTGAATTTGCAGGCGTTGTGTTCACTTCGGACGTGATTACGGGCAAGGACGAGGAGCTTGTGGGAAACTACGTGCGCGGCGAGGGCGAACAGCTCGTGTCGGGTGCGGCAAATGCCGAAGAATTCAGGATTAACGCGATAAAGTACGCTTATAGCGGCCCTGCGGAGTTTGCGCCTTATGCTAAGAAGCTCGGCAAGTACTGCCAGGAGATTCGCAGGTTGTATGGGATGCCGATGGACATCGAGTGGGCGGTAAGCGGCGGTGTCGTTTACATCCTGCAGGCGCGCCCGATAACGACTTTAAGAAGGCTTGATCCAGAGACATATGAAGTCAACGGCACGAAGTCGGGGTATAAGCTTCTGACGAGGACGAATGTGGGCGAGATCTTTATGAAGCCGGTGTCGCCCATGACTTTCAGCGTTCTTGAGAAGATTAACGATATGCTCGGGCTGCCGGACTGGCTTGATAACATAAATGGTCAGGCCTACATGAACATCTCCGTGATGTGCTCGATTGCGGTTGCTTTCGGAAAGACGCGCGAGGAGGCATTCGAGGCGATGAAGGAGCTCGCGGGCAACGTTCCCGAGGGCATAGAGGTGCCGATCTCGCCGTTCGATAAGAAGGCTTTCTGGGGCAAGATGAAGGTGCTGTTCTTCCCGAAGGAGAAGTGCAAGCTCACCAAGAAGCAGAAGCGCGAGATGGTGCGCGACCTGCCGGATATCGCGAGGGCGAAGATCGAGCAGATACGCGCGGTTCAGAGCAACGAGGAGCTGCTGAGGCTTTGGGATAACGAGCTGCTTCCGCAGGTGAAGGATTGTTTTGCATCGATTCTGGGCGTGTGCGGAACGCAGATGGTGCCGCTGTTCGGAACGCGTAAG
This sequence comes from Clostridiales bacterium, assembly GCA_017552455.1. Lineage (GTDB taxonomy): Bacteria > Bacillota > Clostridia > Saccharofermentanales > Saccharofermentanaceae > Saccharofermentans. The sequence continues at coordinate 27,902 of JAFZPX010000017.1, forward strand.
AAGATAGCGAAAGTCGCGGGTGAGCAGATGGCGGACCGCTTGTGCGGCGGGTGTTTGGGCGTGGTCGAGAGCATGAAGCCGATGCTTCTGATCGACGATGTTATCGCCGGCAGGCTTTCTAAAGAGGAATATGTGAAGATTTGCGGCCACAGAAGTCCTTCCGAGATGGAGCTGATGTCGCCGAGACCCTATGAGGATCCTTCGTTCCCGGATAACGTTATCGAGGAAAGAAGGGCGAGCGGCGTCGATATGTATGCGATGCTCGAGACCCAGAATAAGGCGTACGAGGAGGCTTTGGCCGAGTTTAAGGCGAAGTACCCGGGGAAGAGTAAGTGGATAGATAAGCAGGTGAAGGGCTTCGCGGGGGCGAATGCTTTTCGCGAGGAGATACGAAGCAAAGGTGTGTATATCTTCTGCGTTTTCAGGGAGTTCCTACTGCGTGCGGGGGTGCTGAACGGGCTCGGAGATGACGTGTTTACGTTCATGTGGGACGAGCTGTTCGAGAGCCTTCGTGCGGGGAAGATGCCGCTTGAGATGCTTCGCAGGAGGCGCGAGACCTATGAGGGATACCTTAAATACCCGAATTTCCCGAATATCGTGATGGGCAGATTCGAGCCGGATGAGTGGGTGAAGGACCCTGACAGGCGTGCGGACTATTATGTGCAGGACATGAAGGCACGTCCTGCTGCGGACGGTGATATTAAAGGCTTTGCGAGTGCTGCAGGCAAGGTTCGCGGACGCGTAGTCGTGATCGACAGTGTCGATAATATCGGGCTTATTAAGCAGGGTGACATCCTGGTGACGACGGCTACAAATATCGGCTGGACGCCCGCGTTCTCGAAGGTGTCGGCGATCGTGACGGATATCGGTGCGCCGCTGTCTCATGCGGCGATCGTGGCGCGTGAGTTCGGTATTCCCGCTGTTGTAGGGTGCGGAAACGCGACGATGCTGCTTAAGACGGGCGATGAGGTCGAGGTTGACGGCGCCGCGGGTGTTGTAAGGAAGGTGCACATGTGATACAAACAATTAGACCGTTTTACGGAGGTATCACATGAGTCCCGAGAGAATCAAAACAGTACGTAACCACATGATAATCGCAAGCATCCTGCTCCTTCTTATCGGAGTGGCGTTTATTGCTTGGCCGGACGAGGCTGCAAGGATCCTGGCACGTGCGACGGCTCTCATTATCATCGGTGTGAGTGTGTTCGAACTGATTCTGTTCTTTATCGGGAAACATAAGGGAATCGTTGATGTTCCTGCAATCATATCGGGCGTGCTGCTCGGTGCGCTGGGCATTTATCTGCTGATCCAGCCTGATACAATGCTCAATTTCTTCAATATCATCTTCGGAATCATTATCCTGATCATTGGTCTGGACCACCTGTTCCAGGCGATTTTCATCATCAGACACATAAGAAGCCTGTGGTGGGTGTCCCTTATCGTGGGCGTCGCTGCGATAGGTTTGGGTGTGCTGATCCTTGTAAATCCGTTCTCTGCGGTAAGGACAGCTATGGTAATCGTTGGTATCACGATGGTTGTCGAGGCTCTCGGAGGCTTTTGGAACCTGCCCGCGCTCAAGGCTAAGCCCGGTGCTGTAAGCAAGGATGCAAGCTCTGTAGGCTCTACAGGCAGCGCTGATGAGGATATTAACGCGTAATTTGTTTTTTGACAGAAGCACCATTTTGACCGTAACAATTTAGTCATCAATTTAACATTAATTTTATTTGACTACCCACAACCTCGCGTCTATAGTGAAGTTAATAATAGATTAATGTGTCCTAGTGTCGGATTCTGTCTTCACGGGGCACACTCTAGGAGGGGACATGAGGGTTACGAAGAAAACATCTTCAATCGCCACAGCAAGACGCGCACGCCGCGGCTTTACATTGGTCGAGCTCATCGTTGTCCTCACGATCCTCGCGATACTTGCTGCGATCGGTGTGGCTAGTGCGGTTCGCTACATTGACCGCTCGAGATTTGAAGAGAACTCACAGAGTGCTGTAACTGTATATCAGGCGGCGCAGACAGCCATTTCTCAGAAGATCGAGAATGGAACCATAAGCAGTTGGGTAGAAGGTTTGAATGGTTTTTCTCCTGCCGAGATCTCATACCTCAACAATCAGGCGCAGGATAACCTTTCTGTTCATCATACAGTAGCACTCACATATAACCCCAATAATCCTAACAAAGCAGTCGAGGGGACAGAAGATAAGAAGCTTCATGATCTTCTTACCAGCTGCTTTTATGATCAGACGATATTCAGTGGAACAATATCCGTAGTCTTTGATGTCAGTGCTACATATGGCAATGGAACGATCTACTATTCTGCGAATGTTATTTCTGCCTTCTACAGCAAGCAGAATAATGCGACTACGGGTTGGCAGGCAGATTTCTGTAACCATTCAGGCCACGAAGGATATATTGATGAAGAGCCTTGGAAGAGTCTTCCTTGTACAGACTACAATTGCAGAAGAGATACAACTCGCGTCGGTTATTTTAACGGTCTCGAATCGTCCATTGTCGGATCGGTAGTTCTTCCTCAGGCAGATTCCGATCTGGTTGCTGATGTAACGCTTCGTAACAGCGAGACCCTTGATATCAACTGGGTCGTATTCAGTTCTCATTCATCTACTGATGAGTTTGACCTTAACTTCTACGATAATATCGGTTCTGGAACAGATCCTCTCATCACCATAACCGTTGATGAGAAGACCATTAATGACGCGGCTCTTACACAGACATCTACAGTTTATGAGCGTGTGACGATGACGAGTGAAGGCGTTGCATACGATATGAATATAACCAGAACCTCTCGGCAGGGAGTGGCTTCGTTCGAAGTTACCCAAAGCGATGGTACAACTGTTACATATGAGTTCCCCGTAACGAAGACGACAGTAACGGGTGACGCTCGTGCTTCAGTTACTGAATATGCTAATCCCATGACCGGCTATACCGTATATACTCTGTCGTTAGACTGTATGATGACTCGTAATGATTATCAGGTTAACGCCGACGCCATGTATGACTCTTCGAGATTATTCGCTAATCCCACCAATATCTATGCTGAGTTAGTAGCAGATGGAAAGGATCCGATCGTCGCTACCAGAGCTATAGACGATCCTGTTCATTTCACCGGGGTTGAGCGAGTTTACTTTAGAGACGGCGGCCATACAGCTTATTGTTATAACTTAAACGACGGTCAGAAGGCCGGATTGGACACTGATGATAGATGCGTAGTCAACACGTTGTTTGGTGACCTTCAGTATGGCGATGATCTTAATGGTATCCGCGGTAGTTTTGCAGGTGCTGTAAGCAACAATCAGACTGTAACGGCTATAATCACTTCGTACAGACATTTGTCGAACATTCGCAGGATAACTGATAATAACAACAAACATCACTTCAATTACCTCATTGCCAGGGATCTTAACTGGTATATCCCCGGAACAGCCACGACGATGCCGGTAAGCGAAGTTAAGGTATTCGCGTCGTCAACAAACAGCAACAGAGGACTGCTTGGATATACCGGTTATTATTATCATTCTCCGGTAGAGAACGGATCAATAAGGATAGTATCATTCCCTGCTATTCAGGAGCTTAAGGGTAATGCTGTTTTGTCTGCGGCTGTTCGTACAGATACCGGCACGGGACTGTATTCTATCAACAATGTCCAGATGCGACTTGCTTCGTTCTGGACCGGCACAGATCAGGGATATGGCCTTATCTGTAAGAACTTAGGTAAGATAACGAATATTGTTACGAATAGCTTGAATCTGGTAATGGTCAATGTTACTGACGGTTCTGCGAATGACTACGGCAGTATTTGTCCTAATTCTGTTCAGCTTACAGAGACTTCTGTTAACCGCCCGAAATCCGGAGATGGAAGAAACAAGGACTTTGACGATAAACCGATAGGTGGTCTTGTCGGTCTTAATCAGGGAACGGTCGGTATTGATAATGATGCTGTGATCATTATGAATAATCCTATAGTAATGGGTGGCCGTTATTGGTCGATCATGAAGTTCATGAAAGGCATCGGCGGTGTAATCGGAAAGAATGAAGGAAATAACGGCTTACTTAACGGAACAATAGAGGTTAATGGATCTTTCGCTATTGTCGGTCATACATATGTCGGCGGAATAATCGGACACAGCAAGACTAATACTGTTAATGCGAGATTCATTGTTAATGGAGCTAATCCTGCGGATGTTCCTGCAAGCAATATCGGAGTACTGCCAAGAGAGAGTAATTATACTTCCGGTTCGATGTCATGCTCCGTGGTATCATGGAATACTTCTGCCGGAGCCATCGGCTATCTCGAGAATGCTGCGCTCACATATAATATTAGCAACAAATTCGCATCTGTTTCTAATTCTGATGCTGATACGGGTTCGTTCTCGTTTATCAATCAGGATAATTTCGACTATATAATCGATGTTACTCTTCCGACAAATTCGCTCCTGATAAGCTTCGGAAACGGAAGTAGTTATGATGTTAACGAGTCACGAAGACTGGGCAATGGCGGTGCAGTCGGTTATATGCGTGACTGTAATGTTAATAATGTCGCTGCGGGTGAGTATGTAAGTATCAGAGTACATAATTATGGCAAGATCCTAATCGCCACTACTAATCTGGATACGGGTCACCCTAATGTAACGCTTATTTCAAGCGGTGGTGCGGTTGGACGAGATGAGAACAGTCGGGTTGATACTGTTTTTGTCAATGTTATTAATGAGCCGGGCTCGCAGATTGGAAATGTAAGTTCGCATAACATATTGTCAAGTTGCGGCGGTGCATACGGTTATATTGAAGGTTCGGAACATGACGGCAGAACGTATGCGGTAAGCGTTATCAACCGAGGAACATACATCCGAGCTGAAGGCGGAGCCGAAGGTTATGGTGCCGGTGGTGCTGTCGGCGGCATAGGTTCTGATTTCGACGGCTGCTACTATATTAATGTTAATAACGCATTAGGAATCGGAACTGCCCCCAGAATAACTGATATTGGAGATCATGGTGCCGATGTTTACGATGGTGCCGGCGGTGCTATTGGAAGTATGTACCGTGCGAACTCTTCAATTATGGCAAGTTCTGTTATTTATGCAGAGAATCACGGATCTGTCACGGGTGATTATCATGTCGGCGGAGCGATAGGTAATGCATCATCTAATTTGGGTAAGATTTATTCTAATAATGTAAACGCTACCATTTCAGGAAATGACTTCATTGGTGGCGCTATCGGATATGAGTTAGCCTCTCAGTCCGGTACGGTTCAGTCGATCTTGGCTAATACAACAGTAAGCGGAGCGGACTTTATCGGCGGTGCTGCAGGATCATTGCAGGAATACAATGCCGGTTCAGTTACTACTGTTGTCAACGGTTCTTCATCCGTAATAGGTACAGGCTCCTTTGTAGGTGGTGTATGCGGAGAGACTCTTAGAACTGTAGCGGATGCTACATATACATCAGTTACTCTTAAGAGAGGCAGTAATTCGACATCCGTTCCCAGTCTTACTGTTACGGGTGGCGGTTCTTCGATAGCTGTTGGCGGTGCAGTTGGTATGCTTCGTGCACAGAACTGTGCAAACTACTGTAACGTTACAATGCCTTCGACAGAAGGAATAATCTTCAATATTGATGGTGGAGAGTGTGTTGGCGGCGCTGTCGGCGAGATTCGTTCATCTACGGCCGGAGCTTCCCATTCATCTGCTGAATCCCTCGCAGGTGATATTAAGGCTTATGATGAATACGTAAAGGTCGATGTAGTGCTTCGTTCTGAGTCACATATCATCGGTACCGGTGCTAATGTTGGCGGTGCAGTCGGTCTTGTTAATTCACAGGGTGCCGTATACAGAGAGTCGATTAGTGTAACTGCTGCTTCCGGAACTGCTTCCGGAACGGGCATCTCAGGATCTGTGAATGTAGGAGGTGCCGTAGGATTATTTTCAAATTGCTATCCTTCGAACAGCATCACTGTTGATATCAGTGCAGTAAGTGCTCCGTTTACTATATCTTCGACAGCTTCAGATGCATCAGTTGATGCTAATCTTGGAGGCGCTATAGGAATTGTCAGTTGTGCTGTTGACGGGGATTCAGGAGTCGGATCCATAACTGTCAGACTTGGAGTTGCAAGCATTACGGCAACCGGATCTAATGTAGGCGGGGCAATTGGAAAGAACAATGTAAGTGTTACGTCCAGTTCTGCAATAAGTGTTACCTACGGCGGGGCTATTCGGGGATCAGACAGAGTCGGCGGAGCAATCGGGTATAATTTGTCTTCAGTCGGCAGCATATCATCTTCAGGTACCGGTAGTTCGAGTGGAGTTATCGGTAATGAATGTGTCGGTGGTGCCGTAGGTCTGACAGAGAATAGTATCGCCGGTATATCCGTTACGTTAAGCGGAGATAATGCAGTTGTTGGTAAGAGGTATGTTGGTGGCGCATTAGGAAGAGTAGGCACTTCCACTGATAATCCGACCATCTCGTCTGTATCTGTAGAAGTGAATACGGGCAAGCCGGTTTCTCAATCTCAGGCAATAGGTGTAAACGAAGATGCATTTATCGGAGGAGCAATCGGCCAGGTATTAAGAGGAACGGTTGCAAGTATATCCATAAGCGGATCGGGTGCAAACGTTAATCCGTATTCAGTGAATCCGAGTGCACCTAACAGGAGTGTACCAAACTCAATGCTGGTATCGGGTGCAGGAAGATCGATCGGCGGAATAATAGGACAGATAGGTGATGAGAACAGTAATACAGGAGCTGTTGTTAACGATATAACGGTTGCCGATAGCATTGGTATCTGTGTAGTGTCTACTTCAGGCTCAGAAAAGATAGGCGGTTGGATTGGCAGCTGCTATGGCCAGCTTACTGCTGTTTCTTTGCAGAGCAGCACATACAGTGTAAAGACAGTTAAAGTGGTTTATTCTTCAGGTGAAGCCGTGGGCGGTTTCTGTGGAATAGTCAGACCAAGTGCAGATTCGCTTCAGGAGCGTGTTTCGATTAACGGAAGTGTCAGCATAGTTTATTCAGGCGCTTCTGTTACGGGCCTTGCCAGGGTCGGCGGTGCTATTGGTGAGGTTTCCGGCGGAGCCAAGCTTAGTGGCAGTATTACCGTTGATCTTGATCAGGATATATACGGAAACTTTACGAGCATAGGTGATTATCAAGGGAATACTTCAGATATTTCTCTCTGCTTTTGTATTGAAGCAGGTGGAGCTGTAGGCTATCTTGACTGTGAAGGTGCGATCTATCGAGTCATCGATGGTAAGGTGGAAGTTAACATTAAGAAGGGAAGCCGAGTATTTGCCGGAGGAACAAGCCTCGCGGGCAGTACGATAAGTTCTTTTGAGATTGCCGGAGTTGGCGGTGCATATGGACGAGTTGGTTCGATTGATAACACAGTAGGTCCATATGTAGGTGCAGAGAATAGTACTGTTCCAAATGATAACAGTCGAAATAATAACAGTAACCAATATTTAATCGTAACTTGTGACAATGCCAATTCATATATTTATTCAGCCAGATCGAATGTTGGTGGTTCCATAGGTCACTTGATAAGGGGTTATTTATCATACAGTCGTTCAACGGCCATTGTTGTCGGCGGCGGAAGCGGACCTAACGGTCTTGGTACAGGACAGGGATGTACGGGAGGATTGATCGGAAGAGCTGATAACGGTCATATCGAGAACTGTATTGTCGGAGGCCATACATCATATGGTCAGTATATGCGCGGAGAAGAGAATATTTCCGGATTAAATTATGTTGGCGGTTTTATTGGATATTCAGACACCGGAATCAATGCGATTGATCAGTGTTATACTACCGCTTCAGTGCGAGGAGACTCATATGTAGGCGGATTTGCCGGATATATCCATACTCCTAATAAGAAAGGTGCATTGCATCAGACATATTCTACAGGCTTGGTGACGATAATAGGCACAGGGAATAATACAGGTGCTTATGCCGGATTTATAGATTTTAATAACAATTGGAATTCTATTAGATGGGATCGCAACAATGGTATGTTTAATTATGCGCTTACCGGAGTTAACAGCAATATGATGCCACGCGTAGGCAATATTGATGAGAGTGAGTTAGATTCACATGATGACGGACGTTACATTGCGTGGGCTATACCGAGTGCAACCAGATATGACACGGGGTCAAAGTCGTGGACGGACGAATATGGCAACACACACATATACTACTATATCAGAAATAGAAATACTATTTATACGGTTCATCCGCTCGATCCTACTTTAACTCAGAATGGATGGTTCCCATTCAGAACATTTATGGGTAATGATCATTATGGAGATTGGCCGGTAATTGACACAGATCACCCCAACCTTTCTACGGCATTAGTCGATCTGATGGTAGATGGTAATATGTGGAATGCTTATGATGAACCGATATCTGTAGAATATTCAGGCAGTAATGTTACTATTCCTAATCTTCAGGTGCTTGTTAACGGAGTTCCGTTGGATTCGGATGATTACATCCTGAATTACAGTAATAATCTTCATGTAGGAACAGCTGTTCTTAACATTGTCGGTCGTAACAACTATACAGGTGTTTATGGACCGAGACAGATTACGATCATTCCTCGTGACATTCATAACCATGAGGATGAGTTTACTGTTACATTAGATGTTCCGGATGGCGGAGTACCTTATACAGGCAGTCCGATTACACCTGAGGTAACGGTTGAATATGCGGGTAACCAATTAAGACGTGGTGAGGATTATGTATTGAGATATAGCAATAACACTAATGTTTCTGATGGTAACAGCAGTAATCCTCCAACGGTTACGATAGTCGGACATGGTGATTATACAGGTGAAATAGTAAGGACATTCACAATTGCGGCTCCTGACTTATCCGGTGCAACGATTACTGTCAATGGTGTGTATACGTATGATGGAACATCCCAAGAGCCGACCGTCTCTGATATGACAGTAGTTTACAATGGAATCACTCTCGAACCCAATACTGATTATGAAGTAACTGGATATGAGGATAATACTAATGCGGGAACAGCGAGAGTATTCATTTCCGGTCTTAATAATTATTTCGGCAGCACTGCAACAGGAGAGTTTGCTATAAGCCCTGCAGATATATCTTCCGATGAGTTTACGGCAAGTCTTGTAAATGATGTTGATGCAGGTCTGTATTATGATCAGGGTGTACCGGAAAGAGGAAGTGCATATGAACCTGCTGTAACAGTAACCAGAGGGACGACCGATCTTGATGCAACAAGTGACTATACTGTTGTTTATGATGCTAACACTGCTCACGGAACCGCTACTGTTACTATTACCGGAACCGGTAACTATACAGGAGTAAGAGTACTGACATTCAGAATACTTGAACTCTTTACTGTTACATTCAACAGTAATGAAGGTTCAGCAGTTGATGATCAGTCTGTTGTCGATGGCGGATATGCAGCAGAGCCTACTCCTGCTCCTACAAGAAACGGGTATACATTATTGTTCTGGTATGAGCATCTTGATGAGTCGGGTAATCCGGTTGCCTTCGATTTTGCAAATACGGCAATTACAGGCAATACTACGCTCTATGCAGAGTGGGGAGGAACCATTACATTTGTAACTAATGGCGGTACATCTATCGACCCTCAGGCGTATAGACTGGGAGAGATTGTAACGGTAGAGCCCACAAGAGATGAGTATGTGTTTGACGGATGGTTTACTGATGAGGGTCTGACGACACCGTTTACTTCTGTTGATGGTGATACTACTCTTTATGCTCGTTGGGTTCATACAGTCACGTTAGTTTATGGAGAAGACACCGGGATAGAAGATGTAGTGCAGCGTGTAGCTCATGAGGGGTATGCAACAGTTCCTTCGTCCATTCCGACATGGGAGGGTCACACATTCTCCGGTTGGTATGATTCAGCTGCAGGTGGAACTGTATTCGATTTCACGAATCAGCGGATAATGTCCAACTGTGTCATATATGCTCATTGGGATGAACAAACCCCATAAGCGAATAAGCTGTTTGACGGCACTCGAGAGAGTGCCGTTTTTGTGTAACAGTATAGACATCTTCTTAACAATAAATTTATTTGACACTTGTTTTTAGCGTGCTTATATTTAATTATATAAAGGTAATATGACATAGTTTGGATAACTGTAGTCATATGCCGGCAGGGGGAGAGAACTGTGTCGGACGACAGATCGTCTCATGAAGTGCATGTTGAAGGCACACAGTTTTACAGGAGAAGCGCGATAGCGGATATTTTCCGCATCGTTCTCATTACTGTCGTTGTGCTTGTTGCAGTTTCTGTCTTAGCTGCTTGGGCCATAGTTGATGCCGGAGCCAGACAGGCCCATAAAGAGGCCAGAGATATTAGAAAAGCTCTCCGAATTGTCGGAACAGAGTACTATGGTGAACTTACGTCGATATATGATCCCTATAGTTCCAATGGTATGGTCGACGGTGCGGCAGAAAAGATTGCCGATATTTCTACAAGGGGCGGAGAAGTAATACTTTATTCATGGGATGATAGCAGTAATGCGCCTTTACAGTTCGAATATCGCAATGGCCTGTACAGAGTGATCTATACTGACACGGGTGTTTCAGAAGGATACTCAGCAGGAGTGGAAGGCGAGTTCAATGTTTATTACTCATTTGAGATATTGCATTTTGACGCAGAGTAAGAAGAGAGGAAAAGGAAGGACTTGACGGATGCCGGAATATAAATATCAGGCACAAGACAGTAAGGGCAAGATAATTAAAGGTAAAGCCGACGCTGCTGACGAGACAGATCTTCAGAGACGTTTTCATGATTCAGGGCTGCTGCTTCTTGATGCTAAGCCTGTCACTAAGCAAATTGCACTTAAGTCTCTTAAGAAGCCTAAGCTGGCAGATTTCTGCCGTCAGCTGGGAACTCTTACCAAGGCCGGTGTCACATTGGTTAAGGCGCTTGAGATCGTCGCCAATGACGAGTCCATTACACCCTATGAGCGACAGTTGTATATTAGGCTGCGTGACCGCGTAGTACAGGGCGTAGCGCTCTCTAATGTTATGGAAGAACTGGAACCTGCGTTTCCTCCGCTTCTTATCTACATGATACGCGCGGCAGAAACATCCGGTACACTCGATACGACATGCCTGAGACTCGCAGATCAGTATACAAGCGAAGCTAAGATGGAGCAGACCGCCAAGAACTCTCTTACGTATCCTAAGATACTAAGTGTGTTGATCGTAGCTGTTGTTGCCATTCTCTTCGGATATGTATTACCCCAGTTCGAGGATATGTTCTCGACAATGGGAACACTGCCTCTTGCGACACGAATTCTCATGGCGATATCTAATTTCGTCAAGACCAAGTGGTATGTATTAATAGTTGCAGTTGTTCTTATAGTTATCTTCGGCAAAATAGTAAAGAAGATTCCGATCGTCGCTTATACAATAGATATGATCAAATGTAAGGGCAAATGGGGCAAGCTGTTTAAGGTAATCTATTCCGCGCGATTCGCCCGTACAATGAGTTCTCTGTATTCTTCCGGTATTCCGATCTACAGTTGTATTCAGATATCTAAGGGTACTATCGGTAACAAATACATTGAGAAGCAGTTCGAGGAGGTCGAGAGACAGGTCCTCGGAGGTTCCCCGATGTCTGCATCTCTGCAGAACGTTGACGGATTCGTCAGTAAACTACCGGCTACCATAAAGGTCGGTGAGGAGACAGGTATGTTAGGTCCTATGCTAGAGTCTGTCGCCAATGATCTTGATTTCTATTCCGAACAGGCGCTTGTACGCCTTACTTCGTATATTGAGCCCGTTATGATAGTCGTTATGGCAACCATAGTAGGTTTCATAATGATCGCTATCATACAGCCGATCTATCAGTCTTATTCGACGATCGGTGCCGGTTCGTAAAGAAAGGAAGAGTATGTAAATGGCTGTAGTAGTATTTCTGTCAAATACCAATATTCAGGTAGCGACCGGATCGCCGACGCCGGGCGGTGTTAAGGCTACCAAATTGTTCTCTGCGCCGCTTCCGGAGGGAGCAGTTCTTAACGGTGTAGTTATGGACAAGGATATGCTCACACAGACGATAAAGACAGTGTGGCAGACGAACAAGCTTCCGAAGGCTGAGGTAACGCTCATCATTAACAGTCCTCAGCTTCGTGCTAACAGAACTGATGCTCCTATCCTGTCAGATAAGAAGACAACAGCGTTTATAAAGAGGGAGACGGCGGATTCCGAATATGGAAGATTCACGAAGCCTGTTACCGGCTGGTATCTGATAGGCAAGGACAGTAAGGCCAAGACACAGCAGATCATATATGAGACGGCTGAGTCTGATTTCGTAACGGGATATGTCGATATCTTCGACAAGGCGGGACTTAAGCTTAAGTCCATCCATAACGGCGTGCATATCGCGACTGAATTCCTGACCAAGGCTTCTGCGGGCAAGACGGTCATCTACATGATCCTCGACGGTAATTCACTGGTCACGATCTTCTTTGCCGAGGGTAAGTTCTACTACGACTCGACATCGCGAGTATTCGCTCAGCCCGGAACGCCAGAGTTCGCTCGAGAGATCTATTCGTCCATATCGTCCATCAGACAGTTCATGTCAGCTCAGCATATTGAAGCAACGGTCAAGGATGTCCTGTTTGCGGGTTTGACCCAGCCGCAGGTTACATCACTGTCGAATGACATACTTAACATAGACAGTCAGATCGACATATCCGTCATTACTGCTCCTGCAGGAACATCTATTTCTGAAGGAATGGCTGCGTTCCCGTTCTATGTTTATCCGATTGCAGGTCTTCGTAAGATTGACGAGAGACTGTCGGTTCTTAAGGCTTCCAAGCAGAGTGTTGCTAAGGAAGGAGATAAGGGCAGTCTTGTTAAGCTCATAATTCCTTTTGTTGGTTTTTTTATTCTGGCGGGAATAATCCTAGCTGCAGTTACGGCGATCAGAGCCTCAAAGAAGGCTGAACTTAAAGAGCTTAACGACTATATTCAGGACCCTGATGTTATTGTTCAGGTAGCAGAGTACGATGCGATGTATGAGAACATGGGAGAGATGGGAACGATACAAGGCGGGGCAGATCTGCTTCATCAGGATATCGAATCATATCCGATACCGGACTCTTCTATCAATCAGAGAATTATCGAAGCTGCTATTCCTCACGACGTTGATATAGAGATCAATTCGTATGATGCGTCAACCGGAGTATTCAGTGTTACGGCATCTTCGCCGGTAGTAGATGACATAAACATGTTTATAGCTGATCTCATGTCCATGGATATATTCGAGAATGTCGATTACACAGGCTATGCCATCACAGCCGATGGTGAGACGTGGAAGATCAATGTAGTATGTACCCTCGCCGGAAGAGAGCTTCCTTCCGATGCAGAAGGGGAGGTGAACTGATATGGCGAAGTTTGAAACTAACCTCAATAAAAAAGACAAGATGACGATAGCGATTGTGCTGTTTGTCGGTGCGTTGTTTGCCTTTTCATGGTATTTGATAAAGCCTGCTATAACAGATATCAGATCTTTATCGGATGATATTGAGCAGGCGGAGATACTTAAGACTCAGTACAGGAACAAGATAATTAACTTAACTAGTGCAGAATCTGCATTTGATCGAGTCGTAACAGACTTGTCAGATTCTACAACAGGTTTTTATGAGATCATGCCAAGTTCGACTATCGACCGAATGGCGACAAATTATGTATTAAGCTTCGGGTTGTTTCCTGAGTCATTGGAGATTACTATGCCGACTGGTCCGATTGAGGAAACACCGTATGTCTATTCGGAAGCATATGAAGTACAGATTAATTCGGTTGTAGATTCATTGCCCACACCTACTCCTATTACGACGACAGGACTGGGGTTGACGGCATCAGGGTCTGTCAGTTCAAGTTCCGGTACTACACCTTCTGTTGAGGTTGAAAGCTTGTTTGTTCCATATAATCAAGCTAGGGCAAATGCAGTTTCAACTTCTTATTCGGGTGTACAGGGTGCAGATCTTACACTTATCATGACTGGTTCACCGGAGGCCTGTCAGGCTCTTATCGATGATCTGTGTACTAAACCTGCTATTAGGATAACCGGATTTGAGTGGATGACTATTGATCCGGTTGAGCATTATGATGAGGAGACGGGTGAAGTCGAATATATTGATCCTGATTATACAAGACTTCGTGTGAGTCTTCGACTATATATGGCAGATGTGGCTGACTACGAGGCGATGGTCTCCGATGCGGTAGAGGCTGCAGGAGCGGAGGGATAATCATGGCAGACAATTCCAAGATTCGTATAGGCGACTTGATGGTCTCGGCGGGTTATATTACCGAAGACCAGCTTAAAGAAGCTCTCGGAATACAGAAAGAATCAGGCGGTAAGAGAATCGGTCAGGTCCTTCTTGACCTGGGATATGTTACCGAGGTTCAGATGTTGTCTGCGCTCGCCGACAGACTTGATATCCAGCTTATTGACATCACCGCATATCCGATCGATGTCGAGACTGTTCAGCTTATTCCCAAGCAGCTCGCAGAGCAGTACGTTATGCTCCCCATCGGTCAGGAGAACGGTGAAGTAATCCTTGCAGTTAACGATCCTCTTAACCTCTATGCCATCGAGGATATAAGACAGACGATCGGTATGCCGGTAAGGACTGTCCTTGCACAGGAAGTACCTCTCAAGGAAGCTATCAACTACCAGTATGCAGGGATCAAGGCCCGTATGGCTGCCGAGCATGCGAACGCCAATACTGCGGGTATCAATGTTGATGAACTCGTTATCGATACGTCTGCAGGTGCCGATGATGCTCCTATCATCAACCTCGTTAACTCACTCCTTGATAAGGCTTTCCAGGATAATGCGTCCGATATCCATATCGAGCCATTCGAGACTAACGTTATGGTAAGAATGCGTATCGACGGTACGCTCATTGATTACATCACACTGCAGAAGAATGTTCAGGATTCACTTGTCGCCAGAATCAAGATCATGGGTGACATGGATATCGCCGAGAGGCGTATCCCTCAGGACGGCCACTTCCGTGTAAGGATCCAGGGGCAGATTGTCAACGTCCGTGTTAACGTCATCCCTACGGTATTTGGCGAGAAGGTCGTTATGAGACTTATCATGTCTGCAGTTGCTATCGACAACAACCAGACGTTCGGTATGACTCAGGAGTGTTACGACAAGTTCACCAAGATGCTTATGTCGCCTAACGGACTTATCTATATTACGGGTCCTACGGGTTCAGGTAAGTCCACTACGCTTTATAACGCTCTCGGCTCTCTCTCTCAGAAGCCGATCAATATCAGTACCATCGAGGATCCTGTCGAGAAGAATCTGCCTAGATTAAATCAGGTTCAGGTCCATCCTACTGCAGGTCTTACATTCGAAGTCGGACTTAGAGCTCTCATGCGTCAGGACCCTGACGTAATCATGGTAGGTGAGACGCGTGATGCCGAGACTGCATCGATCTCCATCAGAGCTGCCGTTACAGGTCACCTGGTACTGTCAACACTTCATACTAATGATGCCGCATCGACGATCGTAAGACTTATCGATATCGGTGCCGAGCCGTACATGCTCTCGTCCGCTCTTGTAGGTGTAGTAGCCCAGAGACTCATGCGTAAGGTATGTCCTTACTGTGCCAAGCCGGAGCCGCTGTCCCAGAGACAGATAGAATTCCTGGGACACGATATTCCCGGAGCCAAGAAGGGTGCGGGCTGCGGTCAGTGCCATAACTCGGGTTATCTCGGTCGTACCGCCATTCACGAGGTCCTTGTCGTCGATAAGGCAATGCGTAAGATGATAGCCGAGAATGCTGAGGCTGAAGAGATGAAGCAGTATGCCATCAAGAACCAGGGCATGAAGACTTTGAGAATGGCTGCCGAGCTTCTTGTTCAGCAGGGCATCACATCGATGGAAGAGTTAGAGCGTGTCGCCTACAATGACGACTGATAAGACTTCTTCCTGTAAGTTAATACAAGATCTGAGAAGCGTGCCGTCGCCGGTGTTTTACATCTTTGCGGCGGTCGCTGTTTTTTGTTCTTTCTTCGTGTTAGGCTTCACCTTGAGGAGTATTTTCACGGCGCTCTTTATACTCGCTCTTGTAGCATGTGCTTCAGCTGATATCAACAAGGGCATCGTGCCTGACCTGATGCTTATATTCATAGCGGCGCTTGCGATTGTGAACTTCTTTGTGACAGAAGGCTTCAGTACGCAGGGTCTTCTGGATCATCTTATAGGTGCCGTTTGTATGTCGGTACCGATGCTGATAATAGCGCTTCTGGTTAAGGGGGCATTCGGTGGCGGCGACATTAAGCTCATGGCTGCAGCAGGGCTTTATCTGGCCTGGAGGTATACGGTCGCAGGGGCGATAGTGGGTATGTTTATCTCAGGTTTTTATGGTATGTATCTTCTGCTTATTAAGAAAGCTGGCGCCCGTGCCAAGATGAAACTCGCGCCGTTTCTCGCTTACGGACTTGCTACAGCGGCCCTGTTCGGAGACAGGATAATCGCACTGTTAAGCTTATATCAGTGAGTCGCAGTATTTCTTAAGTAATTCCAGTTTTTTCTCGTCGAAGTCTTTACACGATTCGATTATCGAGAACAGAGTAGGCGAGACATTCTTATCCGTATAAATAAAGTCAGGAGCATTCTCTTTGGTTTTACCGGTGAGGTAGTCAACGGAAGTGTTTAATTCTCTCGCGATTGCCGTTATCACCTGAATTGACGGGGTGCGTGAGCCGTCCTCATATCTTAAATATGCCGGCTGAGATACACCGACACGCTTAGAGGTCTCTCTCTTTGATAATCCGGCTTTCTCTCTGCATTTCTTAAGTCTGTTAACATCCAGCTGATGATCCATATCAGGCCTCCGTTGCTTGTTGATTATACCAATGGAATAGGGTACAATCAAACATATACCAAAGGAATATAGCTATGGAAAACAATGACAGATCAATGATCGTAAATGAATCTACTTTGAAGGATAAGCTATATATCATACGTGGCCAGCAAGTAATGCTAGACTTTGATCTTGCAGAGATTTACGGATATACAACCAAGGCGTTTAACCAACAGGTGAAGAGAAATCTTGATCGATTTGCTGATGATTTTATGTTTGAATTGACTAAAGAAGAGATTGCCTTAGTATCGAAGTCACAAAATGTGACTTCGATACAGACGATTGGAATTAGAGGGGGGAGATCAAAACCTATACATGCATTTACAGAGCAGGGAGTCTATATGCTAATGACGGTATTGAAGGGTAGTCTTGCGGTAGAACAAAGTAAGACACTCATTCGTTTGTTTAAGGCCTTGAAGGATTGTTATATAGAGAATCAACCTTTCTTGTTGCAGAAGAACTATTATGCATTGGTTGATAAGGTTGAAGAGAATTCCAATGAAATTAAAACAATACGTGAATCTATGGTTTCCAAAAACGAACTATCAGAATTCATGAAGCTCTTTGATCAAGGCCTTAACGATGAAGAAATCCTTATTCTCGACGGTAAACCATTCAAAGCAGATGAAGCATATCAGAAGATATATAAAGGCGCCAAGAGTAAGATAACGATTATCGACGATTATATAGGAACAAAGACACTACACCACTTGGCACATTCCAAGAAAAATGTGAAGATAACGATAATAAGTGACAATATGGCTAGGCCTAGACTCAGTTTGGCTGAGTATAAAGACTATGTTACTGAGAATCCAGGCAGATCAATTACATTCCTGCAATCTTTGAATCGGGTTCATGACAGGTATATTGTGTTGGATGAGGGAACAAAGGATATGAAGGTGTATCACTGTGGAGCGTCCAGTAAAGATGCCGGGAAAAGGATTACTACTATAACAAGAATCATAGATGTTGATGATCATAAAGCGATGATAAGAACGCTTATGCGCAATCCGGAATTGGAGCTTATATGAATGAAAAGAAGGACATTATAGAGAGCAATAAGAATAATAAAATTCCTAAGGAAATGATCAATTCTCTGGTGGAATCAGGGTTCGGGGGAGCTGGTGCGGATTTCTTAACAGAGGGGCGAGATCAGGGCCTTCCGGAGGAGAGAAAACCGCTGTAAGGCCTGATTTATAAGGGGTTTCCGTGGATGTTTACTGATTGGCCACAGGTTTACGAATTAGCAATAAACGGCGGTTTGTTTAAACAGATTGTTAAGCGACGGTTAATTGTGGCCTGAAGCTATTGAAATCGGTTTTTCCAGTTGATATAGTGCAGTCATAACAAACGATCAAACCAAATTGATTCGGTTGACAAATAACTCTTAACTCATACGAAGGAGGACAGAAAGATGAAAAAGATTACAAGTAAGTCAAAGAAGGGCTTCACATTAGTTGAGCTTATCGTAGTATTGGTTATCCTCGCTATCCTCGCAGCTATGCTCGTACCTGCTCTCACAGGCTACATCAAGAGAGCTAGAGAAGAGAAGGAATATCAGACAGCATCTACAGTTTATAGTGCAGCCCAGGCGGAAGTAACAGAGTACTATGGTAGATCTACAGGCACATTTGCAGCAGGAACAATTACTCAGTCTACACCTACAGGTTATGGCGACAAGGTTCTTGACCTCGCAGGAGTAGACACCAGTGCAGTTACAGCATTCTCATTCAGCTATGGTGCTAATGGTATTATTACCGGTGGTTCTGTAACAATCAATGGTAGCGTTTATACATTGACTATTACAAGTGGTGTTCCTTCTTGGACAGCTGCAGCATCGACATAATGTAGTCATTTGATTGATTAATGAAACTAGCCGGGGTCTCCCCGGCTTTTTCTTTGTGATATTGGCAGCTCACTGTTTCTGTTTTATATATTTACGGACTCGTGACTTATTGTTCACAGAACGTAACTCTGTAATTATTGAAGTATATGGCTTACGGGGTTAAAATTACTATTGAATAGGTGTGTTATGAGGGAGATTGGGTTTATGAGAAAGACTATCAAATCATCAATCGACAGCAAGCGGGCATTTACGCTCGTTGAGCTTATAGTTGTTCTTGTTGTTCTTGCAATCCTTGCAGCTATGGTAGTCCCTGCACTTACGGGTTATTTTAGAAAAGCCAAAAAGGCTCAGTATATACAGAAGGCTGATGAAGCCCGAGTTGCTGCGCAGGCTGTTATGCAGGAACTGTATGGTTTGGATGATGGCAATGCAGCGCATAACTCGACTACCGATGGTAATAATGTCTTCTGGAATAGCGGAACTGATAAAAAGTGGGGAGATAAGGTTCTTCAGCTGTTAGGCTGTGGCAGAGGCGCTGCTAACGGTGAGCCATATATCTTTATTATCGGAGTAGGAACACACAATTCTGCCGGTGGAATGAGTTTGACTCAGCGATATACTGTTTACTATGTGGCATATGTTGAGAATGAGAATTCCCCTGCGCTATTCTATGTCAATGGTGAATGGATGTATGAGTATCCTCGTTATGATGGTTCACCGGCGATCGATACCAGATCTTTTGGCACCACCAGTTTCAGAAATACGATAGTACTTAACGGAGCAAAGATACCGCTTCAGTTCTATATTATTAGTAATAGAACAGGGCTTAATGCTTCGAGTGCTACATTCTGGACGGGTTCAGATTCACGTTCGTTATATAGCCATAGCGATGGCTATTATGGCAAGTCATAAAGTGTGGTTCCAATGAGGTGCTTGCGAAAGACATCAACATCTCTTAGAGCCGCCGCTGTAATTATGCGCGGTAATGATGGCGCGAGTCTTGTTCTGGTTTCTATTATCGCGATCATTATTATTACAGGTGTAGTTATTCTTAAGATGACTACGAATTCCCTCTGGGCTTCTGCCGATAAACAGTATTATCAGGATCAGGCTTATGTTGAAGCAACCAGTCTGGGAGAGTCAATAGACAAGCTAATTAGTGAAGGCAAGATAGATCTTTCAACCGAGCAGTTCAACAGCATAAGAAGATCGGACCTTATTATCAGCGTAGCTGAGATCGATACTACGAATCATGTCTACCGGCTGTCAATCACATCACATGTCGGCAATTCTGAATATACTTATACAGCGACATATAAGGGTTCAGGAACATCGTATACGAGGCAGTACTGAAATGAAGATTATCAGAAAGACAATGCATATCTTTAGTGATAATTCAGGCGAGACCATGGCAGAGGTTCTCGTAGCGTTTACGTTGCTGTCCATAATGTTGGTTGTATTCTCAGAAGGAATCGCATGGGCTACGAGATCGGAGGCTAATGCAAGTGTAAGCCGTAACGGAGCGGACGCTGCCATGCAGTATCTTCAGAAGGATATAGCATCCGGGACTACGGCTAACAGAGAATTGGTTGCTACAACGAGTGTTGGCAATGACGGTAAGATTAACACCTACACATATACGTATGGCAATTACACATATACAGTTTATGAGGCAGCGGGTTGATCTATGAGAAGGATAAAGAGCAGAAGAAGATCAAAAAGAGCTTTTACACTCGTGGAATTGATCGTCACGATGACTTTGACGTCGATCTTTGCCGGGTCTTGTGTGCTGCTCATTCTTCCTATCACCAAGATCTATACTCACATGAATGACTTAAGCCGTGCTCAGCTTCTGGCGGATACCATTGTTGACGAACTTCGTGCCGAGTGTGCCAACACATATATAGAAGGCCGCGGCGATGTATGGATAGCATCGGGTATGCCTGGGAATGCTAAACCTGCGATAGATTCTCGTGACAATGGAGGAACGGTTCTTGTCATAAGGAGAAACAGGGGTTACTGTGAGACTATCAGTTCCAGTTATGAAATTCCGGGCGGAGCTGACGGGGCGTGGAATATTATTTCTGAAGGGGATGAAGAATTCATTAATGGTAATTTTACGAGCCGCGCCATATACAGGATGTACGATTCTTCAGGCAACAGTCTCAACTCCGATGTAGATTCAGGATATGTTCACTTCGGATACTATACCCGTGATACCGCTGATGTTAGCGGCGTTGATTATGTATTGCCGGGCGACTATTACGATTTTACTAATCCTTTTACAGGTGCTACATATAACAGCTCTAAAGAAGGGTTTACTGTTGAACTGTATTTCCACTGGGATGGGACCGAGCCTTCCGGAGCGGCATCGTATGTTCTTTGTGATGTAAGGATCTTACGTTCGGATGAAGTCGTCTATACCCGTACGGCAGTTCTCTGCTTCGCATCTCCTGTTAATTGAAATATAACTTCCCTCTCATTGGGTTATAATTATCTTTATATAAGATAAAGCTCGGAGGAAGTGATTTCCATGAAGATTACTTATCTGGGGCACTCGTGCTTTAAGTTCGAGAAGGACGGGTTTGCCATGATCATCGATCCTTATCAGGCGGGCAGTGTGCCCGGGTATGCGCCGCTCAAGGAGAAAGCCAATCAGGTGCTCTCGACTCATAAGCACGGCGATCACTTCGGACTTAACGAGGTCAAACTCGCGGTTACCCGCGCGGACACTCCTTTCATGGTCAGTTTTATAGAGACTTTTCACGATGATAAAAAAGGTGCTCTAAGGGGCTTTAACAATGTTATAATTGTCGACGTGGACGGACTGCGTCTGGTCCACATGGGTGATATCGGATGCGATCTCGAAGACGAAGATATAGAGAGAATCAAGGGCTGTGATGTCCTGATGATCCCTGTCGGAGGCTTCTATACCATCGATGCCAAGCAGGCTAAGAAGATGGCTGACCAGATCAATCCTTCGATCACGATCCCGATGCACTACAGAGGCGATGGCTTCGGTTATGGTGAGATCGGTACAGTCGATGAGTTCGTTAAGCTCTGCGACAAGATCGAAGAGGGCGGTTCGGAACTGATCCTCGAAGGAAAGCCCGAAGGACACAAGGTAATCGTAATGAGAGGTGTAAAGGCAGATGTTTAAGGTCGGATTTGACAGTGACAAGTACGCGGAGCTTCAGAGTAAGCACATCAGAGAAAGGATAGAGAAGTTCGGCGGAAAGCTCTACCTCGAATTCGGCGGAAAGCTGTTTGACGATCATCACGCTTCAAGAGTACTCCCGGGATTCGAGCCCGACAGTAAGATCAAGATGCTCATGAAGCTTCAGGAAGACGTCGAGATCATCATCGCCATCAACGCTGACGCTATCGAGAAGAGTAAGCGCAGAGGCGACCTCGGAATCACATACGATCAGGATGTATTAAGACTCATAGATGCATTTACAGAGTTCGGTCTGTGCGTCGGATCCGTCTGCATCACACAGTACAGAGGTCAGACACTTGCTGAGAAGTTCGAGAAGAGACTTCGTCAGCTCGGAGTTAAGGTTTATAAGCACTATCCCATCGAAGGTTATCCTTCCAATATCCCGCTCATCGTAAGTGATGACGGTTACGGAAAGAACGATTATATCGAGACAACACATAAGCTCGTCGTTGTTACGGCTCCGGGTCCCGGATCCGGAAAGATGGCTACTTGCTTGTCTCAGCTTTATCACGAGAATAAGCGCGGAATTAAGGCGGGTTACGCTAAGTTCGAGACATTCCCTATCTGGAGCTTGCCTCTTGCTCACCCCGTTAACATCGCATACGAGGCAGCAACAGCTGACCTTTCTGACGTTAACATGATCGACCCGTTCCACCTTGAGGCTTACGGTGAGACTACAGTTAACTACAACCGTGACGTAGAGATCTTCCCTGTAGTAAATGCGATTTTCGACAAGATTTACGGAGAGTCCCCTTACAAGAGCCCCACGGATATGGGTGTAAATATGGCGGGCTTTGCTATCGTTGATGACGAGGCTTGTTGCGAGGCAAGTAAGCAGGAGATCATCCGCCGTTACTACCAGGCTAAGTGTGCTGTAAAGCAGGGCCTGTCTGATGGTTCTGATGTTAATAAGTTAGAGCTTCTTATTAATAAGACAGGCATCGATGTTGCAGACCGCCGCTGTGTAGGTGCTGCTATGGTGCGTGCTGACCAGACTAACGGTCCCGCAGTAGCTATCGAGCTTGCTGACGGACGTATGGTTACAGGTAAGACGACAGACCTCATGGGTCCTTCTTCTGCTGCATTGCTTAATGCCCTGAAGGTGCTTGCAGGTATCGATCACAACATGCCTTTGATATCACCTAATGTTATCGAGCCTATTCAGGATCTGAAGGTTAATCATATGGGTAACCATAACCCGAGACTTCATATGGATGAGACGCTGATCGCGCTGTCGATGTCTGCTACTACTAACCCGGTTGCGGAGCTTGCTATGCAGCAGCTCAATAACTTAAAGAATGCGGATGCACATTCGACCACGATGCTGTCGACGGTCGATGAGAATGTGTTTAGAAAGCTCGGTGTAAATATCACCTGCGAACCGGTGTACGCGACCAAGAAACTCTATCATAAGTAATCTTACGACCCGGCTCACGCCGGGTTTTATTTTTGTCAAAATTGTTCTTGACATTCTTTGACATTGAAGTGATAATAGTAATATCAAAGAAAGTCAAAGTCAAAGGAGGGCATATAGATGGCACGGCTGGTAGATGTAATCGAAGCCATGATCAAGCAGATGATCGAAGAGAATAACGGCAGTGCGACGATCAGCAGAAGCATGCTGGCAGAACAGGCGAACTGCGTACCTTCGCAGGTAACGTATGTCCTCTCTACGAGATTCTCGACGGGATCAGGCTACATAGTAGAGAGCAGACGAGGCGGCGGCGGTCAGATCACGATCACACAGATCAAGCCGGTCGGCGCGGAGGACTATATAAAGTCGATCATCGAAGCTACAGGTGACAGCCTGACTCAGCGGGAGGCGAAGATCTTCCTTGAGAATGCAGTAGAACTTGGAGCGATCAAGCCCAGAGAAGCGACATCGATCATGTCCGCGGTATCGGACAGATCACTTGTCAAAGTTGATACAGATATCAGAGCGCAGGTCAGAGCGGATGTATTCAGAAATGCACTTGCCGGCCTGCTGATATAAGAAGCGAAAGGAGAACAACAATGAGGTGTTCAAGATGCGGAGCGCAGATAGGTAATTCATACGTCAGATTCAACGGCGTGCTTCTGTGCGAAGATTGTGCCAGAGAGTTAAAGGTTGACGAGGTTTTCAGAAGACAGAACTCGTTATTCGATCAGGCTTTCCCGATGCTCGGGGATTTCCCGGGTGTGTTCTCCTCCGGTTCTGACCTGGACTTCGCGAATGCGAAGATCAGATGCCCCAGATGCGGAACTACTTTAAGAGAATTAGAGTCCGGCGGACAACTCGGATGTATCGAGTGTTACAACACATTCAACGAGAGCATCCTGAAGGATATCCTGAAGCGTCAAGGCTCAAGCGAATATATGGGTAGAAAGCCCGGCGAAGCTGCAAATATCAAGCTAAATACAAAGGCTGAAGCAGCTCCTTCTGATGATAAGCAGGAGACCGCGGAAGCTGCACCTTCTAAGGAAGAAGCAAAGCAGCCTGAGACGAAGCAGGAAGACATCCTCGAGAAGGTAAAGGATGCGGATCTGTCCGGCTTTACAGATTTGGAGATTGAGGACGCGATGAAGAAGGCGGCAGCGGCTGAGGATTATGCACTCGCGGTCAAGCTTCGTGATGAACTTAAGTCAAGAAAGGAGGGGAACTGATATGTGGTACGAGAATGACGGAAAAAACATGGACGTAGTACTGTCAACGAAGATAATCCTTAACCGTAACATCAAGGGTTTCCCGTTCCCTCCGAAGATGAGTGACTCGGACCGCGAGAATGTTCTAGGTATGGTAAGACAGGCCGCAGGTTCGATGGACTTGAACTTCGTAAGAACAGATGAGCTCGACGATGCAGCGAAGGCAGATCTGTATAACCAGTTCTTCTCCGGTTATGCATTCTTGAACTCTGATGCGAAGACAGGATATCTCATCAGTAAAACTGAAGGTCTTGGTGTGGTAATCAACAACACAGATCACATCAGCATCGTATCGATGGTGCCCGGCACGGACGTTGCCACTGCATACAAGAGAGCTGATGAGCTCGCGGTAAAGTTCGAGCAGAGCATGGATATCGCTTACAGTGATAAGTTTGGTTTCCTTACATCACAGATAAAGTCCGTAGGTACAGGAATGCAGCTTATCATGACGCTCGCACTTCCCGGCATCGAGAAGACAGAAGGAGCGGTAAATGTACTTGCAAGAAGAGTCGAGAAATACGACTGGCAGCTGATCCCTATGACTCATCAGGACGGTATCCGCGAGAGCGGTATCTACATCCTGACGAACGTCGCTACACTCGGCGTTACTGAGCAGGAGATCATCGATAAGGCACAGAAGGTCCAGGACGATATCATCAAGCTCGAGAAGTCCTGCAGAAAGAATATCTGCACTAAGAAGAAGGGCATCGTCGAGGATCAGTACTACAGAGCTTATGCGACATTAAGCTACTGCAGAAGAATAGAGACAGCGGAAGCTTTGACACTCATCAACTGGTTAAGACTCGGACAGGATTATGTAGATACATCTGAGGCAAATCTTGACTGGAAGAAGATCAATAAGCTTACGCAGAAAGTAAGAAGAAATTATTCGGATTCAGCAGGTAAGGGATCGCGTCCGAAGGACAAATCCATGGCACGCGCAGCGCTGATCCGTGACATTATGAAGGGAGGACAGGCTTCATGAATATAAAACTCACTGAAGAAACAACACGCGTCATTGTTTACGCGAAGAGGTTTGCCGATTCATCCGGCAACCGCATGATCTCGACAGAGTATCTGCTCGCGGGAGCAAGCGCTCTGTCCGGACCTGCATCAGACATCCTCGAGCGTAACGGAGTCACACTCGAAGCACTCGCATCTGTGCTCGGCTTCGACGATTCCGTTGTAGAGGATACAGTTAACAACTACGAAGTAGAGGACGGCTTGAGACTTTTAAGACTCGAGTCCAAGAGACTTCTTAACGATGCCATGGAGGTGTCAACAAGAATCGGCGATAACGGAATCGTAAAGCCTGAGCATCTCCTCTTCGTTATAGCTACAAACAAGGCTCTTACAGGAAACTCAGTTCTTATCAGAATGGGTGCTGACGTCAATGGCATCATCGATGAGCTCTCGGGCCAGCTGTCTGAAGGCGGCGACCTCGACGGAGCGGACGGTTTCCTTTCTTCCGAGAGTGAAGGCAACTTAGGCCCTGCATCATCAAGGACTCCTGCCGCACGCGGAAGAGGCGCTAACAAGAAGGGCGCCAAGGGCGGTCGCAAGACACTTGATAAGTTCGGTAAGAACCTTACTCAGATGGCAGCAGACGGCAAGATCGATCCCGTTATCGGAAGAGAGCAGGAGATCAACCGCGTCATGCAGATCCTTGCAAGAAGAACGAAGAACAACCCCTGCCTCGTCGGTGATCCCGGTGTAGGTAAGACGGCTATCGCTGAGGGCCTCGCACTTGCCATCTCACAGGGCGACGTTCCTGAGATCATCAAGGGCAAGACAGTCTACAGTATCGATATGGGTTCTCTCGTTGCAGGATCCAAGTACAGAGGTGATTTCGAGGAGAGAATAAAAAATGTTCTCGAGGAAGCTTCTTCCGACCCTAACGTAATTCTCTTCATCGATGAGATCCATACGTTGATCGGTGCAGGCGGCGGTGGCGAAGGCGGCTCACTTGATGCAGCTAACATCATGAAGCCTATGCTCACCAGAAATGAACTTCAGATCGTCGGCGCTACCACACTTGATGAGTACAGCAAGTATATCGAGAAGGATTTCGCTCTCGAGAGAAGATTCCAGAAGGTACTCGTAGATGAGCCTTCACAGAGCGAAGCAATCGAGATCCTGAAGGGTCTTCGCACAAAGTACGAAGAGCATCACAAGATCCACATCCCTGACGATGCTATCGAGCAGGCGGTCATCCTCTCTGCAAGATATGTATCCGACAGATTCCTTCCTGATAAGGCTATCGACCTTATCGACGAGGCTGCTGCCCGTAAGAGGATCAACTTCGCTGTAACGGATAAGAAGCACAAGCTCAGCAAGCGCCTCGAGGAGATCGAGGAGCAGAAGAAGCTCGCTGTAGATAACATGGAGTTCGAGAAGGCTGCAGCTCTTCGTGATGAGGAGAACAAGCTTAAGGCTGACCTCGAGTCCATGACAGGTTCTTCTGACGGTGAGGGCTTCACAGGTACGCTCACAGTAGACGACATCGCTGACGTTCTGTCCCAGTGGTCCGGCATCCCCGTCTCGAAAATCACAGAGACAGACGCGGAGAAGCTTCGTACCCTCGAGGAAGAGCTCAAGAAGAGAGTCATCGGCCAGGACGAGGCTGTCACAGCCGTCGCGAAAGCAATCAGAAGATCACGTCTCGGCCTTAAGGATCCTACAAAGCCGTCAGGCTCGTTCATCTTCCTGGGTACTACCGGTGTAGGTAAGACGGAGCTTGCCAAGGCACTTGCAGAAGTCATGTTCGGCAACGAGAATGCGCTCGTACGTATCGACATGTCAGAGTACATGGAGAAGCACGATGTGTCTAAGCTCATCGGTTCTCCTCCGGGATACGTAGGCTACGACGAGGGCGGACAGCTTACAGAGAAGGTAAGACGTCACCCGTACTCTGTTGTACTTTTCGACGAGATTGAGAAGGCGCACCCTGAGGTGTTCAACTCCATGCTCCAGGTGCTCGATGACGGAAGACTTACAGACGGTAAGGGCAGAGTCGTAGACTTCAAGAACACTATCATAATCATGACGAGTAACATCGGAGCAAGAATGCTCACGAGTGCTGCCGGAAGAAAGATCGGTTTCGACATGGCGGCGGACGACAAGGATCAGGACGAGGCAAGTAGAGAGAGGCTGTACGGCGGCAAGTCCTACGACGATGCGAAGACTACAGTTCTCGACGAGCTCAAGAAGGCGTTCTCACCTGAGTTCATCAACCGTGTGGACGAGATCATCTTCTTCAGAATGCTCGGCAAGGAGGCTCTCATCAAGATCGTCGACATTCTCACAGCACAGGTTGCAAAGAGGATCTCCGACATCGGAATCGAGATCAGACTTACCGATGCTGCTAAGGAGCTTCTTGCTAAGAAGGGCTACGATCCGCAGTACGGTGCAAGACCTCTGAAGAGAGTTATGCAGTCCATGATCGAAGACAATTTCTCTGAAGCACTTCTTGACGGAGTCATCAAATCGGGTAGAATAGCTCTCGTTGACGCCGAGGGTGACGAGATCAGGATCTCGGACGCCGGCCCGATAGAAGAAGTGAAAGTAGAAGTTGCAAAGACCGATGGAGCAAACGCTTAAGGAGAAGCTGAAGTACTGGCAGTTCGTACTGTACGTACCGATATACATGCCGTTCTTCTTCCTCGCTGAGAAGATGACGCACGACGTAACATACATAAACATACCCCTCGACGACTGTATCCCTTTCGTCGAGGGGTTTATCATACCTTACTTATTGTGGTTTCCCTTTATGGCGCTCGCTATCACATACGTCTTCTTCAAGGATAAGAAGGAGTTCTTCGCTATGTGCTGGCACCTCATTATAGGTATGTCTCTGTTCATCGTGGTAAGCTTCGTGTTCCCGAACGGACTGCAGCTTCGCCCCACAGAGTTTCCTCGCGACAACATCTGCACGGACCTTGTGAGGTATCTTTACTCGATCGACACTTCAACGAACGTTATACCTTCTATCCATGTATTTAATTCGCTTGCATGCGGCATCTCTTTCGGCCGTGTGCTGTGGCGCGAAAAGCATAAAAAATCCGCCATCGCTTCTTACACGATGGCGGGTCTTATTTGTATTTCTACTGTTTTTGTTAAGCAGCACTCCGTGGTGGATGTTGCTGCAGGACTGTTGTTATCAGGCCTTTGCTTCTTCCTTCTTAGGAGCCTTTACAAGCACGAAGCAGACGATAAGAGCAATGATGTAAAGAGCGCAGGTAGCGTATAAAACATTCTGATAGCACTCGGCGGGATAGTAACCGGTTACTGCATCCTTCTCGCCTGACATGGAGAGGATCTTTGTAGCCATCTGGTTGCCTGTAAGTCCTGCGATAGCCCATGCAGAGAGGCACATGCCGTGAACTGCGGAGATGGACTTCATTCCGAAGTGGTCGGAGAGAAGTGTAGGTACGTTGGAGAAGCCTCCGCCGTATCCTGCGTTTACCATGATGAGAAGTGCTACGCACAGAACAACGATCTTGTTCTCGATTCCATGTGTGAGGATTGTAGCGGCTGTAAGTCCGATCGAGAGAATGAAGATCAGCTTGTAGATAGTGTTTCTGTCCTTGAATGTGTCAGCCCACGCTGAGAAGCCCAGACGGCCTGCTGCATTTGCGATAGCTGTAACGGAACCCAATGTGGCAGCTACACCGGCTGTGAGTCCGACTGAAGTGAAGATCGCCTTCTCCTGAGAGATAAGAGCGAGACCGCAGTGGATGTTGATGTAGAACATGATCCAGATTCCGATGAATGTCTTGTTGGAGAAAGAGTACTTGAAGTTCTTTCCGAGTGTCGCGAAGAACTCCTTGATGCCGCCCTTCTCATGAGACTCGACCCAGCCCTCAGGCTTCTTGAGAAGCATGTGTCCTATGAACATCATTACGCAGTAGACACCGCCCATGATGAAGAACATGTAAGCAGGGTTGTTGTTGAATATGTTAAGGAGCTTCTGCATTACAGGTGTTGCGATCGCCTTTGCAAGACCGAAGCCTGCAACTGCAAGTCCTGTAGCAAGACCCTTACGATCCTTGAACCACAGCATAAGAGTCTTTACGGGTGAAAGATATCCGGTACCAAGTCCGATACCCATTATGCATCCGTAGAAAAGGAAGATGAGGGGAAGTGACTTAAGAAGAATAGCTGCACCTGTTCCGACCATACCTACTGTGAAGCAGATGGTAGCGATCAGGGATGACTTCTTGATGTCCTTCTCAACTACGTCGCCAAGGAAAGCGGCAGACATACCGAGGAAGAAGATAGCAAGTGAGAATGCCCACTGAACATCGTCTCCGTTCTCAGCGCCGATATAATTGGCAATCTCCTTCGAGAATGTACCCCAGCAGTAAACTGTACCGATACTGCAGTGCAAGAGCAGCGCAGGGATAGCGGCACGT
This sequence comes from Clostridiales bacterium, assembly GCA_017552455.1. Classification (GTDB taxonomy): domain Bacteria; phylum Bacillota; class Clostridia; order Saccharofermentanales; family Saccharofermentanaceae; genus Saccharofermentans. The sequence goes on from JAFZPX010000017.1 coordinate 57,983, forward strand.
ATCCATTTGTTTTCGCCCATAAGGAGCCTCCTTTAAATTGCAATCACGTAATAATATATAATTTATTCGTGATTTGCAATTAACAGGAGTGTTACTGTTTTCTAACGATTATCGCTTGTCCTTGTCGATGAACTCGAGTGCGGCTGTCGCGATGGCGATGTATGCCAGGATCTCGAATCCGAGCATGCTCCAGCTGTTCTTAACGATCGCAGGATCGGAAGCGTATTTGGCGGTGTAATTGAGCTCGCCTGACTTCATCTCGATCTCATAAGCGCCGTTGTTGGCTTCGATGACAGCGAGCATGTCTCCGAGGTTGAAGACCGCATCGTCAGGAATAGCCAGGATCGCGACTGCCACTTCGGGGTTCTCAACGATGTCGGGAGATGTCATCAGGTATTCCTTCATCTGCTCTCCGGTGACTTCCGCGCTGCCCATCTTCTTCATGCTTACCCACAGCGACGTCATGGGAAGCTCGTTATAGCGGCCCTGTGCGCATGTGGCGGTAAGGCTCCACTTGGTGATCGTAAGATTCGTAAGTCCGAGCACGCTGTCGGGAAGTGAGAAGAATCCGCCCGAGAAGACGAGCTGGAAGATAAGAAGGAACGGCATGACCGTCATCGCCGTCGTGGTGTTTCTTACGAAGGATGATACGAGCAGGCTCAACATGTCGGCTGCGAATGTCGTAAGGAAAATAGTTAAGCCAATATCAAGGTAGAAGTTGGGAAGGACGATTCCGCCTTTGTCCGCAGGGAAAGCGACGCCCATTCTGCTGAGTACCACAAGCGTGATTATGGTCTGCAGCAGGCATAGGAATGCCTGGTAGATCGTGTGCGCCGTGATGTAGGAGCTGATGTGCACACCGCTTCTGTGCTCACGCTTTACGATCGCACGTTCACGGCAGACATTCTGGATTGAATTGAAGAATCCGTTCCATACGCAGATGCATGACAGTGCGAATGAACCCGTGAGAGTACCTTCCATAGTCTTGAACAGGGTTCCACTCATGACAAGCCCGACGAGACCTGCGATGACCGCGGCCATCGGCATTACCTTCCAGTCGCTCTGGAATACGAACATTCTGAAGAATTTTCCCAGATAGATCCCTGTCTGGTACACGCGTCCTTTATGCTTTACGTCTTTGATTTCTCTGTTCATGATGCAGCCACCTCCCTCTCAGAAGCCAGGACTTCATTTACGGCTTCGTCGCAGCTCTTTCCTTCTTCCATGAGTCTTATAACATGGGAGAAACGCGCTATGAATTCGTCGGCACGGCCTTCACCGCCCTCTTCCTTCTGGTTGATGGTACGCAGAACGGCTTCCATGGTGCCTCTTGCGAAAAACCTCTTCGCGGTGCTTACAGGACCGTAGAAAGCAAGCCTTCCCGTGCGTGTGCTGTCCTTGGCCAGTACGATAACGTCATCGAAAAGGTCGATAACTCTGTCCGGGGTGTGCGTGATAACTATAACGATCTTGCCCTCATCGGCGATGGCTCGAAGCTTCTCGAACAGGGATCTCGCGACTACGCCGTCGAGACCTGAGTCAGGCTCGTCGAGGATGAACAGATTCGGGTCGGAGATGAATTCGAGAGCGATGGAAAGACGCTTCTTCTGGCCGCCCGAGAGCTTCTCGACCATGGTGCCTGACAGCATCGCAAGTCCGAATGCTTCGAGAACTTCCATTACTCGGGCATCTTTCTCTTTACGCGTCATCGAGGCGGGAAGACGGATCTCGGCAGCGTCGGATAAAGTCTTCAGTACGGTGTCATTGCCGCGCATGAGTTCCTGCTGAGGAACGAAGCCCAATTCATACTTGATGCTGTTGTATTCTTCATAGATGTTGACACCGTTTAACGTGATGACGGCATCAGCCTTCTCGTAGCCTGTTACGGCATTGAGGTAAGTTGTCTTGCCGGCGCCGGAGCCTCCGAGAAGAAGGACCATGTGACCCTTGGGAATAGTCATGTGGATATCCTTAAGAAGGACATTGGTCTGGAATGCTGTCTTAGCCGTTCTCTCATTGATGTTGACCGTGAGGCCTTCTCCGGATGCTGCGGCTTCGATGCCAGACAGCTCGGCTTCTTCCTCCTTGTCGGTGGCAAGCCTGTTAGGCACAAACTTCTTCGACAGACCCCACCAGGCTGCCGTAAGAGAATCAAACGGGATCCAAAGCCACAGCCACTTCTTGCTCCTGCCGAAGACTTCGCACAGAGCGATGCTCATGCGGATATCATAAACGAGAAGCATGATAAAGCAGATCATGAAGACCAGTATGCACATAAGAAGTACCGGTGTGGGCACAGATTCACTGGTTTGCCCGATCAGAATGGGAATCTCCAGAATCAGCATAATGGCCTCAAGAACGGCCATGATCTTGCCTTCCTTCTTCCTGTTGGCACATAAGCCCTTATAGTAGTTGTTCAGGACGGGGACGAAGCTCTGCCACCACTTGAGTCCGCATTTTTTGAAAAGGAACATCCAGGCGACGCAGTTGATAAGTTCAGTAATCAAAGAGCCGACGGGGTCAGACATAATATCGAACATACGGCACTCTCCTTTAAAATTATTTGAGAATTTACAATAATAATAATCAGGCATAACGGAGTATTTTGCAAATAAAGATTTGTTATAATAACGGGAAATTATTGTTAACGGAGGCCTATGGATGGCAAAAAAGCCTGTTGAATACGACATCGGATGCGTGCCGAGCAATTGGTGGTATCACTGTATCGGAGAGAACATCCTTGTATCTTTGATCGCATTATTTACCGGCATTAAGGTAAAGCCCGATCAGGACTACCTCAATGAGGAGGGTCCGATCATAGTTATCTCGAACCACGAGTCTTACCTTGACCCGATGGTAACAAGTAAGCTTACAAGAGGCCGCCCGGGGAATTTCGTTACGGGTGAGTTCGTTTTCAGAAAGAACCCTTGGGGTCACTGGTTCCGCTTGGGCGGCGCTATCCCCAAGAAGCAGTTCGTAGTAGATACCGTCGCAGTTAAGGCCATGATGAAGGTCATGAAGCGCAAGGGTGTGCTCTTTATCTACCCTGAGGCTACACGTTCCGTTGACGGATCTACGATAACCTTTGACGACGGCGTGGCGAAGATGGCGAAGAAGGCCGGAGCTGCGATCTACATCGCGCACATTCACGGCGCGTACCTGACAATGCCCCGCTGGGGTAAGGGTTTAAGCATTCGCAAAGGCAAGATCACGGCTGAGTTTACCCATAAGCTTCCTGGTGCGAAGGTCAAGGAGATGAGTGCGGAGGAGATCCAGCAGTACATCCTCGACGGTATGAAGTACGACGAGAACGATTATGCTCGTGAGACCAAGCTCGTCTATAAGGGAAAGAACCTTGCGTGCGGCCTTCAGAATGTAGCTTATATCTGCCCCAAGTGCGCACAGGAGTTTACCGTGCAGTGGGCAGGAAAGAAGGAGAGCGACTGCGTTGTCTGCTCTTCCTGCGGCAACAAGGTGCGTTACCTGCCTACGGGACTTCTTGAAGGAGCTTCCGGTGAGGACAAGAGCTTTGACGACCTTCACAAGTGGACGCTGTGGGAGAAGGACCAGGTCGAGCAGGAGCTTGCGAAAGGAGATTTTCGCATGGAGCTCGAGGCGGATCTTCACAAGATGTTCGACCCTCTGACATGGGCGAAGACGGGCAGCGGCAAGGTTACGATCACTTCCACGGAGATTACTTACGATGGTACTGACTGCGACGCTTCCGACGGCATACCGTATAAGAAGGGCAAGCCTATGAAGAAGTACAGAAACCGCACTCTTGACGGTGTCGCGAAGCCCGTAAAGCAGGTCTTCGAGATTGCTACCATGAGAGGCCTCGTAGCGAAATACGGCAAGTGCTTCGAGATCTACAGCAAGGACGGCGAGCTGTTCAGATTCTATGTGGACGGCCAGAAAGTATATAAGGTGCATCAGGTGGTAGAGCTTCTTGGCAAGCACCGTGAAGTAGGACAGGCATGAGTAAGAAGATAGAACATCCGGTATTTGATCATAAGATCATCAGTTATTTTCTGATCGCATTCTGCACGTTGATGGCGATTTCCATAGGAAGCCTGATCGGATCGATCATAGGAAAACTGATCTTTCCTTCGTTTGATACGGGCGCGACAGGGGGTATAGCTTCTGCGTTGACCTCTGTGGCGATGGCTGTCATTTTCTGGCTGTATTTCAAGAGGGAAGGGTACAAGGGAATCCTTAAGGGACACAAGTTCGGCTGGGCTTTCCTTATGCTGGCTCCTTTCCTCGCAGTGCATTATGCGGGAAGCGTTGTAAGCTGGAGTGAGTTTGGTTTCTCGGGCAAGGTTTTGATCGCAATCCTTTCTGCACTTACTCCCGGATTCGGAGAAGAGATGTCTTTCAGAGGCCTCGCGGTCGCGAACTTCATGAGAGGTGTGAAGGACGGCAAGAGCATAAAGTTGATTTTCTGGCTCTCATCCATAGTATTCGGTCTTGTACATCTTATGAATATCACTGCAGGCGGAGACGTGCTCTCGTGCATAATCCAGTCTGTCTACGCTATCGGCGTAGGAATGGTATTCTGCGCAGTTTACCTTCGTACAGGTAACCTCTGGCCCATGATGATCGCTCATGCGAGCGTTGACTGCATGGAGTTCTTAAGAGGCGACCTCGATGTGAGCGGCGGAGTTATGGTCGGCTTGGGTGTTGGTGACTGGATAACGATAGCAGCTTCCGGCGTGGGTGTCGTTATTGCTCTTTTCCTTATGAATAAGAAGCATGACGAGGAAATTATCGCCCTCTGGAACAAAAAATGGGGACAATAAGCTTTATAATCGCCCCAAAAGCATATATAATATTACGCGGTAATGAAGCGGTTAACGCTACAAAATAAATAATAGGAGTGTGGCATCATGGCACAGTATCTTAAGAAGAATGTTGAAGATTTGGATGTCAGCGGCAAGAGAGTCATCGTAAGAGTTGACTTCAACGTACCGCTCGACAAGGAGACAGGAGCTATCACAGATGATAAGCGTATCACTGCAGCTCTCCCTACAATTAAGTATCTCGTAGACAATAACGCGAAGGTTATCCTCGTATCACACCTCGGTCGTCCGAAGAACGGTCCTGAGGCTAAGTTCTCCATGAAGCCTGCAGCTGACAGACTTGCTGAGCTCATCGGTAAGCCCGTTACTCTTGCTGCTGACGTTATCGGCGAGGATGCTAAGGCTAAGGCTGCTGCTCTTAAGGACGGCGAGATCCTTATGCTCGAGAACGTAAGATTCCACAAGGAAGAGACAAAGAACGATCCCAAGTTCGCTGCTGAGCTCGCTTCCATGGCTGACCTCTATGTAAACGATGCATTCGGTACAGCTCACAGAGCACACGCTTCTACAGCAGGTCTTGCTAACTTCCTTCCTTCTGCTTCCGGATACCTCATCCAGAAGGAGATCGACTTCATCGGCGGTGCACTTTCCAATCCCGAGAGACCTTTCGTAGCTATCCTCGGCGGTGCTAAGGTATCCGATAAGATCGGCGTAATCACAAACCTTATGGACAAGGCTGACACTATCATCATCGGTGGTGGTATGGCTTATACATTCATCGCTGCTCAGGGCGGTAAGATCGGTAACTCCCTCTTCGAGGCTGACAAGGTTGAGCTTGCTAAGGAGCTCCTCTCTAAGGCTCAGGAGAAGGGCGTTAAGCTCCTTCTTCCCGAGGATACTGTAGTTGCTGATGATTTCTCCGCTGACGCTAACAGCCAGATCGTTCCTACAATGGAGATCCCCGACGGTTGGGAGGGTCTTGATATCGGACCTAAGACTATCGAGAAGTTCTCTGCTGAGATCAAGGCTGCTAAGACAGTTATCTGGAACGGTCCTGCAGGCGTATTCGAGTTCGAGAAGTTCGCTGTAGGTACAAAGGCTCTTGCAGCTGCTATCGCTGAGTCCAGCGCTATCTCCATCATCGGTGGCGGTGACTCCGCTGCTGCTATCGAGAAGCTCGGCTTCGCTGATAAGGTATCTCACATCTCCACAGGCGGCGGTGCATCTCTCGAGTTCATCGAGGGTAAGGTACTTCCCGGTATCGATTGCCTCCTCGACAAGGAGAACGGCAGAACATTCGCAGCAGGTAACTGGAAGATGAACTGCGGTGTTCCCGCTGACGCTGCTAAGCTCATCAACGAGCTCAAGCCCCTCGTAAAGGATGCTAAGGCTAAGATCGCTCTCGGTGTTCCTTTCACAGCTCTTTCCGCAGCTCTTGAGGCAGCTGCTTACTCCAACATCAAGATCGCAGCTGAGAACTGCCACTTCGAGGAGAAGGGTGCTTTCACAGGTGAGATCTCTCCCCTCTGGCTCGCTAAGATGGGTGTTACATATGTAATCATCGGTCACTCCGAGCGTCGTGAGTACTTTGCTGAGACAGACGAGACAGTAAACAAGAAGGTACACGCTGCACTTCAGTACGGCCTTAAGCCCATCATCTGCTGCGGTGAGACACTTGAGCAGAGAAAGGCTAACGTTCATAAGGACTTCATCAAGGGTCAGATCGTAGCTGCTCTCAAGGATGTTCCCGCTGACAAGATGTGCCAGATCACTATCGCTTACGAGCCTATCTGGGCTATCGGTACAGGCGAGGTTGCTACAGACGAGCAGGCTCAGGAGATCTGCAAACTCATCAGGGATACAGCTCGCGAGCTCTACAACGATGCTATCGCTGACGCTCTTACTATCCAGTACGGCGGATCCGTTAAGTCCACATCTGCTGCAGGCCTCTTCTCACAGCCTGACATCAACGGCGGACTTGTAGGCGGTGCTTCCCTTAAGGCTGACGAGTTCTCCAAGATCGTTCTTGCAGGCTGATAAGTCTTAAGTAAGTAAACTCAAAAGTCAGATACCCCCGTTCCTTCAAAGGTGCGGGGGGTATCTTTATGCCTTACTTTACACGTAGTTATTCAATTGATGTTTTATCGGCGACATGCTACCATCTCTTTATATAAATAATAAAGAGGTGACGGACACTATGTACTATATCAATTCACCGATCTATTATATCCTCGCTATCGTCGTTATGATCTGGAGTATGGCTGTCCAGGCAGGATTGAAGTCCAAGGCGAGAAACGGTTCTGAGATACCTGCTGCCAGCGGCAAGACCGCCAACATGATCGTTCAGGAGATGCTCTCCGCTCATGAGATATACGGAATAACCATCGAGCATAAGCCCGGTGAGCTCACGGACTGCTACTCTCCCAAGGAAGGCAAGATCTATCTGTCGGATACTACATATAATAAGAGTTCCATCACGGCTATCGCAGTTGCAGCGCACGAGTGCGGTCATGCGGTACAGGATCACGTCAATATGCCTATCTACAGGTTCAGACAGCTCCTGGCTCCCGCTGCAGGCATCTGTTCCGTCGCAGGTGTGTATATCGTAGCCGGAGGCCTTCTCCTTAACTATGCGGTAGAGAATGCGGGTGACCTCGGTTACTTTATCTGTAATCTGGGTATAGCGATATATCTCATCACATTCCTTTTCTATCTTGTAATGCTCCCCGTGGAGAGGGATGCCAGCAGGCGTGCCTATAAGGACATGAAGGAATTCGGATGGGTCGGCGACGATCAGATAAAGCAGACATATAAGATATTAAGAGCAGCAGGAGATACATATGCCGTAGCTCTTGCTTCATCAGCTCTGACACTGTTCAGGCTGCTCCTTATGAGAGGTAATTCGAGAAGGAGAAGATGACCTGTGGAGGTGACGCACCATGAATGCCGAGAAGATCGTATTTGAAGCATCCGTTGGCGGAGGTAATAAGATAGCGGGCTTTTTCTGCCCTGCTACTGCCGGGACCGTAAGGGGCGTCTTCCAGATATGTCACGGAATGGCCGATTACTTCGGAAGATATGAGGAGTTCATCGACTATTTAAATGAGAGAGGCTGGCACGTGTGCGGCATGGATATGCTCGGTCACGGAGAGAGCTATCTCTTAAATAAGGACAGGGATATGCCCCTGGGATTCTTCGGAGAGGCAAAGGATTCGGCTTTCTGTATCCTCAAGGATGAGATGAAGCTCCATGCCATGGCAAAGGAGCGTTGGGGAGAAGATCTTTCCTATGCACTCTACGGTCATTCGATGGGTTCCTTCGTAGCAAGGAATATCTATATAACTCCGGAATACGCAAAGGAGTTCGATGCTTTTGTCTTTGCATCCACCATGGGATACGAGCCTGCGGCAAAGCCGGGTATATTGGTAGCGAAGTTCTTTTCGCTCTTCGGAATGAAGAGAAAGCCCGGGAAGCTCATCAACCGTATCTCTTTCGGACAGTACAATAAGAAGATAGAGGACCCGAAGACGCCTTTCGACTGGGTCACATCGGACGATGCTGTAGTAGAGGAGTACTGTAAGGACCCTCTGGCGGGATTCCTCTTTACGTGCAAGGGCTTTCTCGACCTCTTTACCCTGGTCGACAGGATGCAGTCGCAGAAAGCATATGAAGAAGCGTCCAAGGCTCCCTGTATGCTCACTTATGGCGAGGATGATCCCGTGGCAGGATAC
>JAFZPX010000018.1 GCA_017552455.1 Clostridiales bacterium
CGGGCGGATACAAGGAGAACGCCGGTATCTTCACACATAACAATGCATGGATCATCTGTGCTGAGGCTTATGCAGGAAGAGGAGAGAAGGCATTCGAGTACTATTCAAAGATCGCTCCTGCTTTCACAGAGGAGACATCTGATATCCACAAGACTGAGCCGTATGTATACGGTCAGATGATCGGTGGTAAGGATGCTCAGAACTTCGGTCAGGGCAAGAACTCCTGGCTCACAGGTACAGCTGCATGGAACATGGTTGCTATCTCTCAGTATATCCTCGGTGTTAAGCCTGAGTTCGACGGCTTGAGAGTAGATCCTTCCATCCCTGCTGCATGGGACGGCTTCAAGGCTACACGTCAGTTCAGAGGCGACACATACGAGATCACGATCAAGAATCCCGATCACGTTAACAAGGGTGTTAAGAGCCTCACAGTTGACGGTCAGGCTATTGAAGGTTGCATCGTTCCTGTTGCTGGCGACGGTAAGACACACCAGGTTGAGGTAGTCCTCGGCTAAGCGAGTCAAAACATTCAAAAATTATTCACTTAAGACCCCGTCATTCACTTTCGAATGACGGGGTCTGCTGATATAATAGATAATGTATTTTTCCAACTTATTTTCGGAGGTTCCCTTATGGCAACTAACACCATCGTTAACGGCATTAAAGCCAGAGACAATCAAGTATCTGCGAAGTCCATTGCAATGGGCAAATTCAGCAGTATTATCACAGGCGCAGTAAGCGCTCAGTATATCGGTTTTACTAAGACACCTGTCATCGCGGCTGTATGCGGTTTGGATTTTGAGTCTCCTGTAGTATCTGTTGTACTGCAGCTGAATGAGATCAACGATGTTCTCACGAAGCTTTTCGAGCAGGGCGCAAGCGTTCTGTTTACAGCTGACGGAGATCTTTATAAGGAAGGCAGCAGTGCACCTGAAGCTATCAGCGAAGAGCAGAAGGCTGCAATCAAGGCTGCTATCGACGGTGCTAAGACTTGGGGCGGCGAGCTCGACGGTAATGGTGAGCTCACATTCGATCCTTCCACACCTGCACCGGGACCTCACTACTATACCAACATGCTTATCGGTAACCGTATCGGCTTCGACAGACCTTTGCAGAGCACACCTAAGAGTGCGGTAGATGCATTGGGCGGCGGTTCTTTCAGATCCCATGCTGACACACAGGTTCTTGCCACAAGATGGGACTACCTGCCTGAGGAGAACGGTTTCCCGGCAAACAGACAGTTCTATCTCACAGAGAACGGCAAGCAGATCTTCTGGTCAGGTACAGCTAAGGCTGATGGCCTTAAGAAGGTTACAACAACACATTCACAGAACAGAACGATCATCTCCTACGAGCTCGAGGACGGACTTAAGGTAACAAGAACTATCTTCATCCTTCCTGCACAGGACGACATGCCTCTTGCTACAGAAGCACAGATGATCAACATCGAGAATACAGGTTCCAAGGACAGAGACCTCCGTATCGTTTACACAGGTATGTTCGGAACAAAGCAGGTTCACGCTTTGAGCGAGGACGTTATCTTCACAACAGTTGTATGTGAGTCCGAAGTTTACTATGACGAGAACGAGAATATCCTCGCTATCTGTAACGATCCTAACCCTAAGAACGCTAAGGGAAACATCCGTTGGAATACATTGATCGTTCATGAGGACGGCAAGGCTAAGCTGCCTACACAGTACTGCGCACGTTATGCAGACTTCGTAGGAAGCGGCACACTCGCTAAGCCTGAGTTCATCTCATTCCTTTCCGACAAGCAGTCCAGAAAGGGCCCGGGTTTCTTCGCTCTTGCAACAAGCTTTACAGTTAAGGCCGGCGGTTCCGTAAGAGCAGACAACTTCACGTGTCTTTCCTCTGACGTTGTTAACGACAACTATGTTGTAGATCAGACAACTAACGAAGAGATCGCTAACCTCATCGCTTACTACAGCGACGAGAAGGCACTTCCTGCTATGTACGACAAGGTAGTTAACTTCACACACGACTACGCGAAATACATGAAGATCTCTCACGACGATAAGAACTTCGAGTCTTACGTTAACAACAACCTCCCGTTCCAGGTCTTCTACCAGACATTCGTAAGTAGATCACTCGACTGGACACAGAAGGGCTATCGTGAGATCGGCTTCAGAGAGATCCAGGACATCTTCGCTTCCATGTACTACTTCGCAGGTATGGGACAGCAGGAGTTCGTTAAGAAGCTTCTCCGTGAGTGGACAAGCAACGTATTCGAAGCAGGTTACACAAACCACAACTTCTACTGGTACGGCAAGGAGCCCGGTCAGTGGTCCGATGACGGACTGTGGCTGCTCCAGGCTCTCGACAGATATGTATCTTTGACTGGTGACTACGACTTCCTTAAGGAAGAGGTAGTAATGGCTCAGACTTATGAGACACCTGAGGCTGCTATGGAGGCAGTTAAGAAGGGCGAGGGCAAGAAGAGAACTATCCTCGAGACAATCAAGGCTATTCTCACATACAGCGCTAAGATCTCCGTTGGTTCACACGGCATTCCGCTCATCGACAGAGCTGACTGGAACGACTGCTTGAGAGTTGACCCTGACTTCCTTCCTGCTGCAAAGAAGCTCGAAGTTTATAAGGAGCAGCTTGCTGCTAAGGGCAAGGCTTACGGAGAGATTCCTCTCGAGTCTGAGTTCTCCGAGTCTACAATGAACGGCTTCCTGCTTAAGGTTGCTATCGATGCTGCTAAGGGAATGTTCGAGAAGACAGGCGATGCAGCTTACGCAGCTGAGCTCGGCGAGCTTTCCGAGGCTGTTAAGAAGACAATGAGGCAGAACGCTTGGAAGAATGACTTCTTTGCAAGAGTTCTGTTCAACAGAAAGAATAAGCCTGAACTCGAGTACCTCGGTGCTGCAGGCGATAAGCTCCAGGTAGAGGATGCTCCCGGAACATACTTCCTTAATGCATTCTCATGGTCCGTTCTTTCCGGATGTGCAGACGAGCAGCAGATCTCTACGATGCTCGACTCTATGGACAAGTACATTAAGTCACCTTATGGCTTCAGACTCTGTTCCACAGTTGATTATCCGAAGATTGCTCCTAAGATCGACGTTGCGCTTTATTATCCCGGTGACCGTGAGAACGGCGGTGTATTCAAGCACGCTAACATGATGGCTGCAGCAGCTATGCTCAAGGCATCCAAGGAAGTTTCCGATGTTGAGCTTGCAGCCAGACTTGCCAAGACAGCTTATTGGGTAATCGACTGCATTCTGCCTTACAGAACATTGAAGCACCCGTTCGACTCATGCGGTAATCCGAGATGGTGCACACAGTACAACAACTCAAGCACAGGTGAGAATATCGGACCTACACTTTCCGGTACATCCACTTGGCTCCTGTTGTGCCTGTTCTCCTGCTTCGGCGTAGAGTTCACATCTGATGCACTTATCGTTGAGCCTTTGCTCCGTGAGTCAGATACAAGCCTTAATGTAACAGTTAACAGCGGACTTGCTGTTTACGATATCAACATCACAAAGCCCGAGGGCTTCCGCAGAACAAACGAAGGCGTTAAGGTCTTCTGCGATGGTAATGAGCTCCCTGACTGCAAGGTACCGATCTTCACAGACGGCGCTTCGCATAAGGTTGAGGTCAAGTTCTCGTGAAGCTTCGTAAAGCAGTATCGTTGATTCTTACCGCGGCGCTGACAGCATTGCTGTCAGCCCCGCTTATTAATGCGCAAATTCTGATCAACGATAACACTGCCGTTATGGCTGCCACTGCGGTTGACGGAGACGACTGGCTCCACACATCAGGCGGCAGAATTGTCGATGCACAGGGAAGAGAAGTAAGACTTACAGGTATTAACTGGTTCGGTTACAACACCGGAACAAATATCTTCGACGGATGCTGGTCCATCAACATGGCATCGGGATTGAAGTCGATCGCGGATCACGGTTTTAACCTCATAAGGATCCCTATATCTTCTGAACTTATCCTTGCGTGGAGAAGCGGTCAGTATCCTCAGGCCAACTATAACTCATACACTAATCCTGAGCTTAACGGCATGAACAGTCTTCAGATTTTGGATTATGCTGTTGCCAAGTGCCGTGAGTACGGTATCAAGATTATGTTTGATCTTCACAGCGTAGACAGCAACGGCGGCGGTCATATGTATGAGTACTGGTATAACGGCACTTATTCGGAGGATGACTGGATTACGTCTCTTACTTGGCTTACGAGCCACTATAACGGCAATGATACTGTCATCGCTATCGATCTTAAGAATGAGCCTCACGGAGGAACAGTCTGGGATGGAAGCAATGCACAGAACAACTGGAGAAGAGCTGCTACAAGAGCAGGTAATGCAATCCTTGATATCAACCCGAATCTTCTTATTGTTATTGAGGGTATCGAGACTTGTAACGGTCAGACTGCATTCTGGGGCGGCAACCTTCAGGGTGTTCGTAATTACCCTGTTAACTTCGGTTCGGCTGACCGTAATGATCAGATAGTTTACTCTCCTCACGACTACGGCCCTTCCGTATATAATCAGCCGTGGTTCCACGGAGGAAGCTTCTCATACAACACTCTTTACAACGAATACTGGCACAACATGTTCCTGTATATCCGTGAAGAGAATATCGCTCCTTTGCTTATTGGTGAGTGGGGCGGATTCATGGACGGCGGTCCTAACGAACAGTGGATGAACTGTGAAGCACAGATGATCAACCGCTACGGATTAAGCCACACATTCTGGTGCTTTAATGCAAACTCCGGTGATACGGGCGGACTTGTAGGCTATGACTTCCAGACGTGGGATGAGGCAAAGTATGCGCTCGTAAGACCTACACTCTGGCAGACTTCTTCAGGAAGATTCATAGGACTTGATCATCAGATACAGCTCGGTGCCAACGGTGTAACGGTAACAGGCGGTTCTTCATCCGCTGTATCTTACACAACACCTCAGCAGACATCTAATCAGGTAACAGCAGAGGAGCAGCAGTATGCGATGGACTTCATCGAGCGTCTGTATGTAAACATGCTCGGACGTTCTTCTGATCCTCAGGGCAAGGCATACTGGTATGCAAGACTTGTTAATAACACTGTCGATGGTATGACACTTGCGGACGGTTTCTATTTCTCGAATGAGTTTACCGCCATGAGTGCGAACATGAGTAACGAACAGTTCGTAAGACGCATGTACATAACCATCTTGGGACGCGACCCTGACGATGTCGGTCTGTCTTACTGGATCGGCAAACTTGATTCAGGCGCTATGACGCGCGAGCAGGTTTACCGTGGCTTCTTAGGTTCTCAGGAATGGATCGGCAGATGTAATGCCAATGTCTTATTAAGACCATAATATCGGAGGAGAAGATGCCTTATTCAAGTATTTTTCTGTCCCAGATAGTCGAGCACTTCGCGTTGGAAGTTGTCTACGATTCGGGAGACATAGAGGAAAGAAGGATAACAGTCGCGGACGTTACGCGTCCCGGATTGCAGCTTGCAGGATACTACGACCACTTCGGTCCTGACCGTCTCCAGATGGTCGGTAACATGGAGCACGCTTTCCTTTGCAACCTCACTTCCGAGGATAGAAAGAAGTCGATATCCACGCTTTTCGAGAAGGATATACCGGCGCTTATCATCACACGTAACCATGAGGTTCAGTCTGAGATCTTAGAGGCAGCAGAAGAGACGAAGACACCGGTCTTAAGAACTGCAGAGGCGACTTCCGATTTCTCGAGTGAGCTTGTTAAGTATCTTAAGATGGAACTCGCTCCCCGTGTATCGATGCATGGTGTTCTTGTAGAGGTTAACGGTGAAGGTATCCTTATCCGAGGCGAGAGTGGTGTAGGTAAGTCCGAGACTGCTCTTGAGATCGTAAAGAGAGGACACAGACTTATTGCCGACGACCAGGTCGAGATACGTAAGGTCTCCGAGACTACACTCGTAGGTAAAGCACCTGACGTCATCAAGCACCTTATCGAGATCAGAGGCATCGGTATCATGGACGTTAAGGAATTGTACGGTGTATCGTCGGTAAAGCCTCAGGAGTCGATAGACTTTGTTATCAATCTCGAGATGTGGGATGAGAATAAGACATATGACCGTATGGGTCTTAATGAGGAGACTACAGAGATCCTCGGGATCAAGGTTCCTTCGATCACGATCCCTGTAGGTCCCGGACGTAACCTCGCGATCATCGTCGAGGCTGCGGCAATCAACTACAGAGTTAAGAAGATGGGCTTCAATGCCGCACAGGATCTTGTCTCTAGAGTATTTCCGGGAGGCAATTTAAGCTGATGTCCATTGAGAACATAATCAGAAGAGATGTATTGCTCAAGCCTCTGACGACAATGAAGACGGGAGGTCCCGCTTCATACTTTGCAGAGCCTTCTAACGAAGAAGAGATAATCGAACTTATCAAGTTCGCGAATGACAATAATCTTAAGACGTTCATATTAGGTAACGGATCCAATGTCATCGCAGATGATGACGGCTTTGACGGGCTTATCATAAAGCTCGGAAATAACATGTCCAAGATAGAGGTTGAGGATGACCCCGAAGATCCTCAATATGGATTCATCACAGCTCAGGCAGGCTGTCTGCTGTCGAAGTTCGGTAACATGGCGGCATCGGAAGGATACGAAGGCGCGGAATTTTCCTGCGGTATACCGGGCAGTGTCGGAGGTGCGGTGTTCATGAATGCCGGAGCATACGGAAGAGACATCTCTGATATCGCAGTTGAGGTTAGATTTATCGAGGACGGTGAAGTAAAGCAGATCAAAGTATCGAAGGAAGACTTTGGTTACAGAACATCCGTCTTCGCGCAGAACGGCAGGATAGTTACAAGCCTTCGTGCGAGATTAAAGAAGGGCGATAAAGAGGCCATTGATGCACTCGTTAAAGAGCTTCGCGACAAGCGTACTGCATCTCAGCCGCTTACTGTCCCTTCATGCGGTTCGACATTCAAGCGTCCCGAAGGTTACTTCGCGGGCAAGCTCATACAGGATTCCGGACTTAAGGGATTCTCTCTTGATGATTCCGGTGCCGAGGTAAGTCCTAAGCATGCAGGCTTCGTTGTAAATAACGGCGGAACAGCAGGCTCTAAGGACATAAAGAAACTGATTAAGCATATTCAGGACAAAGTCTATGAAGACAGCGGCGTTATGCTTGAATGTGAAGTAAGATTTCTTGGCGGGAGTAACGAGTAATGGACATTATCATCTTGACCGGAATGAGCGGAGCGGGAAAATCTCAGGCTGCGGCCTACTTTGAGGATCACGGATATTTCTGTATCGATAATCTGCCACCTGTACTTCTTCCGAGCATTGTCGAATCCTTCATGAAAGAAGGCGAGGAGGGCGGCCCTTCCATAGATAAGCTTTGCATCGTCGTTGATGTCCGTTCAAGAAGCTATCTTAAGGGCTTTGATGCTGCCATGGTCAAGCTTGATGACTTAGGCTGCTCATACAGAATCGTTTTCCTTGAAGCTAATGACAACATCCTCGTCAGCCGTTACCGTCAGACCAGAAGAACACATCCTTTAACAGAAGAGATGAGCCTTGTTGATGCCATCGCTGTTGAGCGTGAGATGCTTCAGAGTATCAGAGGCCGCGCCACCAACATAATTGATACGACAATGACTACGCTTTCAGCACTTCGCAAGGAACTGCGCACGGTCCTTGATGAGGCTGAGACATCAGGTCTTTCCATCTACGTCGAATCGTTCGGTTTTATGTACGGTCTTTCTTCTGACAGTGATAACGTTATCGATGTAAGATTCCTTCCGAACCCGTTTTGGGTCGAGAAGCTTAAGATGATGAGCGGTAAGGATGAGCCCATCGCCGAATACCTGATGGGATTCGATGAGACCCGCGAATTCATTGATAAGATAAGCGACATGTTCACTTTTATGATCCCTTTCTATATCAGAGAAGGAAAGAGCAGACTTAATATCGGTGTCGGATGTACAGGCGGACGCCACAGATCCGTCTTCATCGCGGAGACCTTGGGAAAGATCCTCGCCGATGCAGGCTACAGAGTCACGGTCCACCACAGAGATATAGACAGAGACCCCAGATATGACATCAAAAAGCCCGAAACAACCTGAGAAGGACAAGCAGGAGAGTTTCTCGAGGATAGTAAAAGCCGAGGTAGCGGCACTTCCTGTAAAGAAGGCAGAGGACAAAAGAAGTCTTGCCTCAGGTATGATCATGCCCGGAACTGCTGTAAAGGACCTCGCGGAAGAAGTCCTCTCGAAATGCAAAGACGAGCTTAACAAGTCTTCTGAGAAGATCTCGCTCGACCCCAAGAACGGCGCGAGACTCTTTCTTAGGGGCGCCTTTCTCGCGTGCGGGTACATCACAGACCCCAAGGCTGCGTACAGGATTGAGTTCAGGCCTGTTAACCCCGAGGCTGCCGACGTAATTACGGGCATACTCGCTGGCTTTGACATACCGTATACGGAAGCTCGTAGGGGAGAGGTACATGCCATTTATGTCAGCAGCGGAGATGCAGTCTCTGACATACTCGGCCTGATGGGTGCGAGCACGGCAAGGCTGAACTTCGAGAACATAAGAATAGAGCGCGAGGTGTATTCCGACATAAACCGTGCCGTTAACTGCGATTCCGGCAATACGGGGCGTCAGGCGGAGGCTGCGGTAAGAAGGGGAGAGCTTATAGGAAAGCTTCTGGATTCGCCCGAGGCAGAGAAGCTTCCGAGAAGCCTGTATGAGGCGGCTGTCGTGCACCAGCAAAATCCCGGAGCTTCCATAGCGGAGCTTGGAAAGATGATGAATCCGCCTATCGGCAAGTCAGGAATGAATCACAGACTTACACGCCTTCTCGAAATAGCGGAAAGTATGTGATATTATTGCACCTATGGATTTGCAAAATCAGTACATTGAGCCTGATAACAGCTACCATCAGCCTTCGCACGACCCTTCGGGCGGAACGATGGTTCTGGTGGTGACTCTTACCATAATATCTGTAGTGCTGACGTCTGTATTGGCGGCTGTTTACTATACAAGGAAGAACAATCCTGAGACGGATGCTACTTCAGGCACCATGATAAACAGCTATATAGCGGTATCTACGGCTACGCCTACTCCGGTACCGCCCCTTGCTGATTATCAGAATCCCATACTTTATCCTGCGACTGCGGGGATCAATATCGATCCGGATGCCGTAATCGATGACAGCGTTGTTCCTGCCATGAGAGGTATCACGCAGAATGTCATTGTAGGTTCGCAGATTATCTCGGATTATTCACGTGAGAATCCCATCAGTATCGGAGATCCGTTGTACTATACGCAGATTCCGGGCGTTCTTACTTACAGAGGAAATAACTTCAGAAATACAGCTTCCTTCGGATTCCTTACGCCTTCCGACGGCACCGTTGATACACTTACGCAGGTCTGGGAATACACGAACGGTCACAGCCTGCTGTCTTCTGACATGACGTTCGAGTGGACAGGTTACAGATTGACGGGACAGCCGTTGATCGTTAGATGGCCTACAGAGATGCTTTCATTCATGAATATCTATCCGTCGGCCATAAGAGAAGATTTTACTGAGGTTATCTGCCCATCGCTTGATGGTTATATCTATTTTATGGATCTTGAGACAGGTAATATGACGAGAGATCCCATATACGCAGGCTTCAGTATCAAGGGTACGGCTTCGCTCGATCCGAGAGGCTATCCGCTTCTTTACATCGGACAGGGTGACGATAACGGAGAATACGGATTCGGAATGTATATCTATTCTCTTATCGACGGTTCTTTGCTGTATTCGTATGAGGGTCTTGATGACGGTGCTTACAGAATGAACTGGAGTGCATTTGACTCATCTCCTATCATCGATGCTGCTACAGATACGCTTATCTGGCCTTGCGAGAACGGTATCATCTACAGCTTCCAGCTTAATTCACAGTACAATGCGGTTGCCGGTACTGTATCGGTAAATCCTATGTGCACGGGTTATAAGTATATCTTCAACGACACTCAGGGAAGATATCTCGGAGTTGAAAGCTCTGCTGCTGTTTATGGATCGTACTGTTATTTTATGGATAATAACTGCAATCTCGTATGTCTGGATCTCAATACCATGCAGATGGTATGGGTGTTCAGAACAGCGGATGATTCCGATCTGTCGCCCGTAGTACAGGAAGAGAACGGTATTCCTTATATCTATATCGGTACGGAAGTAGATAATCAGAGCTCCGGACAGTATAACGGAGCGGCTTATACATATAAGATCAACGGTCTTACAGGTGAAGAAGTCTGGCAGACCTCCCAGTCCTGCTATACCTACAACGGTGAGACTTCTGCGACCGATCAGAGCGGCGGATGCGTCGGAAATCCCATTATCGGTATGGGAAACATCTCAAACCTCGTTATTTTCTCGTATTCCATGACTGACGGACTTACGAGCGGTAATCGTCTGGTCGCTTACAATAGGGATACAGGCACAGAAGTTTGGCATTATGACATGAATATTTATACATATTCATCACCTGTTGCGTGCTACACCGAAGATGGAAATGCATATATAATAATTGCTGATAACTTTGGGCAGATACATCTGGTTAACGGTTCTACGGGTGAGAGAATCACCTATATTCAGGTTAGTTCCGCTGATTCCGGCGTTACGTTCGAAGCTTCACCGGCCGTGTTTGGCAATACTTTGGTCATTGGAACGACTCAAGGATCAGTATTCGGAATACGGATCGATTAAGAGGGAAAATGAAGGCAGACGACAGATATAACCGAATCACCACTTTAGAAGTGGAGATAAGTTCCTTTACGGGAGGCGGATACAAGGTCCGCTATGACTTTGTGCGTAAGCTCATCTCATGGAATGACGGCTATATGTGGAACAACAACTTCATGAAGTCTTTGACCCCCGAGAAGTACGAGGTTATGACCAAGAATCTGCCCGAGACCGGGGTCATTGACTGGATGGAAGGTTATAACCGGGGTGAACTTGCCAAGTACGGTGTTCCTACAGCAAATCCTTCTTCCTGGCGCATATGCATAAACTTCGATGACGGTACGGACTTGGTGTCCAGTCACACGAAGAATTTCCCGAAGAACTGGACAAAACTCAAGGAGCTTGTAGAAGCCACAACGGAAATGTGTTTCAGACTCCGCTGAATCAAGCTTAAACGCCGACCACTCGTTTATTTAACCCCCGTTGTATGTTAGAATACATAGACGGGATTTTGTTTTTGGAGGTATCCTTTTTGGATTACGCAGAGGGCCTGTTTCTGGGCAGATATTGGAGTGACACAGATTTTGAGAACAGACGTCATATAGAGCTGTTTCTTCTGTATGGTGTCCTTACAACTATTTTTCTGATACTGCTCTATTGGACCGGCAGTCCGTTCCTCGGAGTCGGAAGATTTGGCCTTTTCAGCATTATTATGCTTGTTATCCTGTCGGTATTTAATCCCGTACTGTGCTTCAGATACTACGGCATGCCCCTGTGGGGCAAGGGTGGTATTTTATTGGTTAAGATATATAAAGCGTATCTTATTATGAGTCTTACGGTAAGTCTCATCATTCCCAGATTGACTGTTCAGAGCAACGGACTTAAGGATTTTCTTATCGATTATCTTAATTCCACTCTCGAGCACTATACAGAGAAGTTCGCATCAGGCGGTGGAAGTTTCTCGACTGTAATGGGAGTTCTTACGGGCGGCATACACGTTGTTCTCGTTATTGTCCTCGTGTTCGCAGCCATGATCGTTATTCCGGGACTGTTCGTTCTTCTGTACAAGATCGGCCAGTATTTCTATGATTTCCTGATAGACAGACTCATCTTAAGAAGGTATTTCAGATATAGAAGATAAGCGGAGGAAACATGGCACTTCTCGAAGATAAGATAAATGTTACGACAGAAGAGCTCGAAGAGAATCTCGGCGGGAAGAAACTTCCCGAATTCATAGCAAGAAGTGAAGCTGGATTTATCTCCAGGATAGACAGGATCGTTGATATCGTGAACTCCGACAGGTCTAAGAAGGCCATCTTTGTCGCGGGTCCTACTTCTTCGGGCAAGACTACATTTACCATGCGTTTGTCCCAGGGACTTTCAAAGTCCGGAAGATCAGCCGCATTCCTTTCTTTGGATGACTATTATTTCCTTAAGGACATCCAGTATGACAGAGCAGGACGCCCTGACTTCGAGACTATCGATGCCATCGATGTCGAGCGTGCTCACAAGGACATACACGATATCATCGCAGGAAAGACAGTAGTTCCTCCGTTCTTCGACTTTAATGACAGACAGCAGAAGGAAAGAGATATTTCCGAGGCAATCACGCTCCCTGAAGACGGCGTTCTTGTTGTAGAAGGTCTTCACGGCTTAAGCAAGAGAATCTCCGGAGACTTCGACTCAGAGATACTGAAAGTATTCATCATGCCTTACGGCAATGTCTTCTCAGACAGAAAGCTTATGGACAGTGCAGAGATCAGACTGCTTAGAAGGATCGTAAGAGATAAGCGCCACAGGGCTTCCCATGCGCTTGCCACGATCGATTATTGGCCAATGATCGCACATTCCGAAGAGAAGTATTATACGGAATACCTTGCATCTGCGGATTACCACGTAAACTCATTCCTTCCTTACGAGAGTCTTATCATCGCGCCTTTGGCACTTGCCGATATCAATGAGGCATTGCTTGCTGTAGATGAAGGCACGATCGAGCCGAACGTATTCATGGAGAGGTCTTTGACAGGCAAGGACTTCGCAGATCTGTCGGCTGCGCTCGCTTGGGCAGACAGACTTGTAAGACACTTGAAGAAGATCCCGAAGGTAGACCCTTCAAGAGTCCCTGCGGAATCTATTCTTAATGAATTTATCTCGATGTAAGGAGGCATAATAATGCCCATACGAATAGCAGACAATCTTCCGGCAAGACATGTTCTCGAGGGTGAGGGCATCTTCGTTATGGAGGAGAACCGCGCTCTGTCGCAGGATATAAGACCCCTGCACATTGTGATTCTCAACCTCATGCCGGATAAGGTTACTACAGAGACGCAGCTTCTGCGTACTCTTTCCAATACACCTATTCAGATCGATATCGATCTTTTGAGGATCTCGACACACGAGTCCAAGCACACAAGTGCTGAGCACATGCTCAAGTACTACGAGACATTCGACGAGATCAAGGACCGCTTCTATGACGGCATGATCATTACAGGTGCGCCCGTAGAGCAGATGCCTTACGAGGAGGTCGACTACTGGGACGAGCTTTGCAAGATCATGGAGTGGAGTAAGACACATGTCTATTCCGTAATGCATATCTGCTGGGGCGCTATGGCTGGCCTTTACTACCATTACGGTATCCCTAAGTATGACCTTCCCGAGAAGTGCTTCGGCGTATTCGAGCATTCCATGACATGGTCCAAGCCCGTTAAGCTCTTCAGAGGTTTTAACGACGTCTTCTATGTACCGCACTCACGTCATACTGAGATACTTCGTAAGGACATCGAGGTTCATCAGGACCTTCGTATCCTTTCTGAGTCTCCCGAGAGCGGTGTCTATGCTGTGTCAGACCGCAAGGGCAGAATGTTCTTCCTCACGGGTCACTCCGAGTATGACCGCTACACGCTCGACAGCGAGTACAAGCGCGACGTCAGCCTCGGCCGCCCGATAAAGCTCCCTATCAATTACTACAAGGACAACGATCCTGAGAAGGAGCCCGTAATGCTGTGGAGAGCTTCGGCTACACTGCTTTTCGCGAATTGGCTTAACTACTATGTATATCAGGAGACGCCGTTTGACCTGTCTCTCGTTAACGAAGAGAAGAAGACTAAGGTGGATCTGGAGGACACATGAGCACTGAAGGCACCGTAATTACAGAGCAGCTTGTCCGCGAGATGGCGCCCGTAAGGGATGACCATGGGCATAAGAATGACTTCGGCCATGTGCTTGTGTGTGCAGGCTCCGAGTTCATGACGGGTGCTTTGCAGCTTTGCGCTTCTTCCGCACTTCGAAGCGGCGTCGGGCTGGTTACGGCTTTTTCCACAAAGGAAGGACTCGAGCCTCTTAAGGTAAATCAGCCGTGTGCACTTACAGCGGCATGGGAGGAGAGCGTTACCGCTACCTTGCGAAAAGCTTCTGCCCTCATAAAGAAGACCACCGCCGTGGCAGTGGGTCCGGGACTTGATGAGTCTGACCCGAGGTCCAAGGCTCTTGTAGAGGAGTTCCTTCTTGAGGCGAAAGCACTCGTACTCGATGCCGGTGCGCTTAACATAATTGCGAAGAACAAAGAAGAGTTGATGCCTATCTTGGCTTCCCGCAAGGAGCGCGGGCTTCTTCCTGCGGTACTTACACCTCATGTCGGTGAGATGAGAAGACTTCTTAAGGATGAAGTTACACCTGAAGCTTGTGCCAAATTTGCGGTGGATAATTGCTGTCTTCTTGTGCTTAAAGATAATAAAACTCTGATATATACCCCGCATGACACATGTTATAGTATTCAGGGTGATAACAGCGGCATGGCAAAGGGCGGAAGCGGAGATGTCCTGACAGGACTTATCGGAGGCTTCCTTGCACAGGGTATTAAGCCTTGTAACGCAGGTGTTGCAGCGGTCTATATGCATTCAAAGGCCGGAAAATATGCGGCAACATTCTTTGGCAAGCGCTGTATGCTTCCTACAGATGTATTGGGATCGCTTTCGCAAGCATTCCAAGAGACAGGATGGTAAAGAGCAGAAGATGGGCATAGTTGAGAACGGCGTTTTCTTTGACAGGACTTGTGTTGAGATAGACAAGTCTGCCCTTAAGCATAATATCCAGGAGATCAGACGCATCACCGATCCCAAGGCGGATATCATGGCTGTCGTTAAGGCGGATGCCTACGGACACGGCGCATACGAAGTTGCCAAGACTTTGCTCGATAACGGAGCTGACGGTCTTTGCATCGCGACTATTGGTGAGGCGGTTCATCTTCGTCAGAGCGGAATCACATCAAGACTTCTGATCCTCGGAGGCACGGACATCGAGAGCTACGAGGATGCTGTACTTTATAACATCGACCTTGCAATCTACGATAAGGAGTCTGCTGTCGCACTCTCCAATGAAGCAGTGAGACAGGGAAGAGTATGTGATATCCACATCAAGCTTGATACAGGCATGGGACGTATCGGATTCCCGGTTGACGGTTCCATGAACGATGAGATCGCCGAGATTTGTAAGCTTCCCGGCATCAATCCTTACGGTATCTTCTCTCACTTCGCGGTTGCTGATACCGATGATGACGAGTATACGATGAAGCAGTTCGAGGCTTTCACAAAGGAAGTAGAAGACCTGAAGGCCATGGGTATCGAGTTTAAGAAGAGACATATCTGCAACAGCGCAGGTATCATGAGATTCCCGAACATGCACATGGATATGGTCCGCGCAGGACTTATCCTCTATGGATATAAGCCCGCGGGATGCCCTGAAGGTTATACGGATATAGACCTTAAGCCTGTAATGACATGGTATTCCAAGGTAGTTCACGTTAAGACTATCCCCGAAGGAACGACTGTAAGCTACGGCAGACACTTCGTAGCCAAGAGACCTACAAAGGTTGTTACAGTCTCTGTAGGATATGCTGACGGACTGTCGAGACGCTTGAGCAACGGCTTCGAGCTTATTGTTAACGGACAGCGCCTGCCCATTATCGGCAACGTATGCATGGATATGTGCATGCTTGATGCCACAGACATGGAAGGTGAGGTCAAGAAGGGTGATATCGTAACGATATTCGGCAAGGGAAGACCTGCAGATGAGCTGGCTGAGGCCCTTGGAACGATAAGTTACGAGATAACCTGCGATGTGGGAAAAAGAGTGCAGAGAATTTTTGCAGACTGATATATAATAAAGCGGTATTTGAGGAGAGGCGGTTCAACAATGACACCTGAACAAAGAAAAGAGCTCGAGTTATTCTCGGCAAGAATGAGAAGATGGGTTATCGAGGGCGTATACAACGCCAAGAGCGGACACCCCGGCGGATCGCTCTCCTGTACAGATATTATTTGCTATCTGTATAACGTAATTCTTAATGTGGATTCCCAGAATCCTTCAGATCCTGACCGTGACAGATTTGTTCTTTCCAAGGGACACTGCGCACCGGCTCTCTATTCAGCATTGGGACTTAAGGGTTTCTTCGATGTAAATGAGATTAAGAACCTTCGTAAGATCGGTTCTTTCCTGCAGGGTCACCCCTGTAAGGCAATCACTCCCGGTATCGACATGTCGACGGGATCTTTGGGCCAGGGCATCTCGACTGCAGTCGGAATGGCAATGGCAGGTAAGTTGGTAGATAAGAAGTCATACCGTGTCTTCTCTGTTCTTGGTGACGGAGAGATGCAGGAGGGCGAAGTTTGGGAGGCTCTCATGAGTGCAGCCCACTACAAGCTCGATAATCTTTGTGCTTTCCTCGATTACAACGGACTTCAGATCGACGGTAAGGTTGATGATGTCATGAGCCTCGGCGATATCGAAGCTAAGGCAAAGGCATTCGGCTGGGAGACAGTCGTTATCGACGGACATAACTTTGATGAGATCGAGAGTGCTTACGAAGCATTCAAGGCAAATCAGGGTTCGGGAAAGCCTTTCTTCGTTATCTGTAAGACACACAAGGGTAAGGGCGTTTCCTTCATGACAGACGATCCGGGTTGGCACGGTTGTGCACCTAAGGAAGAACAATACAATATCGCAGTCGCAGAGCTCGATGCGAAGATAGCAGAACTGGAGGGTTGATCCAATGGGCAAGATGGCAACAAGAGAGGCTTACGGAAGAACTCTTCAGGAGATTGGAGCAGACGAGAAGGTCGTAGTATTCGACGCTGACCTCGCAGGTTCCACAAACACAGGCAGATTCAAGAAGGACTTCCCTGAAAGATTCTTCGATATGGGTATCGCTGAGGCTAACATGGTAGCGTGTGCAGCTGGTATGGCTACATGCGGAAAGACAGCATTTGTATCTTCTTTCGCTATGTTCGCTACAGAGAGAGCATGCGAGCAGATCAGAAACTCTGTGTGCTACCCGAAGCTCAACGTTAAGGTTTGCGCTTCACACGCAGGTATCACAGTAGGTGAGGACGGTGCCTCACACCAGTGCCTCGAGGATCTTTCCATTATGAGATCCCTTCCTAACATGACAGTACTCTGCCCCGCTGATGCAGCATCAGCACGTATGGCAGTTAAGGCTGCATATGAGAATGACGGACCTTTCTATGTAAGACTTGCACGTCTTGCAACAGACTCCGTATACGGAGAGTTCGGTGAGGACGTTGACTTTACTTTGGGCAAGGCTCATATGGTAAAGGACGGTACAGATGTAACGATCATCGCTTGCGGATACATGGTAGAGCAGGCTGTTGAGGCTTTGAACATCCTCGAGAGTGAGGGTATCAATGCAAGACTTCTCGATATGCACACGATCAAGCCTATCGATAAGGATGCTATCATCAAGGCTTCCAAGGAGACAGGCTGTATCGTAACTTGCGAAGAGCACTCCATCATCGGCGGCTTGGGAAGCGCAGTTGCAGAGGTTCTTGTTGAGAACGCACCCTGCCCGATGCTCCGCGTAGGTGTTAAGGATCAGTTCGGACGCTCCGGCACACCGGCTGAGCTCATGGCTTACTACCACCTGACCGGCGCAGACATCGCCGACAAGGCTAAGAAGGCTATCGCACTTAAAGGATAAAGATCAAAGAATAACCCGAGCCCCGTTCCCCACAGGAAGCAGGTAAGAGACATGAAGGTCAGAAGCTTACGTCTTACTCAGATCATCTATTCCGTGGTCGTGGCGATCGGTGTTATTTTACTGTCGATAATTATCTCTTTCGTTCTTCTTAAGTCCTTAAGGAGAACCACCGAAGATAAGATATCTTACTTTATATCGGCGGATGCTCATCAGATGGAGCTTAATGTCGATAATTACTTTAACAACGTCCAGCAGGTAACGGCGTTGCTGTTCTCGGATAAAGGATATTACCTTTATGATGCTACGGATACGTCTTTAAGCGAGTATCAGAAGATCCAAAGCGAGGATCTGATCCTCAGCAGGATCGTCGATCTCGGTATGATGAATAATTTCTGTGACTTCGGCATCGTCTACGCCAATGACAGTACTACCGGCTGGATCTCGCAGACTACGGGACAGATGTTCAAAGACAGTAGCATCTATTCCTATTTCTCTTCCGTTATTCCGGCTGACAATCTTAAACAGGATGCGTGGATAGTTAATGTTCTCGGTAACACGGAGCGAATCTACTACGTCAAGCGCTTGAATCCGAACGCCGTATGCGTAGTTTCCTTCTATATCTCCGAGCTCGAAAATGTTCTTGCCGTGCCGAATGAGCTTTCCGACATGAGTGTAAGACTTGTGACGGGTGATGATTATGTCATCTACTCGACCGATGCGGAAGAGATTGCCTCTTCGCTCGATCCGGCACTCGTAGATATCATAGGTGAGAATGTAGGTATTACAGCGATCAATGATGATTACCTCATTACCTCCAACCGTCTGGCTAACGGCTGGAAGGTCGTCTGTTCTATGCCTGCTTCTGCAATCATGGCAGATCAGGTCGCTGTTACGAAGACCTTGGTCATTGCAGTCTCACTTATTACCGTACTGGTCGTTCTTACGATGCTCCTTATTACCACCAGACTTAATTATTCGGTCAAGGGAGTCGTCGAGGATCTCGATTATCAGGCAAGAAATGACCTTATGACTAATCTTCTTAACAAGAGCACATACAGGAAGCTCGTCGAGAATGACCTTTCATCTTATAACGGCAAACAGGCTATAGCATTCCTTATGTTCGATCTCGATAACTTTAAGGAGGTCAACGACGCGGCAGGCCATAAGTTCGGTGATGAGGTGATCAAGAATATGGCCGAGCTGTTAAGAGATGTATTCGAAGATGAAGGCGCCCTTATCGGACGAGTCGGAGGTGACGAATTCTCCGTTTATAAGTCATATAACGATATAAGTCGCGATGATGCAGAGAAGAGGATACATGATCTTACTATGAAGCTTTACGAGCAGTTTAACGTGAAGTTCAAAGAAGAGAATGAGAAATACGGCCTTACGGTATCAAGCGGAATTTTTGTTACGGGAGCCGGTGATTATAAGTTTGATGATCTGTATCAGAAGACGGATGTGGCGCTGTATATATCCAAGCGTAACGGCAAGTCCAAGCCGACATTTATCTGAGGTAAGAACGTATGCACAGATTCATAAGGATCGTATCATCTTTCATGGCTTCATTGATGTTTATGTTTTCCCTGGCATCATGCTCTTCTTCTGTGTCTAAAGTCAGGATAAGTGCCCAGGAGCAGTCGACGGTCATATCTATGTCATGGTGGGGAAACGATCCCAGACATGAATATACTTTGCAGGGATTATCTTTGTTCCAGGAGCTTAATCCCGACATTATTGTTGATCACTCCTATGGTGTCTGGAACGGATATGAAAGAAGATACTTGATGCAGATGGCGTCCCATAACAACTGCGATGTAATGCAGATTAACTATGCGTGGCTTTCTGAGTATTCGGCGGACGGTACAGGTTATTATGATATCAATCAGCTGTCTGATTATATCGACTTGTCCCAGTTCACACAGGAAGATCTTGCGACGGGAATGAGGGACGGACACCTGAATGCTCTTCCGATAGCTTATAACACGGTCTGCCTTTTCTATAACGCGGGTATGTTCGCAAGTTACGGTCTGGATATACCGAGGACGTGGGATGACCTTTTCGCTGCGGCAGATGTAATGAGCGAAGACGGCATCTATGTGCTTGGAATGGTGAATAAGCATCTGTTCCTTCTTCTTAACGCGTGGTTCGAACAGACTACCGGAAGGACGTTGTTCGATGACGCGGGAAACTACATAGGAACTGCGGATGACATCGCGATGATGCTGGAATTCTATAAGGAGCTTACGGACCGGGAGGTTATCATGCCTCTTTATAGCTTTAATGTCAGTGACTTGGAGGACGGACGGGTGGCAGGTACTGTCTGCTGGGCAAGTGACTCTTTAAGGTACTGTCAGCCTGCCATAGATGACGGTATGGATGTGGTGATAGGAGATTACTTAAGAATATCGGATAATGATGAGAATGATTGGTACATCAAGCCTGCCACGATGTATGCCATAAGTATCGATTGCAATGATCCCGAAGCTTGTGCAAGACTTGTGGACTTCCTTCTTAACGATCCGGAATTCGCGTTGATACAGGGTACTGAGAAGGGGATTCCGGTAAGCGCATCAGCAAGAGAGGCACTTATAGAGAATGGTTTGCTTACCGGAATAGAATATGAGGCCGGAGAGTTCATATCAGATAACATATCCGATATGAACCTCATCAACCCCATGCTGGAGAATGCGGATTTTCTGGATATCTTCAAGACCATAAGCGACATGTATATCTACGATGAAGCTACTCTCGAAGAGGCCTCTGCACAGATACAGAGTGAACTTATGGAGCTTGCCGGCTGATCAGCGCCCTTCCGGCGGTTCCTGCGGCATTTCCCCGTCGAAGGCGGACATGTCAGGCATCGCCCGTCGAATCGATCTCATAATCTCCGCTTGTTATAACGAGATCGTCTTTACCTACAATACCATGGTCACAGGAGCTTATGATCAGGCTTCCTTCTCCGTTAAGAGTAAGGTCTGACTTCGAGAATATGACGCCTTCGATATTGGATTCTTCGTCGGCTTCGAATCCCGTTACGTTGGTAAGTGTGTTTACGGTTCCTTCTGCCGTGGTGATAGAGACTTTGTCCGCATTTTTAACGTATATAGCCGCGGATGAGCTGTATCTTATCCTCGTCGCCTGCGTCGATTATTATCGATCCGTCTTCCAAAGTTCCCTGTATGATATATGTTCCTTCTTCCGTGATAGTGACGGAATCGGAAGCCAACGATATCAGCACGGTGTTATCTGCCGTTAATGAAGCCTCTGCACATCCTGTCATAAGAAGGACAAGTGCTATGAATAATGCTATGGTTCTGATCTTTTTCATGATCGTGATCCCCTTTCCTTGTTAAAGTTGTGCCGATGATTCGGTAAGCTGCGATACGCATACGGTGATAGGAAGATTACCGTTACGCACTCTTAATTTGTCGATAAAATCCTTTTCGCTCATGCCGTTCTTTATCGTGACTGTGTACTTCAAGCGGAACAGGCTTCCCATGTCGGAGGTCTTTACGCTTATAAGCTTTCTTTCCGATGTGTACTTGTCGAAAATCTCGTCAAAGACGCCCTCATAGTCCAGGTCTTCCGGGATTGTGATGTGAAGCTCTTTCTCGTCCTTGCTGTCGCCAAAGCCCGTGACCTTAAGAAGCATCATGGCGACGCAGATTATTGCCGTGAAGATGCCTGCGTATACGAAATATCCCATACCGCAGATAAGGCCGGTTGCCATCGCCAGGAATACGGCGGTTATCTCGCGAGCGGTGCCGGGAGCGGATCTGAAGCGAACCAGACTGAAGGTGCCTGCCACGGCGACTCCTGCGCCTATGCTGCCGTTGACCATCATGATGACGACGCATATAAGAGCGGGAAGCAAAGCCAGTGTCGCGAGAAAAGACCTGCTCGTCTTCGTCTTGAACATGTAAGAGGCTGCGATAACTATGCCGAGCCCTAGTGCGACTGCGATATATATAATGAAATCCGTAGTGTTAAGCATAAAGAAGTCCTCCTTCGATTGTTGTTACGCGGGATGCTTTTCTTATCTTGTTCTCGTAGTAGGAACCGTACTTCGAGAAAGATGTCCGCGCGATGTCGTTGTCGCTTAGGAATTTTGTAAGGTACAAAGGGATGGCGCCTGCTGTCTTAAGTTCGAGGAGAGTGCACCCCGGAGGGATTATCCTGTCACCGTACACGCCTTCGGTAAGTGACATGTCACAGGTCCTGCCTAATATCTTCTCGTCCATCGTGAGCCTTAGTCCGCTTCCGTCAGTTGAGTAGTAGGATTCGCGCTCGTAGGAAAGGAAGCAGGAAGGCTTTAACCCCTTATATAATCTTCTGAAGTACTCTATCTCGTCTGCTATCTGCGAGATATAAGGCTGAGGGCAGGTGCCATCGAGCCAGCCTTCCGCCTGATGCTCTCTTACGGCCGTTCTTCTTTTGTAGACGATGCCCATGTATTTTTTCTTGATCTCGACATACACGTTGTCGTCCTCTGTGACCTTGCTGTAGGATCTGACGCGAAGCTTCTCCTTATATACGGGCTTCTCGAGAGACTTTCTTATAAGAGCGTAGTCGGGAGTATCGTAGTAAACGTTTCTTATTGTCGTCCTTCCGTACTCGTCGAGCTTCATGTGTCCGTCGAGAACCTCGAGAAGCTCTGCCTTCGAGTCTGCGTCGAGCATGTATTTATATTCATATCTTTTGAAAACATCAATGTGACTCATATTCAGTTCCTCCGGTTGTTGAGCATATCTTACAAGGCTGACCTTAAATGAAACTTAAAGATGAGAAGAAAACCGGATTGGTTTTATGTATACTGATATATAAATCAACACAGGAGAGGGATAGTTTATGAAGTATTGTGAGCATTGCGGAAGTGCAAGTGAAGACAATATCAGGTTCTGCTCGACCTGTGGAGCGAAGTTTCCTGAGCAGGAGCCGGAACCTGTAGCTGCGCCGGTAGTAGATTCACCTGAAGTAGATCCGATCTATCAGCCGACATTCGAATCAAGTAAGGCTCAAGATATTGTAAAAATAAAGGCGGTTGACACTTCGGACAATCGCCTTTATAATCGTTAGGCTATTTATGCGAAAGTATGCGTATGCATAATAAAGATATGGAGGAACGATGATATGAAGATGACATATCAGCCTAAGAAGAGGCAGAGAGCCAAGGTTCACGGTTTCCGTGCTAGAATGGCAACTCGTGACGGTCGCGACGTTCTTAAGAGAAGAAGACTTAAGGGCAGAAAGAAGCTTGCAGCGTAAGGATCACGGCTGTGGTCCTTTTTCGTTTTTGTGAAAGGGGCGTTAATTGAAGGCGGAACCTTTAAGATTCAATTATGAATTTTCCAGGGTGTATCGCCGCGCCGCATTCGCAACGGGACGTATTTTGACAGTACATGTCTTTAAGCGTCCACAAGGTTTAAAACATAACAATACACGCATACCCGAAGACCTTTTAAGAGTAGGGTTCTGCGCCTCCAAGAAGCAGATGGGCGCAGTGGGCAGAAACAAAGCAAGACGCCTTATGCGCGAGGCCTATCGACACCTCGAACCGCGAATCCGCGAAGGAAATGATATTGTTATTACATTACGCAATGTCGATGAGCTCCCGTCTTATGCGCAGATCAGTGCTGAGATGGAAGTTCTTATGTCCAGACTTAAGGTTTTGAAGCCCGGAGTTCAGTCTAATGAGAAGAGCGATGATCAAGACGATCAGGTTTTATCAGAAGAACATCTCTCCTAACATGCAGCCTCACTGCAAATATCAGCCGACTTGCTCCGAATATATGATCGGATGTCTGGAAAATCACGGCGTAGTTAAAGGTCTTCCGATGGGTTTATGGCGTATTATGCGCTGCAACCCTTTCTCGAAAGGCGGCTACGACCCGGTTCCGGATAAGGAGAAAAGATAACTTTATGTCGTTACTCTACCAGTTTTTCGGATGGCTCACGAGAATTCTGTTCGGATTCTTCGGCAACTACGGTATGGCCATCATCATGCTTACAGTAATCATCAGAGCTGCGCTGATCCCTCTTAACATCAGATCGCAGAAGTCCATGATTAAGATGCAGGCGCTCTCAGGCAAGACTGCTGAGCTCCAGCGTAAATACGGCGACGATAAGCAGAAGTATCAGGAAGAGGTTATGAAGCTTCAGCAGGAGAACGGAGCAATGGGTTTTTCCGGATGTATCCTCCCCTTCATTCAGTTGTTCCTCATCTGGCCTATCTACCGTATCGTATCAGGACCTTTGATCTACCTGTCACAGGTCCCGAGAGAAAACGTACAGGCAATGATCGATCTTGCAAACAGCGAGGGTCTCGTTACAAGCAAGAGACTTACAGATGTAATTCACATCCCTCTTATCGATATTCTTAACAATAACAGCGACTTCCTTGCAGAGTGTATCAGCAAGGGTTACATCGGAATGGGTCAGCTTCTTGACCTTCACTTCCTCGGAATGGACCTTACAAAGACTCCTGCATGGAATCCTGTAACGATCATCGCTGATCCCAAGACATATCTTCCTTTGCTCATCTTCCCGATCCTCGTCATCCTGACGAACCTCGCATCCATGAAGATGGCTACATGGTTGAAGCCCGGCTACAAGGAGCAGAAGGAAGCTAAGCAAAGAGAGAAGATGAATCCCGCCAGAGCAGGTCAGACTCCTAACGATCAGGCTGAGATGACCACAAAGATGATGACGTGGATGATGCCTTTCCTTATGCTCTTCACGACATTTACCCTCCCCGCTGCAATGGGTCTTTACTGGGTAGTCGGCGGTGTTATGAGCATCCTTACACAGCTTTTGACATACTTCCTGTTCACAAAGCCTTATGAGCTCAAGAAGCTCGAGATGGAGCAGAAGAAGGCAGCTGCATTCAAGAAGGATCACTCCGCTGATGAGAACAAGAAGAGCGGCAAGAACAAGAAGAGAAAGTAATAGCAGGAGGCTAGTTAGTTAATATGGAAAAGACAATCGTTAAGACCGGCAAGACCGTTGAAGAGGCAAAGGCTGCAGCTCTCGAGGAGCTCGGTGTTTCTGAGGATCAGGCAACTATCGAAGTTATCAATGAGAGCGAGGGCGGTTTCCTCGGTATGGGTAAGCAGGCTGAAGTTAAGGTTACTGCAAACGTTGAAGAAGCATCTGAGGAGGAAGAGGTTGTTTACTACGGTGACGACGAGAACTTCGAAGGTGATGCAGTAAGCGAAGCTGAGGATGCAGCTGTTCAGTTCGTAGCTGAGGTTCTCTCCGGTATCGGCATTCACGGTAATATGGATTCTTACAGAGAGGACGATACTATCTACATCTCTGTTTCCGGCGGCGACTGCGGTTCTGCTATCGGACGTCATGGTGAGACTCTCGAGGCTATCACATACATGACAAACCTTATCGCTAACAAGCACAGCGAGGACAGAGTTCACGTTCACCTCGATGTAGGCGGCTACAGAAAGCACAGAGAAAGAATCATCGAAGGTCTCGCTGAGCGTGCTGCAAACAAGGCTGTTCGTTATGGCAAGCCTGTTGCTATGGAGCCCATGAATCCTGCAGAGAGAAGAATGGTTCATTCTTATCTTCAGAGCTTTGATGGTGTTTCTACTCACTCCGAGGGCGACGAGTCCAATAGAAGAGTTATCGTTACACCTGATTCTGCAGCTCAGGAGTAAGGCTTACTTAATATGGAGCCTTTCTGCGCCTTATCTACGCCGTCAGGCGTTTCCGGTATCGCAGTGATAAGGGCATCGGGCGAAGGTGTATCGTTGAAGGCTGACAAAGCCGTAAAGATACTTCGTACGACCGGTGAAAGGACGGATGCGGCTCTTTCTTCTCTTGGAGGTTATGAATCCTGCTATGCAAGATTTATTGACCCCGAGACTAATACGACAATTGACGATGTTGTGGTGACTGTATTTAAGGCGCCGCACTCGTATACAGGTGAAGACATGATAGAGATCTCCTGTCACGGCGGCCAGGCTGTCAGACAGGAGATCTTGCGCGTTCTGTACGCTCTCGGAATTCGTCCCGCACTCCCGGGTGAGTTCACGAAGACGGCTTTCATTAACGGTAAGATGGATCTTACCGAAGCCGAAGCGGTCATGAACGTCATAAGCGCGGATTCCGCTCGAGCACTCGAGGCGTCCAACACCCAGCTCATGGGTAAGCTTAAGGAGCGCATCACTCAAGCCGAGGACAAGCTTTACGGGGCGCTGTCTTCAATAGAGATGATGATCGAGTTTCCTGAGCACGACGACACTCCCGAGAACACAAAGAGGATAGAAGATATCCTTAAGGGTGTTCGCGAGGAGTATATGAGACTTGCACAGAGTTTCGGCAGGGGCAGGCTTCTTACGGAGCGCATGAAGATCGCCATCCTGGGCCTTCCCAACAGCGGTAAGAGTACGCTTCTTAATTTCCTTGCAGGCTTTGACCGCGCGATAGTAACGGATGTTCCCGGTACGACAAGAGATACGCTTGAATTTAATACCGAGATCGAAGGCATACCTGTTACTTTCGTTGATACTGCGGGTATACGTGAGACGGAAGACAGCATCGAGGCTATGGGCGTAAAGCTTGCGATAGGTGCCGCGAACGAAGCGGACCTTGTGCTGTACCTCATTGCACCTGAAGCACCTTTGGAGAACATAAAGGAAACCGTAAGCGGGCTTGATGCTTCCAAGGTGTGCGTCCTCTTCTCGAAAAGCGATGCAGGTCAGAACCCGCTTAAGGAGCAGATCGAGGCTGAGCTTGTCGCACAGGGTGTGACAGGATTTGCGTCAGTATCCGTAAAGGAAGAAACCAATACGGACATAATTGGAAAGTTTGTTAAGCAGGCCTACGAGAAGGCAGGCGGGCTTAATGCGAGCGACATAACGGTATTAAGCTCAAGACATGCGGATCTTCTTAAGAGTGCATGCGGTAAGCTTGATGAAGCTCTCGCGATATTAAGAGACGACCTCGGTGTGGATGTATGCTCGCAGGTTATAAGATCTGCGCTCGACGACAGCGGACTGATAACGGGACGTGTAGTCTCGGACGAACTTGTAGAGAACATCTTCTCGAGATTTTGTATAGGCAAATAAGATGGATATAAACGAAGCACTTAAGATCGAACATTCATATGAAGCGGGACAGTACGATGTCGCCGTAGTGGGAGCAGGACATGCCGGTTGTGAAGCGGCCCATGCCTGTGCTGCGATGGGCCTTAATACGATACTGTTTACACTGCATCTTGATTCGCTTGCCAATCTTCCGTGCAACCCCAGCATAGGCGGAACTGCAAAGGGACAGATCGTACGCGAAGTTGATGCGTTAGGCGGCGTCATGGGTAAGGTTGCAGATGAGTGTCTCATTCAGATGAGGATGCTTAACCGCACCAAGGGTCCCGCAGTTCATTCACCGCGTGCGCAGATGGACAGAACAAAGTATTCTGTCGCGATGAAGAAGCTTCTTGAGGATACGGATAACCTTGATATCAGACAGGCTCATGTAACGGCTCTGCTCGCGTCAGACGAGGGGGACGGTAAATATGAGGTAACGGGTGTCATGACCGAGAGTAAGGCTGTATACAGAGCCAAAGCGGTGGTCATTTGCTCGGGTACTTACATGGAGTCGAGAACCATAAGGGGAGAGGTCATAATCGAGTCCGGTCCTGACGGCCTGCCGAGATCAGTCGGCCTCAGTAAATCGTTAAGTGAACTTGGCATACCTGTACTGAGGTTCAAGACGGGAACTCCCGTAAGAGTTAATGCCAATACCATAGATTTTTCACAGATGCAGGTGCAGGAAGGTGAGACGGACTGCCCGCCGTTTTCTTTCGACAACGAGATGCAGGGCAAAGGTGTTCCTTCCGAGCAGACTCCCTGCTACTCTGTGTGGACGTCGCCTGAGACGCGTGAAGTAATTTTCGACAACATGGACAGGTCGCCTCTTTACAGCGGCGTCATTAAGGGCACGGGTCCGAGATACTGCCCTTCTATCGAGGATAAGTTCGTTAAGTTCCAGGACAAGACGAGACATCAGATCTTTATCGAGCCTATGGGCAACAATACGAAGGAGATGTACCTTCAGGGTTTCTCCACGTCGCTTCCTGAGGACGTGCAGGTTCAGATGGTTCATTCTCTGCCCGGCCTCGAGAATGCGGTTATACAAAGAAGCGCATATGCGATCGAGTACGATCTTATAGAGCCCACTACGCTGAAGTCTTCTCTGGAGTCGAAGATAGTAGCTGGACTTTTCACTGCAGGTCAGATCAACGGTTCCTCGGGTTACGAGGAGGCTGCAGGTCAGGGTATAGTCGCAGGCATCAATGCGGGACGCTACGTGCAGGGCAAGGATGCGATCATTATCGACCGCTCGCAGGGTTACATAGGCGTGCTTGTGGATGACCTCGTTACAAAGGGCACGAACGAGCCTTACCGAATGATGACGTCGCGTGCCGAGTACAGATTGTTCCTAAGATACGACAATGCGGATAAGAGACTGACGCCCGTAGGCTACGAGGCAGGTCTTATCAGCGAAGAGCGTTACGAAGCATTTAAGCGTAAGTATGAGGCTGTAGCTTCAGAGTACGACAGACTGACGAAGACTTTTACTGGCCCCACGCCACAGCTTGTTCAGATCCTTGAGAGTGTGGATCAGGTTCCGCCTTCTTCGGGTGTTTCCATGGCAGAGCTTATACGCCGTCCGGGTGTAACGTACGACATGCTTGCACCGGTTGATAAGGACAGACCGCAGCTTACATCAGACATAACACGTGAAGTTGAGACAGACATCAAGTACGAGGGCTATCTTAAGCTCGAGGAAGAGAAGATAAATAAGTTTACTAAGCTCGAGAAGAAGGTGCTGCCTTCCGATATCGATTACTCGAAGATAACGGGCTTAAGACTTGAGGCAAGGCAGAAGCTTGATAAGATGAAGCCGGTAAGCCTCGGTCAGGCTTCGAGAATCTCCGGAGTGTCCCCCGCGGATATCACGGTGCTTCTTGTATATCTTGAGTCGCTGAAAGGAGGCGCCGATGTCTCAGGTAATTAAGGATCTTGTAAGAGCGTATTCCGAGAAGGAAGGGATAGGCCTTAATGAAGAGCAGCTCGAGCAGCTTTCTGTTTATGCGCAGATGCTCGTTAAGACTAACGAGGTAATGAACCTTACAAACATCACTGACGATGAAGGCATCGCCGTAAGGCACTTCATTGATTCGCTCACGCTCGTTCCTTATATCAAAGAAGAACAGAAAAGGGCAGGACACGAAGATCTGTCCATCGTTGACGTGGGCACGGGCGCGGGTTTCCCGGGAGTCGTGCTTAAGATCGCACTCCCCAAACTTCGTCTGACGCTTCTGGACTCGCTTAATAAGCGTTTGAACTTTCTGAATGAAGTCAGTATCGCACTCGGCCTTACAGACGTAAAAACGGTACATGGCAGGGCTGAGGACGCCGGCCGTGACGCTGGCCTACGCGAAAAGTTTGACATCTCCTGTGCAAGAGCCGTTGCTTCCTTGCCCGTACTGTGTGAGTATTGCCTGCCTTTCGTTAAGACGGAAGGAGCTTTTCTTGCCATGAAAGGTAACGTGGACGAGGAGGAGCAGGCTTCCCGTAAAGCCATCGATGTACTCGGAGGCAAGAAGGAGAAGACAGATAAGTTCCTTCTCCCCGGTACAGATATGAACAGATCCATAGTTGTAGTAAGAAAGGTCCGCCCGACGCCCAAGGCGTATCCGAGGCAGGCCGGAAAGCCGTCAAAGAGCCCTCTGTAAAATTTTCCTATATATTATAATATTTTATATATTAATAGTATTAGTTATGTTATAATTAACGGGTGTGATTTTATTCACTAAACGGAGGAAAAGATGGCAGATAATGATAAGTCCAAGGAGTTGAGGAAACTTCAGGAAGAGGAGATGGACCTTGCGTTCCGCTCCGAACAGACCACGATAGTTCCCGTTGACCTTGAACAGGAGATGAAGAAGTCGTTTATCGACTATGCTATGTCGGTTATTTCCGACCGTGCTCTTCCTGACGTAAGAGACGGTCTGAAGCCCGTTCAGAGAAGAATACTCTATTCTATGTATACACAGGGATTTACCCCTGATAAGCCGTACCGTAAGTGCGCTACCACGATCGGTGACGTTCTCGGACGTTTCCATCCTCACGGTGACGCATCTGTTTACGACG
This sequence comes from Clostridiales bacterium, assembly GCA_017552455.1. Taxonomy (GTDB): domain Bacteria; phylum Bacillota; class Clostridia; order Saccharofermentanales; family Saccharofermentanaceae; genus Saccharofermentans. The sequence continues at coordinate 29,866 of JAFZPX010000018.1, forward strand.
CACTCGTTAGACTTGCGCAGGACTTCTCACTGAGACATCCTCTCGTAGACGGACACGGTAACTTCGGTTCCATCGACGGTGACCCGCCGGCTGCTTACCGTTATACGGAGGCAAGACTTGCGAAGGTCGCTCTCGAGATGATGACAGATATCAAGAAGGGTATCGAGTTCCGTCCCAACTTCGATGAGCACGAATTCGAGCCTGTAGCCCTTCCTTCAAGATTCCCGAACCTTCTCGTTAACGGTTCTGTTGGTATCGCAGTAGGTATGGCTACTAATATCCCTCCCCACAACATGGGTGAGGTTATCGACGGCGTTGTAATGATGCTTGATAACCCTGAGGTAACACTTGATGAGCTCCTTACAGTTGTTAAGGGGCCTGATTTCCCTACGGGCGGTGCTATCCTCGGTACTGCAGGTATCCGTGAAGCATATGCTACAGGACGCGGCAGGATCATGGTAAGAGCTCATGCAGATATCGAAGAGTTCGGCAGCGGAAGACAGAGGATCATCATTCACGATCTCCCGTTCGCTGTTAATAAGGCGCGTCTCATCGAGAGAATGGCTGATCTTGTTAAGGAGAAGAAGGTCGAGGGTATCTCCGGTCTCCGTGACGAGTCTGACCGTAACGAGATGGTACGTATCGTTATCGAAGTTAAGAAGGAAGCTAACCCTGAGGTTGTTCTTAACCAGCTTTACAAGAACTGCGCACTGCAGGATGCATGTTGCGCTAACATGATTGCTCTTGTTCCCGATAAGGACGGAAAGCTTGAGCCGAAGACGATCACACTTTTCGATGCTCTTAAGTACTATATCGAGCACCAGGAGAACGTCGTTACCAAGAGGACGGAGTACGACCTCGAGCAGGCACAGGGCAAGAGACATATCGATGAGGGCTTGCTGCTCGCCATCGACCATATCGATGAGATCATCAATATCATCAGATCGAGCAGAACTGAGGCTGATGCCAAGGCTAAGATGTGTGAGAGATTCGGTTTCTCCGATAAGCAGGCACAGCACATCGTAGACATGAGACTCGGCCGTCTCACAGGTCTTGAGAGAGAGAAGCTCGAAGCTGAGATCAAGTCTTTGGACGAAGCTATCGCAGCTTATAAGCTCATCCTGAGCGATAAGGGTGTGCTCCACGAGACTATCAAGAAGGAGATCCTTGAGATCAAGCGTAAGTTCGCTACACCTCGTGTTACTGAGATCATCAACGGTGCATTCGAGGATGTTGACGACGAGTCTTTGATCCAGGAAGAGAATATAGTTGTTACTCTTACTCACTATGGCTACATCAAGCGCCAGCGCGTAGATGTTTATAAGAGCCAGCACAGAGGCGGACGCGGCATCTCCGGTCAGGGAAGACGTGAAGAGGACTATGTAGAGAAGATCCTTACGACTACAACTCATAAGTTCCTCCTTTGCTTCACCAACACGGGACGTGTATTCAAGATCAAGGGTTATAAGATCCCCGAGACAGCTTCAAGAAGCGCGAAGGGTACAGCTCTTGTTAATCTGCTGAGCCTCCAGGAAGGTGAGCGTATCAGGAATATCATTCCTGCAGACAGCCTTGATACAGAGGATATCAACCTCACGATCGTTACCCGTAAGGGAATCATCAAGAGAACACCTCTGTCGAGCTATAAGAATATCAATAAGAACGGTCTTATCGCAGTTAAGCTTCGTGATGATGACCGCGTAGTAGATATCGCCATGACGGCTCCTTCACAGGAAGTCATCGTTGTATCTTCTTCCGGTAAGGCCATCAGATTTAATACTGACGATGTAAGAGAGACCGGACGTAATTCTTCCGGTGTACGTGCCATGAACCTTACAGGCGACGATAAGGTTGTAGGTATGGTGCCTGTTACTGAAGGCGGAGAGCTCCTCGTTATATCCGAGAAGGGTATGGGTAAGAGATCATCCGTTGAAGAGTACCGTCAGCAGAACAGAGGCGGTAAGGGTCTCATCACATATAAGATTAGTGAGAAGACAGGTCCTCTCGTAGGATGTACTCTCGTAGACGATAATCTCGACCTTCTCATGATCACTGATACCGGTATGATCATCCGTGTTGCAACAACGGAGATACCGACACTGTCACGTGCAACATCCGGTGTTAAGCTTATGAGATCTAACGGTGCTTCCGTTGTAGACTTTACAGTTACAGAGCACGAGGAGCCCGAAGAGGAAACGAGTGAAGAAGATGAGCAGGCTTAAGATCAAGACTGCGGCCAGAGTGTTGAGTCTGGTGCTCGCGATGTTTATCGCGGCTGCCTGGGCGGTTCCCTATGTGGAAACTGCCGTAGTAATGGCAGATGTAAACCAGCCTGACATTACCATAACGCCGCTTGATGAGATCCATTGTTCATCCTACTGTGTATACGATTACACTGTGGATGAGATCATTCTCGAACAGCAGTCACATAACAGGATCTATCCTGCATCCATGACCAAGATAATGACTTTCCAGCTGGGACTTGATTATCTTGATTCTGATGCATATGTTACCTGCTCGCAGAATGCCATAGAGAGCGTCGCTTCAGACTCTACGATGATGTACCTTTGCGTCGGTGAGGAAATCAAAGTATCCGAGCTTTATTACGGACTTATGCTCCCTTCAGGCAACGATGCTGCTAACGTTATCGGTGAGTCGGTTATCAATGCTTTGTTCGAGAACTATCCTGCAGGCGGTGAAGTAGGTCCTGACGGCATCAATGCCCAGTACTTCATCGACCTTTACGGACTCCCTGCAGAAGAGATCGTAGCTAACTATCCGCTGTCTGCATTCGCAGAACTGATGACACTTCGTGCACGTAACATCGGATGCACGGGTACTCATTTCTCCAATGCACACGGTTACCACAGCGACGATCACTATACGACAGCGTTCGACCTTTGCCTTATGATGGCAAACGGTACACGTAATCCTGATTTCTGTACGGTTATCAGTTCTCCTACGCATATCTTTCAGGCGACAAACTGTCACCCTGAGGATGCATGGTCCACTGTACGTAATACTAATCAGATCCTTATGGATCCATGGATGTGCTCCAAGACTGCTGAAGGTGAGGATACTCATATCGCTGCATTTATCGGCGGTAAGACGGGTACAACATCTGTAGCCGGTACGGGTATGACAACTTACAGTGTTAATGAGAATGGTCATGAGTTGATGATCGCTGTGTGCGGAATCCCTTATGAGGAGTCAACTAACCAGACTCGTTATGTAACATCTGCAGTAGCTTACGGCAACCTTGCATGCTGGAATACAGATCCTGTATCAGTAATTCCCGGAACGCTGGGTGACTATCAGAGGTTCAATTGGACGGCAGACGAGTATCCGCAGCTTGATAGTGTTATCGGTCCGTTCGATGCAGTCGGTCAGTTGCCTGCGGTGGCGGCGCCTGATGGAGAACACGGTGAGACACCCGAAGAGACTTTGGTGCCGGGCGAGACTGCGGGAGAAGTCATAATCGGAGATGCTGGCGAACCTGAGGTCGCATCAGTCGAAGATAATACTGCACTCGGTGGATTCTTCGAGACAAAGGTCGGTAAGTTCATATCGCTTAATCCCGGAGTATCTGTGTTTATAGCGGTACTTATATTAACTATCATTGTACTTGTAGCGATCCTTGTCATGAGAAGCATCAAGTATTCAAGGCCTAAGAGGCACAAGTCTTCTGTAAGGCAGTATCAGGGCAGAGGACCTAACGGGCCGACGTTCCAGTAATTCTGATCATATAGTTAGTTAATTAATAAGCGCTCCCTATGTGGAGCGCTTATTCCATGCATCAAAAAGGGGCTGCTGTGAAGCAGCCCCTGAGTTATTCGATCAGTTGTTCAGGATCAGAGTCCCTCAACACTTACGATTGCCTCGTGGATGTTGTTGTATGAAGCCTGGAGGAGAGCCTTCTCTTCATCGTTGAGCTCCATCTCAATGATCTGCTCAACACCGCCTGCACCGATCATGATCGGAACGTTGAGTGTTACGTCGCTCATACCATACTCGCCGTTAAGCTTTGTAGATACTGTACGGATTGTGTGCTTGTCCATGAGGAGTGACTCGAGGAGTGTTGTTACGGAAACAGCAACGCCGTTGAATGTAGCACCCTTGAGCTTGATGATCTGTGCGCCGGAAGACTTTGTCTGCTCAACAAGGTCAATCTTATCCTGCTCAGACAGAGGCTTGCCGATGATTCTTGCATACTCTTCAACAGGTACACCAGCAACGTGTGTGCGGCTCCATGCAGCGAACTGTGTCTCACCGTGTTCACCGAGGATGTAACCGTGTACGTTACGTGTATCAACATTGAGCTTGGAAGCGAGCAACCATCTGAAACGAGCGGAGTCGAGGTTTGTACCGGAACCGATGATTCTGGAAGAAGGAAGTCCTGTCCACTCTGTAACCTTGTATGTAACAACATCGCAAGGGTTGGATACTACGAGGATAACACCCTTGTTGTAGTACTTCATGATGCTGTCTGTGATTGTGTGAGCGAGCTTAACGTTCTTCTTAGCAAGATCGATTCTTGTCTCGCCGGGCTTTCTCGGGATACCTGCTGTGATGATTATAACGTCAGCATCCTTAACTTCATCATAGTCACCGCTGTGGATGTCCATCTGACCAAGGAAAGGGAGACCGTGGCTGATGTCAAGAGCCTCACCAAGAGCCTTGTCCTGGTTAACATCGATAAGAACGAGCTCGGAGCAGAGCTGCTTCATCGAGATTGCGAATGCGATAGTCGCACCTACTGCGCCTGCACCGATAATGCAGACCTTTGAACCTTCTGAAATTTTACTCATAGAAGATACCCCCATATGTTATGTAATTTGATTATATTTGTAATACGCGAGAAAGCGCATTTGCAAAGCGCAGGAAAACTGCTTAATGAATATATCAGAATTAAAGTGATAAATAAAGAACATGTATATAAAATATATAAAGAATTAACAGGAATATTTAGTGCGATAAAGCAAGAAATAAACCTCAAAAAAGTTTATGTAAAAAAGTTGAAATTTGTGCTTGACAGGATAGGACTTGCGTTGTATTCTTACTAGGCACTTCGCGAGAGGGAAACACAAAAACGAACTCTTCCGAAGGGGCACGGATCTTGAAAATTGAATAGAATGCAGAACTTAAAACAACGAGCCTTAAGTTGATTCGTAAGAATTGAGTTTAATTTAAGTAATTGAGCCAAAATGGCTTTCAAATTTTTATTTGAGAGTTTGATCCTGGC
>JAFZPX010000019.1 GCA_017552455.1 Clostridiales bacterium
ATGAGTTCTTACATAATCCTTGATTTCTTCCTCTGATGATTCTTCACCTGGCTTCAGGATAACGCATGCCATGATTTCCACACCGTAGTCAGCATCAGGTACACCGATAACCTGTACGTCCTGAATCTTCTCATGTGTATACAGGAAGTCCTCGATCTCCTTAGGATAGATGTTCTCTCCTCCTCTGATGATCATATCCTTGATACGGCCAGTGATCTTGTAGTAACCGTCCTCAGGACGTCTCAGAGCAAGGTCACCAGAATGGAGCCAGCCATCCTCATCGATAGCCGCTGCCGTAGCCTCAGGCATCTTGTAGTAACCCTTCATGATGTTGTAACCGCGTGCGCAGAACTCACCGGGAACTCCGTCAGGGCACTCCTCACCTGTCTCAGGATCAACGATCTTCGTCTCAACACCGAAGATAGAAGGTCCTACAGTGTTAACACGCTGCTCGATAGTATCTGTTGTCTTACTCATCGTTGTAGCAGGAGATGCCTCTGTCTGACCGTATGTGATAACGATCTCAGGCATATGCATCTTCTCGATAACTTCCTCCATCGTCTTGATGGGGCAAGGAGAACCTGCCATGATACCTGTTCTCATATGGGAGAAATCAGTCTTAGGGAAGTTCTCATGTCCGAGCATAGCAATGAACATCGTAGGAACGCCGTGGAAGCATGTGATCTTCTCCTGGTTGATGCAGTGCAAGCCTTTTCGAGGAGAGAAGGCCGTAATAGGTGACATTGTAACACCGTGTGTAACGGAAGCTGTCATTGCAAGAACCATACCGAAGCAGTGGAACATCGGAACCTGGATCATCATGCGGTCTGCTGTGGAAAGATCCATGCAGTCACCGATTGCCTTACCGTTGTTAACAACGTTGTAGTGTGTGAGCATAACTCCCTTAGGGAAGCCTGTTGTACCGGATGTGTACTGCATGTTGCAGACATCATGCTTATCGATAGTTCTTCTGATTCTCTCTACTTCACTGTAAGGAACCTTATCTGCGATCTCATGCAGCTCATCCCAGTGGAAGCAGCCGTCAACCTTAGACTCGCAAGTGATGACGTTCTTCAGGTAAGGAAGTCTAGCTGCGTTAAGCTTACCGGGCTCGCTGTCCTTAAGTTCAGGGCAGATCTCATTGATGATCTGGATGTAATCAGAATCCTTGAACTTGTCGATCATAACGAGAGTGCATGTATCGGACTGACGGAGCAGGTACTCGATCTCGTGAATCTTATAAGCTGTGTTTACAGTTACAAGTACGCAGCCGATCTTTGTTGCTGCCCAGAATGTAAGATACCACTGAGGTACGTTTGTAGCCCAGATAGCGATATGATCACCCTTCTTACAACCCATGGCAAGGAAAGCTCTCGCGAGATTGTCTACATCATCACGGAACTCAGGGTATGTTCTTGTATAGTCGAGCTCAGTATATCTGAACGCATACTGGTGCGGGAAAAGCTCACAGATCTTATCGAGGACATCCGGGAATGTCAGATCGATCAAAGTCTCCTTGGGCCAGGGATAGACTCCTGTTCCCCTCTTGTCCTGTTGAAGAGACTCCTTGTTCTTGTGATCTCTGTACTGCTCCATGTAACCTGCGAAGTGCGGAACTACGATGTTGGCGTCGAGAAGATCCTTGGACCATCTGTATACCCACTCGAGTGATACATAGCCGGAGAAGTTGATTGCCTCAAGAGCCTCGAAAGTCTCCTTCAAAGGCATATCACCGCTTCCCATGAGCTTATAGATAACCTTGCCGTCCTCCATAACGGAGTCCTTAACATGTACATGCTTGATGTACTCGCCCAATGTATCTACAGTCTGCTTCGGAGACTCACCGAAGAATCTGTAAGGATGATGCATATCCCAAAGAGCGGCAACCTTATGGCTTCCGATCTCATCAAGAACCTTCTTCAGTCTCTTAGTATCAGCATAAGCACCGTTAGTCTCGAGAAGGAGCGTAACGTTATACTTCTCTGCAACGGGAACGAGCTGCTTCATAGTCTCGATGACAACAGCATCATCAACTTCCTTGTCGGGAGCTGCATTACGGTCACCAAGTACTCTGATATAGCGCGCACCAATCTTGGATGCGAGTTCACAATAAGCAATGATCTCATCTTCTGCCTGCTGTCTTGTGTTAACGTCGTTAACAGGCTCACCGGAAGATAGGCAGGGAATCTCCAGCTTTAGCTGCTTTAGCTTCGCGATAGTCTTGGGTAATTCGGAATCCTTGAACGGAGGCGCCTTTACGGAAAAGATGTCATTTCCCAGGCCTCTGATCTCGATTCCGTCGAAGTTAAAGTCCTTGGCCATGGAATAGATATCCTGCCAAGAGAAATCGGGACAAGCAAGTGTCGAGAAACAAGTAAGCATATGATTACTCCCTACTATTAATAATATTTTTGTATTTTAATATTTGGAAGTTTACCTGTAAAACCGCAATAGTTAATAAAAATTAGCGATATTGCGCGTAGGTTTGTATGTTAATTACACTCAACTACCATCCAGCGGTACGTGTAATCGGGGTCATAAGTGGATGTTACGTAGTTATCGTAGATGACGCTGTACCGGTCTGACGCGTAAAGCTCGTCCGCGAACCACTCATCCGTAGTACCCGCCTCGAGGTCGAGCACAAGGGCATCCGCATCATACTTATCGACAAATGCATTCATCTCATCAATATCCGTGATAAGCATCTGTCCCCTGATATAGTCTTCCCCTGAAAACTCTCCCATATAAAGATCGGTTCTGTTGTCTATGTGTACAGGAATCCCGTGGAAAGCAAGCCAAGTTCCCGAATTAAAGGAATTGTAGATTCTCTCGTAATTCTTCTCATGGAGAATATCAATGACATTCTCATCGTAGGCCGCGATACCAGCGATATCAGACACTGTATTCGTCGGGAAGTAATTAATCCAGGAATTAACCGTAGTAAACAGCATGAATCCTGCGCAGAACACCGAGAGGATATGATAGGAGATATCGTGTATCTCGAGCTTACTTCTTTCTATCTTAAACAGATTGTCGTTAAGCCATACCAAGAGAACCTGAAGTTCCTCGCCTCCGAACATCACTACTGCCATTCCCGTAAAGTTCATGAATCTTCCGTATCTTGTTGAGATGATTATGAACATACAAAGCAGACAAAGCTTGGCCACTACCCTCTTATCGAACTTATAAAGGCGCTCATCGAGGATAAATCCGATGAGTACTATAAGGATCAAAACAATCTCAAGGATGGTGAATGTCTTGGGCTGCCACTCCATGTTATACTTCCATACCTCTGTCCCCCTCGACTGTATGAAAGCATATGTCCATACACCTATACCAAGCGGGTTAAGAAGCGAAGTCAGTGCACCCGCACACATTCCTATAAGATATTTCCCTGCTCTCTTATATTCCCTTACAAGCAATTCAATGACAATGAACACCAGGAACACAACGAAGAGCAACGGTATCATGCCTCCGTGGAACCAGCCGAGCAACATCGAAGACACGGCAAACGTTATGCACTTCTTTATATCCGTCATATCGCTTAACATAACGAAAATAAAGACCATGAATATCAGTAATGACGGCAGATGGGGTCTGGCATTGTAATTTGGAAAAGACAGTACTCTTCCCGCTGCTGCCGCGAGTAACATAACATACGGATGAACCTTCTTGAGATTGATCCTAAAGATAATCCCCGCCATAGAATAGTTAAAAAGAGCGGTAAGCCCTATTACACCTGCGATACCGCCTATCTTGTAAGCCGATCCTACAAACAGATACCATGCTTCCTCGTGGGCATACCAATTAAGGCCCTGGTGCCAACTGTATAGATCATCTAGGATAAGTCCCTTCGAAGCGATCATATCGAGACCTATCCTCATCTGGATCATGGTATCACCCGCGTATCCCAAGCCAATCAGCATTATATTGAAGAACGGACAATAAAGAAGTGCGATCGCACAGACCACAAACACCTTTGCTGCTGTTGAAAGATCACTCTTCTTAAGTGCCGGCATCAGATGAACCCCGTCATGTCCTCGAACTTATATGAGCTGACATCTATTCCTATATCAGAGATCAGCTTCATTCCGACATTATACATCATCCGGCATGCCTCTTCCTTGGGCATTCGGAAGTTATCGTACATCATCATAAGGGCAAGACCGTGAGTGTAAATGACCGTATCCCTTACAGTCGCCGCGATTATATCTTTAGGGATATCGTACTGCGAAGACAGGATCTCGACTGCATCGGCATCAAACGACCCGGAGAATATGCTCTGCCCTTCTCCCAGATCCACGCCGACAGTATCCATCGGATTATCCACATTCATGAACCGGAACACATTGGGATGCTCACATGCAAGCGAGATATAGTGAACACCCGAGATAAAGAACGCCTCGACGGCTTCTTTTCCCTTCATCTTGCTTTCGAGGTTACCGTACGCTTTCCCCGCCGCATAGAAGTACAGGGCTTTCTTAAGTTCGGCCATGCTTCCGAAGGTCCATGTTACAGGACGCGTGGAACAGCCGAGCCTGTCGGCGATCTTCTTTATCTCGACATTATTGATACCGCCCTCATCGAGCAGTTCATATGAAGCCTCCAGGATCATCTCCTGCGTTATCTGTGTCTTACGTCCCATGTCCCCTTCTTCAGTACGGGCGGAAGTCGAGCGGCGTTGTGCAGTCCCAGCCCTTTGCAATCTGCGCGAAGCCTTTCTTCGCCACAGTCTTAAATATTGTACCAATCAAAAGACGTGTGAGAGCAGGAAAAATCTCGGGACCCGTAAACTTCTTACATTCTTCTGAATTAAAGTCCCCGTTCTTCCCGAAGATTACCCCCATATTCTTATAGGGTCCCGTGACCTTATCTCTCTGCTTTCCTTCGAAAAACCTTATACTGAAGTTATCGCCCTTTACCAAAGTGCCCTTGTAATTGCACCCGAGCTGCTTTGTGAGGATTTTAAGATATTCCTCGCCGCATCGAAGCTGTATGCCCTCAGCGAAACCTCCCTGCAGGATGTACGCGATGTCCGCGTCTCCCTGACGCGCAGGTACGGTCTCGAGGAATTCAATCAGAAGCCCCGGGATATTCTCCACATAGAGAGGGATCGCTATCAGGATACTCTCCGCCTTCGCGAAAGCGTCACGTATCGCATCCCACTGCTTTCTGTCGCTTACCTCGTACTGCTCGTAGGTGCTGCCTGCCTCTTTAAGGCCTTCACCGAACTTATCAATGATCTTGTCTGTATTGCTGTGAGCCTTTATACGTGGGCTTCCGTTTATTATCAGGACATGCATGCTGCTGCCTCCTTTAATTCTTCTTCACTGTAAACGCCGAGCGACTTACTGTCGAAGTTAAGTGCGCATCTTTCTGTCCACCTTCGCGCATACTCCCGCTCGAGCGTACCTTTATAGATGATGCCGACGTCTGTCTGCCCGTCATAACGGGGAACGTGTCTCATCTGATCCCCTTTGAAATGCAGATACATAGTAGCGATGGGAAGGATCCTGTCGAAGATGTTCTTGCCCTTGTGATCGATGAAGCCCAATGCCGTGTCTGAGATGACCCAGAGCTGATCAGCTTTGATGATCTTCTTTAAGATCTCCTCGTAGTCATCCTTGATGGAACATATTCCGGGAGTCTTAAGCCAGCAGAAGTTACAGCCTATGCAAGGTTTGATGTCAAGAGAAGAAGCCTCAACCACTTCAAACTCTTTATTCTGAGCGTCAAGAAGTGTCTTAAGGCTTCCGGTTATCCCACAGTCATTTGTGGTATTTACAATAAGTATCATGTTGAACCTGCCTTTGATTTTGTGTAAACGCGTTTGTGTAATTACATTTACATAATATCATCAGCAATTCTCTTGTCAAGCGTTTTGATCTTTTGTGTTGCGAAATGATATAAACAAAAAGCCTCTCACCACTTGGATGAGAGGCCTTATGGCTGCCGAACTAGGATTCGAACCCAGACAGACGGTGCCAGAAACCGGAGTGCTACCCTTACACAATTCGGCAATGTTGACTTAATCAACGCTAAAGAAGTATAGCAAATCAGTTTTTAAAATTCAATAGCTTATTTATACATTCGGATCGATAGGCTCAAGAGGCTTCAATAACCCCAATTCCTCAAGCTTCGTCCTTACCTTCCCCATGTCCTCGTAGATCGGTATCTTCTGCTTCGGATCGCGAAGAGCATAAGCCGGATGATATGTGGTCATAATGTAGTAGCCGTTACTCTCGATAAAGCGGCCGCGCACATCTCCCATCTTTACCTTCTGTCCGAAGAAGCCTTCATATGCAGTAGATCCGCAAAGAAGGATGACCTTCGGGCGGACAAGTCTGAACTGCGTCGCAAGGAGTTTCTTACAAGCCACTATCTCTGAAGGCTCGGGACGGCGGTTCTGCGGAGGACGGCATTTACAGATATTGCAGATGTGATAATCCTCATCGCCGAAGCCGTATGAAGCAAGAAGACTCTGAAGCAGCTGTCCTGACCTTCCTACAAACGGACGGCCTTCCATATCCTCGTTAGCTCCCGGCGCCTCACCTACAATCATCAGCGGAGCCTGACGGCCGCCTCTGTAGATAACGGTATTAGTCGCATTCTGTCTTAAAGGACATGCCTTACATTCTCTGCATGCCTTCTCAAAATCATCCCATTTTGTATTAAACTCATCTGCTGCCATATCTTCCTCACTTAAACATAACTATCGTTATTCCGGGATTACTTCTTCCCCAGTCAATGTCGTTTCTTACTTCAGGGCATGCCGCCGACATGCGTCTGCCATCCTCCTCGAAAGGTCCGAACTTCTCGCCCGGGCATATGTCTTTGATCACACGTCTCGTCTTATACTCAAGAAGCTTTCTTCGGCATTCCTTGCGGATCGCCCCTCCCCTGCCGGTAGAACCGTAACCATGTATGATCTTCACACAACGCGCGCCTGAAGCTCTCTCGGCATATATCCGGTTATTAAGAGTATTCATCGCAGCCTGTGAAGTAGGCATACCGGCCTCAAGGTTGATCGTTCTCATGCTGTAAATTATACACTATACGTTATAATGAAACGGTGAGATTAGATAAAGCATTGGCATCTTCCGGATACGGAACAAGAACTGAAGTTAAAGCCCTTATCAGCAAAGGGCTGGTATCAGTTGCAGGAACTGTGGTCAAGGATCCCGGATACAAGATTAATGATGATCAGCTTGACCTTATCACAGTCGCCGGCGAATCCGCTCAGATTAAAGAGAATATCTATCTGGTCTTTAATAAGCCTGATGGCGTCCTTACCGCCATGGAAGACAAAAGGCTTCCTCACGTAGGTCAGTTTATCCCTGCGAATCTTAAGAACAGAAAGATCTCTCCTGTTGGAAGACTGGACTTCCACACCACAGGCCTTCTTATACTGACTAACGACGGAGAACTGTCTCACAGACTTACCTCGCCCAACTACGGCATCAGTAAAGTCTATGAAGTAACATACGAAGGAGAATCCCTCTCCGGCATGCAGAAAGAAGAAGCGGCAAAAGGCATTACTCTTACCGATATGGATAAGCCCGTTAAGCTCCATCCTTCCGTGCTTGATATCAAAGAAGGTAACCGTGCTTTACTGACACTTACCGAAGGCAAGACACACGAAGTTAGAAGAATCTTCGCTCACTGGGAACGTCCGGTAATTACACTTAAGAGAGTATCTCTCGGAACACTTACACTCGAAGAAGATTCTTTGGAAGGTTCGTTAAGAGAACTTACTTCTTCTGAAGTGGAAGATCTTAAGCGCTTAACAGGTCTAATTAAAGAACAGACTCAAGAAGACGATAAACAATAAGCTCTGAATCACTGTAGTTCATTGTCTGAACGTAAACACCGATTACAAGTGAAGTTTCATAATCAGGCCAAAGGTTCTGATAGCCCAGCATTCTTATAGCATCCTGATCGAGCACCTCGATGCCTACCATGATCGGATCATCGTCATATTCAGACAGATCATAATCATCTACAACACCTTCAGCACCGTAGTTGATCTCATATTCCATAAGAAGTTGCTGCGCATCACGCTCACTCATATAGATAGGCTTAAGCTTGGCAAACTGCGCATCAGAAAGATTCTCACGCAGAAACTGATACAAAGAACTTACATCCTGCAGACTGCCAAAGTAATACGGCATAGTTACATCATCAAAGATAAGAACATTAGGACATGACAGCATAAGCGTAGATGCAGACTGATCGGCGTATGCCTGCTGTGTCTGTCCCTGATCATTAGGAATAACGATGTCTACGAAGCTTACCATCGGGTTTTTATATCCAAGTCTCGTAGTAAGGAAACTCTCGATATACTCAGATTCATTAGAAAAATGTCCCAACGACAGAACTCCGCTGTCGTAACCGGGCTTTGTAATGACTGTATGAAGTATGTTTCCAAGAAGGAACAGCAGTATCAAGCCGATGAGATACTTATACCATGTATACGAGAAGTAAGTGCGCCACTCGTCTCCTGTCTTATTAAGGAACTTTCTCTCCTTCGCCCTCTGCTCAGCCTTCGCAACACGCTCATCACGGCGTCCTGTTGCAATATCATAAGCGGTCGACAAATCTGCAATCTTCTGCTTGCCTTCAGGTGAATTATCTCCCCTGTACTGCTTACTTAACTTCCAGAACTTCTCATCGATCATGAAGTCAGTAGCATCCATGGGAAGGCCCATGTATATCAGAGCATGCTCACGGGACATGGAACTTACATCAGAAGATGCACTAACCTCACAGTTGTTCTTAATCATCATAAGAGCAAACTGCTCAGACACGACCTTATCAATCTTAAACTTATCCTCAAACAGATCGTAAGGCATGTCACAAGCCTTCTCATCTTCACCAACTACGAAATACACATGCTCGCATGAAGACTCACTTAACTTAGGCAGGATTATCTTCTTAATCCACTTAAGATCTGCCTCATTAAAGTCCGGACGTTCACCGCATGCATCCTCAAGGATCAGATTCTTGCAGTCATGCTTCTTGATCATCTCGACTGCATGCATCATCGGGGTTCTGAACCCGTCACGCTCACCGTATGTCTTTAATGTAAAAACACACGAATTAGTTTCCTCGTCATATCTTAATGTAAAAGCTTCGGAATCAAATACTTCTTCCATCTTTGAAACACTTTGCCGCCATTCTTATAATATTGCAGGTGCACCACTGCAGGTCAGCTTTAGGCAGACTGCCGTCGTTTACCGCATCAATTATATCAGTAACATTCTTTTTGCAACCAGGCATCTGCCAATCATTACCACTTCTTATACATTCAACGCTTGAAGAATGCGGATACTTGGCCTTTGACGGGTCGCTTAAGCCGAATACAGCCTGCGACGTAAACCAGTCTGTCATCACAACGCCCTCAAAGCCCCACTCATCACGAAGCACTCTCTTACAAAGTCCCACATGATTTGCTGTATGCGTGCCGTTAAGCAGGTTATAAGACGACATTACAGAATACGGCTGAGACTTTCTTACAGCTATCTCGAAGCCTCTTAAGTACAGATTACGAAGTGTCCTCTCACTGACGCGTGAATTCGAATACATTCTGTTGACTTCCTGGTTATTGCAGCAGAAATGCTTGATAGTCGTTCCGCCTATACCCCACTTCTGTACACCGTCTGTCATTGCAGCAGCACACATACCTGACAGGAACGGATCCTCCGAATAATACTCGAAATTTCTTCCACACAGAGGATTTCTGTGGATATTCATTCCCGGTGCGAGCCAGAACTGTACATAGTATTCCTTCATCTCTTCTCCGACAGCAAGACCAATCTCATATATCAGATCCATGTTAAAGCTCTGTGCCAGAGCCGTAGCGATCGGTATTGCCGTGCAGTACTGATAGTAATCAACAGCACCCTCAGGAATGTCATCAGGGAAAGGAACAAAGGACATACCGAACATATCACCTCCGGGTATCCTCTCCCCGTCCTTTGTAGTCTTAAAGTGCGGGTACAGTCTTAATCCGGCAGGACCGTCTGCGAGTATCATAGACGGAATTCCCCTGCTCTTCTCATAAGTCGAGATTGTCTCAGCTGCAGCACCCGGCACCTGTGCTGAAGCATTTCCCACTACAGCCAGATCAAGATCCGCACCGAAATCGCCTACACAAAGTGCAGCCATTTCTTCTACCTTAAGCTGAGCTACGAGCTCTTCTACCGTCGCCTTACCTGCAAGCACGTCTTCGAATCTCAGTGTCTCGTTTGAACGTGCATCAATAAGCTCTTGGCTCTCTTCATTGTAGGAAGCCTCATATGGCGTTATTCCTGATGCATCGATAGTAAACTCTTCGACACCGAAGTCATCAATCGGAGCCGCATTGCCGGGATTGGTGTATTCTTCAGTAATACCGCTTATGCCAAACTGATTCTTAAGATGCTCAGTCTCGATATCGTCGTTAACGATCAACTTAGCTACAGCAGTTACTTCCTCAGAATTCTTACCCGCAAGCACAAAGTAGTTACCTGCCTCAAGAACCCTGGATTCACACTTATCACAATAAGAAGCTACCTGAGCAAGGCTGAATGAAGCCTTTACGACTGTTTCCTCACCGGGCTTAATAACCTCAGTCTTTGCAAAAGCTACGAGCTCCTTAAAAGGCTTATCAAGAATCTCGTGAGGTGAAGCAACATAAATCTGAACAACTTCCTTACCGGCACGGCCTCCGATATTCGAGACTGTAAACTCAACTTCGACCTCAAGACCATTTACCTTAACAGACTTAAGATCAGTATCGAACGCAGTATATCCAAGTCCGTAACCGAACGGATAATCAGGCTTAACACCGAAAGAATCAAAATACCTGTAACCGATATAAGGACCTTCGGTATAGTACTCATCATCTGTATTGCCGTTATTCTGGCTGAAAGTCTCACTGTTGGGATACTTATAGTAATCAAATGCCCATGTATCGGTAAGTCTTCCGCAAGGATCACTCTTACCTGTAATAACATCAGCGCAGATATTACCTGTAAGATTGCCGAGCTGGCTTAACAAGACAACAGATGAGAATTTCTTAGCATATTTCCCTAGAGAGATAATACCTCCGACATTAAGCACCAGTATGCTTCTTGCATAAGAGGAAGTGATAACCTCGAAGGCTTCTTCCTCATCATCAGTCAGGAAAAAGTCGCCCTTATCTGCACGGCGGTCATAACCTTCACCTGAATCACGGGAAAGAACATATATAGCTGTATCAGCTTCATCGGAAGTATCAATGGGGGGCATGGGAGGAACGGTCGGCGCGAACTCAAGCATAACCGTGATCTCATTATATCCTGTGTTCTCACAGCGGCGTCTTACCTCCGCCATATAATCTTCAAGGTGCTTCTTAACAATTGCATCATAACTATCGAGCCATGCACCTGTCGTGACTTCAAAGCCTGCATCCTTCAGGCCTTCATCAATATTAACAACATATCTCGAATTAACGTCTCCGCTGCCGGTACCGCCCTTAATCGTATGACGAGCACCGTTACCGAACAATGCTAACTTAGTTGGCTCCGTGATAGGAAGCGTACCATCATTCTCAAGAATAACAACACACTCTCCCGCAAGGCTTCTTACCTTATTGCTGTGAGCGGTCTCTTCGGGTGTGATCTGGTCATTGGTTCTTGCATAGTAAGCCATAAGCGGGACCTCCTCAAAATGTCTGATAACATTTTAAATGGTAAGTCCCGCTTTGAGGTTTAAAGTATTTGTGAATAATGGGGTATTTACTGCCTGATCCAGCGCTTGATATAGATCTTGAATCCTCTTACATCAGCGCCATGAATGGAAAGTCCTTCCTTGATCTCGGCCCCCTTGCACACTTCGGTAATCTCATCGATAGCACGACCGAATGAAGAACCTTCATGTGTAATGAACGGCTTTATCGTCTTGCCTGTCCAGTCAAACTTCTCGAGGAATGTAAATACTGCCATAGGATATGTCTCGATGTAGTTGGGGCCTCCGAGGTAGACCGTATCATACTCATCAATAGACTCAGGGCAGTTCTTGATCTCAGGTCGCATGTTAGCACTCTGATCTACCTTAGCCTTAGCAAAACAATCCTCATAAGATTCGGGCATGGGCTCGACAGTGTCTATCTTATACATGTCTGCATCAGGGATGAATTCCTTGATATACTCTGCTGCTATCTCTGTGTTTCCCTTAGGAAGATTGATAATGTCTCCGTTTACGTTATTCTCACCGGCCTTCGAGAAATAGGCTATCAGTGTCTTTCCCATCTTGTTCTTTCTCTCCTGGTTTATTTACTCAGCTTCATCGAGCTTATTGATTACATAATCAAGGATGGCTTCCTCTATCTGGTCAGGATCCATCAAGGATGCGTCAAAGCACATATCATAGTTATCGGGATCACCAAATACCTGTCCGGTATAGGCTTCGTAGAAATCCTTCCTGTACTTATCTGAGATGGCCTCGTACTTCTCGGCATCTTCTTCACTGCACTTCATTCTCTTGGCAATATTCTTTACTCTAAACTCCTTGGGAGCGTCAATAAAGAAACTGAATACGTTCGGACGACCTGCAAGAACATAGTCAGCACAACGACCTACGATGATACAAGACTCACTGTCGGCGAGAAGATTGATAACCTGAGCCTGCTTATCGAACAGTTCCTTATCGTACTCGAAGTCCTTCTCGGGCTCGATTGTATCGCCGGCGCCCTCGCTAAGCAGATTTCTGATATCTACCTTACCGCCTTTTAAGTTCTTTATACCTTTGTTGTAGTATCTGATGCCGAGCTTATCTGCAAGCTGCTTAGCAATACGCTTACCGCCGCTTCCGAATGTTCTCGATATGGTGATGACATAATCTTCCATACTTTTGCCTCCGCTTAAATCCAGATATCATTATAACAGACAAACGCCGCTTCAAGTGAAGCGGCGTCATTAACTTAAGGATTAATTCTTACCGTAAAGCCTTAGAGACCATAATACTGGCAGATAAGACTCCACTCAGCAGAAGAAGCAAAACCTCTTGCAATATCCTGTCTGCTTGCTCCGTTATTAAGAGCATTTACCCAGTTAGCAAGGCCCTGAGCATCAGGATCTCTGTTAAGGAATGCCTGATACAAAGCAGTTACATACTGCTCGTTATTGAGGTTTCTTCCTACAAACTCCTGAGAATTAAGGATAGTAAGAGCTACATCACTGGGAGAAAGTGTTCCGTTCTCGATACCGTTTACCCAATACTGTCTGCCTGCATCCTCAGAAGGTCTTCCGAGAACAGAAAGATAAATTCTGTCTACGAACTCACCTGTGATTCTGGACTTTGCCATGCTGATAGGGAGATTACGGATAGTGGAATATGTTGCCGCTACCCTTACAGCAGCATCACCGGTCAGAATACCGATACCGCAGTTGATACCGTCGAAGGTACCCATTACAGCACTCGGAGCTCCGTTAGCACGTGTAGGATCGTTCATAAGAGCGGCCTGTGCAACGGAAAGCTGGTATCTCAAGTCGCTGATAGCGATACCGAATGCATACTCATCACCGTTCTCAAATACAGGATATGCATTAGCTCTAGCGGTATCAAGTGCAGCGTATACATCAGCAGGTACGTCATCACCGTACAATACAAGGAATGCTGTAGCGTTATCATAATACATACACAGATTCTGATACTGCTGCTCACTTACATTGCTGTTAGCAAGAGCTGAACCTGCAGGGAAAATCGCGAAAGCCATAGCAACTGTAAGAGCGATCGCGATTAGTTTCTTCTTAATACTTCTTGAAACTCTCATAAATAAACCTCCTTATCTCCGTATGTAAAATCTATTTTACTATCATAAAGCCCTGCTTTGTAAGGCGTAGGTGTTTAAGTTTTTGTTAATTTATTAAGAAACAAATCTCTTGCTTCTTGGTATAATCTTTCTGTTCTTACTTATTTATTAGAGGAAAAAGATGAAGACTTCTGATTTTTATTATGATCTGCCTGAAGAGCTTATCGCACAGCATCCGCTGGATGTGCGTTCGAATTCAAGACTCATGGTACTTGATAAGAACGACGGTTCCGTTCTTCACAGACACTTCTACGATATAAAGAAACTACTTATACCGGGCGATGTCCTGGTTGTTAATAATACCCGTGTTATTCCAGCAAGACTTATGGGAAGCAGATCTGACACGGGAACTGCCGTAGAGATTCTCCTTCTGAAGCGTCTCGATGAGAAGCGCTGGGAGACACTGGCACGTCCCGGCAAGAAAGTACGTGAAGGAAGACGCGTGACTTTTATCCCCGGTGAGCTTGAAGCCGAGTGCGAGGCTGTCCTTCCCGACGGAAACAGAATAATGAAGTTTGATTTCGAAGGGATATGGGAAGAAGTCTTAGACAGAGCAGGCACTATGCCTCTCCCTCCTTATATTCACGAGCAGCTTGTAGACAGAGAGCGTTATCAGACAGTCTACTCTAAGATCCCCGGCTCAGCTGCAGCGCCTACCGCAGGTCTGCACTTTACCCCAGAGCTTCTTAAGGAGCTCGATGACATGGGTGTAATTAAAGCTGAGGTTACGCTTGATGTCGGCTTGGGCACGTTCCGTCCCGTTAAGTCTGACAACATAGAACAGCACGAAATGCATTCCGAGCGTTACACTTTTGGACAGGAGGCATCTGACATAGTACGAGCAGCGCGTGCAGAAGGCAGACGCATCGTGTCCGTAGGCACAACGTCTACAAGAGTACTCGAGACAGTTGCTGCTAATGACCCCGAGATGAAGCCCTGCGCAGGCGACACTCAGATATTCATCTACCCCGGATACGAGTTCAAGTGCATAGATGCACTTATCACAAACTTCCACCTTCCGGAGTCGACGCTTGTAATGCTGGTATCGGCAATGGCGGGCAAAGAGCATGTGCTCGCAGCTTATAACGAGGCCGTAAAGGAAAGATACAGATTCTTCTCTTTCGGCGATGCTATGTTTATAACAGATCTTAAGAGGTTCCCTGAGCATGAGTAATTTCCCAGTATGGTATGAGCACATCCACACATGTAAGCAGACCGGCGCAAGACTTGGCCGCGTTCATACGCCTCACGGCACTTTCGATACACCTGCTTTCATGCCTGTAGGAACACAGGCTTCTGTTAAGGGCATGAGCCCCGAGGAAGTAGCAGGTACAGGCGCGGGAATTATCCTGTCAAATACATACCACCTCTGGCTTCGTCCCGGAAGCGAGATCGTAGCCAAGGCAGGCGGACTTCATAAGTTTATGAACTGGAAGGGCTCCGTTCTTACGGACAGCGGCGGATTCCAGGTATTCTCACTTGCAAAGCCTAAGGACATCGTAGAGGAAGGCGTTAAGTTCCGTTCTCACCTCGACGGCTCCAGACAATTCCTGTCACCTGAGATTTCAATGAAGGTACAAAACGACCTTGGTGCAGATATCATCATGGCTTTCGATGAGTGCTGCCCCTACCCGTCCACACACGAGTACGCTTTACGATCACTTGAAAGAACAACAAGATGGCTTGACCGCTGTATCGATTCTCACAAGAATCCTGATACACAGGCTCTGTTCGGTATCATTCAGGGTTCCATGTACGAAGACTTGCGTAAGATAAGTGCTGAACAAATAACTTCAAGAGATCTTCCCGGCTTTGCCATCGGCGGTATCTCTGTAGGAGAGCCTAAAGATCTGTTCCTTAAGATGATCGACTTCACGGTTCCCCTCATGCCCGAGGAGAAGCCCAGATATCTTATGGGTGTAGGAACACCTGATTACCTCATTGAGGGTTCGTTAAGAGGTGTCGACATGTTCGACTGCGTTCTCCCTACAAGACTTGGAAGACACGGCACCATCCTTACTTCCAAGGGTAAGAGGATCATAAGAGACAAGTGCTATGCAGAAGACTTCGGTCCGATGGATCCTAACTGCGACTGCTATGCCTGCAAGAACTACCAGGCCTCATATGTAAGACATCTTCTCAAGGCTAAGGAGATGTTCGGACAGAGACTGTGTACATATCACAACATCTGGTTCCTGGTTAAGCTTATGGAGAAGATCAGAGAAGCTATCGCAGAAGACTGTCTGGGCGACTTTGCCAAGTCTTTCTACGAAGAGTATTACGGCGGTTAATCACCTGAACGCACGATCATTGTTACCGCTGTAAGATTACCTTCTGACAGACGGTTCTTATCCGATATGCGGCAGACCATATTATCCATCCACTCTTCCGCGCTTTCCGATACGACTGCATCGGAAAGGATCGCTATATCGTTAAGGCATCTTAAGAACTCCCATGTGCAGCAGATAACACGGTCCTCATCCTCAAGCGAAGTCATACCGTTAGGAAGCATCTTAAGTTCGCCGTTCTGAACGATATAAGCATAGACCTTGCCGTGACGCTCAATCTCGATATGTTTGTCATCGATCCTTATGAGCATGTAATTCTTAAGGTTCGTAAGGATCGGATAAATCGATTCAGAAAGATCGCGGAACCTTAACTTGGAACTGCCCTGAACAAGAGCAGATACGGATGCCTCATCCGCGACAGAGAAATCTGATTCGGCAGGTATATACAGGATAGCCATGGTAAGTGCAGACGAATAGTTTACGAATACATTGTCATTGTATTCTTCCTGACCGCCCTTATGCATGAGTATATAGTTCTCTATCACATGAAGCTCCTTTTGACCGTGAATACTATCGCCGTATAGTTATCCTGCTTCGGGCGTTTCCTTGAAGCAACAGCACGCTTAAGCTCCAAAGCAGTAGCACTCGCACTATCTTTAAGATAATGGTGGATGTTCCTTAATGCAACAGCATCAGTAAGACCGTCGGAGCTAACGATTATCTTATCGCCGTCAAAGATTCTTATGGGTTTCTTGGTATAGATGACGCGCGGATTCTGGTTACCCATAAAGTCAATGAGCGATCTGGCCTTGGGATTGCTGTAAGCAGTAACAGTCTGCTTGTTATTACGGCACAACGACTTGATAAGAAGCGCCATATAGTTCTGTCTCGGGTTAAGGATGGTAGGCTTACCTTCCCTTATCAGGATGATATCGCTGTCGCCTACGCTGTAGTAATTCATGAAGTTACCGGTTATATGAACCAT
This sequence comes from Clostridiales bacterium, assembly GCA_017552455.1. Taxonomy (GTDB): domain Bacteria; phylum Bacillota; class Clostridia; order Saccharofermentanales; family Saccharofermentanaceae; genus Saccharofermentans. The sequence continues at coordinate 17,108 of JAFZPX010000019.1, forward strand.
GGCAAGAGTGGAACCGCCGGAAAGCTTGTACTGATCATAAAGCTGATTGGAAAGCTTTCTTAATTCATCCGCATTCTGCTCTGTAGCAAAGAATGACATCGGACACATTCCCTCAACGAAGTCTGCAACCTTCTCAGATATCTCTCCACCATACTCCATGCCGCCCATACCGTCGGCAACCAAAGCAGTTATACCGTATTTACGATAATCAGTAAGATCGGAGATATAGACTGAATCCTGCTGTGACGGTCTTTTTCCAATCTCGCAGAAGTATGCGCAGTCTATATACAGATTGGAATCGTCAGGACTTCCCGCACGTTTTCTTTTGAAATAGACAACAACAAGCCATATGAATGCGATCGTAGTGATCACGAACAGGACCAAAGCTGCTACGACCGAGCTTTGAAGAGTAGGAAGATCTGCGAACCTAGTCTCCATCGTCCTCTTCTTCAGGATCATCGGTCAACTCTTCAAAATCATCGACCGGCTCTTCCTCTTCATCAACCTGCGGAGCGATATACTCTTTTATCAATTCTCCTGTGAAGTATGCTATGGCGAACTGATCAACACCGAAGATCAGGACAATATAGTAGAAGACAACTAATGCATAAGCAAAATATGTGGATGTAATAAGCAGCATAGCAGGTATCACTATCAAGGTCACGATAAGCATAAGTATCAGACCGAGACAAGGACCGAACTTCAAAAGAAAGAATAAAACTGCATTCTTATAGATCTTAGGAAGAGAGATCTCTCGTGATACGATCATCGTATATACCATGTTCTGGATAATGATGAACACGAAGAAAAGGATAATAAAGAATGTTCCGATAGCAGTACCCCATGAAGTTCCGAGGTTGAGATAAAAGCCCGTGGCAAGGAGGCACAGTGCCGTAACAACAATAGACACTATGGATGCAATAAGTGACTGCTTCCAGTTATTCTTCATTCCCTCCTTAAAGTCAGAGAAAATGAAGACGCCTTCCTGTCTGTAGAGGTTTCTGTATATCTGTGTGAAACCAGCCTGGAAAGGTCCTATAACAATAAGAGTAGTTCCAAGAAGGAACATTACGCAGAATACTACGATGAGGTAGTAGATCTGAAAAGCTGCATCAGCACCTACATCATTGATAGCCTGATTACCGACAACGCCGGAATCTGCCATAAACTGAACAAAGTCAGTAGGAACAAACACGCTGTTAATATATGGCAGGAACAAAAGAACAAAAGCAAATGCTACGAGCATCATCGGTATATTGAATACCAAAAACAGAAAGTTAACCGATGTTATCGTAAAAAAGTGTGTCTTAAGAGTATAGAAAAAGTTGAATACCGGACCATGCTGCTCAGGTATGAAATCTTCCTTGGGTACTTTCTTCAGATTCATCAGAATCTCCTTATTCAGTTCTTATTATCTTTGATTATATCGCTAAATTCATCGATGCGTGATAAAGAACGCTCTGCGATGGCGGCATTCTTATCCTGCTTCGCAGTCTTTCCTCTGAACTTTCCGGGCATATTAGCAACTATTCCGAAGTTCGCATTCATGGGAACAAACTTGGTTACGGTCTTATCGGATACATAAGCAGCCATAGCTCCGATGACGGTCTCGTCATTGAGAAGTTCTCTAGGATCTATGCCTGTGCCTCTTAATGCTGCATTAAGACCTGCGAAGAAACCGGAAGCTGCAGACTCGATATATCCTTCAACACCGGTTATCTGGCCCGCAAAGAATATATCAGGATGCATTGTCATGCTGTAATCAGACTCGAGAAGCTTAGGAGAATTGATATAAGTGTTACGATGCATAACACCGTATCTTAAGTACTCGGCATTCTCAAGGCCGGGGATCATTCCAAATACTCTTTTCTGTTCACCGAACTTAAGTCTTGTCTGGAAACCAACGAGATTATACATAGTTGATGCTCTGTCATCCTGACGAAGCTGCAGACAAGCATACGGCTCTTTGCCCGTGTTAGGATCAACAAGACCTACAGGCTTCAGCGGACCGAATCTCATCGTATCCTCTCCCCTTGATGCCATTACTTCAATGGGCATACATCCTTCAAATACATTGATCTTATCGAAGCCATGAACGTCAGCCTTCTCGGCTTCAATCAGAGCATTATAGAAAGCCTTATACTCCTCTTCGTTCATGGGACAGTTAATATAATCGTTACCGCCCTTGCCGTATCTGGACTGCCTGAACGCCTTGTTCATGTTAATTGACTCATAAGAAACGATAGGAGCAGCGGCATCGAAGAAATGAAGATCCGCATTTCCTGTAAGTCTCATGATGTCATCGTAAAGCTTACCGTCAGTAAGAGGTCCCGTAGCAACAATAACCGTGCCTTCGGTCGGTATATGATCTACTTCCTCAGTCTTTATATGAATATGAGGGTTGGATTTGATCTTCTCAGTTATATATCCGGAGAACTCATCGCGGTCTACGGCAAGCGCACCGCCAGCAGGCACCTCAGCCTTATCCGCAGCCTCCATTATAAGTGAACCGAGTCGTCTTAACTCTTCCTTAAGAAGGCCTACTGCATTAGTTATAGAAGCCGCTCTTAAAGAATTGCTGCAAACCAATTCTGCGAACATATCACTCTTATGAGCAGGAGACTTCCTAACGGGCTTCATCTCATAAAGATCAACATCAATACCAAAAGAAGCAATAATATGAGCAGCCTCGCATCCTGCGAGGCCGGCTCCAATTACAGTTATCTTGTTTATACGATCAGACATCCTTATTCCTTATCTTCCGGATCGGACTTCTTTCTTGTCTTCCTTGAAGGGCAGTCTTCATTACCGCACCTCGGATACATCTTTCCTCTGAATCTGTGAAGAACCATAAAGGAACCGCAAGTATCACACTTCTTACCTTCAACAGGAATATCCCATGAGATGAACTTACACTCGGGATCATTACCCTTCTTATCGCAGACATAGAATGTTCTGTGATTCTTGATAGTCTTCTTAACAAGCAGACCGGAACCGCACAACGGGCACTTACCCTTAGCCTGAACCTCGATGTTCCTTGTATACTTACACTCAGGATAATTCGAGCATGCGATGAACTTACCGTTTCTTCCATCCTTGATAACCAGATCACCGCCACAGTCAGGACAGATCTCGCCGGTCTTTACGTCTTCGATCTTGACCTTCTCGATATTGGCATCAGCCTGTCTGATCTTCTCGTGGAAACCGGGATAGAAATCCTTAAGAAGTCTTACCCAGTCTTTATCACCTATCTCGACATCATCAAGCTTGGACTCCATACCTGCTGTAAAAGATACATCAACGATCTCGTTAAAGTTCTCTTCGAGCATATTGGTAACAAGCTTACCGAGGTCTGTGATAAGAAGATTCTTACCGTCTTTCTCTACATACTTTCTGTCGAGTACAGTCGTAATTGTCTTCGAATATGTGGAAGGTCTTCCGATACCGAACTCTTCCATAGCCTTTATCAAAGATGCTTCATTATAGTGTGCAGGCGGAAGTGTCTGCTTAGCCTCTATCTTTGCTCCGAGGTTCTTCAGAACTGCTCCTTCCTCAACTTCAGGAAGGATAGCCTTGCCCTCATCAGCCTTCTTATCATCCTTAATATCGCCATATGCAGCGAGGAATCCCGGGAATACAACAGTCTCACCTGTTGCACGGAATACATCATCACCGCACTTGGCATCGATGGTAACAGTGTTAGTAACTGCATCTGCCATCTGTGATGCAAGGAATCTCTCCCATATGAGCTTATAGAGCTTATACTGCTCATTCGTCAATGAAGACTTAATGGACTCAGGGTTAAGATCAAAGTGTGAAGGTCTGATAGCCTCATGAGCATCCTGAGCGGAGTTTCTGTTCTTAAACTTTCTGTCGTAAGGACAAACAAAGTCCTTACCGTATCTTTCAGTAATAAGTCCCTTAGAAGCTGCAA
>JAFZPX010000020.1 GCA_017552455.1 Clostridiales bacterium
CACCCGGATTCCTTGTTCCGTATATCTTTAATGAGATCCCCGAGCTTCAGGAGCAGTTTGACGGATTTACTTTCTATCCGAATACACTTTCATTCGGAACACACACCAAGCATGCTACGCCTTCGCTGTTCGGCGGTTACGATTACACTCCGGGCGAGATTTGTGCTGATGAAGGAAAGACATTAAGACAGACTCAGAACGAGGCCCTTTCTGTCATGCCGCTCCTGTTCAGAGACGAAGGCTTTGAGGTTACACTTTGTGATCCTCCGTATGCTGACTACATGTCGCCTCCGGGAATTGAGCTTTTCGACGGGGCGGAGTACGACGGTATCAATGCGTACATCACTGAGGGTGCGCTCGGAGCTTTGGACTTCAACGGTTCCAGACAGAAGCTGTGGGAGCGTAATTTCTTCTGCTATGCGCTTCTTAAGGTAAGCCCTCTGTTCATGCAGAGTACTGTATACAACAATGGTAACTACAACATGACGGATACGGGTATCACGGATGAACTCGGATTTACGATCCCTCAGATCGCATACGGCCCGTCTGTGTCGGTAGGCGTTAATGAAGATGCTCTCGAAGCATATACTGTGCTTGCCAACCTTGCTTCTATTACGCAGATCGAGCAGGGCGACAGCGATACATTCATGTACATAGATAATGAGACTCCTCACAGCACGATGCTCCTTCAGGCACCGGCTTACGCACCTGCTCAGAATGTAGATAATACTGAGTACGATGCTTTGCATGCGGACAGATTCGATGAGCCCGTCAACGGATATGTGCTGCAGATGGATTCTTATAACTGCATGAGACATTATGAGAGTAACGTCGCAGCATACGTGCTTCTCGGACAGTACTTCGATTACTTAAGAGAAGCAGGTGTCTGGGATAATACGAGGATCATCGTTGTTGCAGACCACGGCACTATGGCATATGACGTTGCATTCTTCGGAGACCAGACAAACCTCGAGACAATGAGCTCCATAAGCTTGGGCTTCGAGTCGTTCAACCCTGTTCTTATGGTTAAGGACTTCGGTTCTACAGGCTTTACTGTATGTGATGATCTGATGACTAATGCAGATGTGCCTTACATCGCGACATCAGGACTCATCGAGAATCCTGTAAATCCTTTTACAGGCAATCCTCTGACAACACACCTCGATCAGGGCTTCCCGATATGTGTATATAATTCAAATGACAGCAACGTAACGGATACACCTGCTGACGGCAATGCAACAAGGTTTACGTCAGACGACTGGTATGCGTTTGAGGGAACACGTGTTCTTGATGCAGACGCATGGACCTATATGGGGGTATCTTGATGAGACTGTCAGTTATAGTACCTGCTTATAATGAAGGGGCTACGATAAAGCAGAATCTTCTTGAGATAAAGAAGGCTTTAAAGCCGTATTTGGATTCGTTCGAGATCCTCGCTGTTGATGACGGCAGTTCGGACAACACTAAGGAGCAGATCCTTGAAGCGGCTTCCACTGACCCCGAGATCGTATATGCGGGTTATGAGAAGAACCGCGGTAAGGGCGGTGCCATCAAGCACGGTGTAAGCGAAGCCCGTGGCGATGTCATCGGATTTATCGATGCGGATCTCGATATATCACCTGATCACCTCGTAAGATATCTTGAGCATATGGAACAGACGGGCTGCGATGTTGTTATCGGATCCAAAATGCATAAAGAATCCAAGCTCGATTATCCGCCGCTTCGTAAGTTTGTATCGTTGGGCTATTACATCGGCCTTAAGATCCTGTTCGGCATGAATATCAAGGACACTCAGACAGGAGTTAAGCTTTACAAGGCTTCTTTGATAAAGAAAGTAGCTCCTATGCTTAAGGTTAAAGGCTATGCCTTCGATATCGAAGTTCTCGCGCTTTGTGCTCATGAGGGTGCACGCATCGACCCGATGCCTGTTGAGATTGTTTTTAAAAGAAATGCCTCTTTTGGTAGAATAAGTCTTGGAGACATCTTTAAGATGCTCTTCGATACTATCGGTATCTGGTGGAACCTCAAGATTCGAAGGAGTTACTTTAAGTGAAGTGTCTGATTTTGGCAGGCGGTTTGGGAGAAAGACTTTGGCCTCTTTCAAGGCGTGATTATCCCAAGCAGTTCATAGAGCTTACACAGTATCACTCCGTATTTCAGGATACGATTGCACGTAATATGCCTTACTGTGATGAGTTCCTTATCGTTGCGGGTTCAGAGCACAGATACGTTATAGAAGATCAGCTCCGCGCTTTCCAGGGCCTTGAATACAGATCCTGCTATGAGGATGTTCCTAGAAGAACTACAGCTTCCGTTACATTGGCACTTATGACTCTTGAGCCTTCAGAGTTTGTTCTGGTGGTGCCTTCAGATGTCATGATCGATGCTTCCACAGGTTACGCGAATGCGATCGTAAGTGCAAAGAATCTTGCGGCAGAAGGCAAGATTGTTGTCTTTGGTAAGGAAGAGGAGAGCTTTGACCCCCGTTACGGTTATATTCACGGCGAGCCTATCAAGTTCAAGGAGAAGCCGGATGACGAGTCTTGCATAGAGGCTCCTTTCTACAGAAATCTCGGCATGCTTCTTGTGCGTGCCGGAGACTACCTCAATGAATTAAAGCAGATCTCTCCCGAGATATATCAGGGCTGCGCTGATGCTTTCGCACGCCGCATCGAAAAGGACGGCGACCTCGTCTTCACCAAAGATGTCCTCGACCTTATAGAGAGGATCTCGGTAGAAAGACTTGTGCTCGAGAACTCGAAGCACCTTGCCATGGTAAAGTCTGACTTCTCCTGGAATGAGCTTACTTCACTTGAAGACCTTGAGAAGTTCTCTTATAAGAATGCAGGTCCTGCTGTAGCCATCAAGAGCGAAGGATCTTTCATTGTAAACAGATCTGAAGACCGCGCTGTCGTAGTAAGCGGCATCGAGGATGCGGTAATCGTTAATACAGACGATGCGGTATTCGTCGGTAAGAGAGGACAGAGCAGTGCAGGCGATCTTAAGAAGTTCCTCGGAGAAGAAAGTTCAGATACGCATAAGATAGATAACTATATCAACAGCGGTAATATCCACTACAGACAGTGGGGTTTCTTTAGAGAACTTGAAAGTTCCGCGAACCACTATATCAGACACATCTATGTCAATCCCGGAAGGACTATCTACGAGCATTCTCACGAGACGAGAACAGAGAACTGGATCATCCTGTCGGGAAGAGCATTGGTTACTTTGGATTCTGATACACAGACATACGACGGCAAGGGTAATGTCGAAGTAAGACCGCTTGTCAGACATCAGATATCCAATATCGGTGATACTGTACTTGAGTTTATAGATGCGGCTTACGGTAAAGACATCTTCGTCGATGACAGACAGGCACGCACATCTACAGACATTGGTGAGCTTGACCTCGGTGTTAAACCTGAGACGATCGTTAAGCTCCGTCCTGCGCTTAAGGAATACATCTGGGGTGGCGACCGCCTTAAGACTGAGTTCGGAATCAAGACGGATATGGACAGGATCGCTGAAGCGTGGGTGCTGTCGACACATCCTGACGGACAGTCACGTGTCGTTACCGGAAGACATAAGGGTATGTATCTTGGTAAGTACATCGAGACTGTCGGTAAGACTTCACTTGGATGGAAGTGTGCATCTTTAAGATCTTTCCCGCTTCTTCTGAAGCTTATAGATGCCAAGTCTGATCTGTCTATACAGGTTCATCCTGATGATGATTTTGCCTTGGAGAATGAATCATCTTACGGAAAGAATGAGATGTGGTATGTTCTTGACACTAAGCCCGGTGCGGGACTTTATGTCGGATTCAAGCGCGATGTAAGCCGCGAAGAAGTAGAAAGTGCCGTTAAAGACGGTACGGTTACCGAGCTTCTTAACTTCGTTCCTACAAAGAAGGGCGATGTGTTCTTTATCCCTGCAGGTACAGTGCATGCCATAGGAGCAGGCAATCTTATCTGCGAGGTACAGCAGTCAAGCAACTGTACTTACAGACTTTACGATTACGACCGTGTGGACAGATACGGAAACAAGCGTGAGCTTCATCTTGAGAAGGCACTTGAAGTAGCGGACTACAGAAAGTATGAGCCTCAGAGCCTTGACGGAGAGGGAGACCTCATCTGCAGATGCAAGTATTTCGAGGTGCTTGTGCATAACATTGACGGCGAGCTTACGGTTCCCACGGATGACAGTAAGTTTGATGCTGTTGTATGTCTTGAGGGAGAAGGTCAGATCAGCTGCGCGGACTCCAAAGTATCACTTGTGCGCGGAGATTCCGTTTTCCTTCCGGCTTCAAAGGATCCCATCGTATTTACAGGACACATGAAGGTCCTTCAGTGTTACGTCTGAAGCTTTAAATCGTTCTTTCTTAATCTTGATCTGAAGACGATGATTATGAAGATCGCGCACGCGATCCAGATAACCGGCTCACAAATGGCGATTCCAAGATAACCGAGTCTTACTGCAAGCCACTTCGCTGTGACAACTTTAAGCAGAAGTTCCATGACACTCGCGATGACAGGAACGAATTTTGCTCCCATACCCTGAAGTGTAGTTCTGGTTATAAGAAGTACTGCCAATACGAAGTAGAAGGGCAGATCAAATCTTAAGTAGAATACGGCGTTATCGATCAGTTCAGGATTGGACGTTCCGGATATAAGCACTACCATCTCGTCTCCGAACATATAGACCATAAAGATAAGGAATGCAGCGATTCCGAATGCGAAGAGCATAACGCTTCTGTGGCCCTGCCTGATCCTGTCGTATCTTCCGGCACCGTGATTCTGACCTGCGAACGTTGCCATGGCGTTGGCAAGTGTGGACAGAGTCATCATGCAAAGTTCGGAAATCTTACGTGCAGCTACATGTGCGGCGATGATCGTTTTGCCGAGATTGTTGATGGCATGCTGAAGGATCATCGAGCCTAAGTTAACTACGGTGAACATGAGCGCGAAGGCAAAACCTGAAGAGAAGATATCTACAAGCAAATTCTTGTCTAATACCATGTCCTCACGCTTTAAGTGAACCTGGGGTACGAACTTTAATATGTATATAAATGTGATGACCGATGACAGTGCCTGTGCTATGCCGGTAGCATAAGCTGCACCGGGAAGTCCGAAGCCGAGCTTACGTACGAACAGAAGATCGAGCAGGATGTTCGTAGTTACCGATATTATCAGGAAATAAAGCGGAGCCCTTGAGTTCCCGATAGCCTGAAGGATGGATCTTAATACGTTGTAGATAAATACGAACGACAGCAATGTGATGACTACTGAAGCGTAGCTGTATGCCATGTCAAAGATCTCGGCAGGTGTGTCGAGTATAGTCATTAGCCTCTTAAGGCTGAGAAGTCCTGCAAGAGGAACGAGTATTCCCCATATTGCAGAGATGAAAGCCGTGTTAGCGATAGCTCTCTTAAGACCTTTCTCGTCTTTGCTTCCGAAGAAACGGGAGATGACGACTGAAAAGCCGCTGGCCATGCCGAACATGAGTGAATTGAAGAATCCGTAGATGGTTGTGACAGTACCTATGGCCGTGAGAGCATCGTCTCCGAGTGTATGTCCGATGATGGCTACATCAGTAAGGACATATATCTGTTGAAGTATGTTGCTCAGGAAAATAGGGATGGCGAATTTGATCGTCATCTTAAGTGGATTGCCATGTGTAAGATCTGTTGTAACTCTGTTCGTTGCCATGTTTGTATTATTCAATTATTTCCGAGCATTCTATATCATATTTAATTGTATTTTGTCAGATTCGTAATAAAATTAACTCATGGGGAAAGAGATTACTGAATACAAGATTGCCAAGGAGATATTCCGCATAGGAAGAGATCTTATAATCTCCGATGAGGCGCAGCAGATGAAGCAGTTTACGCAGCACGGAACTACATCCGTGTTTGAGCATGCGCTTGCTGTTGCTAAGTTCAGTCTGATATTCGCTATCAATCTCGAGAATGTACTTGGTGTAAAGGTCGACAGGGAGGCTCTGGTAAGAGGCGCACTTCTTCACGACTATTTCCTTTACGATTGGCATAAGCCGAGCGAGAGAAGACGCGGACTTCACGGTTTTACCCATCCCGCCATCGCATGTGAGAATGCAATCAGGGATTTTGATATCTCTCCCATTGAGCAAGATATCATCAAGCACCATATGTTTCCTTTAACATTTATCTGCCCTCATTCATGGGAAGGATGGATCGTATGCTGTGCTGATAAGTGGTGCGCACTTTGTGAGACATTCGGTATGGATGTATCTTCCTATATTATCTATAGAGTTAACCTTCACTGTGATCTTCTGAAGGGCAACATCACTCTCGGAAGACCTCATCCGTCGAGTCATATTTTCCATAAGCCTAGTCAGGAAGGCGGCCTCAAGTGACCGACTATAAGCTGACTACCCTTTGTTATCTTACTAAGGGTGATGACGTTCTGTTTATCGTAAAGGGCGCGACTGCTAAGAACCTTTCCAATATGAATGCGGGTAAGTACCTCGGAGTAGGCGGACACCTCGAACAGGGGGAGACGCCTTATGAGTGTGCATTCCGCGAGATCCATGAAGAGACCGGCATTAAGGTTGAGGATATCAAAGACCTGAAGCTTCACGGTGTAGCCACGTTCATAAACGACTCCTGTGATAATGAGGTTATGTATATATATATGGGAGAGTACACAGGCGCTGTCGATCCCTGTCCCGGCAGCTGCGATGAAGGCGTGCTTTGCTGGGTCCCTGTTACAGGTATTTACGACATTCCGATATGGGAAGGCGACAGGGAGATATTCAAGCTTTTATTTGACCGCGAGGAAGACGGTATATTCGAGATCAAACTTACATACAGCAAAGATGAATTGATCTCTGTTAATACGTACGTTTAATACAAGTATTACAAGGCTTAAAAAAGTTTTTGAAAAAAAGTAAAATTTCCGCTTGACAGGATAGGACATGCGTTGTATTCTTACTAGGCACTTCGCGAGAGGGAAACACAAAAACGAACTCTCCTGAAGGGGCACGGATCTTGAAAATTGAATAGAATGCAGAACTTAAAACAACGAGCCTTAAGTTGATTCGTAAGAATTGAGTTTAATTTAAGTAATTGAGCCAAAATGGCTTTCAAATTTTTATTTGAGAGTTTGATCCTGGC
>JAFZPX010000021.1 GCA_017552455.1 Clostridiales bacterium
CGCAGATAGTCGAACCACTGACCGAGTTCAATACATGCAGCCATATGACATTCGTAGTGCCCATATATTCTATAATCTGCGTCAACTAATAACGGAATCCCATCAATTATAAAACGATCTTCATGTGACGCATCGTAATCTGTATTATCGGCCATTGGAACTGGTTGGTATTCGGGCTCCTGAAGAACATTTGATTCGTGAACAGCTCCATTTGAAAACATAAAGAAACAGTTCTGAGGATTGTCCGTAATATCAATAATCTCAGGGAGTGCATTTAAAGCCTCATACTCTCGAATATAATCTTCAAAGAACCCTATCTGAAAATGATTGGAAGTCCCAACAAAAGAATTATCAAAATAGCCCCCATAGTATTGATCAATATAATCGTATGTTCCGTCGGCATAGAAAGCAGGTTGAATCAAACACGGCATAGTCTTCATAAGACCATAGCAGAACAGATTCCTTTGCATTCGGAATTCAAATTGATTTCCTGCATCAATTAGCAGTTCGCTTTTGTCGTTAAATGTTCCAGTCAGCAGAAAAGCGTTTATATTCTCATTGTCGTCGTAGATGCTTACGTCAGGAATCCACTCGTAGTTTGCATAAGAAGGATCGCCGACAGAAACTTTCCAGCCGTTGTCTGCAAAGATAGTGGGCAGTACGCGTAAAGCCTCGTTATGCTTATCGACTAGAAGTTCATCGGACCTAGCGTTGATTCTCGCTGGTGTATATTCGTATCCTCCGTAAAGAGCCGGCGCAGCGAAATTAGTGTGTCCTCCGTAAGAGAGTACATTGGGATACATAGTAAATCCGTCGAACTGCGCTGCCACATCAGGGCGTTCATTAAAAACATAGGGGATGTATGTTCCCATCATACGGTCCATCATGATAACGATAACGTTCTCTCCGGTTGTGGTCATGGGTACGCTGATATCTTCAGGCTTAGTATCATTGAAGTAAGTATGGTTCGCGATAATCCCGTTGGATTTAATTACATTCTTAATACCCACAAATGAAACGGATATAGTAGCTACAAGTAAGATATATACAAGTGTTTTTCTAAATCGCATTACCAGTAATGCGATTGCAAGTGCTACTGATAAATCTGCCATAAGATCTAAAAACACTGTGCTTGTATCATAAATCATAGGCTTCTCGTATGTGAGCTTCTTTGTAAGAAGACCGAAGTTTTCGTTAAACAGGACATAGTTGACTATACCATTCAAAGCCAATATAGGAGCTATAAAGGAAACGGCTTTAGCTGTCTTATCCTTTGTCAGATAGCAGAACAGAGGAATCCAGATAAGGAACAGTCCGATCGCTACCATGCAACTGTTAATGAGGTAGAGAACCGGAGTGTGTGAATTCGCACTGAAAAGGTTAACCATCTCCTGCGGATTCTGTACGATAACATCCGAAGGGATCATAAGACCTGAAAGCGATGCAAGTATCGCCAATGATAGACCGATGAGACTCGTACTTTCAGCGAATGCCTTGCTCTTTGTCTCTTTAGCCTTAGCGGGCTTGGGCTTTCTGACATGAACGACAACGTTCTTTATAAGCGAGAACAGGTTATTCAAAGTCCAGTAGAAGACAAGTCCTGAAGGTGAACCGTAGAGCAGTACAAGGAATACAAGAGCGATAAGAATGAGCTTGATCTTATCCTTGAAGTGTCCTTTCTCAGAGTAGATGAATCCTGAGATGATATTGATAACTGTCATAAGGATAGGAAGCAGATTGATGTGTAAGCTTCCAACAGAGATAAGTCCGTCAGGAAGTCCTAAGTCTGCTATGGGCCCTAAGGATACGCCGTGCAGCATCTGAAGCCCTGAAAGGAAAGAATATGCTGCAATGAAGAACGGGATTTGTAGGAAGAGTGAGACGGATTCTTTGAAGACATCCGTAGACTTGTAGTTGTTGATTTTGTAGTGCGCTTGAAGCAGCATTATGCGCTGGTCACCACTGAAAAATTTCTTGATGTGTTCTGTGTAGGCTGCCATCTTTTTCTTCTTGTCGTTCTGCTCTTTCTCGAGTTTGTCAGCGCGGAAGTATAGAGGAAGAAGCAGAAAGTTAACAACGAGGCTCATCGCGATGATGGACAGCCCGCAGTTAGATGTCAGTTTATATGCGTAGAAATACACGACTTCGAACAGAAGTCTTAAGGGTTCGATGAGCAATAAAAAAAGATAACTAGCTAACAACAGCATTATTTGATCAATTCTTTGTGTTTGTTCAGCAGATAATCTGCAATCAAATTAGCACTATTTCCGGTATTTGCCCAAGCCTGATCATGTGCTGTATTCCGCCCGTTTTCAAGATCTATGGAATCAGATCCATTAACGCAATCGTTAATCAAGGTGGAGATATTTTGGAAATTATCCTGAGTTAATTGTCGCCCTATCATTGGTAATGCGCTGTCAAGCCAAAGAGGTTCGTCATCCCAAGCACAATCATAAGGCGATTTATCCAGTTTAAACTCAGTGTAAATTACGGGCTTCTCAAATACTAAAGCGAAATCAAAAATAACGCCTGAAAAATCTGAGATCATTATGTCCGCTTCATTCAGGATGTTAAAGTTATCAGAATCGCGATTCCACTCTAATTTGTCAGATTCCGGATATTTCTGCATAAGTATATCCATTTGATCTTTTTCAGATACAAATGACTGTGGATGAGGTCGGATGATTATCTTATATCCAGTTGACACCAAAAGATCTATAAAATCAGATCCATAGGCCTTAAGTATTCCGCTATCGCCCCAGGAAGGAGCCAAAAGAACGACAGGCTCTTTTTTCGTTTTTTGTTCTTTGGGTAAAGCGTCCAGTCTCTCCTTCATCTTATCCATATAAGGAAGACCGACCACATCAATTTCTTTGGCGGGAATCTCTCTAATCTTCTCGATTCTTCGAATCTCATCTTTCTGATACTCACCTGCGACTAGTACCGCGTCATAGAAGTCTAACGCAAACATGCGATATACATTAATATCAGTAGGCATATGAGGAATATGGACATACCATTTGACACTCTTAGACCTTTTCCATTGAAAAACATCTAAGCTTGGAGTAGTGGAAAGAACTATGTCAGCCTCAATTAAATTCATTCGGGATATTGCTTTGTTGCCTTCTCCAATGAATTCGGTATGAACGAATTTGAATTCAGTTGAAAGAGCGGGATCATCCGGACTCGCTGTAAGATACCATATTTCTTTACCGCGTTTTTCAAACACATCACAAATGGGACTGAAAATACTCCAATAACGTTTACCTTCAGAAAAAATACATATTGGGATGTTATCGGAATCCGTTTTCTTGCTTCTTCCTCCGGAAAAAACAAACTTAAACTTAATAAGCAGGGATCTCAGGGCAAATACAAGGACACCAGCTATACCGATGATTATTGAAAACAACATGCTTCCGGTGCCGGGATCTATATATAAAATAGTGCTAAGCATTATTAGATTGCTCCTAATATATTAATTAAAATATAATACAACGTATAACTCCATAGGTCAAAAACACCGAATCCGGTCGTGTTTGGGAGGAATCAATAGTATAGGTGTTATAATTATCTGAGATCTCAAAAGCCATTGGGGAGTGGAGAGTTATTATGTGTAAGACGGTTTATACGTGTTTCAGTACAGATGTTATACACGATGGTCATCGTAATATCATTAACGAAGCGAAGAAACATGGAAGGGTCATTGTTGGTTGTCTAAGCGATAAGGCATCCATCAGATATAATCGATTCCCAACAGTCCCGGAGAATGAAAGAGTGGAACTTTATAAGTCTGTCGAAGGTGTCGATGAGGTTATCCTCCAGAATGACATGCTCTATGATGATGTTATAGCCACTCTTAAACCTGACTATGTTATCCATGGTGATAACTGGGTGCAGGGAGTCGAGTCGGCTATACGCTCCCACGTAGAAGGTCTGCTTGCACAATATGGTGGCCAGATAATAGATGTTCCTTACACATATAATGAGACTGTAAGCAAGATCGATCTTCAGCTTAAAGAAAAGCTGTCTATGCCAGAGTACAGGCGTAAGAGATTAAGACAGCTCATTACCATGACTCCCATCGTCAAGGCGATGGAGGCGCACTCCGGCCTTACGGGCCTTATTGTCGAGAAGACAGTTATTGAGGGAGAGAACGGAAAACTTGATCAGTTCGATGCGATGTGGATAAGTTCTCTATGCGACAGTACAGCCAAGGGCAAGCCCGATATCGAGCTCGTCGACATGACATCGAGATTCAGGACTATCGAGGATATTACGGAAGTTACGACCAAGCCAATCATCTTCGACGGTGACACGGGCGGCCTTACCGAGCACTTCGTATATACAGTAAGAACACTCGAGAGACTTGGCGTATCTGCAGTTATTATTGAGGATAAGAAAGGTCTTAAGAAGAACAGCCTTTTCGGCACGGAGGTAAAGCAGACGCAGGCTACTATAGAAGAGTTTAGTGAGAAAATCAAAGCCGGCAAGAAGGCACAGCTCACGGATGACTTCATGATTATCGCGAGAATCGAGAGTCTCATACTTGAGAAAGGTATGGAAGATGCTCTTGCAAGAGCTAAGGCTTTCGTAGATGTGGGGGCCGACGGCATCATGATCCACAGCCGTAAGAAGGATCCTGCCGAGATTGTAGAGTTCTGCGATAAGTTCAGGGAGGAAGACAAGACGACGCCCATCGTAGTTGTGCCGTCAAGCTTTAACACAATCACGGAAGCCGAACTGGCAGAGCACGGAGTCAACATCGTAATCTACGCGAACCAGCTTACAAGATCCGCTTTTCCTGCAATGCAGAAGACTGCAGAGGATATCCTGAGATACCACAGAGCGAAAGAAGTCGACGACAGACTTATGCCAATAAAGCAGATTATCACGCTTATCGATGAGATTTGACGGAGGTTTGTTTTGGAACATAAGTATTTGATTCTGTCAGATATACACGGTAACTTAAGTGCCTTTCAAGCTGTTCTTAATGATATAAATGGGGAAGAATTCTTTGGTATTATCTTGCTTGGAGACAATATCGATTATGGTATGAGATCAAATGAGATTGTCGAAGAACTGGTAAGGCTCGGGGATACGGATTGGAAGAATCGAATAGTTGTTAATATATGGGGTAATCATGAGAAACTTGTGATTGACAAAGATCTTGACAGACTCTCAACAGATCGCGGTCGGGTTATGGCACAATATACGGCCGATCATCTTAATGAAACTACTATTTCTTATATTGATTCTGTTATGAATAAGAAAGGGTTAACAGAGTTCTGTGTTGATGGAAAAAAGTGCCTTGCAGTACATGGTTCGCTTGAAGACTGTTACTGGAGTTCAATTGTGCCGGATAATCTTCGTGGAGATTATTCTGAATACGATATAGTTATCTCAGGGCATTCCCATTACTCCCATGTCTTTACTCATTTTTATGAAGCAAATAATCCTAATCTTAGAAATAAGAGGGCAGTTACTTTTATTAACCCAGGTTCTATAGGACAACCCAGGAATCACAATCCCTACGCACAGTATGCTGTGTTTTCGTTGCCTTCGCTTAAGGTCGAACTGCGGTCAGTTGAATATGATGTGAAATATGAGCAGTCATTATATCCGGATGAGATAGACGAATTCTACAAGAACAGACTGACAAACGGGGTCTGAGAAAGAGGAAACATTAATGGGTAAGTTATATGCCATAAGTGGAGTTACAGGAATGACGGGCAATGAATTAGTGCGTCAAATACTTGTAGACGGTAGTACCGATCACATTATCGGCTTTGATAATTTCTATGCTTCTTCGATTGATACTGTAGCCGATCATATAGATGATGACAGATTTGAATTCTTTGAATATGACATCAATAACAAAGATCAGATGCATGACTTCGAGGTCAGAGTATCGGATCTGAAGGGCAGTTACGAGGAACTGATCTATATTAACTGTGCTGCTGTAGTTCATACAGAGCATTTCTATCACGTATATGAGACCTTTGAGACAAATGTGGAAGGAATGAACTCGTTTCTTGAGCAGGCTATACGCGTAGGTGCTCAGAAGTTTATTAATTGTTCCACTTCCGAAGTTTATTCGATGAATTCGTGGAATGAGAACGGCGGTGTAAAGGAAAGCGATTACATTACTATGGCAATAGCAGAGCATAGTCAGAGAACAAGTTATGCCACGGGGAAACTCCTGACCGAGTTTTTTATGAAGGATGCTGTCGATACAGGAAAGATAAAAGGATGCTCAATAAGATTCGCTAATGTTTACAGCAAAGACGAGCGTTATCCCAAACACATAATACCGTTCATTATCAATAGCTTCAGGGATAACGGTAAAGTTGTTCTTCTGGAGAATTCACGTAAGAACAAGAGAACATTCTTGAATAACTATGACAGCTGCAGTGCGGTTCTTGCATTGGCTGCTACGGATTCAGCACTTGACGGAACGGTATATAATGTGGCCACCGATGAGGAGATATCAATCATTGATTTGGCGAAGCTATGTGCATCAAAGATGGGCATCGATAATCCGGTAATAGAATTCAGCGGTTACAGGGAATCAGATCCTGAAAGAAGGCTTTTGTCTACCGACAAGATAAAAACAAGGACATCATGGAGACCTGCAGTTACGCTTGATCGCGGCCTTGATGAGTGTATAACCAATTATCTTAAGAGGTGATTAAATGAAGATTGCGATAATCACGATCGCAGGTGTCTCCAGCAGGTTCAATGAGGGGGTTCCTGAAAGTGAGAAAAGACATAAGATCATATACTACGAGAAGAATAAGACGAATTCTCTTTTGTATCACCTTCTAATCAAGTGTAATTTTGCAGACCGTATAATTCTGGTCGCAGGTAACAGGTTTGAAGAAGTAAAGGCTTATTGCTCCGAACTTCCCGACACAATTAAGTCCAGGACAGATCTGGTTTATAACGAGCATTATGCGGATCTGGCTTCAGGGTACAGTCTTTATGTCGGGCTTAAGGAAGCGTTTGAGAAATATGACGGAATAGAACAGATCCTTTTCGTAGAGGGTGACCTCGATATAGATAATGAATCTTTCAATGAGGTTGTAAACACAAATAAGAATGTACTGACCTATTCTTATGAGCCTATCTATGCCAACAAAGCCGTTGTTTTATACAAAGGCGGCGACGATCGCTACAGATATGCTTTTAACAGCAGTCACGGTCTTCTGAAGATAGATGAATGCTTCTCGGTAATTTTAAACTCCGGACAGATGTGGAAGTTTACGGACAGCGAAAAGCTTAAAGCGGCCAATGAGAAGTTCTATGAGCTTGAAAAAGACGGTACCAATCTTAAGATAATTCAGAATTATATCGATATGTGCGTCAGCGATGACTTTGAACTGAAGGGTCTTAAAAGATGGACAAACTGCAATACACGTGATGACTACAGAAAGATACTGTCGTATTGGGAGAAAGAGAATACATGAAAAGTTTAAGTGAAAGACTCGGAGTTATTGAGAGACATGTCAAGGCCGGCAACATCAAGATAATGATCATCGGTCTCGGAAGCGTCGGCGGTTATCTTCTTGATTATCTGATAAGCAGAAATGATCCTTCTGTAAGCGTCGTGGTTGTCGGAAGAAATCCGGACAAAATGCAGACCAAAGTAAACATAACGAGAGTCGCGGCTTTGATTCGCGGGGTTAACAAATCCAAGATTGAAGTTGAGGGCGGAGTAGACCTTAATGACATCGATGCGATAGCAGGAGCCATAAATAAGCATAAGCCGGACTTTATTGTCAATTCATCCCGTGCATATCCCGGGTTGAAATACGGAAGCATCTCATGGGCGAATGTAAGGGCATATGGCATATGGACGCCTCTGTCGATCAGATTTACCAAGAATATCATGGAAGCCTGTGATAAAGCTGATACTGATGCTGTTGTTATCAATACATCATATTCTGATGCAGTTATACCGTGGCTCAGAAGTGCAGGTAAGGCGTATCCGGATTTCGGTTCCGGAAACCTTAATCATCTTATCCCGAGAATAAAATTTGCCGTAGCCCAATTGCTCGGAGTTGAAGATTATTGGAATGTAGATGTTATGTTTGCTGCAGGACATTTCCATGATGTCTGTATAAGTAAGGAAGGACAGACCGAAGGAGTAAATCTTCCGTTGAAGATTTACTACAAAGGCGTTGAGCAGGATATTCCACACGAAGAAGTTTACAAGGCCTGCCATATATCGATGCCTGTTGATCAGACCAGAAATATGATGAATGCTTCATCGAATTATCAGATTATATCGGCTGTCATTGATGCGGTAAGAACAGGGGAACAACAGAAGGTGTTCAGTCCCGGATTCGGCGGAAACATCGGCGGTTATCCGGTTGCTGTAGGATACAGGGAAGGTAAGATCGATGCGTGGATCGATGAGACAGTATTCAGCTTTGATGAGATGAATAATGCCGACAGACTGTCTATGGCGCTGGACGGAATAGAAGATGTCACAGACGGTAAGCTTATCTATACGGATGCCCTGATTGAGAAAGTGAGAAAAGCATTCGGCAAAGAACTTCCCAAGTCGGTTGCCTATGATGAGATTGAAAACGTAGCGGAGTATCTGATAAATGAGATAATTCTGCCGCAGACAGAGAATTAATAAGTTTGGAGAACAGATATGAAAGTAGAGAAGTTCACACAGATAATCGGTTCAGATTTTTATACGGGTGTTCCGGATTCGCAGCTTAAGGCGCTTTGTAATTACCTTATGGATACATACGGTATCGATCCCAAGCACCATGTCATAGCAGCCAACGAAGGTAACTGTACGGCACTTGCCGCAGGTTATCATCTTGCCACGGGTAAGGTGCCGGTAGTCTATATGCAGAACTCCGGCGAGGGCAATATCATCAACCCCGTAGCATCGCTTCTTAACGATAAGGTCTATGCTATCCCGGTTATCTTCATCGTAGGATGGAGAGGCGAGCCCGGCATTCACGACGAGCCCCAGCACATCTATCAGGGTGAAGTAACTCTCAAGCTTCTCGAGGATATGGATATCGCTTCATTCGTCATCGGCAAGGAGACGACCGAGGAAGAGATGGAAGCGAAGATGGAAGAGTTCAGAGCCATCCTCGCGACAGGTAAGGACGTAGCATTCGTTATCCGCAAGGGCGCTCTTACGGACGCTCCCAAGGTCGAGTATAAGAACGACAACACGATGGTAAGAGAGCAGATCATTCAGCACATCGTAAAGGCTACGGGCGAGGATCCGATCATATCCACGACGGGTAAGGCGAGCCGCGAGCTCTTTGAGACGAGAGTCGCTAATAATCAGAGCCACAAGTACGACTTCCTGACTGTAGGATCCATGGGTCACAGTTCATCGATCGCGCTCGGTGTCGCAGTAAACAAGCCCGGTCAGAAGATCTGGTGTGTCGACGGTGACGGCGCGGTTCTCATGCACATGGGTTCGATGGCAGTGTTAGGTGCCAATAAGCCCGATAATCTCGTTCATGTCGTTATTAATAACGGCGCGCATGAGACGGTCGGAGGCATGCCTACAGTAGCATCTCAGATTGATGTAGTAGCAATCGCCAAGGCCTGCGGCTACCCGAATGCAGTAAGCGTGGATAATTTCGAGGATCTTGATAAGGAACTTCTTGCGGCGAAGGAAAGAAACGAGCTCTCACTCATAGAAGTAAAGTGTTCCATCGGCGCGCGTGAAGATCTGGGACGTCCCACTACGACGGCGCTCGAGAACAAGCAGAACTTTATGGATTATTTAAAGAATCTCTAAACTGTCAGTCAAAACCGTAGTAGTAATTCCAGTTAGAACTATCCTCGATGGTGTCTCCGTTAAATACGAGCCAAAAGCCCTCGGGGTCATCTTGGAATTGTGTGCCGTTGTTGAAATTTACATTCCAAACTTCAGATATGTAGATAAGATGATCTCCGGTCTTGTCTGCTTCTGTTATCGGATTGCCTGTGAAGGGGTTGACCGGGTTATCGATGACACCGTTCATTGTAAGGAAAGGGGTGTCGGCATTGGTCATAAAGTCGTTGCAGACAGTAAAGCCGGAATTGCTGCCGAAGTCTTTGATCATGAGCACAGGATTGACTTCCTGAACGTTGAAGTCAGGATCTGACATGATCAGGCTGTCGAACTGCGGCATATTAAATCCGTGATCTGCAACAATGATGATCCTTGTGTTATCCCACAGACCGTTAGCGCGAAGATAGTCAAACCACTGACCAAGTTCTATACACGCTGCCATAGTACTTTCATAGTGAGCATATGTGCGGTAATCGCCATCCATATTCATAGTTACTCCGTTGACAGTAAATCTGTCCATATGAGCTACATCGTATTCAGTGTTATCAACATTTGGTGCGGGCAGATAATCCGGCTCAGACAAGACGCTGATCTCATGAGTAGCGCAATTGGAAAACATGAAGAAACAATTCTGCGGATCCTCGCTGATATCGATAATCTCGGGCAACGCATCCAGAGCTAAGTATTCCTGGATATAAGGTCCGTAGATACCAATTTGTGTATGAAGCGAGTTCCCTAGATAATCGTTTTCAACAAAACCTTCATAGTAGTGATCGATATAGTCATATGTGCCGGAAGCATACAGCGCAGGCTGAATGAGATACGGCATGGTTTTCATTATTCCGAAGCAGAACAGATTTCTGTTAAGACGTGTCTCGAATGTCTCATCTTCGTGTGCGAGAAGGTCACTTCTGTCATTGAATGTTCCTGATAGCAGGAAAGCGTTAATGTCAGCGTTGTCATCATAGATGCTTACGTCAGGAACCCATTCGTAGTTGGCGTACGGAGGATCTCCTACGGATACTCTCCATCCGTTCTGCGCGAATATGGTAGGCAGTACGCGAAGTGCCTCATTGTGCTTGTCGACAAGCAGTTCGTCAGAGCGTGCATTAAGCTCGGCAGGTGTATATTCATATCCGCCGTATAAAGCAGGGGATGCGAAGTTAGTGTGAGCACCGTATGAGATTGTCTCAGGATAAAAAGTAAATCCTTCGAACTGAGCCGCTACGTCAGGACGCTCGTTGAAGATATATGGGATATAAAGACCCATCATGCGGTCCATCATTATCAACACAACATTCTCTCCTGTGGAGGTCATGGGAACGTTTATATCCTCAGGGTCAAAATCGTTGTAGTAGTTATGGCCCTCGATCTTCCATACGATGAGATATGTGTTCGTGATAGACAGAACGGTTACTGTCACAAGAGCTATCGCAAGTATGTATTTGATGGTGCGTCTGAATCTGAATGCAAGATAGATTACAGCGGCAGCAACTGCTATATCAGCAAGAAGATTAATAGTTGTCTCCTGAAGAGTATAAGTTATCTCGAAGTCATACATGAGATTACTCGACAGCAACCCGAAGTTCTTGTTGAACAGGATGTAATTGATGATGGAATCAATAGCTATTGCAGGAGTTATGTATGTAACAATTCTCTCTGTCTTCTCTCTTGTAAGATAAACAAACAGCGGTATCCAGATTAGGAATAATCCTGTAGCGATGAGCATGCTGCTTACAAGATACATAGCAGGACTTTGAGGGTTGGCGCTGTAGATGTTAACCATCTCCTGCGGGTTCTCGGAGATAACATCAGCCGGAATGAGAAGGCCTGTCATTACTGCGGTTATGGCAAGTGACAGCACGATGATCGCAGGATTTCCTTTGGAAGCTTTTGTGGCTTTCGAGGGCTTAGCAGGCTTGGGTTTTCTAATATGAACGACAACGTTCTTAATAAGTGAGAAAAGGTTGTTCAAAGTCCAGTAGAAGACAAGTCCTGAAGGTGAACCGTAGAGCAGTACAAGGAATACAAGTGCGATGAGTATGAGCTTGATCTTATCCTTGAAGTGTCCCTTCTCAGAATATATGAATCCTGAGATGATGTTGATGACTGTCATGAGGATAGGAAGCAGATTGATGTGTAAGCTTCCAACAGGGATAAGTCCGTCAGGAAGACCTAAGTCTGCTATGGGTCCTAAGGATACGCCGTGCAGCATCTGAAGTCCTGAAAGGAAAGAGTACGCTGCGATGAAGAACGGAATCTGAAGGAAGAGTGAGACGGATTCTTTGAAGACATCCGTTGACTTATAGTTGTTCTCCTTGTAGTAGGCCTGGAGCATCATGATGCGCTCGTCGCCCTTGAAGTTCTTCTTGATGCGGTTTACCCAGGGCTCCATCTTTTTCTTCTTATCGTTCTGCTCTTTCTCGAGCTTGTCAGCGCGGAAGTAAAGAGGCAGAAGAAGGAAGTTAACAACGAGGCTCATCGCGATGATGGACAACCCGCAGTTAGAGTTCAGTTTATACGCATAGAAAAAGACGACCTCAAAAAGAAGCCTTAAGGGCTCAATAAGAAGGAAGAACAGATACCCCAATGATGACATAAAAAAATAATATATCAAATTGAGCTAGTTATAAATAGAAAACAATGTTTGCTGAAAGTATATATGCTTTGTTATTGGAAACCCGCTAAGGCTGCTTGTGTTGGTGATTGATTGTCATGCAGTATTAATAGATTAATTCTAAGGAATTATTTATAATTGGTAATGAAATACTACTGTTCTTTAATGGAGGATGTTGTGGAAAAGAGAAGGACAATATATTTGAGAGCTATGTACTATTTTTTATTTAGTGTGGTAGCTATTGTTTTGTTCCTCAATAAGTTCGATGTATTCAAGTATTTCGATGTTGATTTGTTATGGCATATTCGTGTTGGTGAAGATATTGTTTGTAATCGATCTATTTCTATTATTAATAATTATTCGTGGATTGAAGGTACGTTGTGGACACAACATGAATGGTTATTTGATGTTGTAATTTACCTTGTTTCTAAACACTTAAACGTTTTTGGATATATGTTTATCGGCTTGCTTATTATTGGGTTAACATATGCTATCCCCTATATTATAAACAACTGGAAGTACAGAATACTCTCACTGTTAATGTATTATTCGATGTATTATGTATTTAGCGTTAATACTATTAATCGACCTGTTTGGTATAGTGTGTTCACTATTCTCGCAATAATGATTGTTTTTGATACAAAGCGATTATCAAACACCAAAAAGCTA
Source organism: Clostridiales bacterium (assembly GCA_017552455.1). GTDB lineage: Bacteria > Bacillota > Clostridia > Saccharofermentanales > Saccharofermentanaceae > Saccharofermentans. Next base: position 13,107 of record JAFZPX010000021.1, read on the forward strand.
ATGCTTTTCGCCTTTTTAGGAGTTCTTTTATCTAATTTTCATGCTGGTATGATAGTTGCGGCACTAGCAGTGCTTGTTCTTAATATTGTATTTGAAATATTTTTTGTACAAAAACTAGGTGGCGATAATTGTAAGAAACGGAAGATTTTTCTTATAAGTTATGCGATTGCCTTCTTATTTGGCTATATGGTTAATCCTCTTGGTCCATATCGTTTTGTCGAAATGTTTAAGGTTGCTTATCACCCCTCAACTAGTCATATTCCTGAATGGAGTCCTGTATCTGTATCGAGTGCAATGGCTGCTTTTGTTATTGCCCTGATGTTTTTCTCCATAGGATACGGTTTCTCTGTGGCATATAAAGCAAAGGATGTAATGGAATGCCGGCGTTCAGTAGTTGTTTGTGCAATTATTTGTCTTGGTTTGATGTCTCAGAAAAGTGCAGTTGTTGTTATTCTGTTCTTTATGTCGTATGCCTATAGAAACATAGAAATAGTTATTGATGATGTTTTGCTTGGGAAAGCTGGATTGCAGAGAAAAATAGAATCTATTAACCTACATGATGGTTATATGATTAAGGGATTACCAGTAGTGTTAGTTGCTTTCGTATCGCTGATTATTACTATCCCTTTTGTTTCGCATTTTCAGTCGTTTGACGATTATGCAAAGCACGGTTTCCATCCCTCTTATTATGTTGATATGTATGATAGTGATAAATGCTTAGAAGATATTGTGTCTCAAGATATTCTTGATTATTTAAAGTCAGAGTCTGACCAGGAAGGGTTTTCTATTCTAAACTCGTATATAATGGGAAACTACCTTGTATGGGAGAGAATACCTACGTTTGTTGATAGCCGTCAACAACCATACTCCAGTGGAATCACAGATTCAGATTGTTCGAGTTTCGATGAATTAATAGCCCTAAGCAGTGCGGATGAAGATGAGTTTCAAAGCTTTCTTGATAAGTATGAATTTGAATATGTAATTATTGGTAACAGTTATGTTGTATATAATGCAGCTTTAACTCGCAACATGAATCAAACAAATAACTATGAATTGATTATGTATGATGAGACCTCGGATTGTAGCTTGTATCATCGAATTGAGTGAGTATTTCACAGCTCGATTTATGGGGCTATGGACCGTATCATCACATAAAGAATTAGAAAAGTCCTGAAACGCAGGGTTTACAGGACGCGGATAACAAACTTGGTGGAGACGGGGAGACGCTTAAGTCTACGCCTGTTATTATACCGTAAATCTCTGTAACCCATTGTTTATAGTAGTTTACACAGATTTGCCTATAATGTAAATCTTCAAGAATCTATATAATTCTTGAAGGATTTGTCGTAAGTTTGTCGTAAGCTGTCTACTCCTGATGGCGGCGTTTTTACTTGTTGTTGAAGTACTGTTCCATTGCACTCATTTGGCTGGACTTGAAGTCTTCTGTGGCATCGGTGTAGGTGTTAAGGGTTATCCTGACATCTTTATGCCCCAGAATCGCAGCAAGCGCTTTAAGATCCATTCCGGCTTCGTTCATTCTCGTTGTAAAGGTATGCCTCAACATGTGATTGTGTACATGGGGGAATTCCTTTATCCCGTAAACGTCTTCTTTGCCCTTTATCTTCTCGTTGATCTTCAGGTTGATCCTATAGAGTTTGTTATTCAAGCGTCTATAGTCGAGAACATATCCGTCTGCTCTTAAGAAAACGAAGTCTGAATAACCGCTGATAACGGATTTACATTCAATCCCGAAGTCTTCATGCTTCTTTTTCTCTTCAAGGAACGCCTCTTTTACTTTGTTGAACATGGGGATGGTTCGTATACTCGTCTTCGTCTTTGGCAAGGCGATGACCGTTTTACAGCCTAATCCTTTTCCCTGATCGTAGTTCTCGAGTGTGTGGCGGACATAGATCTTATTGTTCATTAGATCTACATCTTCCCATCTGAGTGCCAGTGCTTCTCCTACTCGCATCCCCGTCCACAGCATTACTGTAAAAATGGGGTGCAGGTAGTGATATGGTCCGGGACCTGCAAGATAATCTTCGAAAAGCTTCTGTTCAGCAAGTGTTAAAGCCCTTACAGGTTTAACACTGTCGGCATATTGCCTGCGTAATTCCTTTAAGACTCCCCTGCACGGATTGCTCCGTATTATTCTGTCTCTTACTGCAACGTCCATCACCATGCTTAACACCTTATTCAGGTTGTCTATGCTTGTGATGCTTAATCCTCTTTCTTCGGCAAGCTTCTTATAGAAGATTACCATGCTGCTGTATGTGATATCTTTCAGCTTGGTATTACCGATCTGGGATTCGACATAGAGTCTGTATGGTTTAAGGTAAGACTGAAGGGTGGATTCTTTTATACCTGTCTTAAGTTGTTTCCATATCTCAAAGTATGAATTGAGAGTTATGTTTTGGTCTGTAGTACAGATTCCTTCTTCGATGTCTTTCTTAAGCTTTTCTTCTTTAGCTCGCAGTTCGGTAAGTGTTTCGCCGTATAGTGAATAACGTCTCCCGAACTGGTCGGACCATTTGTACTCAAAAGAGCCGTTTGGTCTTTGATACTCTCCTTTCCTTAGTTTTTGTTTTCCTTTTGCGTATCTCGACTTATGCATATATTCCTCCTGATGCATAAAGGATGCGCCCAAACTCATTATAGCTCGGGCGCAACCCTTTAGCAGTCCCTTAATTAGTACTGTTCCCTTATACCGAGTATGAGCGGTAGAGGAATTCTTCGAAGGGTTTACGCTTTATGAGCCTCTTACTGCCGTTCCATAACACATACGGGCAGTTCTCATCGTTGGTAAGTTCTCACATCTTACATACCCCGATGTTGAAGTATGCCGATGCTTCTTCCAGTGTCAGTAATGACTTCTGTGATAATGCGATTTTGTCTTTCATGGTCTTATCCTCTCATTCTGTTTATTAGTGTTGTATCAATGGTCGTTTTAAGTTCCTCAAGATCATCGATGCACTTTAGCAGGCTTGCTCCGGGAGTAATGCCGAGCACATTCATTTTCTTGGCTATCTGGTTTAAGTTGGTGCCGATCCTCCTGAGCTCCCATACCATCGCATGCTCTTCCTCTGTGGGAGCCATACCGACCTTGTGAACGCTCATTACTCTTCTGCCGTACTCTCCTACAGATAATCCTGCTGCCTTTGCCTTGCCTCTGATATCATCAAGTTCCTCTTGGGTAACGTAGATATAGAGTCGAAGCGGTCTTTTTCTGTTCCTTGGTTTTTCCATTTGATGCCTCCTATCGGTTTTTCAGTGAACGTGCATTCGGAATGTCATCTGGTTTAGCAAGCAACGCATGTGAACGATCACATGCAGATTGCTTGTTAGGGGACGACCCCTAATACCCCGATTTGATTCCGGCGAATGCCATCAGGTTCGTACCAGCCATCCGATTGCCTGATGGTTTTATGCAGTTGTCAATGTTCACGAAGGGAATCTTGAATAACTCCCTTCACTAACTAGGAATGGGAGACCCTGTTTTTGGGGTAGCAGGTTACACAAATCTGTAGAGAACCCTTCATATATATCGACAAAGGCACCATGTTTGATGGGGTATTCTAGGCGTAAAAACAAGAATTGTAATATTACAATTGGTATAATGGACTTCGAGGAAACCACATTAAAACTTGGGTTATGGAGAACTACAAAGATTGATGAAAAGAAAACTTGAGGTATTGTTTATAATTCTGTTAATAGTCCTTGTTTTTCTCACCGTGGCATTTAGTGTACATAGCTACTTTGTGAGCAAACGATACAATGATTCTCAAGCTAGGATTAATAGTATCAGTATAGCTTCTCATAATGTTTCTATCTCGAGTTCTAGCGAGTAACCTTATGGCTATGAGAAGACTTAGAACTATTCCTGCTGTGTTTATCCTTTTGATGTACCTTGTATTGTGCGGGTGTACAAAAACATCATTTGATAATGAGCAAGTTTTCCACAGTGGAGCAGAAGAATTTGAGCATGTGATAAATGATGAACTTGGGGATTATTTATCAATTATAAGATATCAAACTCCCGATAATAATCGTTTGTATATCGAGGTATACTTGCGTTCGAGTTATTGTGATAATTCTGCGCAAGTTGAAGAGACTCCAATATGGTCAGTTGTTGATAGATTCAGATGTATTAGCAATGATTTTTTGCGAGATAATCCCGGATACTTCGGCGATTCGCATACGATGCTTGAATGTGTTTTTGAGAGAGATCTCGGGGGATATACTGAGACGGTTGCTTCCATAAGAAATCATATTACCAGTTATGATCACTATGATTATTTTGTAACGGAAAGCATTGATGCAGACTATAGCCTTCTACAGAATAAAGAAGACATACTGTGCCTTTATATGTTCTATAACGGAGATATCGAAAATCCTACTACGGAAGAGTGTTTTGATTATTTCTGTGAACAAATTGATGCGTTCCCAAGTTTGGAATACATTTACATTTTGCCAATTCCATCTACTAATGCAGATGATCAGGAAGTTATTCAGATGATATTAGATAGATATGGCAATCTGACAACGCTCAATGATTATAATGAAGGATATTGAATATGAGGCGGATAACAGATGTAGATGCTTATTATTACTATTCTTTTCCCTACGCTGCTTGCTAACCCAGAGGACAGGGGAAATGTGCGTACAAAACACCAATTAGAATCTATTCCAACATCATCATATAATTTCATCTGTCACTTGATCACAAGTCGGAAGACCAATCAACTCACACAACTCAATATAATGTTGATAGTTCTCTAATCTATCAGAGCCCATGAAAGAATAACAATAAGACATAGTATAATTAGCCCAATAATAGTATGCATAGAATCGTCTTATTGATGATCCCGGCTCATCAATTACAAAACAAAAGCCATTCTCATGCTCACTGCATGACAACTCTTCATCATTATCAATAGCATCATCTATACAATTTCTATAATATGTCTCAGCCCATTCAGCACTATCAAACTCCATCAAACAGAATCTGTCGACTATCAAACTCCGAGTCATATGATAATCGCACTCTTCTGGAGTAAACCCAGCAACACCTTCCGAATCGGGACGAGTAATACTCTCTAAATACAATGAATAATCACGAATATAATCAATACTGCTATCATTGATAATTATATAGAAATTAGGATTATCAACACTTCCTAAAGAATCAATTTCTACCCCCAGTAGATAGTTCCAGTCATCAACAACATCAGTAAAAGTAGCATCAACATCTAACGGACTTAACTCATAATCCTCCGATACCGATGAGGTCGTAGGATTCTGTTCGTTCACACGGTTTTCTGCTGGTGCACAAGATGATAAACTAACCGAGCAAACAAGCAACAGTATTATAAACAATAATTCCGTTTTAATTCTTCTCATACCTCACCCCAACAAATCAATTACAAGATCATAACTCCTATCCCCTAGATAAGGGAATTTTCAGGGGAAGGATTATCTGATAACGCAACATAACACTACGCGGCTTCGAACTGTTGAAATGCTACGATCTGATAATTATCAATATTCAATCATTATCAAAATAATTGGTAGTAATATAGTCACTCGTTGGAAGCCCTATTACCTCGCATAAATCAATATAGCTATCATAACTGTCAGGATTTCCATAAACAAAATTGTAACTATATCGCATTACATAATTATCCCAATAATAGAAAGCGTTATAGTATCTACCATGAGAATCAATTCTATAGATAAAGCAGTACCCATCTATCAGAGAACTGTCAACAGTTTCTGTATCGTTGATAACTGCATCATTTGATAAAGATCTAAAGCTTTCTTCTGCCCAATCTTGACTATCAAATTCGTAAATAAAAAAATCGTCTACTCTTAAATAGCGAATGATATGATAATCCACCTCAGACGGATTAAAATAGCTATATCCTTCCGAGTTGGGTACACTCATATGTTGTACATACGTCTGATAGTCTGGTTCATAATTAATGTGATAATCATTGTAATCCACTGAATGGTTTACTATATCGCCATCGACAATGCTATTCATATCTATACCAATATACTCAATCCATATGTTAAATACATCATCAAAAGAAAGATCAAAATCCATAGGCATGACCTCATAATCTGGTACATAAATGCTTTCAACAGTTTCTGTCTCAACAGTAGATGTTTCAATTGTTTGAACAGAAGTCTGTTCACTTGTGGTTATAATCAATTCTTCTACATTCGTTGTGTTCTCTGTGGATTCTTCAAATAATATGGTTGTATCATGGGTACAACCAGTGATTATAATCGTAATTAGTATTAGTATTAGTGAATTATATCTTTTCATATTGATTAATTATCAATTACTGGATCGTGCCATCTTTCGGTTAATTGTTGTGAAATAGGTGTTTCGTAAAAAAGAATACCCCCTGCATTATAATCATAATTATTATACGTAGTATATAAATCATTACAGTAAACAACATCGTCATCATAGAAATCGTATGTTGCTCCATTTTCCTCAAATATCACAAACCCTCGTGCATTCTCAAATGAAAGGAATTTACTTTGCAAATAATAACGACAACTATTCCTGATTCAACAAGGAATCAAATAACCAAGTATTGATTATCACGGTAAAGCAGCATTTGTCAATAAAAGCTAATAAGTCGGATACATATTAATCGCAAGTGTGCGATTGTTATTCTTATAAGGCGTATTTGATAAATTATTAAGACCCAAACAAAAACGGCTAGGAATTAATCTAACCGTTCATAAGTGGGCGTATCTAGTTGCTAATTTTGTCGTACTAGTGTCGTACTAACCCTTTGGGCGGGAAATCGGAACCCCCGAAACCCCTGTAAATACTAACTTCTTACGACGCCCGTTGTTTTAAATGGCAGAGATGGAGGGGCTGATTAGGTTTTTCTGCTTTTTAGCTGGCTTCATAAGAAAAGAACAACGACCGGGGTATTTACTCCGGTCGTTGGTGTTGGGCGCATTCTTTTTCAATTTGTCGTAAATTTGTCGTAAGTACTGTTTTTACCTCCAAGGAGCAAACCTCGAAACGACTGAATCTACTGCGTTTGCGCTGTTTGTATAATAACTTTGGTGGAGACGGGGAGGATCGAACTCTCGACCTTACGGATGCGAACCGTACGCTCTCCCAGCTGAGCTACGCCCCCATAGCCATTGAATTATATCACATCAGCCCAGAAAATCTATTATCTCAGGCAGTTTACGAAGGGCAAGATCTCGGCCTGTATTGTAGACACGGCGGATCTCGTCGGGATTCTTCTCTAGAGGGGAGATATTAAGAGGTTCTGAAGGGCGAAGTACGAAGGCTGAGCCCTCTTTCTCGCGGACTTTGATGTATGCTACCTGAGCATTATACATCGCGGGTCTGTCCTTAAGTGCTTGCACAAGTGCGGGATATTTATGCAAAGCCAAAGCTATGGCTTTGAACTGCTTGTACTGATGTCTTGTGTATGAGTCGGGCTGCGTACGGATGACGAGATTACGGTTGCAGCCTTGCTTTTCCATAAATTCAAGCGGAATCGAATCCGAGACGCCGCCGTCGAGCAGAAGCTGTCCGTTGATGTTTACAACTCTTGATGCAATCGGCATTGAAGCTGAGGCGCGGATCCACTCGAGGTCCTCGTAGCCGCCGTCAGTAAGAAGGTGATAGACGGGTTTTCCTGTCGTGATATCAGTTGCAACTGCGTAGAACTCCATAGGGTCTTCCGCGAAAGTCTTTGTGTCAAAGATATCAAGCTCGCACGGGAGCTTGTGGTAGCAGAAGTCTGCGCCGTAGAGATCTCCTGTGAAAAGCAGGGAACGCTTGCTCTTGTAACGCCAATAATCTGAATACTTTATGTTATATCTGAAAGCTCGTCCTATCTGATGGGACTTATAATTACAGCCAAACGCTGCACCTGCGGAGACACCGACAGCCTTGTCGAAGACTACGCCGTTTTCCATAAGCACGTCGAGGATGCCTGCGGTAAACAGTCCGCGCAGAGCACCGCCCTCGAGTACAAGTCCGTTGATGTTTCGTTCTTTAGTCACGCGTCTAATAATACTAACGCGCGTTATAATTGACAATGCCTATGGGCATCTTTAGAATGATTTTGTTATGAAAAGTTCAAGAAAAATCATATCTGTCCTTATGTCAGCGGCTCTAGCGATGCAGTTCGCATCGTGTGCGGGGGGCGGTTCTGCTGTCGAGGATGACGGAAAATTTAACATAGTTACATCTTTTTACCCCATGCAGATTCTTGTGATGAATATCGCAGGAGGCATTGATGGTGTTTCTGTCGAGTGCATGTCTGATCCTAATATCGGCTGCATACATGATCATGTTTTCACGACGGATGATTTAAGACTTGTAGAGAATGCGGATGTCTACGTCGAGAACGGCTTGGGACTCGAGACATTTAACGATCAGCTTCTCTCGGCTTATCCTGACCTTCAGATTATAGAAGCTGCGGCTTCTGTTACGGATGCGCCCGAAGATGAGGGCGAGGTAAACGGACATGTATGGACAAGTCCTGAGGATTACATTATCGAGATTGCTGAGGTGGCTGAAGGATTGGCGCAGGCAGACCCCGAGCATGCGGATCAGTATCTGGCTAATGCTGATGAATACATCGGTAAGGTCGATGACTTGCTGGTAACTAATGCTGATTGTATGTCAGCTGTACGCGGAATGAGCGTGCTTGTTATCGACGAGACGCTGCCATCTTTCTGTGAGTGGCTCGGCCTTGAGTACGAGATGGTCGAGACGGATCATGAACAGTCTGCTCTTTCTGCAGGAGATATTGCTGATATCATCGACTGGATGAACACCAACGGCGTATCGGTTATCTTTGTAAGCGCTGACAGCGATACTGCCATAGCTGATGCGATTGCTTCTGAATCCGGAGCAACTGTATATGTAATGAACACATGCATGACAGGTGAGGTTACATCGGATGCTTATCTTGAGCAGATGCAGGCTAATCTCACATTACTTGAGGAAATAGGATAAGTAAATGGCGGAGCATTCTCACAAGCTTAAAGATGTATGCCACGAGCATTGTCACTGCATTAAGATCAACGGTCTTAGTGTAAGCTTCGGTGAGGAGAAGATCATCGATGATGTTAACCTTCACATGCACTGCGGTGAGCTTACGGTGCTTATCGGTCAGAACGGTGCCGGTAAGTCTACTCTGTTAAGAGCTCTCCTGGGTCAGATCCCTCACGAGGGTACGATCGAGTTTAAGGAGACGAAGACAGGTAACATCAGCAACGTCATGAAGATCGGATATGTACCGCAGTCTCTTAACATAGAGCGTGAGATCCCGATGACTGTATACGATCTGTTCGCTTCGTTCATATCGAAGTATCCTGTTTGGATGTTCAAGAACAGAAAGCTTTACGACAAGATCAAGGAGCAGCTCAAGCTGTTCTCGGTAGAGGACTGTATAGATAAGCAGGTGGGCAAACTGTCCGGTGGACAGCTGCAGCGCGTTATGCTCTCGATAGCGGTAACGCCCATGCCGGATCTTCTTGTTCTCGATGAGCCTGTATCAGGTATTGATGAGAACGGTGTAAGAGATTTCTACCGGCTCGTAGATGAGATGAAGAGAAAGCATGATCTTGCAGTCTTACTGGTCTCGCACGATCTTTATCTCGTTAAGAAATATGCAGATAAAGTTGTCCTTCTCGACAACAAGATCCTGTGTCAGGGAACACCTGAAGAAGTATACGAAGATGACAGCTTCAAGAAGACATTCGGAGGGCAGACAGTATGATGGATTTCCTCGACTATGCCTTCATGCGTAATGCGCTTCTTGCGATACTCGTATCGTCTCCCATATTCGCACTTCTCGGCACAATGGTAGTCAATAAGAAGATGGCTTTCTTCTCGGATGCGATAGGCCATTCGGCGTTGTGCGGAATTGCAGTCGGCATAGTGTTTGGCTTCACGAGCAGATCTGTATCAATGGTAATATTTGCCATCCTGTTCTCCATGCTTCTGAACTTCGTAAAGGACCGCACGACTTACGGTGCGGATACTATCATAAGTGTATTTGCTTCTGTCGCGATGTCTTTGGGTCTCGTTCTTCTGTCCAAAGGGGGGAACTTCAACAAGTATTCGTCTTATCTTGTAGGCGATATCTTAAGCATCACAACTACAGAGATAATATCGCTGGCTGTATGCCTCGTTCTGGTTATCGTGTTCTGGACACTGTCTTATAACGCTCTGTCTTCAGACAACCTTAACCGTGGCCTTGCTAGAAGTAAGGGTATTAACGGTAAGCTTTATGATTACATCTTCTCTGCATTCATAGCAGTTGTCATCATGTTCTCCATAAGGTGGATCGGCATACTGCTTATCAATTCGCTTATCATCCTTCCTGCGGCTTCAAGCCGTAATATCTCCCGCAACACACGTGCATACCATCTGTGGTCTGTAGTCTTCTCTGTGGTCGCGGGTGTGGCAGGTCTTCTCCTGTCTTACTACACGGGTGCACCTTCAGGCCCGATGATAGTGCTCCTTCTCGGAGGCGCGTTCTTCGTAACGTTTGTCGCGCATTCATTCGGCAAGGAATAAGTACATGAAGGTCCTCGCGAAATACAACATCGAGCCGTTAAAGCTTATCTGGATGATCGTCGCCGGTATTGTATCTGCGTTCGGGATCACATGCTTTCTGTCGCCCATGCACCTTTATGACAGCGGCATCGCCGGAACATCGCTTCTTTTGTCCCAGCTGACACCTCCGTGGTGCAGCCTGTCGCTGTTTCTCGTTGTACTTAACGTTCCTCTTATGTTCTACGGACTTAAGAAGCAGGGAGTGGCATTTACGATATATTCCGTCTTTGCTGTAGTTGTTTATTCTGTAGCGGCTCTGATAATCGAGGAGTGCATCGATCTGTCGATCGAATCTCCCATTGCCGGTACAGACATTCTTCTATGCGCCGTGTTCGGTGGACTTATATGCGGTGCGGGTTCTGGTATCGCGGTAAGGCACGGAGGAGCCATAGACGGAGTGGAAGTCATGGCAGTCATATTCGCGAAGTCACTGAATCTTACGGTAGGTACATTCATGATGATCTACAACATCTGTCTGTACATTATCTGTGGTCTCATTTTCCACAGCTGGATAGTCCCTCTATATTCTATAGTTACTTATTATGTAGCTCTTAATACCATCGACTTTATCGCCGAGGGTCTTGACCGTTCGAAGTCGGTCATGATCATCACCGAGAAGGGCGATAAGGTATCTAAGGCTCTTATGGAAGAATTCGGTTCAGGTACTACCATCATCCCTGCCATAGGCGGTTATACATTGAAGGAGAGAACGGTAGTTTATTTTGTAGTTAACAGGTTCCAGATCGCACGCATGAGACAGCTCGTACACAAGGCAGATCCTCATGCATATTTGACTATCTCGGAAGTAGCTGACATCTATAGGTCAGAACAACAGTAAATGCGCAAAAAATAAGGCGTTTCGAGGCGTTTTTTAGCCATTCTGCCAAGTGATATGAGAAGGGCCGCGATGCTATAATCTATACGTGGCAATTTTCCGCCACGTTATCGTTTTTCAATTTGTTTAATATCATACAGAAAGAGGCGGCAATATGAGCTTTTCGAAGGGAGAAACTGTAGTTTACGGCGGCAGCGGTGTATGCGAGATCGATGATATCAAAGACGTTCGTTTTTATCATGAGCGTCCCCAGAAGTATTACATCCTGAAGCCTCTCTTTGTTAACCAGGCTCAGGTCGTATATGTTCCTTATAACAATGAGAAGCTTACGGCCAAGATCAAGCCCGTCATCACTAAGAAGGAAGCTCTCGAGCTTATCCATAACATCGATGATAATAATGTAGAGTGGGTCGAGGACAGAAATGCTCGTAAGGAGCTGTTCAACGGACTTCTAAGCAGCGGTGACCGTAAGGACATCATTGATCTTATCAGCACAATCTCTGCAAGAAGAAAGCAGCTCGAGGATGAGGGAAAGAGCCTTAACCAGCAGGACGAGAAGATCCTTACAGATGCACAGAGACGTATGGATGCTGAATTTGCCGTAGCACTCGGTCTCGATGTTCACCAGATCCCTGAGTTTATCCAGGAAGAGAAAGCCAAGGTAAGCTGATAACAGTAATTTCTTCTTGACATTCATTTGTTAAGTGTGTTTAATTAACGGCATGAACAAGAACTTTTACGCATTTGCATACAACTATTATTACTACTTTACGAACGTGAAGTAAGAGTGGTTTGTGCAAGCAAGGAAGTTCATGGAATTAATTGATTAAGCTGATCAGGCGCCGCACGAATCACTCGGGCGGCGCTTTTTACGCCGCTGAATACAACGAAGGCGCCAAATGATCATCAGGAGGACAAAGAAATGATCGCAGTACTTAAGGAAACAGCAACAGAACAACAGATTCAGAACCTTACTTCATGGTTCGAATCCCAGGGCTTGAAGGTTAACCGCTCACAGGGTGACTTCGTTACAATCCTTGGATTGATCGGTGACACAACAAAGATCGATATTGATCTTCTTAGAGGTCTCGACATTATCGACAATGTAATGAGAATTTCCGAGCCCTTCAAGAAGGCCAACAGAAAGTTCCACCCTGAGGATTCCATCGTTGATATCGGCGGCGTTAAGATCGGTGGAGGTAACTTCGCAGTAATGGCAGGTCCCTGTTCTGTAGAGAACGAAGAGCAGATCATCGAGACAGCAAAGGCCGTTAAGGCTGCAGGTGCAACACTCTTGAGAGGCGGCGCTTACAAGCCCAGAACTTCACCTTACGACTTCCAGGGACTTCATGAGGAAGGCATCAAGCTTCTTATCAAGGCAAGAGAAGTAACAGGACTTCCTATCGTATCCGAGATCATGAGCGTTGATCAGGTTCCGGTATTCGCTGATGTTGACTGCCTCCAGGTCGGTGCAAGAAACATGCAGAACTTCGACCTTCTCAAGGCTATCGGTAAGACAAACAAGCCTGTACTTCTTAAGAGAGGTCTCTCCGCTACAATCAAGGAGTGGCTTATGAGTGCAGAGTACATCATGTCCGAGGGTAACCCCAACGTAATCCTCTGCGAGCGTGGTATCAGAACATACGAGACATATACAAGAAATACTTTCGATGTAAGTGCCATCTCCGCTTTGAAGGAGCTCACACATCTTCCTGTTGTAGGTGACCCTTCACACGCTACAGGTAAGGTATCACTCATCAAGCCCATGGCTATGGCAGCAGTTGTATCCGGTGCAGACGGTCTCGAGATCGAGGTTCATAACTGCCCTAAGAAGGCTTTGTCCGATGCAGCTCAGCAGCTCACACCCGAGCAGTTCGTTGGTGTAATGAAGGATATCGAGAAGGCAAGGAGCATACTCTGATGAAGATCACAGTCGGCGTTGTAGGATTAGGACTTATAGGAGCATCTTTCTGTAAAGCTTATAAGGCGAATGAGCCTGAGGCAGTTGTATACGGCTGGAACAGAACAGAGTCTGTTGTACAGATGGCGAAGATGCAGGGAGTGATCGATGATGCACTTACAGATCAGAATCTGTCTTCCTGTGACCTCGTAATCCTGAGCCTGTATCCTGAAGCTTCTCTTAAGTGGATGGAAGACCACAGAGCTTTCTTCAAGAAGGGCGGCATTGTAACAGATGCCTGCGGAACAAAGAGATATATATGTGAGAAGGCTTTCCCGATTGCCGAAGAGGAAGGATTCACATTTGTCGGATGCCATCCCATGGCTGGAACACACTTCTCCGGTATGGCTCATTCCAAAGCGGATATGTATGAAGGTGCCCCCATGGTCATCGTACCTCCCAGATTCGATGATATGGGTATCATCGATAAGATAAAGGAGCTGTTCGCTCCCTGCGGATTCGGAAGCTTCCATCTGGCACATGCAGATGAGCACGATCAGATGATCGCATTTACTTCCCAGATGCCGCACCTTATCTCCAACGCTTATATCAAGAGCCCTAATTCCAGAAACCACACCGGTTTCTCTGCCGGCTCCTACAAGGATATGACACGTGTAGCATGGCTGAACCCCGTTATGTGGACACAGCTGTTCCTCGAGAACAAGGATCATCTTATCTTCGAGATTGATAATCTTCAGAAGGAGCTTCAGAAATATAAGGATGCTCTCGTTAATGATGATGCAGACGGACTTATCGGACTTCTCGATGAGGGAAGAAAGATCAAGGAAGAGGTAGACGGAGTATGATACGCACGACAGTAAGTGCTTCAAGAGAATATGAAGTAATAACAGGTGCAGGTCTTATCAACGAATGCGGAAAGATCATGCGCGATGTCGCTAAGGATGCCATCAAGCTTTTGATCGTTTCTGAGACTAACGTAGCTCCCCTTTATCTTGATAAGGTAAAGGCTTCTGCCAAGGCAGAGGGCTTCGAAGTGTATGAGTATGTTTTCGAGGCGGGGGAAGTCTCTAAGAATATCAATACCGTAGCAGGTATGTGGGCGGTTATGGCTAAGGCCGGCTTTACCAGAACTGACCTTGTGGCAGCTCTCGGAGGCGGTGTTACAGGTGACATGGCAGGCTTCGCTGCGGCTTCATTCTTAAGAGGTATTGCTGTAGTACAGATCCCTACGTCTTTGCTCGCGATGGTCGATGCAGCCGTAGGAGGAAAGACGGGTATCGACCTTCCCGAAGGAAAGAATCAGGTGGGTGCCTTCTGGCAGCCGTCTGCTGTTATTGAAGATACGGATTGTCTGCTGACGCTTTCCGATGAGAAGTTCATAGAAGGCATGGGCGAAGTGTTGAAGTACGCGTTCATCATGGACGTGCCTCTCTATGAATATCTGCATGAGAATGCTTCTCGCGGAGTTGCTATCAGAGAAGACGCTTGGCTCATGGAGAAGATCGTCGGCATGTGCGTGGCTGATAAGGCTGATGTCGTAGCGGGTGATGAACTCGATAACGGCAGAAGACAGACATTAAACTACGGTCACACAGTAGGACATGTCATCGAGAGAGACAGTGAGTTTACAAAGTTGCACGGAGTCTGCGTCGCGAAGGGCATGGGCATCATGATCGATGCGTGTGAAGCAGCGGGAACTCTTGCGAGCGATGAAGCACAGAAGATGAGAGAACTCATCACTTCATACGGACTGCCTGTCGAGGACGATATCACACCTGAGGCTGCGGTTGCAGGTGCCATGAATGATAAGAAGAAAAGAGGAAACACTTTGTCTGTTATCCTCGTTAATAAGATAGGCACGTCCGAGATCCGTAAGATGAGTGCTGATGAATTCAGAAGCTTCCTTGAAGAGGGTAAGAAGATCAGATGATACTTCGCTTTAAGGACAGGATTTTCGAATTCTCTGTTGATGCGCCGCCTAGCAAGTCGGTCTTCCATAGAGAGCTCATAGTCAGATTCCTTAAAGGTTATGAGGATGATCTTGAAGTAAGTTCTGAAGACAGTAAGGACATAGCGGCGACAAAGAACTGCCTGCGCGCACTTCGTGATGGCGGGTCTGTGTTGGACTGCAACGAGTCCGGCTCTACATTAAGATTCATGATCCCGGTCGCAGCGGCTTGGGTTAAAGCTCAGGGCGTTGACAGGAAGATTACATTCAAGACGGCGGGCAGGCTGTACGACAGGCCGCTTGATGATCTTGAGAACTGCCTTAAGGACCGCGGCGTATCTTTGGTAAGAGATGACAGCGAGAGAACCATTAGTCTTAAGGGCACGCTTACAGAAGGTCAGTTCGTTATCGACGGCAGTGTCTCTTCGCAGTATGTCTCAGGCATCATGATGGCGCTGATAGTTCTTCCTGATTCTTCGATCAAGGTAACAGGCGAGCCTTCGTCCGTTCACTACATCGAACTTACAAAGTCAGTTATAGATAAATATGAGAATGGCAAGCATGAAGATTTCCGTGTCGAGGGAGACTGGTCCGGCGGAGCTTTTCTGCTGTGTCTTAAGGAGCTTATCAAGGGCGGCATAACAGTCGGTAATCTTGATGATGATTCCGTTCAAGGTGACAAAGCCATTGTAGATTTTCTGAAAGCCGTCGGCGTGGATGAGCTTACATGGGACTGCAGGGACATTCCTGATATAGTTCCTTATATGGCTATGGTCGCGGCATTCAGAAATAAGGTTACTGTTTTTAATAATATAGGAAGGCTGCGCGTCAAGGAGTCGGACCGCGTTATGGCGGTAAGGCAGCAGCTCGCGCAGGCCGGAATACAAACGGAAGAGACAGAGGAAACTCTTACAGTATTCGGAAACAACAAGACTTTTGACGAAGATATGATTACACTTAAGTCGTACAACGATCACCGCATGGTGATGTCGGCGATGCTTATCGCGGCGGCACTGGGTGTTGATCTTGAAATAGACAGTATAGATCCCGTGGACAAGTCTTTCCCGGGACTTAAGGAACTAATAAGAGAGGAGTTCTCTTAACATGAGCATGGACAGTACACTAAGAGGCGGCACACTGGAGCTTACTATCTACGGCCAGTCTCACAGCCCCACGATCGGCGTGTATATCAAGGGCCTTCCAGAAGGTGTTGCACCCGACCCGGAATTTACGGCGAAGCTCATGGCAAGAAGAGCACCCGGAAACAATGCGTGGTCCACACCCCGCCGCGAAAAGGATGCGGTTCTCTGGGAGAAGGAAGGGGACACACTTCACGGGTATATCGTTAACACCAACACGAAGCCCAAGGACTACGCTTCCATTATGAATAAGCCCAGGCCCGGACATGCAGATTACACGGGCAAGATTAAGTATAAGGATGAGGCTGCACAGAGCGGAGGAGGAATCTTTTCCGGAAGAATGACGGCACCTTTATGCATCGCGGGCTCCATCGCTTTGAACGAGCTTAAGAAGATGGGCATAGAGGTGCACGCACACCTTAAAAAGTGCGGCGGAGTTAAGGATGATTCTTACTACGATCACGATGTAAATGATGTTTCTTTCAAGGAGGCATTGGTTCGCGCAGGCCAGAAGGAGTTCCCTTCCGTTTCTGATGAGGCAGGCGAGCTTATGAAGGAAAGAATCGAGCAGGCGAGGATGGACTGCGATTCCGTAGGCGCTGTAGTCGAGTGTGTGATCTACGGTCTGCAGGCAGGACTCGGAGGCCCGTTGTTCGACGGTCTCGAAGGCAACATCGCTAAGCTTGTATATTCTATCCCGGCTGTAAAGGGTGTCGAGTTCGGTGCAGGTTTTGATGTGGCAGATCTTAGAGGTTCCGAGAATAACGATCCTTTCGTGATGGACGGCGATAA
The DNA here is from genome assembly GCA_017552455.1 of Clostridiales bacterium. Classification (GTDB taxonomy): domain Bacteria; phylum Bacillota; class Clostridia; order Saccharofermentanales; family Saccharofermentanaceae; genus Saccharofermentans. Next base: position 30,363 of record JAFZPX010000021.1, read on the forward strand.
GATCAAACTTGCAAGCAACAGATGCGGCGGCATCTTAGGAGGCATAAGCGTCGGTGAGGCAGCGCCTCTTGTATTTGACTGCGCATTTAAGCCCACGCCTTCTATCGGCAAGACTCAGAAGACAGTTGATCTTGAGAACAAGAAGGATACGACGATCAACATAGAGGGCAGACACGATCCCTGTGTCGCTCCGCGTGCGGTTCCTGTAGTAGAAGCTGCTGCAGCGCTTGCAATCTACGATGAGATTCTGACGGAGAGAGCAGATGAAGACGCTTGATGAATTAAGATCACAGATTGATGCAGCCGATAAGGATCTGATCGATGCATTCGCAAGAAGGCTCGATGCAGTAAAGCAGATTGGCGAATTAAAGAAAGCGCAGGGCAGACCTGTGTTCGATCCCGAGCGTGAGAAGCAGAAGATCGCGCAGCTTGAGAATCTGGCATCTGCTGAAGTAAGACCTCATATAAAAAGACTTTATACAGAGATAATGGGTATAGCCAAAGACATAGAGTCCAAGCCTCTGTTCGGCGTGCTCGGTAAGTCTTTGCCGCATACATATTCCCCGCAGATTCACAGCATGATCACATCCGACTACGGATATACGATCATAGAGAGGGAAGAGGATGAGCTGCAGGCTTTGTGGGAGCAGGGCAGGCAGGGAGTATACGGCGGCTTTAATGTAACTATCCCTTATAAGAAGAATGCCTTCGCGATGTGTGATGAGCTTACGGCGTGTGCATCTGATACAGGCGCAGTCAACACGGTCGTATTCAGGGAGGATGGCACAAGTCTCGGTGCCAATACAGATGTTTACGGCTTCGAGTATATGCTCAAGTCATCGGGTATCGATCCTGCGGGGAAGAAGGTCCTGATCCTTGGAACCGGAGGAGCATCTGCTGCTGTTAACACAGCACTCAAGGATATGGGTGCCGGCGATATCAGCTTTGTGAGCCGCAAGGGCGAGATCAATTACGATAATGTCTATGAGCTGTGCGAAGCTGCACAGATCGTAGTTAACTGCACTCCGGTTGGAATGTATCCGAAGATAGATGCGGCGCCTGTCGATATTGGAAAGTTTAATAAGCTTGAGGCTGTCGCGGATATAATCTACAACCCTTCGTGCACGAAGCTTCTTTATGATGCGAAGAAGGCAGGACTTAAGACTGCAGGCGGCCTTAAGATGCTGGTCGCTCAGGCGTTTAAGGCTTCGACATTCTTCAAGGGTGCCAAGGACGATGAAGAAGCTGAGAGTATGATATCTGCTGACGACATCGAGAAGGTTACTTCTGCTCTCGAACGCCAGATGAAGAACGTTACCGTTATAGGCATGCCGGGTTCCGGTAAAACTTGGCTTGCCCGCAAGCTCGGTGAGCATCTTAACCGTGAGGTCGTAGACCTTGATGATGAGTTTACGGCAGTTTATGGCAAGACACCTTCGCAGACTATAAAAGAAGAGGGTGAAGATGCTTTTCGCTCGAAGGAGTCCGCGGTAGCACGTGACGTGCTCTCGAGAAGCGGACTGATAGTATCTTGCGGAGGCGGTATAGTAACGAGGGAAGAAAACTTCTTTGCTCTTAAGTGCAATTCCAATGTTATTTATAACGAGCGCCCTCTCGAGGTGCTGTGCGGCACGGACAGACCGCTGACGGCGCAGAACGGAGTGGAGGCTCTCTATGCGCAGCGCAAGGATGCATATGAAGCTTTGGCTGATATGCGTATTTGTGTTGGTGCTAAGAGCAGCTGTGAAGAATACCTTAAGGAGGCAGTGAGGATCTACGATGAAAATACTTGTACTTAACGGTCCCAACCTTAACATGCTTGGTGTAAGGGAACCAGATATCTACGGTAAGAAGACATATACCGATCTTATCGGCATGATCAAAGAGCACTGCGACAGCAAGGGAATTGAGGTTATATTCAAGCAGAGCAATCACGAGGGAGATCTCGTGGACTATATTCAGCAGGCGCTTTTCGATAAGTGTGACGGTATCGTGATCAACCCCGGTGCTTACACGCACACTTCTGTCGCGCTCCTTGATGCGCTTAAGGCTGTAGCCATTCCCACTGTCGAGGTCCATATAAGCGATGTCGATTCGAGGGAGGAATTCAGGAAGACGTCATATGTGTCTTTAATCGCGAAGAAGACCATCAAGGGACACGGATTTGACGGGTATGTTGAAGCCGTAGATTTCCTTTGTGCGTTGTAATGAGATATAATGCCCGAGCGGAGGGATTTAAATATGTCCGATAAAGATAACAATATATTCGACCTCGAAGGAGATGCGCTCGACGAAGCTTTGATGGCTGCGATCGAGGAGACCGATGAAGAGGAACGCCTGGCGCGTGAGCTGAAGGCGCAGGAGAATCAGGAGCGTGCAGAGCAGGCCCGCATAACTGCTATCGAGCAGGAAGAGCGAAAGGCGAAGATAGATAATCTTCGTAAGAGTCTTCCCAACGAAGGCAGAAGATACTTCCTCATGGTGGAAGAGGCCCAGTGCGATGAGGCTAAGAAGGAAGCGTATGTAACCGGACTTGTATACGGTAACTGCAAGAAGAATGACGATGTCTTCCTCTTTAGAAACGACGGCAGAGCGCTGGCTACCAAGATCTTAGCTATAGAAGAGTTTAACGGTCAGGTGTTTGAGCCTGTCGAGGAAGTCTCACAGAAGAAGGCGAGACTTACGATCGTTATTGATTACGAGAAGACCGGTTTTACGAAGGAGAATGCTGTTCCGAAGTATTCTGTAGTTACAACTGTCAGACCTCCTGTTAAGGGCGCTGACGGCAAGACGGCTATAGAGAATCCTTCTTTGTCCGGCCTTATGTTCAGATATCCCGAGTTCAATAAGGATAAGGAGTACCTGAACCACCTTACGGATAATATCGTGAACGGCAGATTCCTTATCCCGGCAATGAATGCGGGTGAAGGAAGTGATGCTTCCGGAAAGAAGAAGCTGCAGCTTATCATGTTTACGAAGAAGGAGGATCCTAATAAGAGGATACTTCCCCTGTTTACTGATCTTCAGGCTCTCTATCTGTGGAGAAAGATCTTTGAAGGCGATCAGAAGCCGACGGTAGTTGTTATGAATTTCCTAGAGGCTGCCAAGTTTATCGAGAAGGACGGATTTGACATCGCGATCAATCCTTCAGGTCCTGTATCGGTAGGTCTTCCTTCCAAGGCAGCTCAGAGCATTGCCGAGATCGCAAGAAAGCATATCGCCGGACGCAATGTAAACAAAGAGGTTATCAATGACGGTTCCAAGGTAATCGTCGGCGAGCCTAAGCCCTCCGATGAGACTGCCGATATTAAGGATGCGATATCAGCTTTCTGCAGTGGCAATCCTGATATTAAGAAAGCGGGTCTGCTGTACCTCATAAGGAACGGTCAGACAAGTTATCTCATTATTCTGGATGCACCAAAGTCATCACAGCAGGAGGTGTTTTCCGGTGTCCTTAACGCGGTAAGGCCCCACCTTAAGTCCATAAAGAAGGTGGATATGTCGCTTCTGTCGGAGGCGCCTTTCGCGAACGATTATTATTCCAGGAAGCCTTGGGACTATAAGCGTGTATAATATGACCGGCGTAATGTTCATCTGTGCTGACCATGGTAATGCAGAGCAGATGATCAACTATGAGACATAGGCTTTAGAATAGTTGGCATGCTTATTCGAACTGCGTCCTCCGGGGCGCAGTTTAATGTTTGTTCACAGAATAGATATCGGTCGTTTATGGGTGGTTGTTACAATCAGTTGTATCAAGAAAATACACAAAAAGGAATTGACGACAGATGAAGAAGACCGTACGCTCATTAGCAAGC
>JAFZPX010000022.1 GCA_017552455.1 Clostridiales bacterium
CACAGGCTCCTTCATAAGAGGGGATAACAAGTGATTATCAGTGGCTGTCCGGTGTCCGGGCAGCTCTTTTTGTTTCTTGTAAAATAGTATTGGACATTTTAAAAACAGTGTTGTATTATACATAGGCGCTTCATGCGGGTGTAGTTCAATGGTAGAACTTCAGCCTTCCAAGCTGACCACGTGGGTTCGATTCCCATCACCCGCTCCAGATAAGAAAAGCCTCGAGCTATTTGCTCGGGGCTTTTGTTATGTGACGTAGTGTTAATGGGAATCGAACCCGAGAGGGGACCGGACGAGGAAGCCAGCGCCAGAACTAGTGGATTTTTACGGAAAGTGGCACTGAATCTGGCGCTACGGAGCTCTCAGCGCCAAAAGTAGTGACACTTTTCGAAAAGTGGCGCTGGAATTGGCGCTGAATGTATTACCTCCCCCGAGAAAGCGCACAAAAAAGCCGCCTCGGGTGAGACGGCCTTGTGTAAACACTTTTAGAAAAGGCTTATGAAGGAGCCTGTGTAAGATATGTAGCAGAGATGTAGAAACCGTCTGCTGTCTTATACCAGGAAGAATCCGTAACAGCTACGATCTGAACCTGCTGGTTACGTGTCAGAGTGCCGACGATGTCATACTCTGTGGAAGGTCCCTTTCTTACACGAAGGAACTCGCCCTCGGATACAGCCGCATACATGATAACGGGTGTATCAAGAGTAGTCTCAGCCCAAGTAACAGCGATATCACTTGAAGGCAGCGGACCTGAGTAAACAGGGATCGTTGTCGTAGGTGTAGTCGTTGTCTCTACAGGGATAGGTGTCGGTGTTATCTCAGCGAAAGAAGTCTCAGCTGTCTTCTCTTCCTTGTCGCAAGCAGCGAAGCCTGCAAGAACCGTCAAAGCACATGCAACTGAAACGATCTTCTTAATCTCGTTATTCTTCACGGTTAACGCCTCCGATAGATTTCTAATCTAATTATATACTATTTTTCGAATCTACAAATATTTTTATAAAATTTCTTACTACTCTGCCAAAAGATAGAAAGCTTCGTGGTCTTCCCACCTTCCGTTGATGTGCATATAGGAGATGCGAAGCCCCTCGTAAGTGAACCCACAGCGCTTGATCAGAGCCTGCGATTTCTCGTTAAACGGCAGTATAAAAGCCTCGATTCTGTGGATCTTCATCACATCCATTATCATCTGACAGGCCTCGGTCAGGGCTTCAGTCATATACCCCTTCCCCGTCTCGGCTTCGTCGAGGTGGTAGCCTACGGAGCAGCTCATCATGCCTCCGAAAGCGAAATTAAAAAACGTTACCCTGCCAAGGATCTTGTCGGGCTCACCCTTACGAGTGATATACAAAGGCACGAGCCTTCCCTGGAGATACTCGCCCGCATCATACTTCAGGTAGTCCTTCTGCACACGCTCGGTAAAGTAACTGTCAGCGTGCGTCTGCGACCACTTCTTGTGAAACTCTCGGTTACGCACAAGGTAGTCCGTCACCTGCTTGTACGCGGACTTCTTCAGCACAGACAGTCTCAGCCTGTCCGTCTCCATCGCGAAAAGCTCATTTCCCCTTAACTTGTCTTCTATCTCATACATATCACTGCGTCGCTTCCTGCAGGAAAGAGATTATCAGATTCACTGTGATCTCCACCTGTTCTTCTCCGGATATTGTAGCGCTGCCATCCCCCTGTTGCACGCCGTACGAACCAAACTGCGCGTGATTGCCGCCTTCGATTACATATTCTTCAGCACATTCAGGCACATTAGCGCGGTTATCGATGTATTTCTCCATATTGAGGACCTGATCTTCGGAACCGTAGATAAACAGAACTCGAATATCTTCAAGAGGCTTTGTCGAGAATGATCCCAGAAGAATTATGCCGTCAAACTTATCCTCATTCTCGGAAGCATACAGAGCAGTAGAAGCGCCTCCCAGAGAATGACCGCCGATATACCAGTGCTCATATTCATACTCCGCGAGAACTTTCTGCGCCGCGTCCACGTCAAGTATCGCGAGTCTTGCGGGCATACTTACGAGCATCACGTCCACGCCCTCTTCCGCAAGACGACGAAGCAGCGGGGCATATGCTGTCTCCTCGACCTTACCGCCGGGATAAAAGATAAACGCATCCTCTTCAGAAGGACCGTCAAAGAACCAGCCGTAGTCGGTCTGGCTCACATTTACAAGTTCATCAGAAGAAAGCGCCTCAATGGCCGTCTCATCCGCATGATAGTAAGTCTGCGTATAGAAAGCAGTCCCCAACAGCAACAATGCTGATAAGAAACATACTATCAAAAGAACCCGCGCTTTCTTAGTCATAAGTAAGATACCCCTTAGAAGATGACTTATTCTACATCATTACAGGATATTGTGTAACATCAACTTGACTTTAAAGACCCTTCCCCATATAATTCATAGGCTGACAGACAGCAATATGGTGGGATTAGTTCAGCTGGTTAGAGCGCCAGTTTGTGGCACTGGAAGTCATGGGTTCGAATCCCATATCCCACCCCAACTTTTACAAAACCCTGTCACTGGGGTGTCGCCAAGGGGTAAGGCACGGGTCTTTGACTCCCGTATTCGTAGGTTCAAATCCTGCCACCCCAGCCATTTACAGACACATAAAAAGACCCTCGAAACGCAGTATTAACAGTCGTTTCGAGGGTCTTGTCATTTCTCTTGACATTTCTACAAACGTCAAAATTTTACTTCTAATTTACTTCCAAATTTACTTCTTAATATATATCTATATATTATGCAGCCAAGATTGATGTCCAGGAACACTTACCACAAACTCCATCAACCTTAAGACCTCTTGCTTTCTGGAAGTTCCGCAACGCTGCATCTGTCTTGGGACCAAAGACACCGTCTGCGGTACCGCAATTATATCCATTCGCGTATAAAAGGATCTGAAGAGACTTTACTTCAGGCCCCTTGCTTCCCATCTTTAACTCCGTAAGAGTGATATTCACCTTTTTATCCTCCTGTTTTGTCTCTTCATCGGGGTAACGAAGAACATAATCCCATCCTCTGGACGGAACGTAGTAGTTACCAACAGCAACTTCCTTACCTGTCTGATCACCCGTTTTCCCACCTGTGATAGTTCCCTTCTCGTTGATAGATGCCTGGACGATCTTACCGTCTCCAAGGTATAGAATTGCATGTCCATAAGTTTTTCCGTTCTTCACATAATTGTAAAAAAGGACATCACCGCGCACGAGAGGTATTGAACTTTTGAACTTGATGGCTTCAAATCCGCATTTGGTGAACCCTGCCAAAAGATTCCCTGTGTATGTTGCGCCGCCTTTAGACTTTACCGGAACGCCGGCATTCTCATAGCAGAGCGTCACGAGAGAGCTGCAATCCACGTCCGGAAGCCATCTGTTGATCTGGTCATAGCCGTGAGAATCGTCATTCGCGATTCGAACGCCATACTCGCAGGCCGCTTCAATTATCTTTCCCATCTCCGGATCCTCCGTTATCGATCGTTTTTCCTGCTCCCTCGAGTATCTTCTTGATCCACTTAGGAAGAGCTGTCGGAGCAGCTTTATTGATATTCTCTATTATTGATATGGCTTCATTGATGACTATATAGCAGCCGACGATCGTTCCGATCGGCATCGTAAATGGCAGCTCGAGTGAGATCGTGCCGAGCAGGATCGGAATAAATGAGTCCATAAAGATACCAAAAGCCAGAGCCAGTAGAAGAGCCATCTTCTTCCAGAAGCCTATCCAACCAACCTGACTGGAGATCTTCTCCCCGGACGCCATAGAAGCCACAAGTCCGGAAATGACATCCATACAAATTGCGATGAGTACGCATAGGATGACCGGACCATAAATCCCCCAAAATGAAGCGACCAGTCCGGATATCAGACTGGTCGCTAATTTAAGCTGATGTTCTTTAATGTTCATAGATCTGCCTCCAGTAACGCTATGACGTCATTACGCCACTTCTCAGGCACCTCGATGCGCGCCAATTCTATAGCCTGTTCGAGTGTGATCTCTCCATTAACAATCCTCTTCTTATAACGATTGTAATATATCTTAGCCATGTCAATTACCTCCTACTAACATCTCGGCAAGCTCTATCAATGCGTTCTGGACGTCATCAAGGGTGGTTTCATGCCCCTGCACTTCCTGAAACAAATCCCAGTCTTCTTTGGCAATCTTACGTTCAAGATAGTGCCAATGTGGCTCTATGAATTCGCCATCTCCTTCCACATACTCGATATTCTTCCTGACACGAACCCACTTTCTCGAACTGAAGTCTATTTTTGCAGGTTCTTCTGCACTATAACCGTCATACCACATGTTCCTTTTCTCCTTTATTGTGTTTTATCTGCCAACGGCTCTCATAGCGCCGCAAAGCACGAAAAGATACGAAGGGCTTAACCCATTTGATATACGCTCCGTATGTATCGGTACAATCTAGCCACCCGAGGTAAGAAAGCATCTGTCTGCAGGAATGGATATTTGTTCCATTCTTCTTGATCTTTCTAGCCTTACGGGTTGCTTTGAGCAATATCGACCTACGAAGAGTAGTGTGATCTCGGTAGAACCGGAACCCCATAAAATCAATATCACGGCCTTTACCGTGATAATCAAACTTATATACTTGCCAATTCTCTTTTAGACGAAGACCGAGTTTGTCGTTCAGATAGTCCTCGATCTTGTTCTTCATACGATGTAGTTCTCTTTTATTGGGACCAGCAATAACCATATCGTCCATATAACGGATATAGTATTTTGCTTTAAGTTCTTCTTTTATATAGTGGTCAAGTTCTGTTAGATACCAATTAGCTATCCACTGTGATGTATAGAAGCCAATCGGGATCCCCTTGTCATTGACATCCACTATCTTAAACATTAGTGTGAGAAACCTTTCATCATGGATGATCTTAGTAAGTTTTTGTTTAAGAATGTCATGAGGTATGGAATCAAAATACTTCTTAATATCCAACTTAAGGATATATTTGAAGTTTTTGCCACCGCTACGGATCCACTTTTTCCAAAGTCTTTTTAGCCCCATGTGCACCTCTCCCCGGAATGGATCCATAAGAGTGCTCGTACATCGATTTCATGAATATCGGTTGTAGGATATTGGCTACCATGTGATGAATAACCTGTTCATTAATGGTAGGCACGAGGATCTGACGTTGCTTACGTCTAACGCCGTCATATATCATCTTGGGTTTATGCTCGGAATTTTCAAAGTGCGTAGCATAAAAAATGAACTCATCTTTGAGTTCGTCTGCGTGCTCTTTTATATACCGAGCCTGGCGGCATTTACGTTTCTTACCGCTTTTATGTTTGGTTGCGTTGCCAACAGCGAGATAATAGTTCTCGTCAGATACAAACCTTTCCCATAGATGACTATAAGATTTCACTTTGTGCTTTTCTTATCCTCTCAACCGCGTTCGACAGGCTACTAACAGTTGCTTTGTACGAGTTTATTTTTGCCAAGGGGCAAGGAAAATGAGGGGCATTATTATCCAATCAATAGATAAGAAGAGAGCCGCGCCGATGTTCCAATTCGTATTAGACGTCGTATTGTTCAGATTGACATAGAACGCACCTGCATTGGTACTGTTGTTGCAATTACCGCCACGCAGCGCAGGGAAACAAAACACCCCCAGCATCGCGCCTCAAATCCCTTTTGTGTAACTACTGTATTCTCTAATCTGGGGAGAAGGGTCTCCCCAGACCCCTCTCATCAAAGTGGCTTACAAGAAAGAGCCGCGCCGAGGCCCCAAGGCGTAGAAGACGCCGCATCGTACAGATAGACAGAGAACGCACCCGCACCGGCACTGCTGTAGCAAGAACCGCCACGCAGCGCATATCTTGTTCCGGAAGCCGGGTACCAATAGTCACAATAATGTACGTTAGAGTTACCATTAGCCACACTGTTGTCAAAAAACGCGTCACTATTATACTCCATTTTTGATACATATCCAGCGCTAGAAGGACCTGTTCCGCCAATCAAATAACCTTCACCTGTTTGGTTATAATCAAGAGCTCCGGATCCATCAGCTGTTGATCGCGTCATCTTGTATTTCTGAACATAGTCAACCATGACAAGTCCGGCAAACCTTCGCCACTGGTTCCCCCACTTATTCTCCATACCAAATACTTTGACACCATCTGTGCCATTGTTTGATCCCCAGAACATGCCTTTTTTACTCATAGTACCGGGAGAAATCATAGAAGAAGCAGCTGATGATTTACCTGTACATCCCTTACCGTACGCAGTCTGCATATCCGTTGACTTAGCCATAAGAATAAGGAGAAAGATACCAATAACGTCATCACAAAGCTGCTCTGTGTACCAGATCTTCATATTGGCCGGATTATTAAGTTCCGCCGCTGCAACCTCCTGAGTTACGTTTTTATTCTGGCAAAGATTAGAATAGTTGCCATGCATTATGGAACGAAGCCTATTCTTCTTATCTATAGTTCCATCATAAATAGGTGTATAGAAATGATCCTTAAGAGTTCCACCATGGTTAATAAAAGACCATGCACGGTATCCATCGTCAACCTGCTGATTGGATATGTAGATCGATGCCCCTGTATTATCCCCAACATCCGGGACTATCTTGTACCAGATTTTATTTCCGTTCTGTCCCCATTCAACCATCGCGTTATCATCTACGTTAGGTGCATTTTCGACTTCTGTGATGTTTACCCCGTCCTCAAGCGTATCACCGATTGCAATGGCAGCTGCTGCTTGCCAAAGCTTATCATCATAGACAATGTAATCATCAACCGCATAGGCAGCCGATGAAGTTGATGTAAGTTCGATATTACCGAGATGATCTACATGTGAGGGAGTCACACCGTCTTCTCTCTTAGTATCGTCACTGGGATCCAAATAGAAATCTACTGTACCATTCGGTTTCAACATACATGTTTTGGGCATAAAAAAAGCATCTTTCCATGACCCATACACAAATTTGTTGTTTGCATAATCCATGTATGCCGGTGAAAAACCTGCTGCATCAGCCAGATAGGTAACCTTATCTTCAGGATCTGATTCGTCGGGATCGATATGGAAACCATATATAATAGGCACAGGTAACGTACCGTCAACGGATATAATAATCTCTCCATCTACGACTTCGAGTTTGATATGCTGACCACCTTTGAATTTCAGAGGTGATTTATCAGCGATACTCAGTACTTCAACTCCATTAACAAATACATTTCGCCATGTGTCAATGTCTCCGGTTGGTACGTACGACCACGCGCTAGCCTTGTTGTAAAAGAAAGTATCTCCAACATGCGCAGGCTTACCACCATAAGTACCATCGGTTGCTACGAAGTAGGTATCGCCGATGGTAGGCGCAGGATCAACAGGCAGATCAGGAAGATCATCTTCACCGGTTCCAAGTGTGCCCTGTGGCACAAGAGGATCAGGTAAGTTCTCGATTTCTTCGAGCGCCGTGTTAGCCTTCTTCAATACGGTAAGAATAAGAGCCTCTAACTCAAAATATTCGTCCATGTTTTACTCCTCCTCAAATCCAATTCCAACCGGTGCTACCCATCTTGGCCATATCTCCGCTTTTTGTATATGCGGTAGATCCGAAAGCTATCGGCTGATTCCCAAACTCCATATTGTTGATTATCTCGGACTTCTCATCAGCAAACACTACACCGAGAATCTTGCCTTCTTTGGTGATCTTCTTAATTGACAAAAGTTCTAACATGTTGATATCCTTCCTTTCATTTATTAATATCGTCCAATGAATTGACCATCAGAACGATTACTCCTATAAGAATCGCAACTGCTACAAGTATCAGAATCATGCGACTGCCCTCTTTATTTCATACGTCAGTTTCATCGTCAGATCCGACGCCTTAGTTACAGCTGTCTCGAGATTATTGACGGTTGAAACGTAGGGATAGAACGCGAGAATTTCCCAACCTTGGCCGTTCGGTGATGCGTCATCTGAGGTTGACGTGCTGATAACCGTGCCGTATGAGCTCGAGTGTAAGTTAGGGCGACCCTCACCCCAGTCGTTACCATTCACAGGATTTCCCAAAACTCGATAGAATTTGCCGTCATGGAAATACGTTGCATTCGTTACGCCGTCGCCGTAATAGGTCGAGAACTTGTAGAAGTCTCCGTTAGGTAACAAGACCGCAGGGCCGTTGTATTTGTAATCAGTAGTTACGTTAGCTAACGGGTTGTTGTTCTCAATTATGTCTGCATCATTAGCAAGATTTAACTTGTAAATCTTCGTGTTGTTGTAACTGTAAGCGTAAGCATAGCCGTCAATTACCGGAATGATGTCCTTTAACAAGCCCTGTCCTAAGTGTTTATATAAGCTGACCCCGTTGTAGGAGTGAGAAGTCTTGACGCAGGTCCAGTCTGCAACTGCGATCTTGTACTCGTCCATCGTGGAGCCGCCGTTGGTAACTCTGAAGATGTAGAAATAATCTCCAGTATAAGAGACGCTTGTGGTGTCGCTGTCAAAGCTTGCTATCGCTTGCGAAATTTCATGAGAAGCAATGAGCGAGATCATGTCTCCGAGCTTGCCGGTCAAGTGGTAGCGATACGTATTGATCAAGTATTCGTCAATGATGATCTTCTCTGCTCCGGTAGTGCCGTCGTATCTTACTATAAACAGCTTTTCGCGGTCATAGTCAAGAATAAAAGGATGATTATAAAAACTCGAGCTTCTAACGTAACGGCTTGAAATAAACTCCATACAGGAAGCATCAGGTGTCGAAAAATCTTCGGTGATATCTGTCGCTCCTAATGCCTCACGTGTCAAACAAACAGACTTGATCGTACCGTTACCTTGAGAAGTAGTCCAATCCCAAACAAAACGATAACCGCCTGTTACATCCCTACTTTCATTGGTATTGAACGATCCCCTTCTTAGATTAGTGCCCGTATAGGCATTTTTAGATGCCTGGGCGACAACATTCGAGTCGTGAGCAATCATACTAATGGTCGGATCATTGTCCTTATCCGTCAAAAGACAACCGCCATACCACTGTTTTAGAGGAACTATTTTCTCAGGGGATATCATAAAGTTGAGATTACCCTTATTCATGGCATTCTTAACCCACGGGGTAATTGTATTCTTATGTTCTACCCTGTGAACAACCTTACCCTTACGCATTAATTCCAAGCACGTATAACCTTCAAACATTTAATTAACCTCCTCAGCAAAAGTAATTTTCGAATTAGAATCACCGACGATTAACTTCTCTGTGAGTGAAAAGGTTGTCAGTGGAGTTAATGTGACATTCAAACCGACATCGACGATTTCCGTTGTGATGGTGAACTCAGTACTTAGATCTATAGCTGTACCATCCAAAGCAAAGTCACCACTTAATGTAGCTTCAAGACCTGAAGCAACAGGTTTAGAAAGTGGGATAGTAAAATGGAATGCTGTTTCGTCATCATAGATTGGGAACACAGCATTTTCTAAACTAACCTCGTTTGTGTCCTGATAACGCAGCGTATTCTCAATAGAAGTAATCTTTGAATAAATCGTTGTATTGCCAGAGTTCGAGCTCAGTTTGATATCTTCGCCGGTCTTACGGTTAACTTCGTTGATAGCTCCAATAATGGTCTTATTCGATGTAAGTAAGTCAGATGCATAATTAAGCACCTTATTTAGAAACAATCCAAGAGCATTGAACGTAAGTTTCCTTGTGAGCCATGTACCGCTATCTTCTCTCTGCTCTGCTATTACATCACTTGCGGATAACTCTTCAGCGGTTATCAATTCATGTATTTCTATATTCGCCATACTTCCTCCTTACGTAATGAGATGATCGCCATCTTCGGTAACGAACCCGTCACCATTCTCTGTCACGAGATAGAACTGCTCTTTCTCTCTTGTGATAGATACTTCCTCTGTCAGACTGTCGACTTCCATATCATTGATAACGGGTGTGAATTCATCTGCTAGAGACAATGTGAGAGGACTGCCGGTAGGAAGAGAAATAGTCTCCGTTAACTCATCCATTTCCATCTCTGAAACTAAAGGCTCAAATGCGTCTGACAACTTAATGGATCCGTTGAATCCGGATCTAACCATTCCCGGTCCTGTAAGAACTCCATTAAACCCTAGTCTCTCAACAGTTCCGGATGAGTCTGAGCTTGATATAAAGACATCGAATTGATTCAGTTGAATAGATGTACCCAAAATAAAATGAAACAGTGTCACAGTATGTAACCCTGCAGGCATCTGACATTCATGAATAAAGTCTTCATCTACGCCGTTATGCTGGTACTTAAATTTCACAGTACCTGCAGCGGTCATATTGACTCGTACTGCTGCATGGAACAACAACTTCTTATTGTCCGTAAGAGCGACTTCTCCCGATGCAAGCAGTTCCCAGGAAGAAGAGAAAGACACTTCACTTACGTTCTGCATTACGAGCACGTCATTTTCAAGAGCTGCAATCTTATCAAGTTTGTTCTCAAGTGATTTCTGACTCTTTGACTTAGTCTTTCCTATATTCGGATCTTCGCCGTAAGCTTCGATCTTTTGACCGCCGCCCCATTTCCATGTCATCTTGTGGACAGGCATTAGTGTAGCAACTCCGGAAGTATATCCTGTTGCCGTAATAAGATCTCCGGGATCGAATGACGGATCCGATTTCAGGAGTGATAACGATCCTGGCACATACTTAATACCCTTAATTGCATCAAGGATATTCTCGAGCACGCCTTCTACTGTTATATAAAGACCGAGCTGCAGGAACTGATTATCCTCCAAATCAAGTAGCTGGTCATCATCAGTTCCGACAGCTACTATCTCGCCATCTTTATTACAAGATATCGCCGAATAAGCGAATTGGTATTCTGATATCTTATCGTTGCCTCTGTGATCAGCAATGATGGTACGGCACGACGTCTTTGAGAATTGTCCGATATACAGTTTTCCGTCTCGGCCTATATATCCAAATCCAGCAAGACATACGGATATATCACGCAGCATATCTCGATAATTCTGAATACTGGTCTTAGTGGGAAGACCAAATACCGTGGTACCGTTTGGCAGCGCTTCTATTTCCTCCTGAGTCTGACCAAGAGGAACACCGCTCTTTACGCTGATCAGGTTCAAAATGTCATAAGGTTGACCAGATACCGTCGCACCGTCATATGTGACATCGAGCTTGTCCATATCATCAAGAAGGATAACCTTCAATTTATGAAGACCTGCCCTTGTGCATTCTGATACATAATAAGTGCCGAGAGGGATCTCTTCCCATTCTTCGTCTTCAGGAAGCCACAGCGCAAAGAATAACTCAACTTCTGCTCCGTAGATCACATATCGGTCAAGTTCACTATAGAAAGTAAACTTCAGCTGTGACTGATCTACACTTCCAAGCGTCCATGTATCCGAATTGGAACAGATCTTATTCATATCCGGAGCTTCGGCAAAGTCACCTTTGGTAAGCTCTATAACAGTGCCGTTGGTCAGGGTAATGGTACCGTATATATCTGTTACTCTGTCATTCTTGAGTATCTCTATCGGATACGCATTACTTACAGGATACATACGATTCCTCCCATTAGAATTCTGTTAAGCTTATTGAAAAGTTCCAAGACGGCACACCATTAGGGTTAGCAACACAGTCTACAGATCCTTGTGCACCATACATCTGCACTTCTATCCACTCACCTACCCAAAACTTGACTGTGATCTCCGCCGGAGCGAAAAGCGATCTTACTGTGATTAATTCCGGATCGGATATCATACTGCACGCAATATCGATTTCCCATACTTCTGCTCGGATGCGTTCTCTGTTGAGAACTCCGGTGCCGGCGGAACGCCCCGTTTCATCACTGTCGAGGTCGTTCCACCGGGCGGAATAAGAGGTATTCTCCGGAAGCGCTACATAATTGTTCCCTGATTTGACAAAAATTAAATCTGATATGGGGGTTGGGTCTGCCACGATCAGTTACCTCCGCTTCTCTTTTCTCTTCTGCGTCTGACCTTCTCCTGGTTGTCGTAGATCGCATCACCATCAAGGTCTATGTGATTATGAATAGTGATGTCTCCTCCGGCGCCGTTATTCGCTCTGGACACTGCATTGGCCATAGCCATTGCCATCTGTGGCATCATAGCCATCATGGCGGATGTGACCGCCGCCTGAAGCTTATCTTCCGGAGCTACGAACTCACCCTGATGTCTGTTATCACCAATGACCGCGAGCTGTGGAGTATTTGCCTCTACAAAGCCTCCGTTTGCGAGTCTTGGGAGAGTAATGTGTCCGAGTTCATTTACGAGATTCGGTCCGCCTACAGCGTTACTGGCGGAGTTTGCTGCGCCAATGATGCCGTTGATGCCGTCGATGACGTTATTAACAAATGTCTCAACCCATGCCAAACCCGCATTCAGGGCATTCTTTATGGCTTCCACAACGCCGTCAAAGACATCTTCAAAGATACTTTCGAGTCCATTAAGGATAGGAAGAATTCCATCTTCCCAAGCACCAACAAATATCTCTTTAATGCCTTCCCAAGCAAGTTCCCAGTCTCCTGTAAGAACACCTGTTATGAAGTCAATAATGCCGTTTAGAATGGCTATGATTCCGCTTATCGCAGATCCGATAATGCCGGCTACTTCCATTACAACCGCGATGATGGTCTTAATTATCGGCATGATAACCGGAAGGATATTTTTGATGATCCAGGCTACAACGGGCTGAAGATAATTGACCCACAGGGCTTGTATCAGACTCATCAATCTACCGATGAATCCCATGAGATTCTCGAACAACGATTTGAAATGACCTTCCCAGAGTTCCTGAGCCTTCTCACCGATCATATCCAAGATAGGTTGTACATTACCTTCCCAGAATTCGATGATCACTCCAAGAAGTTCGGACAAGGCTTCTGACATGCCTGATATGAACGGGCTTATATACTCGTCATATACAGAACGGACCGTATTGCCCATATCCGTTACGGCCGTCGATATAGTACCGACTACAGATGCGGCAAAAGAAACCAGTCCGGATAGAACAGATGTCAGGCCGCCTTCGTTCTCAGATACGATCGTATAGAAGCCTGCTAGGATGTCTCGTGCCAGCTGCGCGCCAATCTGCGTAGTGGTCATCTTGATCTGAGCGGGAATATTGATCAGATCTGACACCAAAGATTCTGCAACAGGAGTACCGAATGCTCCTTCAAATATATTTGCTGCAGATACACTTAGATCTCCCGTGATCTGTGCTATATCACCCTCTATATCGAACATATCGATGATATAGTTTCTTATCTGGCTATCATGACTCTGAAGGAATCTCTCGACTCCCCCGGTCAACGTCTGAGCCGTAACGCCGCCGATACGAGCAATGGATCCAGTAACCTTTCCCATGCCTTCAGCAAGATTCGTCATGAATCTCTCGCCGGCACTTCTTACATTAGGATCATTAGCTATACCTAAGACAGAATCGCGGATATTACGAATGTTTTCTAACGTAGGACCATAATCAAAACCAGCAAAACCTTCAGCAAATCCCTGTCTGAAACTTCCGGTTATCTCATTGATAAGCTCTCGCGTCCTCGATAAAGATTCATTGAGGCCGTTCTCCGCCAAAGTAGCCTTATCGATGCTCGCAGGAGATACAGAAGGATTCTTACTGCCTCCCCCGCCGCCACCGGAAGACTGCTTGGAAAGGATATTCAGTTTATCAAATCCGGCTAATTGCTTAACGGCCTTCTTAGCGGCTCCACCTGCAGAGGATATACCATCATTGATATCTTGAGCACTCTGTGCAGCTGCAGCTGTAGTATCGGCTACGCCTCCGAGATCCGGGGATATACCCATTATGGTTGCAGTAAAGTCAGCAAAAGCCTGTGCAGCGCCCTGAGCCGCTTCCATGATGGCATTAAGCCATTGGACGATAGGCGTTAGGACATTAATAAGACCCTGACCTATGGTCGCCTTGAACGAGTCCCACTGCAGTGACAATACTTTGGTCTGATTAGCCCAGCTGTTTTCTGTATTGATGAAATCGCCTGAAACACGATTCATCTTCTCTTCGACAAACATAAGCCTTAATGAGACCTTTTCCTTTTCACTCATCTGTGAAACGGTCTTGCCCATACCACGAGCAAGTGCGAACTCATTTAAGGCACTTTCAGTCATTACGATTCCGTATTGTTTAAGTGCTTCCGTTTCGCCGGAATAGACAGCGCGAAGAGCGTTATACGTCTCATCGGTAGTCTTGTTATAGAAAGATGCCATGTCACCGGCAAGAGCCGTAAGTGCTTCTGCCTGTTCATAAGCTTCAGCTTGAGTAAATCCGAACGCCTGCGACATGGCACCCAAGGTACCCATGTAATTCTTAGCAGCAGTCTCAGATATACCAAAGTTCTTTATGGCAGAACGAGCAAACTCATTGACCTCGTCTTCCATATCACCGAAGGTGACCTGGACAACATTCTGGACTTCTGCCAGGTCGGATCCGAGATCGACACATGCCTTACCGAATGAGATCAATGCAGCAACGCTTAATGCTATGCCAAATGCACCGGCAAGTTTCTTAACAACACTTGTCAGTCCTTTTACGCTCGAAGATACTCCGTTGATCGCTCCGGAAGCACTTTTCGAAGCAGATTTTGCCTCTGATGCAGCCTGATTGGCGGCTGCTTTAAGGTCTTTTCTAAACTTGTCTGCTTCAAGTTTCAGCAACATGCTGACAGAACCGACTTCACCAGCCGACATGATCATCACTCCCTTATACGTAGTTATCGGAATGCATCCGCAAGCGCCTGAAGGATCCTGTCCGTATCAGCAAGGCTCATCTTTGTCTTACGCTGATGTCTCGATCTCCAGTCGCTATATATCTTTTGTTCTGCTTTGGTAAATTGTTTTCTCTTCTTAGGATCCTTCTCCCCTCGTATCCGTACCAGATACCCGAGAGGAGTCTCTCCATTAAGTCCTGCAAGTAAAGTACTGAACTCATCCCAGAGCATGTCATTTTCAACTCTGAGACGGATTCCGTACTGTTGTGCAAAAGACGCTTCTATGACGTCATAATCATCAAAAAGATCGTAGAAGACCTCACTGCTTCCCTTCGCCTTCGCGAAAGTCGGCATCTGCATCTTCAAGGTTCTTATTCATGGCTACAGCTGTTACGGCTTTAAAGATCCACTGCCATTCATCGAAGTTGAGTTCCATCGCTTCAAGCTCCTTGAAGGCAGCCTCGCCTATCAACATCTTTATGCCATCATCCATAGCTTTCGTACTGTCTGTGACGTTTGTATCGTTATCTATCTGATCAGCCAGTTCCATAAACTGTATGACCGTATTCTTACGACAGTCGACCTTGTATTTGTGATCTTTATCGACAACAAGAAATCTAGGTTCTCTGTCCAACTTATTTCCAATATTAATAATTCTGCCCATTATGAAATCTCCTTTGCAAAATAAAGGGAGAGCACCGTTCCCGATGCTCTCCCGTGGTTTGTGTATATCTGTTAGATCGCCTTACGTAGGTGTTGTTACAGTAGGCTTGCCGTTGCTCATAATATCGAACTCGAGCGGTGCTACGTTAGTAGAATCACCGAATTCAAGCGCGGTAATATTGATAACAGCACCGGCAAACTCGATCGTCGTGCCGTCCTTGAGAGTCATCTGAATATCAGCCTCAGCATCACGGCCGTTCTTTGTAGCAAGACCTGCGATATGGTCGTTACCTGTGTCACCAATATTTCTCTTACCGGCAACAGAGATAGTAACTGACTTCGCTGTCATAAGACGTCTTACCCAACCGTCAGAGCCGTACGGTGTCCACTCTTCTACGCCGTTATCGAACGAGAGCTGGAATGTCTCCATATCTGCGATCGTTACATAGGAGTTGGATACCTTTACCTTGAAAAGACCTTCGTAACACGGGAATACTCCTGTGAAGGGTGTAGGATCAGCCATTGTTATTTCCTCCTGTATTTATTGGTTTTGCATACACACTGATGTCTATTGTCCACTCACATATACCCTTCTCGTCCTTGCCGACATCGACGGGTCCGCGTGTGACTTTTATCCATCCTGTGTGTGAAGTAGTTGAAAATGGTGCTCTGTCGAGCAATGCGTTTAATGCATTCGCCTGAGTCTCTGTCGCTTCCATACCCTTTGTCCAATGGATAAGGATCGTAAGACCCAGAATGTTGTAAGAAGACTGCCCATATGCTTCGGGCTGTGCCACATCAGGACGCTTGTATACACCGATGACACGTTCTTTGTCTTTAGGGATATACCCTTCGTACACGCCGTCCACGCCTTGCGATTCCAACCAGGTTACGAATTCTTTAATGGTCATCATAAGCCCAGCCTCCTTCGAAGGTTAAAAGCGAAATGCTGCGCAGGAAGTTTCTCGTCAGTACCTCCGGGAAGGTATCTGTCGAACCATCTGCCGCCGGCGTTCTTGTTCTTTCCCTGCTGGAAGTTATATTCCGGATGGAAATACAGTCTGCGCGCCTGCGGAGCTGATGTCCGAATAACAACTTCCTGTTCGGACGGGGTTTCAACGAACGTCCTGTTATTCTGCATCTCACCTGATTCAAACGGCATCACCTGTTTCTGGACTATATCCGTAAGCAACGTATGCCCCGTTTGCTTCAGTGCGTCTTTCTGTGCCTGCTCAATCTTGGCGATCATGGCTTCATTGAGTTCAATCTTGAAATCACAGTCCATCAGATCACCTCGATTCTCGTGTGATTTACGGTACCATCAGGATTACGCGGCCGCTGATAGTTAACTATCTCCCTGTTGGTATAATCACCAACTGTCACTCGTCCGCCTTTGAATTCAGTTCCGGGGAAGATATCACCTTTGACATGAATAACACATGCCAGCGATACCCATCTTCCGTCCTTATCCTGCACTCGTCTGCCCTTCTCGGACAGGTTCACATTACCTGTCCAGGTCAAAATAGAAGAGTCGGATCCATCTTGAGTCGGTTCACCATCAAGCACGATCGTCGCAGGTGTTACATCTGCAAACTCCGGATATCTCAGTTTACCAACCATCTCGAATCCCCCTGTACAGATATCCAGTTACGATCAGTTCATCATATGCCCTCTGTGGCACTCCGTAGACCGCCATAGATCTGCTGTCGGCATCATTACCGCCGCCAAGCTGCATATTAACGTCACCGATCGAGTAACCGGACACAGAACCGGCAATAGTACCGTCATTGCCCTGCGCATTGAAGAAATCAGCAGTGAGACATGTCGCACGCTTCAGGTGCTCCGTCTGAAACGCAGTCGGAACTCGCATCTCGTCCTTATATCGGATAGCACGTCTGACAGCATCGGAAGCCTTATTAAGAAACGGCATAGCTGCCGTCGCATCGGCGAATCCGTTTCCGTGATATGTATTCGTATAGAACAAATAGTCTGCGTATGATATGTTACTCACCGCTTCATCCTCCTTACTTCTTTGTTGTAGTCTTCTTCTTTTCAGAAGTCTCAGCCTTTTCAGGCTTTGCCTTCTTCGGTCCGATCATGATACTCATATTTACCTCCTTACTCGCATACGAGCATTGACAAGTCATACTCCTTACGAATCGTAGCCGTACCGTCTGTAGTAAGGATTACGAGCTTCTGTGTATCCTTGTCATTGATATATGCTGCAAAGTTCTTGTCGTCATCATCGATGATCTCAGTGAGACCGCTGTCATCATCGATAGGGGTTGTACCGCCGGGACCGCCGTATGTAGGTCTAAGACCTACTTTAACGGAAGTCATATCCTCAGTAATACCCTTTACCTTCATGGCAAGGAAGTTGCCCTCACTCCAGTAGTCGACAAGCTGGCTCGAAGTATCATAATGATGAAGTGTTCCGGTAACGGCGTTCCCAACTACAGAAACATCGCTTTGGAGATCACTTACTGCCGAGTCAAAGATTGTAGCCCCACTGTCTTCGGCTTCTACTGTAGGGCTACTCAGGGGTTTGTACTTACGATATGAGCGTAGATACCCGCAACCTTGTTCTCGTATACGTCGTTCAAGCCGTAGATACGATAACCGAACTTCCAAGCGTCAGCATCCTGATTCTGCTCAGGTGTGATTACCTTTGGAGCCTCATGCTTAACTGTCTGGAGAAGAGCAGACTTAGCAACGATAAGGAAGTTGAGGTTCTTACCGTCGGAGTGTCTGGAGTATCCGCCTGCACCGGATGTAGCAAGAGTAACCTTGCTGTAGAAACGGCTCTGAGGAACCTTAGTGATCTTAGCGAAGGAAGCAAGGCAAGCCTTGGACTTCGTTGTATCCATATCCTCAATGTCCTTGAGACCTGCAGGTGTGATGAAGAGGTATCTTTCCTCAGCAGGAACCTCAGCATCGTCCATAGCGGCCATAGCAGCGGAAACAGCTGCATACCAAGCGCCATCAGTGATATTGCCGGTAGCTGTACCGATGTTAGCTGTACCTGCATACTGAGCGAAACGAACAGCATCGACCTCGGGAACAACCTTTGTACGGATGAACTCACCAGCGAGCTGACCAAATGCAACTCCGGCTGTCTCCTCATTATCCATAGCGTCAACATTGAACATACGACCACGCTCATAGTTGTACTGCTTTGTCTCATGAGTGAGAGTTACGTCGCCCTGTGTATAACCGCTGTTACGGCTATAAGCAGCAAGGCCCTGCATCTCGAGCTTGGGAACTACAATCTCGTTAGCGTTTGCACCTGCCTGGAAGAGCGAAGGGTCACTGTCGAGGATAGCTGTAAGAGATGCGTTCTTGTACACTTCGTCGAGCAAAGGTACATACTTCTTAAAAAGTGCGATAGAATTTGACATCTTTATTTCCTCCTATGTCAATTTATTTCTTTTTCGGAGGCAGACCGATCGCGGCACGGAATATGTCGTCTTCGTTGCTTCCGGTGTCCTTATTGCCGTCAGCTCCGATCTTGAAGCCCGAAGTTTCCTTCGTGTCCTTCAGTTCCGGAACATCCTTAAGGACCTGTTCGACGGCAGACTTGATCGCCGCCTCATCAGGATTGCCGTCATCATTGAAACTTACCTTGGTAAGGTCAGCCATCTTGACCACGTAATCCAGTTTGTTACTCTTGACGCCAAGGTTCGCTGCCTGAATCTGTGCATTTGCCTTGATGAGAGCTGCCTGAGCCTTTGCAATGGCTTCCTGAGCTTTCTTCTCGGCCGCATCCGCACGTTCAGCCTGTGCCTTGGCATCATTCTTCGAAGCTTCTGCCTTTTCAGCCTTAGTCTTCTTGTATTCGGCTATGGCGGCATTGGCTTCTTCCTCAGTAAGACCCTGCTGCTGAAAGAAGGACTTAAGCGCTGACTTCTCAGCTCTGCCTGTCCTCTCCGTCACTATCTTGTCGAGATCTTCCTGAGTGTATGTCTGCTTATTACCGGTAGCAGTACCGTCATCACCGCCGTTACCCCCGGCGTTAGGGTTGTTTGTACCGTTCGTGTTGTTATCGGCACCCGAATTCTCGGCGCCGGACTCCGCGAAAAGCTGTAACTTCATCTTCTTCATAAGATGTCCTCCCGTTTATTGCCCGTCGGCTTAATTCCATCCCTTAACCCGGATGTTGGGCATAAGAAAAGGGACCTCCGAGGTTTAGCCTCGTTAGTCCCATGTGAAGAGGAGACAGTGACCGCGATCACCGCCTCCCGGAAAGGAGAGTTCCATGATAGGCTCGTGGAACGCCCGTTATGCTGTATTCACATCACACCGAAAGTGGAAGCAAACCATGTGATATGAAGGAGCAACTTGTTGTAAGCAATGAAAAAGAGGTCAGGTCTCGTTATGAGACCGAACCTCTTATAATCTTATTCAAGAGTCCTCGCATCATCCATACTATGTATGTTTATAACCAACGAAGAAGGACTCTTCTTAATGTGATTATAAATCATTCTCTCACTATTTACAATCTTTGATGAACAGATATGATTTTGCCATTTCTAATAATCATCAATCGATTTATAAATGCTGTATCACTATCACTAAAAATCTTTTCAATTTGCTGAGAAATCATATCATCCCCAAACTGATACAGGCTTACATCTATCGCTACAAAAGATGACTGTTTTTTAGCTTTCTTAGCGCTTCGAAATAGTGCATCAAGATGAACATCTTTGATTTCTTCCGGATAATTAATCGTCTTTAGTTCTATTGTTTCACCCGTTCGAATTAGCCTAAAATCAGGAGTCGATACCCCTTGAGGAAAATCAACTCGAGGAACAAGTTCAATCTCGGAATTAATGCTTTCCGAAATAATATTTGCAATATTCTTTTCATCTAAAGAGTGATCATTTTTAAGTTTGATACCGGGATAATCAAAAATTGCGCCATTTTTGTCTACTGCTTGCTTACCTTCAACAACAGATACATTCCCTTTGGGTATATAATTCGACCAAGTCTGTGTAACATCTTCAGATTTTGGTTTAGTGATTCTATACCCCGGCGCCAGCCTCTTCGGATTCTTCCGCAGGTAGTCATGTTCTTCCAGGAATTCGTTGTGGCGCTGCGTCCACTCCTTAACCCTGGCATCATACTTCTGCCTGTTACCTGGATCCATCGCGCCTTCACGAAGTCTCTTGTACTTTCTGATCTGTCGTTCCTGGTACCTCTGCTGTTGTTCGGCCTTGTACCTCTCGCGAGTGATCTTGGTATCAGGAAGATCCGCTATCTCGGTCAATCCGGGAATGTACATGTACAGCTGATGTCTGCAGTTCGGATGCATGAATCCAGCAGCCTTAGCCTGTGATACAAGCTTGTGCTTCCCATCCGGCTTACCGCTTGCGTACACATCATCGATGAGCACCTTACCTTGCCACTTCTGACAGATCGGACACGTGATGCCGATCACATTGGAGACGACCAGATACTCACCTAATTCATCCCTTACATCGCCATTAGCCTGACGCGTGACCTCAGATGAGCTCGTACGGAGTGCCATCTCAGCGTATGATGCGATATTCACACGGTTGCCATTGCTGTACTCAACACAGTTCAGGCCAGCTGATAAGAAGTCCTTAGCAGCCATATCGACCGCCTGCGGAATCGTGAAGCTTCCCGACTGTGCGAAGATGTCAGCCTTACGAAGCATGTCCGTGTATCCGGTATTCATTCGGTTTATGGCAGCGTATCGTTTCGTATCGATATTCTGTATCGCTTCATGGATCAGGACATCGAGCTTCTTGGAGTTAACTCCGAAGAACTGCTGTGAGAACTGAGCCAGCCTGCCCGTCTGCATCATGATGGTACGGGCCGTCTCAGCTGCATCGTCAACACTGTTCCTGTAAGCCTGCCTCAAATAAGACTCGATGCCTTGCTTGGCCAATGTGAAGTAGTAATCAGTAAGAGCCGTGACATTCTGTCTGTATGCACGAAGTCCCTGTATCTGTTCAGCCTGCCACTGCGTCCATTGAAAGCCTTCTTCCTGTTCCCAGTTCTCATGGTGCTTCATGGTCCGTATGGCCATGGCAAATAAGGCATCCTCCAACGCCTGGAAGATGTCACCGATATCTTCCGGCGTCATAGTAGCCTCCTAAGTTATATAGCGAATTCGCCCGGAGCCGGAGGTTCAACTCCGCCCGGTGCTATACCCTTCTCTGACTTGATACGTTCGACCTCTGCCTTCTTCCACTCTTCATCCTTAGTATCGCCCCAGAGTTCATCAACCTGAGTCTCTGTGCTCATGAGACCCGAAGACGAAGCCTTACCAAGAGTCTCGACCTGAGCCTCAAACGAAGGATTCGCATACTCACCGAATATGATCGATGCCTCGATATTGTCGACGGCCATGTCGTAGAACGTCTCATATGCAGCAAGAACATTCACTACAAGATCAGGGAGCGTCTCGTTCAGGACATCGATGATCTTGTTTCTCGTGTAGAGTGTGACCTTCTCCTTCTCCCGCTGCGCTTCAGCGTTATCGAGCTTCTTAACATCGATACCAAGTGTACTCGGGCTCAGGATCCCCTGCAGACACATATCAAGTGTGTTGATGTATGTCTGGAGTAGTCCCTCATAGTTGATCGTCGGCGCGTCAACCGTAATCTTATCCGTAGAATCCTCCGACGGGTTGCCTTTAGTTGCGATGTACTGATTATCAAAAGCGTTCGGAGGTAATATCATGCCCGTCGTAGGATCCCTCGGTATCATCGTCTCAGGTATGTACGTCTTGACTCTCCCTAATCTCAACGCATCCTGCCACTGTGATATCGCTTCATCATACGCATCGAAGGCGTCCGTCTTCCTGTCAAAGATGGAACGGCCGCGTCCGGGATACTTCGCCGACTTATAGAACATCATAGGTACTGCCATCACGAAGTCATCTTCCCACGTGATAGTCTGCAGATCCTTGAGCTCCTCGACTGTACCGAGCGGTACCTCATGTTCCATCTCATCGAAAAGCTTGTACTCGATCTTGTGCTTTGAGTAGTGCTCTTCGAGGTAGTATGCCTTGTGCAGTGCCTCAATATAGTATCTTGTCGTGAAGATCGTAGTCTTGATCCTGCCGCGTTCCTTCTTATATCTGACTCTGGTAGCTGGATAATACTCGATGATCGGATATTCTGAGATATTCTTGTCAAATGAGATCTTCCACGCGCCGTCGCCCTCTACCAATGTGTCACTGATAGCCTGCTCGAGAATCTCGTTAAAGTGGTTATCGTCCGCGATCTCCTGCCATGTATCATCCAGCGCGGTCGGATCATTGACCTCGATGCCATTCAGATCACTCATGATAATCGCCGTGATTATATCCACCATCAGCCCCGGGAGACCGCTGTGGATCTTCCTGAGCCTGTTTCCTCTCGACGGTACCGCCGCCCAGAACTTTGCTCTTATCACGTCGTCATGGATCGTATTGAGGCTTCTGTAGTACTGTTCGAGTTCTCCTGCACTGCCTCGATACCACAGCCGATACTCGAAGCAGGAGTCTTGATGCGTCATGTCTGCATCTATGGTAATATGCTGATCTTCGGCTGGTCGTATATCGAGCCATCTCTTGATCATGTCTTTAATGCCCATTATTTCCTCCTTATGCCGCCTCTATAAGCATCGGCTTAAACGGCTGAATTGAGTATTCGTCCGAGTCCAGACAGTCGACAGGATAACTTCCGTCATCGACTCTGACCCAGTCCTTCTCCAAGTATTCTTTCTCATCCCAGCACGCCTGCTCATATGCATCGAGCCACTGCTTCATGTGGGATGCGATCCTCTTTCTGCCCTGGTTGATCAGTATCTCCTGCAGATGGATCCTGTCTACGATTCCGTCCTTCTTGTACGACGGCACTATATTCATCATGCGTAAGTCTTCCTTGTCGAGCGCATTTCTCAGAGCCTGTCTGAAGAGCTTGTCCGCCGACTCACAGAAGACGTTGCAGTTCTTGAGCTTCGGATATACCTCTGTCCATCGCTTGATAAATGCAGCGATCGCTGCAGCGTATTGAGCATGGTCCATGCCGTGCTCGATGCCCTGCTTGTGGTAGTACCCGTCTATCGCGATAACTTGCTGATATCCGGATGTGAATCCGTTCAGCGTCGCGACAGTCGCGTCCGTGCCTCCGACATCCACGCCGACTGAGAAGTCTGTGAACGATATCTTACGGTCGTAGGTGCCGTCAGGAAGCTTCTCCACAATCTCCTTCTGATCTATCTCAATCGCCTTCGAGAAGCCCGTGTAAATGATTCCTGACGCGGTTGTTCGCTTACCAAGGATGTCCGCCTTGAACCACTGACTCTTCTGGTTGTATGTCGATATGATCTGCCTGAGCCTGTTATCATCGATGGACAGGTTGTCAGCGATCGTGAAGTGCTGGTAGTTGTATCCGTAGTTCGGATCCTTACTCTGGTTCTCCTTGTGCACCGACTCTATGTCCTGATAGAACCAATGCCTCGGAGGCTTCGGGTTGAGATCCATGAACACACGACGCCTCTGTGCAGCAGCCGTACGGTCAAAGCACTCCTGTATGAATGTCTTATGACACTCATTAGCCTCTGTGATGTATACGCAGCCAAGGGAGAAACCCTTGATACGTGCAGCATCGTTTATCTTCTGTCCGCCTGCTATCAGGACAACCTTGTCTCCTGTCGCAGTCTTGACGAAGAGCGCTTCCACGCCTTCATATACGCCCGTGCGGCATCTACCGTTGAAGTAGTTCTTCAGTCCGAAGCCGTTACTGTCGATGATGTTCATTCGGGCAGTACCGTGTGTTACTCCGGCTGCAAGGTGTATCTTATCCGGGGACAGCTCAATGTTCATAGCGAACGCGATGATGTTGATTATATTCTTACCGGCACGCTTGCCGCCTTCCGCGATATTGAGCCAGCAGGATCCGCTCTTCCGGATGTATGTCACCTGCTTCTTCGAGAACGGTGCGTACTTACTCATCGCTGCCACCGCCTTCCTTAAGGAAGGCATCAAGCGACCTATCCTCTTGCATGTCCAGCATCTTACCTGTGATCTCACGAACGCTGTCAAAGGCGTTAGTCGGTGCCGTATTCTCGACTTCGCGCTTGTCTCGCCATACTTCAGGCTTCCTGTTCTTGAGCCAGAAGACCTGAGCAGCTGTGTCCGGGGCGACTTCCCTCTCGATCTCCTTAACCACAACAAGTACCTGCTGCCTTGTTACCGGATCGAGCCTGCGTTCCCTTACAACCTCTTTGGTCTTATACCCTGTCGCCTTGCGGAACAGGGCATCCTCCACGATTCTGTCAGCTACATCCTTGCTTCTTTTTAAGGTGTCGGCAAAGTCAGGGAATCGCTTTTGCCAGTCGTAGAAGGTCTGTTTAGATATCCCGATGTTCTTCGCTATCTCCAGGTCTGTCAGTCCGTCACGGGCCCAGCCTTGTATTCTGATGAGTCCCTCAGGCGTCAGCCATTCATGATATTTGCCTTTCGCCATACGGGATCACTCCTTTACACACTCCAATGAAGGCCGTGCTTCCTGATGATCTCGTCAAAGTCTTCCACATCGTGATCCTTTAGATAAGCATTCCCCTTATCGTCTATCCCGATGTGCAGGAGCTCGTGCCATAGCAGGATCTCCATCTGTTCATCAGTAAACCCGGCACAATTCTCTTCGTAGATGATAATGAGGAAGTCGTAGGGGCAAAAGATCTTGTACAGAGACGGAACCTTCTTGCATTCGCCGTGTACGACCTTGACCTTGTTCTTGGTTTTCTTCTTGTTGGATCCGACGAACCCGACCGAGATACCGTTAGCAAGGATCTCCGGACACCTCTCGTAAATGATGGGTTCTGCCATCTGACCGTACATATCGTTTCTGTTTACGAACTCCGGTGTCTCCATGCCTTCCTCCTAACAAAAAAGACACCGCCGTTCAGACGATGTCTCTTGTGCCAAATTTTTACGCTAGCATTATACCACAACAAAAAGTATTTTTAAGTATTGTCTTTTGCTTTCCGGTCAATTTGACTTTCTCGGCCTGTCATGTCCTATCAATGCCAGAGCCACAATGGTCGTGCAGATTATCGCTGTCATCCCGATACCTCCTCATCGTAATGCTTCATCCAGAAGATCTTCCAGTGAAGCCATGCCTGATTCCTTTATCGTCTTAAAGAAGGGACAAGCCTTGCCTTCTTTCTCTCCACGGAGATATGTGTCGCGAAGAACACGACACTTACCCTCTCCTCTGTTACCAAAACAGTCAAGTCTGCAGCACTTCGGCGCAGCTGCCGCTTCGTAATGAATATTCATTCTTCTACCTCCCTGATCTTAACGATCTTGACCTTCGGCTTGTCCTTGAGATAGTCATCAAGGATAGCCCTGAACTCTTCCTTACTACCTGCGTGGATCTCCAGTGTCGGATGATTCTTAAGTTCCACGCGGTAGATCCTCTCTTCGCTTATCATTCTTCGTCCTCCTCGCATACGTAGCATCTTCTCGGGTATGGTCCTGCAGGGTGTATCGTCTCCCTGTGTCCGCAGTTCGAGCACTTGACCGTCTTGATCATGAATCCGGCAATGTTCCTCTCCTCTTTGACCGTTATCCACTTCATAGGCTGAAATAATTACCTCCTATCAGTTCGTAAGCAGGTCTCCATGAGAAGAAGCCCCTGCAGTTGAAGAAGAGTACTTCCGGGTATTCCTCTCCGCTCTGGATCCATTCGTAGGCTTCTATCACAGCCCTGTCCGATAAATCAGTCCTGTCGGTAACGCTGTGCCCGTTCCTTATAGTGCTGAATTGTCCCGGTTGTGTAAGTACAGCTGTTACTGTGTTGCCAAACTCAGGATGATCTTCGGAAATGCGGTTCCAGATAGTCAGTGCTATGTAGATCCTGCCTTCGATGTCTTCCGGATCTCTGTTGCTCTCAGCTTCGACCACTCCGGAGAAGAGCTCAAACTCTTCTACTGTCAGTCCGACTGATTCTGCGCGCTGCTCTATTGTCATCGATTCGAATGTCAGCGAAGCTTTGAGCATGAGTGTGTTCAGTCCGATGACCATTATTGCTACGTAAACTGTAATCTTCTGCATTAGTCTTCTCCTTTCGGTATAAATCGATAAACTTCTTCAAGAGCCTTACGGTGAAGCACCATTATTCTGTCGTGACTGTACTGAAGACTCTTCTCGATCCATCCCCAGCTCTTCTGGTTGATGTAGCGTTCGATCAGGATCGTCCGTAAGACGGAGTCAGGTACATGGTTGATCACTTCCAGCCTTACGCGAATGAGCTTTGCTATCTTCTCCCTGACCTTCTCCACATCAGCTGTAGCCTGCGAGTAGGTGATCATCCTCTCTTCCTGCCCTTGAGGGTTATTGTTCTGGATCCTGTCCTTCGAGTAGTCCACAGCTCCGGATGTGATGGAAGCAAGAAGTTTCGCCTGTATCTCTTCCTTTGCTGCGAGTTCCCTCTTGGTCACTACGTAGACCTGATTGAGCCATGTCTTTGCGAAATACTGATTGTCTGTCATTCTTCTACCTCCTCGACTTCGATCAGTATTCCTTCCGGACCGGGTACCCAGTATTTGGATGTCATCTCCATAGCTACGTGAGAGTCGTCTTTCCAAAAAGACTTCTTGGTCATGCAGTCTTTGAGGAGCTTTAACATGTTGTCAGTGTCCGGTCTGGTTATCTTGAGAGTGGGATGGTCTACTTTGTCAGAGTGGAACATGAAGCATATCCTCAGGCTGATAGGCGGAGAGAATAATCTGTCCGGTTTGAACTTATCCAGATAAGCAAGGTATTTCTCCTTAACGTCTTCAACCTTGGAAGGGTTGTAAAGAGTACCTGTCTTCTTGTTGATCTGTTTCTCCTGAGCGGTAACAGTAGGGATCCTCATCATCAAAAAAAATGTGTCTTTCATTAACAAATCTCCTGTCGCGTATGGGATATGGTATGTGACGGTGTTGTAGTCGTCGTGCGTGAGCGTATACGCACGACTACACACCCGAACACATATCCCTGATGTTTTTGTTACCATGTCTCATTTTTGAAAATGTATATTTATATACATGTTTTTGGTGAGACATGGTTTTTCACTGCTTTTTACGTATAAACGACAAGTCGCGTTTTCCGTCTTTATTCTTGTTCCTGATGGTGTAAAACTTGCCTTCTGACTCCTTTATGCGGCGCCAAATCGTTGAATCTGCACACCCGAGATATTCCACCAGATCCTGTATTGTTACCTCTCCGCCATCGTTCAAAGAACTGACAGCCTCAAAGGCATTCTCGAACTCCTGCTGCCTTTTCTTCTTCTTGACCTCGGGATCCTTGCGCTTCTCCATAGCCTTCTGCCAGGGAAGCTTGGAGCCTTCCGCGTCGAGATCGGACAGCACGCCAATATCGTCAATCTGATGTACGGGATAGTTGAACCAGAGATTAACCGGAGCGAACTTCGGGAACTCACGAAGTGTTCCTTCGATACGCCAGGCAGTGCGCGCGTCGAGTTCCTTGTTCTTCTCGTTAATGGCAATCTGGATATCGCTCTTCATCGTCCATGTGCACTTGTCGTTGACGAATCTTTGCATCTTGTGGAAGGACAGCTTGTCGTCTTCAGATACGTAGTTCTCTTCCTCCCATCCGGGCATCTTCTGTGTCAGATAGTCGCAGATGATCTTGCATCCTGCAGTGTCACGCTGCTGTTTAGCGAGTGCGTCGGTTATCTCCAGCTCAATGAGATCGATGAGTGCGTCCGGATCACGAGCAAATACACCGGATCCTGAAGCACGGTCCATGGATCTCTTCTCTCCCTGGTGACCTTTTGAGTGATGGTGACAGTAAATGACCGCGCAGCCGAGTTCGTTACAAACCTTGTCAAACTGGTTGCAGAAGTGCGCCATCTGATCCGCACTGTTCTCGTCGCCGGTAATGACCTTGTAGATAGGATCGATGATAACTGCGATATAATCCTTCTTCTGTGCCCTTCTGATGAGTTTGGGGGCAAGCTTGTCCATCGGGATCGATGAGCCTCGTAAGTTCCATATATCAATATTGGAGACGTTCTGAGGACGCCAACCGAGCCGCTCATACACATCATGGAAACGATGGAGGCAGGATGCCCTGTCCAGCTCCAGATTCACGTATAGGACCTTGCCCTTCGCACATTTCCAGCCTAACCAGTCACGTCCTTCAGCTATCGCGCAGCATAATTCGATAAGAGCGAATGACTTACCGGCCTTTGACGGGCCTGCAAGGAGCAATTTGTGTCCCTTTCTTAGTACACCGTCGATAAGAGGCTCGGCAAGCGGCGGCATGTCGATCCATACATCGGATAGGGATTCGGGATCCGGAAGGTCATCGTTGACCGCCTCGATCCACTCCTTCCACTCGTCAAAGTCCTTCTTGCCGATATTGGTGGCAATGAGGAACTGCTTGTGTCCATTACGCATTATTCCCGGCATACGGGATAAGCGTGACGGATTTCTGTTCTGGGTATCGATCTTGAGACCGTTCTTCTTGCAGACTTCGTAAACGAAATCTACGCGCTTACGGTACTCTTCGTATGAAGCAGCGTCTACACGTACGATGGCGTGTATGGACTTCTTACCGGAGTGTACGAGACAGGCTACAGGAAGTTCAAGATCGCGAATGATCGTATTCTGTTGGGTAAGGTCCATTGTGTCGGATTCGACAAGCGCGTACCGGAACTCCGTCACGTTGTCGTTCTTGACACCTTGGCCGTCCAAAGGATTGAAACGGATCCACGCACCGACTTCCTCGTCGTAATCTCCTACTGCGTCACCGATGTTTTTGTATTTCTTGAGATCCCTGATGATGTCACCTGCGGTCCTGGTATATGAACCTTTGGACGGAAGATGTTTTCCTTCTGCGTTTTGCCATGTATCGGTAACGTAGCCGACTACTTCATCCGGCTGGAATAGTGTCTCCAGGTATCGTGTCAGATCTGCAACAGGATCCCAGTCGGCAGGTTCCTCGATCTCCTTGAGCTCCATCCAGTTCTTGTTGATAATGGTGAGGTCATCACCGTCATCCGTAATGACATCATCCCAGTCAAGCTCATGTCCTTCGTCATCGTCGTAGCGATGAGGTACCCATCCGCCGTCTTTGGCCATTTGTGTGATGGTAGCACCCGTGACTCCGGCTCCGCCGTAGGATCCGAAAGAAGACCACTTCTTGTCGCATTCCCCCGAATGGTATCTGGAAGAGTCCCGTTGTGACCACATGTCCCATACAGAACAGGAATAGCCTTCAGCATGTAATGCCATGCCGACATTAACCCACTCCTGATAGTTGCATTGAGACGGATCGATGTAGTCCAGTAATTCGGTAAGGTTAAATTCGATCATACTGCCTTACCTCCCGGAATGTACTCAGACGGAATAACGCCGTTCGGGATCCTCCAGTTGTTGGCCGAGATCCTCGATATCATGTTATTGGCAGCTTCGAAGCTCCATGTGCCTACATGGTTGAAGTTGCGTGCCTCAAGGAATCTTATCTGTTTAGGTGTGGCCAAACCTTCGTCACGACGCTTGGCAAGCCTGTTGAGCAGCAGTGATGCCTTGCCGGAGTTCTCTACAGAGTCCGGGAAGATACCAAACCTCTCCAAAGCCTGCAGCTGCTTTGCTGACGGCGGAGCCATTTCTGCAGGAAATGAAGGAACATAATTAATAAGATCTTCAGCCTGTATCGACATCTCATACTGCAGCGGATCCACAAGCTTCTGTTTCCTGCGTTTCATTTCTTCGAGCTGCTTGGCCAAAGCTTCTTCACGTGCTACAAGAACATCATCAGATGCCGTCTTTTCGGCTTCTTCAATGTCTTCGGGAACGGCAGCCTTCTCGAGATTCTTTGTCATCTGCCTTGCGACTTCTTCGTTCTCGCATATCAAATGTGCAGGATGACACAGTTCATGTCTTTCCGTGTGCCAGAGGAAGTCCAGCAGAAGCAGATGATCTTTACCCGGATGCAGTCTGGTACCGCGTCCGACCATCTGGCAATATAATGACCTGATCTTCGTAGGACGCAGTACGATAATGCAGTCTACCGACGGACAGTCCCATCCTTCCGTCAACAGCATAGAGTTACAGAGCACGTTGTAATCACCGCGATCGAACGCTTCCAGCTTCTCGGCACGGTCAACAGATTCACCGTTTACTTCCGTAGCACGGAAGCCCTTGCTCCTCAGGATCGCACAGAATTTCTGTGAAGTCTTGATAAGAGGAAGGAATACGACAGTCTTTCTGTCCTTGCACTGCTCAAGCATAATATCTGCTATTTGCTCCAGATATGGGTCCAGAGCCGTCCCGAGATCACCGGCAGAGAAATCACCCTGTGATATCTTGACCGCGCTCAAATCGAGCCTGAGAGGCACTGTAAGCGCCTTTATGGGTGATAAGTATCCGTCTCT
Organism: Clostridiales bacterium; assembly: GCA_017552455.1. Taxonomy (GTDB): domain Bacteria; phylum Bacillota; class Clostridia; order Saccharofermentanales; family Saccharofermentanaceae; genus Saccharofermentans. The sequence goes on from JAFZPX010000022.1 coordinate 30,792, forward strand.
GATCGCCTGAGGCATCGTGTACTCGAATGCAAGCGTCTCAAAGAATTTGCCCAGATTCTGCCTGTCTCCTCTGTCGGGAGTCGCCGTAACGCCGAGAACATTCGCTTCGGGGAAGTGTTCCATTACGCGTTGGTAGCCGTCAGAAAGGATATGGTGAGCCTCATCTACGATGATCGTCCCGAAATAGTCTTCCGGGAAGTTCTTAAGACGATTCTCACGCATCATCGACTGAACGGAGCCTACGACTATCTGATACCACGAACCTATGCAGGTCTCTTCAGCCTTCTCGACAGCTGACATGAGTCCGGTTACGGTATAGATCTTGTCCGATGCCTGCTGCAGAAGTTCTCCCCTATGAGCGAGGACAAGCACACGCTTGCCCTCCATAACCTGATCTTCCGCAACCTTGGCAAACACGACTGTCTTACCACATCCGGTAGGAAGAACCAGCAGCGTCTTACGATGACCTGAATCCCACTCTTCGACTATCCTGTTTCTGGCAGTCTGTTGGTAAGGCCTCAGTTCCACGATCCGAAACCTCCGAATGCATCATCCTGACTCTGAGCAGGAGCCGTAGAGGCCTGTGACGCCATTGTAGGCGCACTTACCTTAGCAGGATCACAGAAACTCTTGATCTTATTGCTCTTACGCTCATTACCGTCGTCACCCTTCCATGTATCCACATACACGTTGCAGTAACCCTTAGCACCGGGGACCTTGTTCCACTGCATCTTCAGTGTCTCACCATGCTTTTTGAGTCCGATCGATACGAAGAACTGTGAAAGCAGCCCTTCTGTCTTGGAGTGAAGATAAAGTCTGTGCTTGATCAAAGCCTCATCACCTGTGGAAGGATCATTTACAATGATCTCCAGCTCACACATCTTGCAGGGCGGAAGCTTCGCGCTGCCGTTATGCTGACCGCGAGACCAGCTCTTTACTGTGAACGGGTATTTTCCCGGCTTGAGCAGTGAAAACTCTGACGAGTCCTTGGTGATCTCATCATCCCAGTCCAACTCGTGTCCCTGATCATTGTTACTGTAATTATCAAATGTTGTCATTTGTTTATCCTGCCTTTCTGTTAATAAGAATCTGTTCGTATACCTTGTCGAATTGAGCTATCAGCATTCCGTCGATGAAGTTCTCCGGGTATTTGCTTACCAGCATGTTCTCGGGGCAGATCCCCTTGGATGCGACTGCCTTCCGGATATCGGCTTCCGTGACCTGCTTGGAGATCATTAACGGAAGAAGCTTCTTGGGAAAGTTCGGATCCGTAATCTGAGGATCGAACTCATCCAAGACCTCGAACGGCAGATCATCCGTTATCTCGGCTGCGGTAGTTGCAGACGGTTCCGGCTTTTCCTCATACTTAGTCTGATCACCGGATGTCATCGTGAACAACTTGGCTACCTGCTCATACTCGAACGGAAGCTCATCCGGAAGCCCGAATCTGTTCTTGGCATCCCACGCCGGATGATGTGTCGTGTACATAACACGCTGGCCGCCCTGAGCCTTCTTCTTTCCGTCGACATCGACCACATATGTCTTGTAGTTGGCGAAAAGGACAATATCTGCCCACTCTCTGACCAAATTAGCAATGGATGTCTTGGGAGAGTCATTGAGCTTTAATGTGTATCTGTCGTAGCTTCCGTTCTCATCCGGCTGCTCAAACTTCTTAAGGACAGCATGTGCAATAAGAAGCACATTGATGCCCTTGTTCGCGATATCCGTAAGCACATTAAGGAGCTTTCCGAATTCCTCGTATACATAGGTATAGCCCTTGCCATATCCCCAGTCCTCAATGCTGGTCTTCTGATCTTTGTCACAGATATGCTTGATGCACATTCTTTCTGCCCAGTCTGCCGTGTCGATAACAAGAGTTTTGCAAAGCTCTACGTCAGACTTGGCAACTTCCATGACGTAGTTGGCAAGCTCCGCCCAATTCTTCGGGGATGGATCCACGCGTCTTACATTGAGATACTTCGTAGAATCCTCAGTATCGATAAACAGCGGATACGGCGTCTTAGACGCAAATGTCGATTTGCCGATACCGTCGGTTCCGTAAAGAACCATCTTAACGGCATGTGGTCTGATTCCATTAGATATATTCATATTTCCTCCTTACCATTTCCAATTTGTGTTCTCTTCTGCAGGAGAAGGCGAACAATGCTGCACCGGTTCAGCCTCAGCCTCGGTATTGCTGCCATAACCATCCGAGATAATGAGGCTGCATTCGTCTCCTGTTGATACTCGTGTGGCTATTGCCTGTAAGCCTTCGTTCTCGAGCCACTTGCCAAACTCATTCATCGTGTCGATATCCATCTGTTCAAGCTTGTCTATGAGAACAAAACCGCATTCGGGATTGAGTTTTCTGACTATGGCCGTAGCAACACGCAGCTGCTCTGATGAGCTCATGTCACCCCATGTAAAGCCGTTATATGTGAGTTCGTTGTCGCTTACGGATAATCCTTCCAAAGGGAGATCGGCACCGTTAAGAAGATCCAGCTTCTGCTGACGGATCTTTTCTATCTTGACCGTAAGCTCGTTGTATGCTGCTTCTCCCTGCTTGGCGATCTCATCAGCGCGTTCCTTATCGAGGTTCGCACGGATCTTCACATTGATCTCATCGATGTTGCGGATGTTTTCTTCAAGTTCAGCTGTAGACTCGTCCTGAAGATCCTTGATATCTGTCTCAGCAATCTTCAGATCCTTCTCAAGAGCGGCATGTCTTTCCTTCGCTTCCTTGAGCTTCTGCTCCAATGCCTTGACCTCACCATATGCGTTTGCGCATTCATGAGTGATCTGTTCAACTCTGTTACGCTTACGCTGGTTCTCTCCGTTCCTGGCTAAAATATCCTGCTGCTGTTTGATGAGTTCTGAAGGACTCAGGAGATCATCAGGTACATCAGGGTAGAATGTGAGTTCAGCTGCTAATGCTTTCTTCTTCTCCACATCCCTGCCGAGTACAAGTCTTTCCTGGTAAAGCTCCTGTTCTTCCTGATCCAGCTTATTAAGCTCTTCCTCAACGCCGATGATCTGCAGGAGCGTATGTGCCTTCTCTTTGCCGGAGCTCTCCATGAACTTCGGAAGGTCAAGTGCAAGCTTGCTGATGAAGCTGTCAAGTAATGTCTGACCTGACTTCTGCCCAGACGGATCCGTTACCTTAAGATCGGAATTCTTGCCTTTACGCTCTACTACAAGTCCGTTGGACAGGACTACCTTCAATGTCGGCGGTATAACCGACTCTGTGTTCTTAGGGTCTGCAGGACGATACTTGTCGCCTCCGAGTGCCCATGCAATGGAATCGAGAACAGATGTCTTACCCTGTCCGTTTTTGCCGCCGATGACAGTAAGACCATTTGGAGAAGGCTCCATCTTGACCGCCTTCACACGCTTCACATTCTCAAATTCCAACTTATTGATCTTTACGCTCATTACTTATACCTCATACCTTTCTGCTTCCGCTCTGTCCGTAAAGAAATGAATCCCCGGAGCGCACTCGTTCCAACGGTTGTCGTCGAAGTTATCAACGCTTACCATCTTGCCTACTTCATATTCGAAACTCTTGTCATACGAGCTGAATCCCTTGTCGAATCTCTTGCCGTCTGACATATTAGTGATGGAGAGTACTTTTGCCTTGTTACATCTGCACTTGTAGCCAGTCGCGGATGACCTCTTAGCTGATGCCGGGATCTCAAGTTTGCAAATTGCATACTCTAATGCGAAATCATTGGTTGGACCTATTACGACCTCTACGCAGATCTTCTTCCAACCTATGAAAGCTCCATGCGAAGGACAAGCAAGTGGTAAGTAAAGACCTCGTGTCTCTTCGTTAATGTCCGCGCCATACAAGTTCGCGCCACGCAAGTTCGCGCCACGCAAGTCCGCGCCATACAAGTCCGCGCCATACAAGTTCGCGCCATACAAGTTCGCGCCATACAAGTTCGCGCCACGCAAGTCCGCGCCACGCAAGTTCGCGCCACGCAAGTCCGCGCGATACAAGTCCGCGCCATACAAGTTCGCGCCATACAAGTTCGCGCCATACAAGTTCGCGCCACGCAAGTCCGCGCCACGCAAGTTCGCGCCACGCAAGTCCGCGCCACGCAAGTCCGCGCCATACAAGTTCGCGCCACGCAAGTCCGCGCCACGCAAGTTCGCGCCATACAAGTTCGCGCGATTACCACCGGATTCGCCTCGTATCCACTTAAGATGCTTATCGAGGATTTCCTTAAGTTCGCTTACAGTAAACTGCATTAGATTCCTTCACCCCCATATTTGATATCTCTGACCTCGTTAATCTCGTTGTCAGTAGCAAAGTAAACGTGATTCGATGAGTCACGATTTCTCTGCTCGATGGTGTTGATACGCTGTCTGTTAATGTGAATGTCTCGCTCATGCTTCCACATGGTATTGTTCAGCTTCTTGATCCGCCTGCTCACATTGATGTATAAGCCGAACAGACCCACTGTAACGAGGATGAACCCGAATATTGTCAGCAAGAGTAATGCACGTATAGTCATGCGACTTTCTCCTTCCTGCCAATGTCGAAGATCTTCCTCTTGTTGGCTGCATTGACCTCGAGACCGAGGTATTTGAGAATGAGTTCCTTCTCCCTGTTGGTAAAAGGAGTCTTCCCATTCATCCTGTTCTGAATGCCCGTGGGACCCATATTGATCACAGAACCGAGTTCATCAAAGGACTCAAAGTTCTTTCTGATCTGGGGATAGCAAGCGTATTTGCCGATACGCATATGCTTCTTGATCTCCCGGGGCTTCTCTTCCGAAGCCTTCATGGCTTCCAGCTCCTCCCTGACGATCTGCCTAATGGCGTCACGCGGGATCGTTATTGATAAATCGTTCATTGTACGCCTCCTTTGCCCTCTTATGTATCTTCTAAAGATACATTCGAAGTAAAAAAAATGAGGTCTACATCGGAGCCCTTAAGACTATATCGCTCTTTAATCTTGCGAATTTCGCCTTGTGTAAACTGCGCTCCGTGCGCCTCATTTATCTTACTGTTCAACGTTTGTAGGGATATTCCAATGCTCTTCGCTAAAGATGCCTGAGTATCCCCATGCTCATACATTACTGCAATAAGCTTGTTCTTGTTCAAGGTTGGATCCTCCTTTCTTATGTATGGTTATAAGATACACTCGACTTTTCGTATTGTCAATAATAATTTGCGTGTTTTTCAGATACATTTTCTTGATTTTTTGAAATATTATATCTATAATGCAACTTATAAAGATACAGGGAGTTATTATCAAAAATGAAAATGGGTACGTACATAAAGGAACTTCGCGAGTCAATGAATTTGTCTCAAGAAGAACTCGGGAAGATGTTATCCCCTACAGTTAATAGAGATGCTGTTAGTAAATGGGAACGTGGTCGAGTAGAAAACATAAAGAGATCTCATATAGAACAGCTGTCTAAAATCTTTAATGTGCGCCCCAGTGAACTAATGTGTTTTGAGAATACTGAACTATCAGAAGACGAAAAGGATTTATTAGAAGATTATAACGAGCTTAATGATACTGGAAAGGAAACTGCCCGGAACTTGGTAAAAGGTCTTAGATCTACATTTCCAAAAGACACCCCCACGATCGCTGTGTCGTGACGGTGCTGAAGCCTCCGAGTCCTTGAAATTATTGAGTTTTTCAAAGAAAACACTTGACATAGTGCACGCACTATATTATAATATATACATAACAAGGAAGGAGGTAAGAAAGATGAAGAAACATCCAAGGAAGAAAAGAAGCGATGACAAGTTGACTCTCGCTCAAAAGGTTCAACTCATCACCGCTTTGATCAATCTACTAGTAGCAATCATAAAGTTACTTAAAGATTGAGGGGTCGGGGCGAAAGCCCCACCTTCCCCCTCAATATAACATATACACAAAGTTATTTACAAGGAGGAGCAAGATCATGACATTAGACAGAATTCTCGACATCATCCAAGTCATCACTAGCACCATTCTGGTTATAGTGGTTATAGTCGATATTATGGAAAGAAGGAAAGACAATGGAAAGCGATAAGTACACAGCACAAAAGAAATATCACGCCAAGAATCGTCAGACGCTGACACTGTCTTTCATGAAGTCCACAGAGCAGGATCTTCTCGACTATCTGGAGACGGTACCCAATAAAGCTGGCTACATCAAGCAACTGATCCGGAAGGATATGAAGAGGAATCCGGAAAAGTTAGAGAAATAAAATAGGGTCTCTCCATTAGAGTGACCCTCGCAAACCGAGCATATCGATTTTCTGTGTAATCTAATTATACACGAACCTTGACAATTACATTAAGCAATGAAGTCCGATTTATGGGATTCTTTTTCACTCCAAATAATAGGAATGATTCCATATTCTTTCAATGCTGTTATAGCAGCTCCAGAAGGTCTCTTATTGGTATCGTTGATGATTGCCAACAGTTGAGCATCCGGAGATCTCATTTCATGAGTATCTGTCCATGAAAACATTGTGGTCTTAGCAATTACGCTATCGAACGAATTTATAACCTGGATAATTCTCTCAGGTCTCTCACTCGACTTTGGAATGGCAAAATCATAATGTGTTACAAGCTTACTCTTGCCTGTAAGAATAAGATCCGCAATATATCTGACACTATTCACATCCAAGAAGGCTTTAACATCATCAAGGAAGACGTTCTGGACATTTGCCCTTGTAAGATAAAACATATCGCTTACCTTAACCATACACTGAGCAAGCATATGTTTCTTAACAGGCATCTCTTCGATACTGCAATACACTTGCAACGAATCATTGGTTTCATCGTACTCTACACCAAACGAATTCACAACGTGATTAAAAATATCTTTCCTTCTAGTACTATTGAATTCAAACCCGCTTAACTCGAGGTTGGATAGAGTGGCCCCATCATCCGTGATCCTATATCTTCCATCCTTTTCAGGGACGATATAAAGTTCGATCTCATCATTATCTTTGTCAAGATATGGAAGAGTAACTTTAATTACGCCTCCTTCGAGACTTTGAGATTCGATGTTATCTTTGAGCCAATTAAGATAATTGTCTGCGAACATATTATAATCTGCGTTCATCATATGACTCCCTGAAGATTAGATACTTCAATATTACAATACTTACATAGAGCAAAGAAAGCAGACATAAAATCTACATTCTCTTTAGGAAGACTAAGACTCGGGATCTCATCGAATTCATATGCCCAAGGAAGGCTTCCTGATTCGATTTCTCCGGGCTTATACAAATGGATATGGTTTCTTCCGATCCTTCTCCCATCCGGATTAATATGAGGAGCTGCATTGATCTCAATTCTTACCAAAAGGACTTTATTGGTTCTGTTTTGTATTTTAGACTTTGAAATTTCGAATGTTCCATTTCTATGAATATCGAGATAGAACTTTTCTTCTGACTCAGGAGATAAAAGTGCATAAGTTCCCTTTCCTCCGCCAACAGGAAGTTTAGGAGAATCCTTTTCAAAGGTTTTAGGTATACTAAGCAGATGTTCAAATTGATCTTGAGTCATGCTTGCATTATATATGATTTGACTTATCCTTCAACTTGAACCGAACAAAGATAATGTGATTGTAAAATAAAACGCCCTCCGGTAGCGGCAACTACCGAAGGGCAAATAGAGTTAACGTACAATGAACGTAGTACTGTCCGAACTCTACGATCATTGTACCATAACTCCCTTTATACGAATAACAAAAGGAGGTTTGGTACTATGGCCAATAAACTTTATGATATCCCGCAGCCGAAGTGGGATAAGAAACACAACAAATGGATCCTGTCCATCATGATCGAGGGCAGGCGTAAGCAATTCAGCTCCAGCACCCCCGGAATGCCCGGCAAACGTGAGTGCCGTGACAGATGTCACGAATGGCTCGAGAGCGGCCTTACAGACGGTAACATGAAGGTCAGCAAGGCATATGAGCTATTCCTTGAAGACTACCGCAGGAAGCACGGTCAGAATGAACAGGTAAGGCATCTGGTAAGCTACGGGAAGAACTATATCATCCCTGCCATCGGATCCAAGATGTGCTCGAAGGTCACTCTGAAGGATCTTCAGGACATTATCAACGATGCGAAACCTATTCCAAGAACACGAGCTGACGGCTCCAGTTATACAGAATGTGAGACTCTCTCGAAGAAGTACCTGAAGAACATCAAGGGCGCTCTGTCTTCTTTCGTGTCCTGGGCAGCTCCCCGTCATTATATGGAATACATCCCCATGTCTCAGATCTACATTCCTGCAGATGCACCTACCGTCGGCAAGGATATCCTGCAGCTGAGTGATATCGAGAAGCTCTTCTCAGAGCCTACGGGCTTATGGTACGAGCGTGCACTCATGTTCGAAGTCCTCACGGGAATGCGTCCCGGAGAGATCCTCGGGCTTCAAAAGGATGATTATGACCCGAAGACCGGCACCATTACCATAAGGCGTGCCATCAACGACAGACGGAAGATCACTCCGGGCAAGAACACTAATGCCCGAAGAGTCATAGAGCTGTCCCCTGAAGTCAAGCGGATCATCGATGAGCAGATAGAGTACACGGACTATCTCGACTCTGAATGGATATTCTGCAATATGATTGGGCTTAATGCATACCAAAGTGACCTAAGGAAATGCTGGAAGAGTATTATCAAACGTAAGGGGCTTCCGGAGAACACCACACCCTACTCCCTGCGTCATACTTTCTATACGCATACCGAGGCATATCTCCCCGATCGCGTTATTAAGTCCATATTTGGCCATTCTGCAGCGACGGACGGTCATGGCATATATGGTAACCATATCATCGACGAGGAAGCGCATGAGGCGGCACAGAGGCTGTCTGTGACACCGTTGTACCAAGCGACGCAGAAAAAGGAAAAAGCAGAGTAATTTACTTCTAAATTTACTTCTAAAAATGTGACGCACCTCGGAAAGCCCATGATATAAGGCTTTCGAAATGAGGTGTCGCCGATTCAAATCCTGCCACCCCAGCCAAAACGACATTTAAAAACTCTCGGCACATAACCGAGAGTTTTTGCTTAGCTTTTTATCGCGCAATTTACTGCAGCTCTATAGTTTGTCCGTTAAGCTGCGTTAACACCTGATATCCCCTGCCCGTATAGATCGAAACGGAAGCGATCCGGAGCTCTGGACTGACTACGATACTGAACGCGTACTCACCATTCTCCTTTATGTACAGCATATAGTAATCCAACGTCATGACATCCTGAAACTGCGGGTACTGCTCCTCCCATACGGCATTTATGATATCGACAACTTCGTCGTCCGTAAGGTCGCCTTCCTCCACACACACACCGAGAACGGTGTACTCTACACTCTCGAAAAGCTCACTGTGTTCATCACCGTATGTGAAGTCACCGAAATACACAGAACCCGGCACGCACTCCAGACTCATGTTCTCCGGCATATCGTACTGTTCGTTAATATAATCTTCAAAGTCTTCCTCAAAGGTCTCATCCCAACGCATGTAGGTCTCAAAAAGATCATCATAGAATCCGTCGGCTGTAGACGTATAAACATAAAAATAACCATCATCCGGAAGCACGGGAGAAGTAACA
>JAFZPX010000023.1 GCA_017552455.1 Clostridiales bacterium
AGAGATTACGAGAGACACTTCGTCTATGCATTGAACGAGGAGAACGATGCTACAATGACTACTCTCGAGAAGACCTTATTCCGCACTCTGTACGGGCTGTCTCATTCTTATACATCTTCACACACACCTAACGCTTCTAATCTCGATAAGACCATAAAAACTGCCTTGGAGAACACACCCTCCATCTTCCCCGACACCGCTTTCGTAGCGTGCCAGGGTATCGAAGGCGCATACTCGCAGATTGCCACGGACAAGCTTTTCGCGAATGCAGATATAATGTACTTCAGGACTTTCGACGGTGTCTTCCACGCAGTAGAGGCAGGGCTTTGCAAGTATGGTGTGCTCCCTATCGAGAACTCCTCATACGGTTCTGTTACTCAGGTGTACGACCTCATGAATTCACATAATTTCCATATCGTGCGTGCGATGAAGCTACAGATCTCACACCGTCTTCTCGCCAAGCCCGGAACTAAGCTTGAAGATATAAAAGAAGTCTACTCACATTCACAGGCTATCGGTCAGTGCAGTAGATTCCTTCGTGAGCATCAGGATATAAAGGTCAATATAGTTGCAAACACTGCTGTCGCAGCACAGATGGTCGCAAACAGTGACAGAGATGACATAGCTGCCATCTCCTCCCCTGACTGCGCATTGCTCTACGGACTTGATGTGATGAATGACCGTGTTCAGAATTCAGATCACAACTACACGAGGTTCATCGTAATCTGTAAGGATCTCGAGATCTATCCCGGTGCTGACAAGGCTTCGATCATGCTCTCTCTCGGACACACTCCGGGTTCTTTGTCTGACCTGCTCGCGAGATTCTCGGCACTCGGTCTTAACCTTACTAAGCTCGAGTCACGTCCGATCACAGGAAGAGACTTCGAGTTCATGTTCTACCTCGACGTACAGGCTTCGGTCTATTCAGAGGAATTCATTAATCTTCTTTGTCAGCTCGATAGTGAGCCGAACGAGTTCACTTTCCTCGGAGCGTATAAAGAGTCTTAACCTCTTATACGGATTCCGATCAAACGGAACATCGTCTTAAGATAACTCATGATGAACGGGATGAGTCTTCTCTTGGACTCTCCCGCGATTCTCTTATTAAAGGTGATCGGGATCTCGCCGACCTTGAAGGACTTGCCGATCTTAATCTTCATGAGAAGAAGGACTTCTTCGAGGACGTCGTAGTTTACGGATGTAAGCTTTATCTCGTGAAGTACATCGGCACGGTATATTCTGAAGTTAGTCGACAGATCCTTCGCCTTGACGCCTGTGACGAGACGGAAAACCCCGTTTAAGATATGCGACATGATCCTTGATGTAACAGCGTCTTCAGTCTTGCCGCCCTTGGTGTAGCGCGAGCCGATTACTACGTCGTATCCCTCAATAAACTTGTTATAGATATCGGGAATAAACTTGGGGTCGTGTGAGCCGTCTGAGTCAAGAACAAGCATCTTGTCACCTTTGATGACCGAGATACCCTTACGGTATGCGCCTCCGAATCCGGGGTCATCCTGATTCACATAACGGGCACCATACTCCTTGCAGACAGCCGCAGTATTGTCTGTCGGCTTATTCGTATCGACTACGATGATCTCATACTCTTCATTAAGAGAATCGAGGACCGGGATCAACCTCGGAAACAGGAGCTTAAGGCTCTCTTCCTCTCTGTACGCCAACAATACTGCACTAATCATGCGATTATTCTAACACACATACACGGTGATGTTCTCGACACCGCCGTTTATAAACAGCTCTACGCTGCCGACATCCTCTAAGGTAAGCACGGAAGGCTCATGTGCGAAAGGTCTCTCAAGCACCGTGCGGTCATTAAACTTCACGCGAAGGTGCCCGTGCTCGTAAGTAACAAAAGAAGATTCCTTCTTAAGAAGGTGCATACCCTCTGTCAAAGGCAGCATCGTAAGCCTGCCCGCCTTGTCGAAACCCATTTCGCGCGGGAAGGTAAACGCTCCTACCTGAAGCTGTCCCTTGTCCTCGCGGCGGTTCCAGTTGTACATCCACGCGATGTTGATCATGCGTCCGTCCGGAGCCTCGAGTATCTGCGGTGCGTAAAAGTCAGGTCCTGTTTCTATAGTGAAGTACGGCCAGGAATCGGGCTGTCCGTCAGGGATATCGGGAGTGAAGTTTACGCCGTCAAAGTCGCCCACAGCGAAGATTACGCGGTGCGGCATGGCCTTTATGGAGGAGAACATCAGTACCCACTTATCCTCAAGCGGGAACAGGTTCGGGCACTCGATCACGTTGCCGAAACGGCCGTCCGTAAGAAGTTCGCCTAAGTACTCCCAGTGAATGAGATCCGATGAACGGTAGAGAAGGATCGAACCCGTGTTGTGCACACCGGCACCGACCACCATCCTGTACTCGCCTTCGTAAGCAAAGACCTTGGGGTCACGAAATTCCTTGTTAGAACCCAGAGGACAGTCGGGGATTATCGGGTTGCCTTCGTATTTCGTGAAAGTAAGGCCGTCGTCTGTGTATGCCAGAGACTGTGTCTGCTCGCCTTCTTCCGAGACGGAAGTATAGAACAGATACAGACGTCCGTCCTTCTCGATGGCTGAACCAGAGAAGCATCCGCCGTTGGTGCCGTTATCGTAAGGCATGTCGGGGTAAAGGGCGATGGGAAGCTCTTCCCAGGTGATCAGATCATCGGAAACGCAGTGTCCCCAGTGCATCTGCCCCCATCTCGGAGCATGCGGATAATGCTGGAAAAAAGCGTGAAAACGACCCCGATAGAACACAAGTCCATTGGGGTCGTTCATCCAACCTTTTTTGTTTCTGAAGTGATACTTCAACTTAATCAGTCAAGCTCAAGCAATGAGACCTTAAGAACGTCATCTGCGCTCTCAAGCTCATCGATGATCTTCTGCGTAACGGGCTGCTCAACAGCAACGAATGCCTGAGCGAACTGGTTATCAGTACCGTCATGAGCCTTTCTGCCCCAGTACATGGAGCAAATGTTGATGTTATGCTTGCCAAGGATAGTAGCGATTCTTCCGATTACGCCCGGAACATCGTTGTTCTTGATTGCAAGTACGGTATTGGAAAGAGGGCAGTTCATCTCGTAACCGAAGAAGGAAACGATAACCTCGAGACCTGACTCGTAAACAGTACCGTTGATCTTGAGCTCACGGCCGTCCTCTGTGTAGAACTTAACATTGATCAGGTTGTTGTACTTCTCGATGGAAGGATCCTTAGTCTCAACTACCTCGATACCGCTCTCTGCAAGTGCATCCTGAGCGTTAACGTAAGATACGTTCTCTACTCCCATACCCTTAAGGAGACCTACGATGAGGGAGAGTGTGATAACGCCTGTACCGGAGTTAGAAGCGAGCTCGCCTCTGTATCTTACTTCTACCTTCTTGATAGGTGTTGCCTCAGCCTGGAAGTACATGCGGCCGATCTTCTCAGCGAGTGAGCAGTGAGGCTTGATCTCATCGATGCTGCCGGAGAATGAAGGCATGTTCAAAGCTGCAACGAGCTCGCCCTTCAATGCGCCGTCGATAAGCTCAACAACCTGGGAACCAACCTTGTCTGTAGCCTCAACTGTGGAAGCACCGAGGTGAGGTGTGATGTAGCAGTTAGGAGCGTGGAGAAGAACGTTGTCGAACTCCTGCTCGCCGGGCTTCTTGTTGTAAGAAGGCTCCTTATCGAATACATCGATTGCAGCTGCAGCAACCTGACCTTCAGCAAGTGCATCAGCGAGATCCTGCTCGTTAACAAGACCGCCTCTTGCAGCGTTAACGATACGAACGCCTCTCTTACACTTATAAAGCTGCTCCTTAGCAACCATGTTGTATGTGTCTTTTGTCTTAGGTGTGTGGAATGTGATGAGATCTGCCTGAGGAAGGAGCTCATCGAGTGTCTGGCAACGGCCTACGCCGAGCTTCTCGAACTTCTCGGAAGGTACGAAAGGATCGTAAGCGATAACGTTCATTCCGATACCCTTGAGCTTTCTTGCTACGATGGAACCGATTCTACCCAAGCCGATAACAGCTGCTGTCTTGCCTTCGAGCTCGTAACCTGTCCACTGACCTCTTCTGAAGTCACCGTTGTGTACGCCTTCGTTAGCAGCGCAGATATTTCTGAACACTACGAAAGCATGACCTACTGCGAGCTCACCTGCTGCCATGTTGTTAGCTGTAGGTGTGTTAAGAGCAATAACGCCGTGCTCTGTGCAAGCGGGAACGTCGATGTTATCGATACCTGTTCCTGCACGTCCGACTGCCTTAAGGCAATCAGCGTTAGCAAGAAGCTCGGGACCAACCTTAGTAGCGGATCTAACGATAAGAGCGTGGAAGCCCTTGATGTGCTCGTTGATCTCTTCCTGTGAATGGCCGAGATACTCTTCTACCTCATAACCCTGGTCCTTTAAGTACTGAACAGACTGCTCTGCAATGCTCTCGGTGATCAAAACCTTCATAACTTTATGCTCCTTATACTTTGTTCTCGTTGATTATAGAGATGCGAGGACTTCGTCGAGGTCCTTGAGAAGTGCGTCCATCTCCTCGTCTGTTGTATCAGCCATGTGAGCGACTCTGAATGTCTTATCCTTAAGATCGCCGTAACCATTGCTGATGAGCCAGCCCTTCTCTCCCATAGCCTTGTTGATATCGGAGAAAGGATGACCTGTTGTGTTATTGATGCAAGTAACCGTTACAGAGAGGTTCTCAGGATCGGAATAAAGACCGCCGTGTGTCTTAGCCCACTCCTGAACCTTAGCTGCAAGTCTCTTGTGTCTCTCGTATCTGTTCTCAAGACCTTCCTCGAGGATTCTGTCGAGCTGGTAATCGAGTGCGAACATGTGAGACAGAGAAGGTGTTGAAGGATACTGATAAGGCTTCTCCTTAACGAACTTAACAAGCTCAACATAGTCGAAGTACAGACCTCTGTTCTCGATAGTCTTTGCCTTCTCAATAGCTCTGTCGGATACTGCAGCGATTGCCATTCCCGGAGGAACGCCGAGGCACTTCTGTGTGGAAGTGATGCAAACGTCAATTCCGAGCTCATCTACAGGTACGAAGTCACCTGCCATGGATGAAACTGTATCAACGCAGACGATAACGTCGGGATACTTCTTATATACTTCAGCGAGTCTGCTCATAGGATTGTGGATACCTGTGGAAGTCTCGTTCTGTGTGATAGTGATAAGGTCGTACTTTCCTGTGGAAAGAGCCTCTTCAATCATCTCGGGAGTTGTGATCTGGCCGAGCTCGCTCTCGAAGATATCAGCAGGAATGCCGTTAGCTGTACACATCTTGTACCATCTCTTACCAAAAGCTCCGATGGAGAATACTGCAGCGCGCTTAGCTGTGAAGCATCTTACTGCACCTTCCATAAGTCCGCTTCCTGAGGATGTGGAAAGAACGATAGTGTTCTTTGTAGCCATAACCTTCTGCATCTTCTCAGAGATACCCTGCTGCAAAGCAGTAGCGTCCTTTGTGCGGTGTCCGATAAGAGGTGTAGCCATCTTCTCGAGTACATCAGGATTAACTTCAACGGGTCCCGGTATAAATAATTTCTTGTGCATATCAATAGAGTCCTTCCTATATATAAAAAGCAACCATGTGATTATAGCACGGGCAAAAGGCAAAAGTGAGCATAAAGAGGTTGTTAAATATTACAAAAAATAAAATAAGAGCCGGCTTTTCTTTATCAGCCGGCTCTTTTGGTCAAGTAATTTTCAATTTACGTTGATCAAGTAGGATCCTGATCCATCTGAACGAACTCGTCAGGGTTAGCTGCCTGAGTCTCTGCAGCTGCAGAATCAGCAGCGCCGTCAACTGTCTGAACCTCACCGCTTACTGCTGAATCAGCAGGAGCAGCAGATCCACCGCCTACCTGGAACGTTACAGGAATAGTTCCGTCAAGAACGCCCATAGGAGGCAGGAGCAATGCATCACCGTTGCTAGGTGTGTAAGAAGCATCGAGACCGTTGTAATCGAGGATGATCTGGATTCTCGGGTCAGATGTATTGGCGATATCGTCAATTCCGTAAACTGTGTTGAACAGATCCCACCATGTTCTGTAGCCGATGTAGTCAGAGAACTGGAATCTTCCGATAGGATACGAAGGATCCTGGGAAGTTGTTACTGCAGGCTCTGTCTCGACTGCGATAGTTGTCTCTGTTGCTGTTACGTTTACATCTGTCTCGGAAACTTCTGCCTCCTTCTTACCGCAGGATCTTACGATCGCGCTGATGAGGATGATAAGGCAGACGATACATACGATAACAAATGCCAGGAACATATAACCGTTTCTATTGAGCTTGGGAACCTTCCTCTTACCGCCGCCGTTACCGGAACCGGAAGACTGCGTTCTGGGTCTGCTCGTAGTTGAACCGCCAGGTCTTCTCTGAGCCTGGGGAACCCCCTGATTCGCGGGCTGAGGATTATAACCATAAGCTCCGTTACCTGCCATCGCTGCACCTCCTGCTTCCATGCCTGCCTCGGCGGTCGCTGCAGCTGCAGTACCGGCCATATCAAAGGCACTGTCATCGATTCCGAGAATGGAGTTGATCCAATCATCATCTGAGCTTGGCGGAACCTCACCGGGTGCACCTGCAGGATTGTCGTAACCCTCCTGGTACTGTCCGGGTGTATATCCGTACTTGCCGTCAACATACGGCTGCTCATCGTAAGGTCCATAGGACGTCGGGCTCAATGATTCATAACCGGACTGATCGTCCTGTGCCTCTACGGGAGCCGGTCCGGGCTCAGCCTGAGGCATTGCATAACCGAAGTCCAATCCGGGATCGGCAGCGGGAGCTTCAGGAACAGGCTCTTCAGCCATATTCTCGTTGCTTACCATCTGACCGTAAGAGTAAACGCCCTGATCAGGGTTATCTACAGGCACATCCGCATTAGTTGCAGCTGTAGGAGCCTGATAGTCATTTGCTCCGTAGACCGGCATCTCGGGAATCTGTTCAGGAACAGGCTCGGGAATATCGTTTACAGTCTGTGCTCCATTCTCGAAAGGAAGGCTGAAATCGTTGCCGGATTCAGGTTGAATGTTCTCATTGTTCTGCTCAGTAGTCTTGTCATTGTCTGTCATAACCGGGAACTCAACTCCTAACTTATCGGATTCTTCGATCTGCGGCTTATCACTCTTAATATCGAATTCAGGAACAGGAATACCCTCAGAAGCGCTTGCAAGCTCTTCGTCGGAAGGAGCAGTAAGTACACCCTCGGAACCAAAGACAGGAGGCTCGGCATTCTGCATCTCCTCGCTGTCGCCTACGCTGTAAGGATTGAAGTCCGTGCTTGTGTCAGCAACAGCACCGGGAGCAACAGGGCTCTCTGTGCTCTGTGAGAATACGAACGTTCCTTCAGCAGGCTGCTCCGGAACAGGAGCAGGAGCCGGTGTCTCAACAACAGGCTCAGCCTTAGGTGCATAAGAAGCAGCTACGAAAGGTGAAGTAGCGGAAGGCTCGGAAGCTTCCTTGGCAGTAGCTGCTGCTTCAGTTTCCTGAGCAAGCTTTGCCATAAATGCTGCGTCGAGTCTCTCGACAGGCTTCGTCTTATCTGCATCTGCATCATCATTGATCGTGAACTCAGTCTTGGAAACAGTCTGCATAGGCTCGGAAGGAGTACTTACCGAAGCGAAAGGATTAACTGCTTCACTTACAAAGATAGACTCTGCTGAGCTTGCAGCCTCGGATACACCTTCAGCAGCAACAGCAGCCGCTGCAGCCTCACCGACTACAGGAGCAGCAGTAGAAGCCGCTGCAGCACCTGCGACAACAGCGCCGGCGGCAGCTGCCGTACCTGCAGCTGCAGAAGCAGCCGCAGCAGTACTCTTAACGGAGTCTGCAAACAAAGTCTTCATTACATCCTCGGCACTAACCTCGGATACGTCCTTATCAACAGAAGGATCGAGGAACTGAACGAACTGGCCGTCACTCTCCTTCTTAGCTGCATCTACAACAATGCCCTGGTCTCCTGTAGCCTGCTGGTTAGTAGCAGGAGGAGCCATGTTGGCAGCACCATTATCACCAAACATAACGAATGAGCTCTCGCCCTGAGGCTGATAAGGATCAATCGTCATGCTTCCTGCAAAACCTGCCTGAGCAGCCGCATTGGCAGCAGCACCTACAAGTCCGCCGTCAAGTGTCGACTGAATGCTCATGTCAGAAGTATCTTCTTCCTTAGCCTTCTTTCTGAATCCGAACAGTCCCTTCTTCTCATCGGATACAACATCCTCTACGAAGGAGATGGCAAACTGCATAGGTACATCAGGCATTCTTGCAGAAGCCTGAGTAATGATGACGCCTGCAGCATCACACTGATCGTCAGCCTCATCGAGGATTCTTAAGATCTCGCGCTGACCGAGTGCATCGTAAACTTCCTTGTTACACAGGATAATGCAATCGTCCTGAGCAAGAGTAAAGAAGTTGGACCACAAAGCGTTAGCAGTCTTGGATGAGCAGTAATAAAGGAAATCTGCAACTCTGTTGCCCTTGGCATCGATAGGCTCCATGGGGATGCCAGCGTCTGTCAAAGGATAGAGTGTATCGTCTCTGTAAAGGAATGCGAGACCTGTGCCGATCGTAACAGCAAAGGCCTCAGAGTCTCTGATGATGATACCTGAGAAATAAGGCGTGCGGTCATCCGCTTCAGCGATCCTTGACTTGCCTGTTACATCAACAGCAGTCGTAAGGAATCCTTCGATCATCTCATCGATCTCTTTGTGTCCGAACTTGACTTCGTTACATGTACCGCGAAGCTCCGGCTCATAAGGCGGCATCATACCGGGTTCGTAGTTAGCAAGCTTCGGGTGTGCAAATACAGAAAGGAAATAACCTCTCTCGTTCTTCTCTATTGTTATATCAGCCTGACGTGCTTCTCTCTTTCCGAAGAGTCTTCCGTCAAGGTAGAAAGCGTCTGTTAAAGTTTTGGAAGGGAAATATCTGGCTGTAAGAGTGCTCGCCAGATTAGTTAAAACCGCCATATTCAACCTCCGATGAATAATTCAGAATTATTATAACATAATGTTCTGTATGACAAATGTTTTTTATCTTATTTTAAAAATAATGAGATTTGCCCAAATAAACACCGTCCGGAAGATTTCCGGACGGTGTTCGTGTCTCATATCGAATGTGATCTGAAGCTTAGTTTCCGAGCAAGCTTCCTCCTGATGTTTCCTCTGTCTCATCAGGCTCATCATCGTCATCATCCTGAGCAGTACCGGAAGAGACATTGCCTGAACCTGTATAAACATCGCCCCAGTTTGCAACCGGAGTTGTAAAATACTCTTCGTCGAGGAAATACTCAGCATACTCAAGGATCTGCTCGAATGTTCCTGACATGGCATTAAGATATGCTGTATGGATTTCCATGTCAGTTGCATTCGGGAAATCATTATGAAGCTGTGCCATTACCATACCTGTATTGATCATTCCAAGACCGTACTTGATGCCGTAACCCGGATCTGAAAGAAGAAGATTATAAGCATCCATGATCATGTCAGCTGATACGCTCATACCGACAAGATCGCCATACCAGTCAGCACAATCCTGAGCAGTCCAGCCTTCGTAATTGATACCAAGGTCAAATCTTGCGAACAATACACTGTTGAGCTGATTCTCAACACGAACAACCTCACTTGCGGGTGTAATGCTGAAATACTTGAAAGAATAGTTCTCAACATATGAAGCCCACCCCTCTGCATAACCTATCGAGTCGCAGATATACATATAAGGGTGCGACGTGCTGCTTCTGTGATACAGGGACTCATACATGTGTCCGGGATATCCTTCATGAGCACATGTGATACCGAATGTATCAGAGATGGAACCCTCGTTCGTAATGATTATGTTCGAATCAAAAGTATCGAGGTGATAGCCGAGGAATGCCGCAGGTGAAAAGTCATCCTCAAACACTTCAGGTACAGACATAAGCCTGTAGTCATGATCCGGAATAGCCGGGAAATCATCCTGAACGATATCGTAGAGATAATCGAGGTTATCCTGTGTATCACCAATGGAATAATCATGGTCTAAGTATTCATCTACCCACGATGTATCAGGGCTTGATGCAACACTCGTCATCGTATTCATGATTGAATCTGTATAATCCTCAAGCTGCTGGATAGAAGCTTCGATAGTTCTTCCGGAGTTAGTCTGAGTAGCAAATATATATGCGTAGTACGCATCACCGCCGGGGTAAGAGCTTACTCCGACAGAAGGAGCACCACACTCCAAAGCTCTCATGCGCTCGGCACACTCTTCGAACTCAGGGAATACGATATCCTGCATAACCTGATCATGTTCTTCAATCAGAGCTTCTCTTTGCTGATCTGTAAGACCGTCGATATTATCGAGTCTGTCGCGGAATGATTCATAGAGGAAGCAGTCATCAGATTGAGCCACAAGATTATCGAATGACTCGGCAACTTCCTCATAAACGTCATCGGAATTAACGAATCCGTAATCCGCACGCTCTTCCTCAAACTCGCACAGTTCATCATAGAATCTGTCTGTATCACGCAGTACGAGGATATAATTCTCGGCATCCTCGACAGTCTCGAAGTCAAGGACCTCAAGGATGAACAGAACCTCTGACTGAGGACCTGTAAGAGGCTTCAGAGCACTCTCATAATAATCAAAAGCTGTATACTGCAGAGCATAAGCTGTGAGCTCCATATCATAAAGGAACTTGTCGTAGAAGATCCTGTCATCGATATCCAGACTTTCACGATCGATGGAATAGAGCTGCTCAAGAGCTTCTTCAACATCAGCAACGTCCTGATCATGATCAGTCATAACCGGACCCCATCCGATGTCATCCTCATCAAAATGAATGCCGATGCTCTCATAATCATCGAAGTAGATCTCAGCATTAACATAGCTTGAACCTATTCCGTCAACAAGAACCTGCGACTCGAGATCATTAAGGATCTCTACCGCGTCTTCACCGGAAACAGTACCTGCAGCATGTGAAGGATGGATCTCTGCATATGATGCTATATGATCGGGATATGTAAGCTCGTCACTTACATCAGCGACTGTAGGCTGAGGATCATCGGGCTCTGTCTCATCAGGCTCGGTCTCCTCTGTCTCCTCCGTCTCTTCAGGATCATCATCGTCATCATCCCTGTTGTGTTCTCTTCTGTGACTCTTACCGAGATCAAAGAACTCTTCGACCGCTGAACAGCCTGCGATGTTAAATGCCATCGCGAGGATCAACATCAGACAGATCGTCTTTAAGATCTTCTTGTTCATCGTTCTCCTCCTTGAACATCTTAATTATCGCTTCATAATCTACCCTGCCGTATTTTCCTGTCGGCAGATAGGCCATAAATTCATATTCATCCGGACACATGGGGGCTACCATCTCCATCTCACATGTCCTCTCGATATTATCCTTAAGCTCATTAAGCTTATCGTTATTAAACAGGTAGTGGTGCTCGGGCTTTATTGCCACCTTGACCTTTATGTCATCCCCGTCCTCAAGCGGAACTGCACAGCAGTCTTCGACACCGATGATGTTTCTTATCGTATCCTCGATAAGCTGAGGATAGATATGCATTCCGCCTCTGTCGAATACTCTTCTTCTCGTTCCCTGATAGTAGAAGATACCATCGTCACCTTCTACGCCGATGTCGCCTGTAAGTATCCACGTCTTGTTATCATGCAGCTTTCTCATGACCGTGGCAGTATCGTCATCCGCCTCTGCATAACCGAGCATATAAGCCGGTGTATTGATCGCGATAACACCCGACTGGCCGTGTGACACCTCGCTGTTCGTGTCGGGATCGACAATCTTCATGTTAATTCCCGGAAGAGGAATACCAAGAGCAGAAGGTCTCACCTCCGCCTGTGGCAGATACATACAAACAGAGCATGTCTCCGTGATGCCGTAGAGTCTTACTATCTTGGGCTCTAGGTGACGCTTGTCAAAGAACTCTCTCAAACGGTAATAATCTATTCCGGACATTATGTTGCCGCAAGAATAGATCGCCTTTAACGTCTTCAGAGCCTTGCCGTTAATGGCCCCGCTGTCAATAAGCGATGTAAGCATCTGCGGATAACCGATGATGATATCAGGCTTATAGATGTTGATATCATGTGCGGAGAACTCGAGTTCCTTCTGTGTATTGATAAGATAAGTGTGTCCGTTAAGAAGCGTCGTGTGCAGTGCGAAACACATACCATATGAGAAGTCCATTCTGATGAACGAGAACACTCTGCTGTTGTTCCTCCCCATAAGGAAAGCACACTGCTTAGCCTGAGCATTCAAGGAACGAGAACTGATCTTAACAATATTTACAGAGCCCGCCGCAGTTCCGCTTGTAAAATAAACTGCCGGCTCATCGGGAGCGATGGGTCTTGAGACCTCAGGCAGATCATCTTTCCAAAGATCCTTCCACAATACTATCTGCGGTCCCGGAGCACCCTTATCCTGTTCGACATCATACTTCTCGTGCATCTTAAGATCCCACATATTGGGATTAAGAAGATCCGAGGACAGAGCATAATCCGTACTCTTGGCAAGGATTATCTGATGAATCGGTGTATGTCTGAACATCTCTTTATAACGTTCGTATATCTCCACCGTGAATATGATGTGGGAAGCCTTTACTGCGAATCCGACCCTCTGGTAGATCTCGGGACTTGCGTTACGCATGACAAAACAAACAGAGGCACCGATCTTATTGATCGCATAGAAAGCGATAATCTGATGAGGCATCCTTCTGCAGGAGATCATTACCCTTCCTCCGGGGTATACGCCGTTAGCCGCCAGAATGGAAGCATACCTGTCGATCTCGGCAAGCAGCTCTTTGTAAGTAAACTTCCTCTTACCGAACTCAAGTGCGATCCTGTCGGAATGCTTTAAAGCAGACTCGCGAAAAACTTCGTAAGCACTCTGGTTCTCGTTAATATCCGGTGTAAAAACATCTGCACCGTAATGTCGGCTCCACTTAGTCTCCACTATTCGTTCTATCCCTTCATATATAAAGACACCTTGACATTATACTACAAGTCACTGCCCCGTGAGGTTTGACATTGTAAGAATACCGTGTTAGATTTTCTTTTGGACAATGGCGTTCATCGGCAGCGGACTTTATTAGCTCCGCGGGTGGGCGCGTTTTTTATTTGAAAGGAAGAGCGTATGGATATCAAGACAAATACTAACTTCGCGAATATCAAAGAGACATATCTGTTCTCCGAGATAGGCTCAAGAGTAAGGGCCTACCAGGAGGCACACCCTGAAGCTTCCATCATAAGAATGGGCATAGGAGATGTAACCTTGCCCCTTCCCCAAGTCGTAGTTGAGGCTATGGTCAAGGCAAGCCAGGAGATGGGATGCAAAGAGACTTTTCGCGGATATCCTCCCGAGTACGGATACGACTTCCTTAAAGATGCAATCTCCATACGCTACGGAAGTATGGGTGTATCCGTAGAACCCGGTTCCATATTTGTCTCAGACGGGGCTAAGAGCGACCTCGGAAACATCGTTGATATCCTAGGAAACAACCCCGTAATCATCCCCGATCCCGTATACCCCGTTTATGTTGACTCCAACACGATGAACGGCAACAACATCACATACATAAACGGCACCAAGGAGAACGGATTCCTTCCCCTTCCCTCTGAGCTTCCTTCAGGAGATCACAAAGGTTCTGTTATCTATCTTTGCTCTCCTAACAACCCAACAGGTGCTGTATACAGCACGGAAGGCCTTACTGCCTGGGTAGACTTCGCCCTTAAGACGGGAAGCCTTATCATCTATGACTCAGCTTATGATGCCTTCATAGCAGAAGAAGGTATTCCTCATACCATCTACGAGATCCCCGGTGCTTTCGACTGCGCCATAGAAATCTGCTCTTTCTCGAAGTTTGCAGGATTTACCGGCGTACGCTGCGGATGGACTGTCATCCCCACCACTCTTAAAGCGGGCGAGGTAAGTCTCCACGCTTTGTGGAAGAGACGCCAGGCTACTAAGTTCAACGGCGTATCCTATCCGGTACAAAGAGCAGCACAGGCAGCTCTTTCTGACGAAGGTGTAAAGGCATGCGCACAGAACATCGCTTACTATAAGCAGAACGCCAAGCTTATTACTGAGCTGCTCGATAAGAAGGGCATCTTCTATACAGGCGGAAACAATTCTCCGTATGTCTGGCTCGAGTGTCCCGAGGGATGCAGCTCATGGGAGTTCTTCGACAAGCTCCTTAACGAGGTGCAGATCGTAGGTACTCCGGGAGAAGGCTTCGGTAAAGGCGGAGACAGATACTTCAGACTGACTGCATTCGGTTCAAAGGAAAATACCATCGAAGCAGTTAAAAGGCTTGAAAACATTATCTGAGGCCGTTCCAAACCCGTCTTTTTTTACCAACTTTTCAAAGAGACAATAATCGTACTCAAAGCCGCAGTTCGCCGTGATATACTTTCTGTATGGCTAAGAAGAACGTGACATTTTTCTGCAAGGAATGCGGTTATGAGACTGCCGGCTGGATGGGCAAATGCCCGGGGTGCGGCAGCTTTAATACGCTTGTAGAATCAACGACAGTAACAGGCTCGGGAAAGTCTTCTTCCAACACGAAGAGCGACTCCCCTGCTTTCAAGGCTTCGAGTTATTCCTGGACCGACAGGCGCGAGACAGTAAGACTTAACGAAGCCGGAAAAGAGGATTATGTAAGACTTTCCACGGGCATAGATCAGCTCGACCTTCTGTTCGGAGGCGGTATCACTGACGGTTCAGTTACGCTTCTCGGAGGCGAACCCGGCATAGGTAAGTCGACAATCCTCCTCCAGCTTGCAGATAAGTTCGAAGGCGAAGGAGATATTCTCTATGTGTCAGGCGAGGAGTCACCTGCGCAGATCAAGATGAGAGCTGACAGATTATCAGTCAAGGGAGACAGGATCATCATCTGTGCCCAGACTTGCTTCGAAGTAATAGCCGAAGAGTTGTCCAAGACCAAGCCTTCTCTTTGCATCATCGACTCCATCCAGACTCTGTATTCCGAGAACGTCAACGGAACTCCCGGAAGCGTATCACAGGCAAGAGAGGTCACGGCAGGACTTATAAGAATCGCCAAGACCAACGGTCTGCCCATAATCCTCGTAGGACATGTAACCAAGGATGGCAATATCGCAGGTCCCAAGACACTCGAGCACATGGTAGATACAGTACTCTACTTCGAAGGCGACAATACCGGCGCCTACAGGATACTAAGATCAGTTAAGAACAGATTCGGAAAATCAGGAGAGCTTGCTTTCTTCGAGATGACACAGCAGGGATTAAAGCCTGTGGACAGTTCCTCTGCCCTCATGATCAGCGGACGCCCCTTGGAAGCTCCGGGATCAGCCATCACATCCGCGATGGAAGGCGCAAGAGCACTTACCATAGAGATTCAGGCACTCGCGGCAGACACATGCTACGGTACACCTCAAAGAATGACTTCAGGTCCGGACAGATCCAGAACATCCA
The DNA here is from genome assembly GCA_017552455.1 of Clostridiales bacterium. Lineage (GTDB taxonomy): Bacteria > Bacillota > Clostridia > Saccharofermentanales > Saccharofermentanaceae > Saccharofermentans. The sequence continues at coordinate 15,453 of JAFZPX010000023.1, forward strand.
TGCTTCTTGCTGTAGCGGAGCAGCAGTTCAAGCTTAATCTGAACACCAAAGATGTATTCATCAATGTCATCGGGGGACTTCGCATCACGGATCCTGCGTGCGATCTTGCACTTATAGTAGCTGTTGTCTCTTCTGCACGAGGCATCCCGATCAAGCCCGATACCATGATCCTCGGAGAGGTCGGACTCACAGGAGAGTTAAGACCTGTTTCTTCCCTTAATCTTCGCATCGAAGAAGCCGGAAGACTCGGCATCAAGAATATAGTTCTTCCTTCAAGCTGCAAGAATGCAGTTAAGGATAACGGTAATATGGAATTCTTCTTCCTTGATAATGTATCGGAGGCAACAGATGTCCTTTTCTCATAAGAAACTGTATGTGATCTTCCCTGCCGCTGGCTCTGGATCGAGAATGAAGTCAGATAAGAATAAACTTCTTATGGAAGTTAACGGTGTTCCTGTAATCGACAGGACACTGACAGCTTTTAAGAAGTTTGCTGATGAGCAACACATCGACATCTGCGGCGTGCTCGTTGTCCCTATCGGGAAGTCTGATGATTGGGCATCTTATATCGATGGCAAGGTTTTTTCTTCCTTCGTAGAGATTATAGTCGAAGGCGGGGCTTCACGAACTGAGTCTGTCAGTCATGGCGTATTCTCACTGAACGATCCCGATCTACCCGAACCCGATGCTGATGATCCGGTATTCATTCATGACGCAGCAAGATGCCTTATCGATTCTGATTCTCTTTCAAGATGCCTTGAAGCCATCTTAGAAGAGGACACCGATGTATGCGTAAGCGGAGTTAAGACCAAGAACACGATCAAGATGGTAAAGAGCGGAACTACTATGGTTGAATCCACTCCGAACAGAGATCTTCTATATGAGGTGCAGACTCCTCAGTGTTTCAAGTATTCCGTTCTTAAAGAATGTTATGAGAAAGCTTATGACGAAGAGTTCGAAGCAACCGATGATACGGCACTTGCGGAACACTACGGATATAAGGTCAGAATAGTTGAAGGATCTTACTCTAACATCAAGATCACGACGCCTGAAGACATCATTATTGCTCAGTCTTTGCTTTCTTAAAGACCACCAGTTTACTTAACACATAATTCAGGATGATGACGATGATGTTCGAGCACACCTTGAGTATCACGTCAGGTCCGTGCATTACGTCAACTCCGATGAACATGATAAGCAGATCGATACCGCCGGTCGCAAGTCTTGCTGCCATGAACTTGATAAGTTCCGATATGACAGTCTTCTTTTCCATGCTCTTGCTGTCGAATACATAAAGCTTGTTTGTGATGAAAGCGAACAGTACGGCAACGAGCCATGCAATGATATTACTCGGGACATTCGGCACACCGAGGACGCGGTAGCATACCGCATATGTCGCGATGTTGATTACAGTTGTTATGACACCGAAGATGCCGTAGAAGATTATTCCCTTGTATTTGATAAACAGTTCTTTGATCATATTATTCCTTAACGTGACAGATATAATTTCAAAAGAGTATAGAGCATGATAATCGTGAATGTCACATAGACATTTGTGCATGCATTGACTGATAAAGTCCTCTTATCCTCGTCGATACTTACTCCTGTTCTTCTCAGGCCAAACTTGGTTATGAATATCATAAGAAGCGGGAATACAGAGAACAGATATCTTCCCTGGATTCCGTAGATCATGCCTGAGCCTACAGGTGTATAACTTAGAAGCATCGCAGGAGTCATGACGAACGCAAGCAGTATGATGACACCCGACACGATGCGATCCTTCTTTCCGAGTTCGAGTTCGTCTTTCTCAAATGTTGAGTATACCAGAGCACTGATGAGTGCACCCGCAACAGACAACGAACTTAATACAGGTTCAAGATAACTCAACTCACGACCCATCGCCTGATTGACATAAGTATCACCAAAGTAGAAGTAAGTTCTTACAAGCATCTTCAGATACTCGACAGGATGCGTATAAGCAAATGCCGTCATCATGTTGCCGCTATTCTCTTCACCGAATTGGAACAGTTCATCCGTAGGAAGAAGCTTATCGAAGATCAATACAGACAGAAGTGCTGTACCGATAACGGAACAAACCGTGATAGCAGACTGCTTGTTTTTCTTGATAAGAAGAAGCGCCAAAGGAAGTATGAGAAGAACCGATCCTCCCTTTATGGCACCAAGAACAAATGCCCAGATTATTGCTTCTATCAGCGCATCCTTTGAATACTCCTTACGGAGCTTGAAGATAATGGCTGTGAAATTCAATGTGACGATGATAACCATGCAGTCATAGGAGAATGAGCTGCTCATCATAAGAGATACCGGAAGCAGTGCTGCCGATGCGAAGATGATCTTACCCACCGGCGTATTCTTTATCGCACGGTAACAGCAAAGAATAAACGTTGCAAGTGTAAGAACTCTTGCGATGAATACAGTAAGAACAGGTCCGAGACCGATGAGTCTGCCGATCGCAAGACCGATCGACTGAGGCATCCAGTTGATAGTCGAATAATAGACCATCTTTGTCTCGTGAGGGATCTGATCAACAAGCGATACTTCGACATCATTACGGTTAAGGCCATGGATCATTGAAGCGATTCCTTCAAGATCAGGTTTTCTCTCTGCCCACCATAAGATGCCGTTGTAGTAGTCAGCATCACATGATCTTGCAAACCACTCAAGCCTGCCGTTAATTCCAAGAAGAAGATTGGATGCTCTGTAACTTGCGAGGAAATGCGCTCCGCAGTCAGGTACATTCCAGGGTTGGAAGAACAGCAGGTACATAATCGACAACGGAATTACTGTGATAAGGAAGAATCTTTCTACTGTAAGCTTCTTCGCCTCACGTAAAACATTAAGCACTACAAGATAAATAAACATCATCGCGATAGCAAGAGTAACTATCTTGATACCGAGAGATGTATAACGAATACCCGCATAAGTTACAACTCCAGTCTGTCCCTCTTCCACCGGAGCTTCGAGTTCTATATCAATAGCCTTGTCAGCAGACAGATTCGTTATCTTAAGGTTATAAACACCGTTCTCATAATATCTCTGACCGGCCTGAGACTTATCCGCACTTAACATCGTGCAGATTCTTCCGGTTGATACATGCCATTCAGGCTGTGCATGAACGGCATCGTAATATACAGTTCCTGTTGAAGTATTGATAAGCGTAAGCTCAAGATCACAAACATTCTCACCGCCTGTAAAGATCTCGAGATCCTCAAACGCATCGGAATCACAAGTAAATGTGTATTCTCTTGTACCACCCGGTTCAATCGTATCCCAGACGCCGGTCGAAGAAGGCACAGGCTTTACTTCAAGCGTTGTTCTTACAGACGGGAAAAGATCAAAACCGATGATAAAGATCACAAGCGAAGCAACCAATCCGGTTACGATGAGCTTCGTATATGAATACTCAAGAAGTCCTCCCCACACAAGAAGAACAATGTATCCGACAATGAAGAGGAATGACATAAGAAGGAACCACTTAAGGCATCTTCCTGAATCGTATGTCGATATCGTGCACGACAGGAAACCTGTAGTAGAAGCTCCGACAGCAATATTGTTCTCGCCTTCAAATGTCTCGGTTATCCTTATCGTATAAACTCCGTCCGAAGAAAGAGTGATACCGTCCTTGGCATCGAATCCGCGTATGGCGTTATCAAGAATTTCTGCAGCATCAACGTCCCATGAATATAAAACGTCTTCACCTGAAAGCAACTCGACCTTTACATCACCTTCGTTGACTCGCGCGTTCGTCGCGAACATGATGGAGATATCCTGGAGAACGGGATTGGCTCCGGAAACAGTTATATCCTGAGTGACAGGCTTGCCATTCTCAAGCTGAATGAAAGTCTCTGTCGGATACATATAATTTCTTTCAACGAAGACAGACTTCGACTGACAAAACAGAGTTACAAGAATGATCACGCCTACCAAAGCGGCGAGGATTACTCTTATCGTTCTTTTGCTGTCAGACATATTTATCTTCATCTATAAGTCCTAACTTACACAGGTGCCTTGATCGTCATAATGGCAAATACCTGTATTCCTTCTCCTCTTCCAAAACCCGTAAGCCCCTCACCAGTAGTAGCCGTGAGACCGACATGAGAAGGATCGATCTTAAGAATCTTAGCTACAGATTCCTTGATTGCCGGGATATGCTCTTTAAGCTTAGGACGAAGGCACTCGACTGTCAAAGACACATGCACTATCGATGCGTCCCCAAGATACTTGAGTCCTTCCTCGAGATAAACTTTGGAATCCATTATCCCCTGCTCAAGACACAGCTTATCGGCAGCGCCTCCGAGGATGTTAACGCCTGTATATCCGGATACAGCATTGGTGATCGCATGAAGGATCACATCTCCGTCAGAGTTTGCAAGGAACTGTCTGTCATGCGGCACCTTATATCCACCGAGCATGATTCCGTTCTCGGAAGGATCACATACGTCTTCCGTAAACCTGTGACTGTCCTGTCCAATAGTCGATATATAAGCGTATTCCATGGTCACCTCAAAAGCATACTCAGATCGGGTTCATACCCATTATCCGTTATCCACGCCGTTACGTCATCTATATTCCACTCGGTATAATCAAGTCCCGAGAATGTAGATATCCTGACGTTATCCGCAAGCAGAATAAACTCCGGATAACCGCCGACTTCATAAGCCGTGCTTATGGCGTCAGCTTCTACTCCGTCTACCGCGATGAACAGCACCTTACCTACCAGAGTCTGTGCAAGATCCTCAACACCCGCCATTAGATTCTGTGAACCGTCCGCATATGACGAATAGAAGAACAGACACACCGGTATCTCAGACTGTGAAGTGATGCCGTTAAAGTCGATTACATCACGGTACTGAATACCGTACACACCTTCATCCTCACCATCGACCTGCTCCCACACAAGTGCAGCAGCATCTGAAGAATAATCGATATTCCCCAGATAGTCATAGTAAGCGGGCGCACCTGAAGGCACACTCACAGAAGGCGTTGTCTGTACACCGGTCTCATCTGTTGTACCAGAACAAGCCGTAAAGCCTGAAGCCAGTATCAAAGTACAGAGTATGGATGCCGCAAGCTTCTTTCTCATAACAGAGCCGTAATAGCCTCCGCAGTATTGTTAAGAAGGTCAGAAGTCTCCACCTTCTCAGTATTGCCCGAATCAACGAGTGCTGTAACAGCAGGGTCCAACGGGAGCTTATCAAGAAGCTTAATCCCTGCCTCAGCAGACTCCTTAAGAAGGACAGCGTCATCACCGAAGAGCGATATCTTTTCGCTGCAGTGAGGGCAGTTAACATAAGCCATATTCTCTACGAGACCTAAGATGTTAACGTTCATCATTGAAGCCATGTTGCCGGCCTTCGCAACTATCATGGAGACGAGCTCCTGCGGTGTCGATACAAGAACGAGACCGTCAAGGGGCAGCGACTGGAACAAAGTAAGAGTAATGTCGCCCGTACCCGGAGGCATATCGATGAGAAGTACATCGAGCATACCCCACTCGACATCGCTCCAGAACTGTCTTACAAGTCCTGACAGAACAGGGCCTCTCCAGATAACGGGAGAGCTCTCGTCCTCAAGAAGAAGGTTAAGGCTTACTGCCTTGATGCCGCCTTCTGTAACTGCGGGCAGGATCCTGTCGTTCTCATTAACCTCGAGCATGCCCTTGAGGCCGAATGCTCTCGGAATGGAAGGTCCCGTTACGTCAGCATCCATGATACCGACCTTGAGGCCCGTTGCTGCGAGCTTGTGTGCCAAAGTGGAAGTTACAAAAGACTTTCCTACTCCTCCCTTACCGCTCGCGATACCGATAACACACTTGATATCGGAAAACTCATTGCACGGGATCTTCTCGATTCCGTTCTTCTTCTCACATGTATCCTGTGAGGTGCATCCGTCTTTGTGGGCACAACTATCACATGCTGATGACATATTCTTTCTCCTTCTTGTGTTTTATACCGCATCCTCGAAAAGCTCTTCATCCGAATCCATGCCGAGCATGTCTGCATAGTGCTGCTGAAGAACTCTGATTGATTCTGCGTTCTCGTCTTCTCTCGAAGATCTTATTCTTAATGCGAGTTTCATCTCAGGCATCTTATTCTTAACCGCGTGCACGGCTGCCTTGGATGTGTTTACGATACCCTGGCGGCCTTCTGAAGCGTATTTCGCGATGAGTGCTCTTTCCTCGGCGCGGTTCTTCTTTGCAAGTTCTTTCTCTGCCTTACGGTGAGATGCAAATGTTTCTCTGAACTCAACGTAATCGTTCTGTGTAATCTCCAGTGCAGGACCGGTCTTGGTCTTGATCGTATCGACCGTACCATAGATGGAAGAACCTAACTTATCGGAATACTTTCTTAAGCCTCCGGACATACTCGACAGAAGCCTTACCTTCTCGTTAAAGCCGATGATAGCCGTTACGGTAACGATAATATCGACGATTGTAAGAAGCGAGAATACGCCGAGGATTCCGATAAGAGCGTACTTCGGGATATGCGTCGCTATCTTTAATACTGCGGGGTGAAGTATATTCATTCCGAGTGAACATGCGATACCCCAGTAGATGGAGAATCTAAGGCAGATAAAGCCGTGGAAATTAAATCTGTAATTAGAGTAATCCCACCATCTCAAGCGGAAGATCGCATAGAGGATGACACCCGCAAGAAGCTCAACTGTCGTACATACTATCGCCGAGCCGAAGAACAGCATCGGGAACGAATCCATGACAGGCAGGAAGAACCAGATAACGCAGTAGAATCCTATGCCGTATACAGGACAAAGAGGACCGTTAAGGAATCCTCTGTTAATAAACTTTCCTTCGGTAATACCGTAGTAGATAACTTCTACTACCCAGCCTATCAGGCCATAGACGAAGAACATAAAGAGTGAGACATCAAACGGAAATGGAAGCATCCTTTGTTCCCTTCACAGACTTCATAACGTGATATCCGCCTTTGATATCGATCGTCTCACAGTTGCCGAACAGCTCATTAAGCTTCTTCTTGGTAGAGTCCGCTCCCTGCTTTCTTTGCAGGACAACATATATAGCACCGCCCTCTTTCATATGAGCATAAGACTGCTCATAGAAAGCAAACACTGTCTTCTTGCCCGCTCTTACAGGCGGATTGGTGATGACAGTATCAAAGAGCTTGTCTTCAGGAACGGAAGCGAGGATATCGCTTACCATGATCGTGTCAGGCGCATTGAGATTAAGCTTGGCGTTCTCCTTGGCAAGAGCTACCGCTCTCGTATTAACGTCGACACAAGTAACATCGAACAAAGTGAATACGGTCTTCATTACTATGCCGACAACACCCCAGCCGCAGCCTAAGTCCAGAAGGCTCTCGTTTCTGCCGGCGCCTCTTTTCTTTATGTCAGCTATCGTTGACTCGAGGAGCAGGTCCGTGCCCTTATCGACAGATGTCTTCGAGAAAACTGCTGTATCTGTAACGAACTTAAAGTTGATTCCGTTTATGCGGTAATCAACATGCTTTCTGTTGGAAGGTGTTTCCGGATTTGCTTCAAAATACTGTGGCATTATGATATCTTCTCCACCAAGCTTCTAAGTCTGGGAGTCTTGTTAATAAGCAGAATGATCGGGATACCCACAACAAGAAGTAGAACTGCTTCAGAAGCTGCGACCTCCAGCATGGATATACCTACTACAGTAGCCGTGATCTCGCTGCTGTCATCGATAAGCAGGAACGGCAGATAGCCGCCTACGATAAGACCGTTGGATACGATCGGAGGAATGATGGCAAGGAACTTATTCTTCTTGCCGATAAGTCTCGAGAAAACACCTGCAATGACAGTAGCAAGCGTGCCTCCGATAACATCAACAGGACCCAGGTTGCCCGCAGGATTAAAAAGGTTTGCAAGCAGACAGCCAAGGGATACACCGGGGACATACCCCATCGCGAAAGCAGGAAGTATCGTAAGCACCTCAGAGATACGGCACTGTATCGGACCATATGCGATAGGTGCAACCATAATCGTGAACACTACATAGAGTGCTGCCACGATTCCGGAGTATGCAACCATCCTGATTCTTTTCTTGTTATCGCTCATTATCAGATCATCTTTCTAATCTTGTCATTAAGCGATGCGATGCATGCTGTCTTATGCCAAGGCATCTCAGGGCACTGGATAAGACCCTTATTGATAGCATCAACGCAAGCAAGGATCTCTACCGCATAGGAATTGATTCCCGAACGCTCGGCAGATTCTATCAGCTCGCCCTTCGTATTGTAAAGTTCGATCTTCTCGTAATCGTTGATGTTAAAGATCTTGATATAACCGTTCTCGCCGATTACAGAACCGTCTCTGTCAGTAAGGGAAGCTACTGTTACGAATGAGACTGCAAGGGCTCCGTCATGAGGAACCTCGAGAACACAGCTTACGTCCTTCTCTACACCAGTCGAATACTTGTGAGCAAATACAGATACAGGCTCAAGATTCTCACCGAGGATGCTTACTGCAAGATTAGTGGGATATACACCGATGTCGAGATGAGCGCCTCCCCCTAATGTAGGGTCAGTGATTCTCTGCACATTCTCGATATTGTAACCGAGATTGGACTGAACATATCTGACGGCACCTATCTTACCGTCCTTGATCCAGCTCATCATCTTCTTATGCAAAGGCATGAAGGAAGTCCACATGGCCTCACATACAAAAACGCCTCTGTTCTTAGCCTCAGTGAAGATGCTGTCTGCTTCCTCACGGCTCATAACAAAAGGCTTCTCTACAAGAACGTTCATGTGGTTCTTAACGCACATTACGGCATTCTCATAGTGGAATGTATTGGGAGTAGCGATATATACAAGATCGATATCCTTCTGACGGGTCATCTGCTCATATGAACCCAAAGGTTTGGCATCAGGACAGTTCTGCTTAACAAACTTGTTTGCACGTGCCTTCTCACGTGAAGCTACAGCAACGACCTCGACCTCCTTGAGGTCCTTGATACTCTCTATCATCTTTGCTGCCATTCTGCCGCATCCGATTATACCGATCTTAAACATCGCCATTCTCCTTTGTGTTTATTAGTCTAATTCGATCTTCCCGAGAACCTTGGATATGCTCTCATGGAAAACAAGTTTTGCCATTCTGTCTGCACCTGTCACATCCCTGTTAATGATGATCAGATTCTTTCCTCTGAACAGATATGCAAGTGATGCTGCAGGGTTAACTACCAAAGACGTTCCTCCGATAATGAGGCAGTCTGCATTGCTTACAAGCTTCATGGAATTCTGCCATGCATCCTGGGGAAGACTCTCACCGTAAAGTGTAACTTCAGGTCTTATGAGGCCGCCGCAGATATTGCACTTGGGAACTGCATCCTCGCTTTTGAAGATGTAGTCCGCAGGGTACTTCTTGTGGCATCTTGCGCAGTAATTACGAAGTGTGGACCCATGTACTTCCTGAACATTAACACTGCCCGCCTTCTGATGAAGACCGTCGATATTCTGTGTGATGATACCGTCGAGCTTACCCGCCTTCTCCATCTGCGCAAGCTTGATGTGTGCGGCATTAGGCTCTATGCCCTCGCCGTTGAGCTTCTGTCTGTAGAATTCATAGAAGACCTTCGGCTCATCCTCAAGGCAGTTGATGGACAAAAGATATTCAGGTGTATAGGAATCGAACCTTACATCGTGCTGATTATAAAGTCCGTCCTTGGACCTGAAGTCGGGAATTCCGCTCTCTGTGGATACTCCGGCACCTCCGAAGAATACGATGTGCTCGGATTCTTTAATGATCTGATTCAGTTCTTCATACTGTGCCGTGTAATCCATAAGCTATTACCCGTTAAACTTGTCCTGCCAGGACTTGATCAAAGCCTCATCCTCAAAGTAGTTGATCTTCATTGCATCCTTGAGCTCAGACAATGTCTTAGCTGCCTCGATGCGTGCTGCATCCGTACCCTTCTTAAGCACTTCAACAACATAAGGAATGTCCTTCTGAAGCTCTGCTCTTCTCTCTCTGATCGGAGCGAGCTCGTCCTCAAGTACGTTGATAAGGAACTTCTTAACCTTAACGTCACCCAAGCCGCCTCTCTGGTAGTGCTCCTTCATCTCCTCGAGACTCTTATGCTCATTCTCGAACTTCTCAAAATGCTCAGGCTTGCAGAAAGCATCGAGATAAGTAAATACCGTGTTGCCCTCAAGCGAACCCGGATCTTCAACTCTCAAGTGGTTGGGATCCGTAAACATTCCCATGACCTTCTTCTTAACAACGTCAGCAGGATCGGAAATATAGATGCAGTTGCCCAAGGACTTACTCATCTTAGCCTTACCGTCTGTACCGGGAAGTCTGGAGCAGACCTCATTAGTAGGAAGAAGTGCCTCAGGTCTTACAAGGCACTCTGTCTTGTAGACCGTGTTAAACCTGTGAACGATCTCCTGAGCCTGCTCGATCATAGGGAGCTGGTCCTCACCTACAGGAACTGTTGTAGCCTTGAATGCAGTAATGTCGGCAGTCTGGCTTATGGGATAGCAGAAGAAACCTACGGGGATCGAAGCCTCGAAGTTTCTTAACTGGATCTCAGCCTTAACCGTAGGATTACGCTGCAGTCTTGAGACTGTAAGCATGTTCATGTAATAGAAAGTGAGCTCTGTAAGCTCGGAAATCTCTGACTGTATAAGAATATTGGACTTCTCGGGATCGATTCCGCATGACAAATAGTCCAATGCTACTTCAATAATGTTCTCCCTGATCTTCTCAGGATTATCAACGTTATCAGTGAGCGCCTGTGCATCGGCGATCATGATGAATATCTTCTCGTACTCTCCTGAATTCTGAAGTTCTACTCTTCTTCGTAACGAACCTACATAGTGTCCGATATGAAGCCTTCCGGTCGGTCTGTCGCCGGTCAGGATAATCTTACCCATAATTTCCTCCGAAAATATAAAAACAAAGTCCCCTTATTTTATATTAATAGGGGGACGTTTTCAATTAATGTACTTAATTCAAAACTCTTCTGAGTTGTGTAAGTTCGCTGAGCGGACTTACGCACAAGCGCAGCGCGGAGTACGTAGCGAAGCAACTTACATCAATTCATACATCGAGTCGGCGTCTTCTTTACGAATGGACGGCGACAGCGAGAGAACACGGAAGCCTACAGTACCGTTACCGAACTCTATCGTGACCTCGTCGCCTACCTTAAGCCTTACCGAGGGCTTGGCAGGACGCCCGTTCACTGTCACTCTTCCCGCGTCGCACACATCGTTTGCCACCTGGCGGCGCTTGATGATACGCGACACCTTGAGGAACTTATCAAGCCTCATGCCTTCATTCTTGTCTGCCATTACGAACCCACCGCCTTACGGCCTTTGAGAGCACTTGCGAGTGTAAGATCGTCCGCGAACTCGATATCCGAGCCCATAGGGAGACCCGAGGCCAAACGCGTAACCTTGATACCCGTCGCTCCGAGAAGACGCGAGATATAAAGTGCAGTGGCATTGCCCTCTGCAGTCTGGTTTGTGGCTACGATCACTTCCTTGATCTCAGGGTGATCCGTAAGCCTCGCGAAAAGCTCCGTCAGCGTTATATCATTCATATTCATGTTGCCCACAGGGTTGTACACACCGTGAAGCACATGATAGAGGCCGTTATATTCGTGCATCCTCTCGAAGGCTGACACATCGCGCGGGGACTCTACAACACAAACCGTACTCGTATCCCTCTTAGGATCCGAGCATATGGGACAGGGATCGCTGTCCGTAAAATTCTGACAGATGCTGCAGCGCTTAGTTAGCCTTCTGGCCTCTACTATGGCACCTGTAAGTGCATCTGCCTCTTCCTGAGACATGGACAAAATGGAAAAAGCCAGCCTCTGAGCCGACTTTCCTCCGATGCCCGGAAGTGATCCGAGCTTTGATATCAGATTCTGTACCGAAGGTGAATATCTTGCCATATCAGAAAGGCATCTTAACTCCGCCGGTAACTCTGTTCATCATCTCTGCAGACTTAGCCTCGAGCTCGTCATTAGCCTGGTTGTAAGCAGCTGTGATGAGGTCTGCGAGCATCTCAGAATCTTCAGGATCGATAACCTCGGGGTCGATCTCGAGGTTGTAGATCTTGTGATCTCCGCCGAGAACGAGCTTAACCTTGTCGCCGCCTGCAGAACCGGGGATTCTCAACTCCTTGATCTCGATTTGAACATTCTCGAGCTCCTTCTGCATCTTCTGAGCCTGAGCCATGAGATTTCCCATATTGCCCATTCCGCCGGGCATACCCTTGAATCCTTTTGCCATTATCTGATTCCTCCGAATTAGTTTTTCTTTTTACCTCAAGTATTGTACCACACTGTCAGGAGTCTTCCTTCTGCTCGTGGTATTCTTTCTCGGTATTTACATTCCATATCGCGGTCTTATCCGTATTGCCTGTGATTATACACTTGACGGCCTCAAATGAAGTCATCATGGAATGATCAAGGTTGTTATAACGATGCTGACCGTTACGGCCTACACAGTAAAGATTATCGATAGTGTTCAGATAATCGACGAGCGTGTCGATCTGATCGTATGTATCAAAGTATGCCGGGTAAGCCTTCTTAACCTTCTCCATGTGAGAGTCCAGAACATCATCAAGGCTTGATATAAGACCTATCCTTACCATCTCTTCCGTTCCGAGCTTCGCGAACTGCTCTTCGGTCATGTTCCAGAAATCGTCACCCTCGTTGCAGAAATACTCAAGACCTACCCATACAGTATTCTCGAGGTCTTTTACCATATAAGGCGACCAGTTGTTGTAGATCTGGAAACGGCCCATCTTAACACTTCTGTCCTGAACATATACCCAGCAGTCAGGCACGATATTACCGACCGTCTTCATATCAGTCTTATTCTCAAGATTAAGCTTCTTAACAAGAACACCAAGAGTCATATAGTCGCGGTAAGGAAGACCGGCAGCTATCTTAGAAGGCTCATCAGGCACGTCATTCATGCCGCCGACAAGGTCCTTCAAAGGCATTGATGAAATAAACACGTCTCCATCCATGCTGCATTCTTTTCCGTCTTTTACATAGGTAAGAGATGTTATGCGGTTACCTTCCTTATGAAGCTTAGTAACCTCAGCCTCTTTAATGATCGTTCCGCCTAACTGCTCTACTTTCCCTGCTGTTACTTCCCACAATTCTCCGGGACCGAGCTTAGGATACTTAAACTGCTCGATAAGGGATGTATTAACCTTTCTGTTCTTAACGTGGAACACCTTGCCGAACACATCCTTAAGGATACCCCCGATGGAAAGTCCCTTTGTTCTCTGAGCTCCCCAGGAAGCATCGATCTCACTCGGATGTCTTCCCCACAGATTCTCTGTATAGTACTCAAAGAACATCGAGTACAGTTTTCTTCCGAATGAATTGATATAGAAATTCTCGAGATTGTCTTCCGGGAGCTTATGGAACATCGCGCCAAGATAACTGAACCCGCACTTCATCGTATTGGCAAAGCCCATATTCTTGAAAGTCGCGGGCTTAAGCGAGATGGGATAATCATAGAACTTACCGTCAAAGAAGATTCTGGATACTCTATGCCTTGTAAGCATTACCACATCTTCCTTATCGGGATCCGGGCCTTCTGCACTAAGCGGGATCTGACGGGACAGCATTATGTCATCCTTTGAAGGAGCACCCTGCATGGGCATCATCTTATCCCACCACTCGTTGACCTCAGGAGCCTTCGAGAAGAATCTGTGTCCGCCCATATCCATTCGGTTGCCTTTGTAGTTGACCGTCTTGGATATTCCGCCAAACACATCAGAGCCCTCGAATACGACAACCTCGTATTCCTTGGACTTCGTCAACAGTTCATATGCAGCGGTAAGACCTGCAGGTCCCGCACCAATGATCAAAACTTTCTTCATCTGCTCTTTTCTTCTTTCCTGTAAAAGAATACCAGCAGAACCGGCACCACTAATACAGTGTAATAAAAATATCTCGGACAATCATTACTGCCCGTAAGCAGCAATGCCGTTCCGAAGTTATAAGCCAGCAAAGGGACAGCAAAGAGAACTTTCTTCCAGTCCTTGAGCTTGCCAAGTCTTAACTTGGAACAGAACGATATTACAACAAGAAGGAGCGCAACTCCATAGAACAGGAACACATGAGGAAAAAGAACCTTAATCATGATCCAGTGATAATAGAATGCTGTTGTTAATATATTCGACCTTGTAGAAGGCTTATTAAGCCCGAGATAATTATCGATTCCTATGCCCGGAACGCCTATTCCGAAGTAGTTATCATCAATGTACGGAACTATCTCAACATAATGACTGTCCGTTACTGTATAAACACCTTCTGTAAGTTTGACCAAGCTTCTTAATGATACATACGCAGACGCCTTGAAGCACCTTAACATCATATCTATGATCTCGGAAGACTCGTATTCATCAACAACATCGATATCCACCATATCATCGATATTGTCGACAGTTCCCCACTTGATGATATTGATATTACCCATCTCGTAATAGTCTTCCCATATCTGTTCCGGTGCGATCTTATATGCGAATTCAAGTATATCCTCATCCAACACTTCAGGAGTGTATGTAACTGCAGCACCGATTACGGTAAGAGGAAGTCCCATGGTCTCAATCTGACGTCTCTGTGATTCCTTCTGAACACCGACAGCAGAGTACAAAGGTCCCTTAATAACTGCAAACAAAGCAACAACTGCAAGAATCAGACACAGAGCCCTTTTACGCGAGATATAGAACAACAAAGCCAAAAGCAAAGGTGCCGTAAACAGTATAGCGTTATGTCTGAAGATAGTCGTAAAGACAAATACAACTACAAACAGAACCATGTTCAAAGGCTTCTTGAACCAGTCACCCTTAGTTACATAGATCCTGAGTGCATAAGTCATAAGAAGAAGTGCGCCGATCGCGAATGATGTGTCTTTCCAAGGATTAACGCATATGCACAGCAGAGGGTTAAAGAGGATATAGATCATGCTTCCCAGAACGTAATTCCTGCCCGCATACTTATATATGCTGTCAAAGCCATAACCAAGAGCCGCTGCAAAGAGGATTATCTGAAAGAGGATGACCGAACCGATCCAACCGTGTGTCAGCTTAAGCGGAAGCGTGAAGGTGAACAGTGTATGCAAGGCCGGATGCCAATCTCCGTATTGACTATAGAAATACTCGTTAAACTGGGCAAGAGAATCATTAGTAAACCCGCCAGGATAGTAAGCGAAGTAATACAAGAGCAGAACAAAGAACGGAACGCCATAGAATATGAACTTCAGTGTGCGAGCCGATATCTTACAGAAATGCTGATCCTCGTGGACATTAAATCTCGAGAAATACTTTATAACGACCGGACTTACCAATAAAGCGATCACTATAAGAGCCAAAGACTCTATGATAAGGAACGGAAGATTAATGTTAGGTACAGCAATTATCTGACTTATAAGGATAAAAGACAGATATATAGTAAGTATGATTCGGTTTACTCTATTACTGGATTCCAATCTTATAATCCTTAATCATCGCCAAAATGTATTTCAGTATTAAGGCCTGCTTCGCCAAGGCTGTTTATAAAATCCGCTGCCCTGTCATTGCTGTCATCAGCAAATACCACACCCTGAACTTCCTGTCCGGGATTTTCCGATGCGAACTTCTTCTGCACATTATCGTACTGTCTCTGCGTACAGGAATAGACCTGACTGATTCCGGGCAGTCTGTGCTTGAGCTGTGAAGATACATTCTTAAAGCCCTGCTCGGCGCCAAGGCTTCTTGCCTCATCACTGCTGTCACTTCCGATGATTATATATGCGCCGTTTCCGAGAAGCGCCAGACGGGAGCTTGCCAATATCTGACCGAGATGTCTGTCCTGCTCATATATGCGAGACTTGATCTCCAACCAGATCTGTCTGGGATCTTCTTCAGGCTGCTGATTTCTGCTCTTAACTATAGGGGACTTATCTACCGCAGTAGAAAGTGCGGATCTCTTGGTCTCCCCAATGCGTCCTGTAGGCGCCTGAAGGTCAGGATCCTCATCACCGAAGGCGATGCTCTCCTGTTCGTATACTTCCTCTTCTTCCTCCTCGAGATCTTCCATGGAAATATCATCGAGAACAGAATCCGACAGATTAGCGAATATACCTACCTTCGGCGTATCAGACGTATCGTCCTCATTAAAGAACAGACCTATCTGATTATCGAGAGGCTTATCCTCATCAGGAATCTCCTCTTCAACAGGCGCAGATGCAATAGGAGGAACAGGCATCTCAGGTGCAGCCTGCTCTTCATGCTGTTCAGGTTCTTCCAATTCCTCTTCATCAAGCTCAGGCTCTTCAGGCGCCATCGCGATCGGAGGAAGTTCAGGTTCTTTCTTCTCTTCCTCAGGCTTCTTGCCGAGAAGATCCGCTGTCTTAGCCTTTAATTCTTCAAGCTTGTCCAAAGATCCGAGGATGCCCGGCTTCTTATCAGCCTCAGGCTCTTCCTCTTTTACTTCTTCGGGCTTAGTTTCTTCTTTCTTGGGTTCTTCCTTCTTAACCTCTTCCGCCTTCTTCGCGAAAGGTGAACCCTTCGCTATTGCAGGCACAGGCTTAGCCTCAGGCTCCGGCGCGGAAGCGGCAACGGGGGCCGGCGCAGAAGCGGGCGTCTCGATCTTACCCTCTGAGATCTTCTTCGCAGCTTCAGCCTGAAGCTTGCTGAAATCAGGGATAACGAGAGGAGCTTCATCCATCTTGATCTTTCGTCCGCACAAGCGGAGCATCGCGATCTCGAAACTAGTCCTTACGGAAGGCGACCACTTAAGATCGGACACAATCTTCGAGAATGAAGCTATGAAACCTGTTAAAGTCTGTGAATTCGTAAGGTTCGCGACCTCATACATTCTCTTCAAAGACTTAGACGAAGCGGGAATGAGCTTTATCGGATCCGGAACCACTCTTACGATGAGAAGGTTCCTGAAGTACTCGGCAAGATCCAATGTAAACTGGATAAAATCACGTCCGCTGTCAGCGAGTTCCTTGCACTTCACGGGCAGCTTATCAAAGCTTCCCTCGATAAGGATAGTCGCGAAGTCCGCGATAAAATCAATATTAACAGTACCCGTCATCTCCTCGATTGATTCGGGTGTGATCTGCTCACCGGAAGCCATGGCAGCGGCCTGATCGAGGAAAGAAATAGCATCTCTCATCGCGCCGTCACTCATGGAAGCGATAAGCTCGAGCGCATCTTCGCTCGCGTTGATATTCTCCTTGTCGCAGATATAACGCAGTCTGCCCTTGATAGCCTCGAGAGAGATACGTCTGAAATCAAATCTCTGGCATCTTGAGAGTATCGTCTGCGGGATCTGGTGCGGCTCTGTCGTCGCGAAAAGGAATACTGCATGCGCCGGAGGTTCCTCCAAAGTCTTGAGCAGAGCATTAAATGCCTCTGTCGTGATCATGTGGACCTCGTCTATAATATATACCTTATACTTGGCGCGTGAAGGAGCGTAACTTACTTCTTCGCAGATACTTCTTATATTATCTATGCTTCTGTTGGATGCGGCATCGATCTCGATAACGTCCATAAGAGAACCATCGAGGATGCCCTTACATACAGCACATTCATTACAAGGATTTCCGTTTACGGGATTCTCACAGTTAATGGCTCTGGCAAACACTCTGGCAATACTGGTCTTACCTGTACCTCTCTGACCGCAGAACAGGTATGCATGTCCTATCTTCCCCGTTAATACGGTCTTACGAAGCGTAGCGACTGCCGCTTTCTGTTCTACTATCTCATCGAAGTTTGCCGGTCTGAACTGTCTGTATAGAGCCTGATATTCCATGTTCATCTCCCGTAAATCAAAAAGCCCGCACTATCTGAACTGCGGCCGGACAGGCACCCTCGCGGCACAAACGAAAGACCGCTTACTGCTGCTTCCTTCCGGACCTGACAGGGTTCACGGGATCGAATTGCACGAGACCCGACCCCGGCCACAGCTCACATAGTGCGAACTGTCCTATAGTATAACACAAATAAAATATTGTGCTCATCAGGTAAACCATATTCGAAAACAATACATTTTTAGGTTCTTTTCCGCATTGCCAACTATTCTTCGTCGGGCTACAATGCAAACAAACACTAGAAAGGGCACGACCTGATGAGTTATTTGGCATCTGCCATTATTATTATCAGCATTATTATGAGCGCGATCATTATTATTGACCGTGCGTTTTGTCGTTCTGCCCTTCATAAGCTTATAAATCACAGATAATCCCGATTGTTGATAACTAAGTAACCGAAGCCCCGGCAGAACGTCTGCCGGGGCTTAATTTTTGCCACGGAGGTATTTATGGAACGTAACGGCGCACAGATCATCATCGAGACCCTGATCGAACAAGGGTGTGACACTGTCTTCGGTTATCCCGGAGGACAGGTGCTCAACATCTTTGACGAGCTTTACAACAGGAAGGACCGAATTACGCACATTATTATGGCCCACGAACAGGGTGCGTCCCACGCAGCCGACGGCTATGCGAGAGCAAGCGGCAAACCCGGCGTCGTCATCGCGACATCCGGCCCCGGCTCAACCAATATCGTAACCGGTCTTGCCACAGCTTATCTTGATTCAGTACCGGTAGTGGCGATAACCGGCAACGTACCTACCACACTCCTTGGAAGAGACAGTTTCCAGGAAGTTGATATCGTCGATATAACAAAATCAGTTACCAAAAGAAACTGGATCGTCAAAGATGTTACTCATCTTGCCGATACATTAAGAATGGCATGGCAGACCGCCATATCAGGAAGGCCGGGCCCGGTGCTCGTCGATGTGCCGAAGGATGTTCAGTGTGCTCTTTGTGAGTTCACCCCTGCTCCTGCCGTAAGCAAGCTTCCACCTGAACTTGCATCAGATTCTTATGTCGATGCGGCAGCTCTCATGGTCAACAAATCAACACGCCCCTACATCTACATCGGAGGCGGAGTCATCACAGCAGGTGCTGAGGATGAACTTCTCGCTTTATCAGAGAAGCTCGATGCACCGATGGGAAGTTCTCTCATGGGATTGTCCGCTGTTCCCGCAGGTACACCTCGATATCTTGGTATGCAGGGCATGCACGGACACTACGCTTCATCGAAGGCTGAAGACGAAGCTGACCTTGTTATCGCAGTAGGAGTCAGATTCTCCGACAGAGCTACCGGCAACAAGGACAGGTTCGCAAGAAACTTCAGGATCATCCACATCGATATCGACGATAAGGAACTTAACAAGAACATCCCTGCCGATATCGCCATGAAGGGTGAACTTAAGGATGCTCTCTCCCGCCTTGTTTCCAAGGTAGAGAAGAAAACTCTTCCCGAGTGGAACGAGAGGATAAATGAACTTCTCGAAGAAGAGAGTAACTACACCGAGAAAGCAATGCAAAGAACTCCGGAAGGAAACCTTAATCCTTACAGGATCATCGATGTGGTAAGCAGCTTTTCGAGCGGGCTTACTGTTGCAACGGATGTAGGCCAGCACCAGATGTGGACAGCACAACGCTACCCCTTTAACGGCACCCGCACTTTCCTTACAAGCGGAGGCCTCGGAACCATGGGATACGGTATGGGTGCTGCGATCGGTGCAAGCAAAGCTACCGGCAAGAAGAGCGTGCTTTTTACAGGCGACGGAAGCTTCGGAATGAACCTTAATGAGCTTACGACAGCAGTTACGAAGAAGACTCCTTTGGTAGTAGTCATCTTGAATAACGGAGTACTCGGCATGGTAAGGCAGTGGCAAACGCTGTTCTTTAACGAGCACTACTCAGAGACAACGCTCGAACGCCCGACCGACTTCGTAAAGCTTGCGGAAGCGTTCGGAGCAAAAGGAACAAGAGTGTTCACGGAAGAAGAGCTTAAGAAAGCATGCGAAGAAGCATTCTCAAGCGAAGGAACTTTCGTTATCGATTGTGCAGTCGACTGTGACGAGTTTGTACTGCCGATGCTCCCTCCCGGAGGATCGATAGACGACATAATAACCGGCATGTAATGAAGAAAGGAAATACACAAAATGCTTACATTAGACAAAGTTTATCACGCCAAATACGTACTCGATAAAGTTATAAGACAGACTGACATAATCGCCGCGCCTAAGGTAAATCCCGAAGCTGAAGTTTATCTCAAGACCGAGAACCTTCAGATAACAGGTTCGTTCAAGGTAAGAGGCGCATACTACAAGATGAGCCAGTTAAGCGACGAAGAGAAGGCCAAGGGTGTTATCGCATGCTCGGCCGGCAACCACGCTCAGGGAGTCGCACTCGCAGCACAGAAGAACGGCATAAAGTCAGTCATCTGTCTTCCTGACGGTGCACCTATCTCCAAGGTCGAAGCCACAAGAAGCTACGGTGCCAACATCTGCCTTGTTAAGGGCGTTTACGACGACGCTTATCAGGAGGCATTAAGGCTTAAAGAAGAGAAAGGTTACACCTTCATCCACCCTTTCGACGATGAACTTGTAATAACAGGACAGGGAACGATCGGACTTGAACTTCTCGAGCAGCTTCCCGAACTTAATGCCGTTATCGTTCCGATCGGAGGCGGCGGACTTATCTCCGGGGTTGCATTCACATTGAAGTCGCTAAATCCCGACATCAAGGTTTACGGAGTACAGGCAGCAGGTGCTCCGAGCATGTTCAACTCGGTTCACGACATGAAGAAGGAGCGTCTCGATTCAGTATCCACTATCGCTGACGGCATCGCAGTCAAGGAACCCGGCGATAATACTTTCAAGTATGTATCCGAATATGTAGATGAAGTAGTAACTGTAACAGATGACGAGATCTCGGCAGCAATACTCGCACTTATGGAACAGCACAAACTCGTTACCGAAGGTGCCGGTGCAGCATCAGTTGCAGCCGCAATGTTCGACAAGGTTCCGATCAAGGGTAAGAAGACAGTTTGTCTTTTGTCCGGAGGAAACATCGATGTTACGATCCTCTCAAGAGTTATAAGCAGAGGCCTTCTCATGACGGGAAGAACATACTTCCTTAATATCGAACTTATCGATAAGCCAGGCCAGCTCATGGATGTATCAAAGATATTCGCAGAACTCGGTGCTAACGTTATATCGATCCACCACGAGCGTGCGAACGAAGGAAGCGACGTCAACGGATGTTATCTTCGCATAACACTTGAGACACGTAACCACGAACACATAACCCAGATAAAGAAAGCACTAACAAAACACGGATTCAAAACAGTCTAAGGAGGACAACATGAACAAAGTACACACAGACAACGCACCCAAGGCAGTAGGACCTTATTCACAGGCAGTTGTAAGTAACGGCTTCGTATTCACATCGGGACAGATCGCGATCAACCCCGAGACAAACACAGTCGAAGCAACAGATATCGTAGGACAGGCTGAACAGGTTATGAAGAACCTGGGAGCAGTACTCGAGGCAGCAGGTTCATCATTCGATAAGGCCGTTAAGACAACATGCTTCCTTGCTGACATGAACGACTTCGCCGCATTCAACGAGGTCTACGGTAAGTACTTCACATCGCTTCCCGCAAGATCATGCGTAGCTGTAAAGACATTGCCGAAGAACGTACTCGTTGAAGTTGAGGTGACAGCAGAAGTTTAATCTTCGTCATCATCAAAGCCCGCATCGATTCCGAGGATCCTATCGGATTCCTCGGTGTCGATCGTGGCAATTGTACCCATTTTCTTCTTCATGATTCGTGTGCGGTCCTTGATCTCCTGAGCAGCCTTCGAAGCCTTATCGATACGGTCTTCCACCTTGGAAGCAGTCTCTTCTAGCTTATCGATCTGAGTCTTCGTCGCCTCAAGGATCTTACGGATCTCCTCGCTCTTCTTGTTAAGAGCCATATGTCTGAAGCCGATGGAGATCGTGTTAAGCAAAGCCATGATGGTCGTAGGACCTGCGATCATGATGCGCTTACTGTGACAGTAATCTGTAAGACCGTCTATACGAAGCACTTCAGCGTACAAGCCCTCAGTCGGAAGATACATGATCGCATAGTCAGCTGTGTTCGGAGGATCAAGATACTTGTCACTGATCGTAGCCGCCTCCATCTTGATCCTGTTCGTAAGCTCATTACGAGCAGTCTTAACCGCAGCTTCATCAGCATTCTCGGAAGCTTCAACAATTCTGTTATAGATATCAACAGGGAACTTCGCATCGATAGGAAGATATGCTGTTCCGTCTTCAGAAGGAAGCTTGATCGCATACTCTACTCTGTCTGAAGATTCGCTCTTGGTAGCGATATTCTCTTCATACTGATCTCTTGCAAGAGTCTGCTCGAGGATACGTCCGAGCTGTACCTCTCCCCAGTTACCTCTGGTCTTTACATTACTTAATGTCTTATTAAGATTGGTAACGCCTGACGACAGCTGCTGAAGCTCTCCTAAGCTCTTATAAAGATTTGCCATCTGCTCGCCGACCTGCTTGAAGTTAGAATCAAGCCTCTCATTAAGGGTCTTATCGAGCTTCTCTGTGACCACTCCTCGGATCTCATCTAATTTCTTCTCATTAGACTTCGTAATGCTCTCGATAGAAGTGCGCAGAGTATTATTCATCTGTTCCTGCATCTTAAGAAGAGATTCGCCCTGTGACTTCTGCATCTCAATAAGCGAGTCATTGGTCGTCTTCTGAAGCTGGACGATCGCCCTGTTCTGGCGTTCGGACGCAGCCATCATCTCTTCACGGAAAGACGCAAACGACTTATTCTGCTCCTCCCTGTTGAACTTGAGTGATGTTGCCACAGTATTCTGCATTCCCTGAATTTGAGAAACCTGAGCCTTACTCATCATGTCACACTGTACCGATACCTTCTGAACGGCTTCTTTATTATCTTCAAGTTTAAAAAGGAGATTCTCCACCATCTCCTCTGCGCGCCCATCGTCTTCTTCCTCCGCAGGCTTTCTGACAGTAATGAGGATAAAAGCCGCAAGCACTATAAGGATCAACAGCGATATCAGGATAATATAGTCAATCATAAAATGCCTCCGATCATAACTCTTTTCTTGGAGTTTACTCCGGAGCAAGTCCTATTATTCGTACATTAGAACAAAGAAAGAGGCAAGAAAGAGGCACGAATCTGAATTCGTGCCTTGAAAGGAGGGTGTTATGAAGTAAGGAACATTATTGAAACATCTATATCTTACTCTCCTTACGGGTTTACTTTGATGTATAAACAAGGCAAAATATAGGCAAACTTCAGGTGAAAATGTGTAAAGATGGTACTCGAAGGAAGAACATTTAAAGGAAACAGGCTTCTGGACCTGCATGAGATCAAATACGAGAACCCGGATGTAAGCTTTTCGAGAGAGCTTTCCGAGGCTATTATCATTCTGTGCCGGGAGATGGATGTTCCCGTTCCCTTCTGGATGAAGAAGAACACGCACGAATTCGCGGCTTTTCACCAGACGATATTCTTCGATGAGCAATACACCGAGAAAGTTAAGTTCGAGAGATTTCAGATAAAGATGACGAGATGATCAGCCGCCTGTAGTCCTGAAGATGATCTCTCCGGGATATACCATGTCGAGCTGTGATCTGGCGACGCCCTCAACATAATCGGCGTCCTGTCCTGCAACGCCTCTTGCGAGGATATTATTGTTACGGTCCTCAAGAGCCGCCTTCTGAGCTTCGAGTGCTGCTCTTTCCTCAAGAAGTCTCTCGCGAGCCATGCGGACATCGTAGTACTTCGTTGCACAAAGAACGACAACTACTACGAATGCGATGCAGACCAAAGTCATAGGAAGAGAGAATCCTCCCGACTTACGTCTGATCTTCTTGGGCTTGTTATTTGCAATCTCACTCATGCCGTTATTTTAGTGTATATTTATCCCTCTCTAAAGTACCGGGAATGGTTTTTAATAATACTGTAATATTGCCATGTGCTACAATCATCCTATGGAAACAAAGCAGACTAATCCCATAAACAAATACCCGGTCACACTTGAAGGTGATACGATCACCTGCTATGTGCTCTTCCACCCTGATTTTCTCAAGACAGACGAGGAATGGGGTGCAACTTACGCGGATGTCTGCTGCGAAGGTATCTGCAAGTATTGGGGAGAAGCAGGCTTCACTGTAAATCTTATCCGCATCGAAAAGGGCAACAAACGCCCTCACATATGTGTGCTTCCTGCAAAGGTAACAGGCACATCATATGTAATGAGCCGCTGGTGGCGTTGGGGATGGGGACTTTTCAGATCGTCATTCCACCCTGAATCATTCATGATCAACTGGTCCAAAAGGCACCCCGGAAACATACATCTTAATCTTCGTAAGAGACCTCGCAAAGAATGGTACATGCGGGTTGCTTCTCACGAGTTCGGTCATGTATTGGGACTCGGTGATGCTTATGATGCACACTACAGATTCTTCTACGAAGCTCCCGGAACAGAGAACTACATGATGAATCACAACAAGCGCGTAAGCCCTGAAGAAGTGCAGATGGTAAGGCGTGCTCAGGAGACCGGAAAGATGCAGTATTTCCCTATCAAGTTCTCTGCAAAAGTGTTCTTCGGAAGACTGCTTAAGCGTAAATAACCTATCCTTATTATTGTTTTTTACTTTTTTGTAAACTGTTGTCAGACTGCACTAATTAAATTGAAAACAGTCTCCATAAGTTGTAAGATATACCCATCGTAATTAAAAGATATATATGGAGGCCCCACGTATGAAAAAATGTCCCGATTGCGGTATGGTAATTGCTAATCAGGCAATCAGATGCCCTAAGTGTAAGTTCAATTTTGCAGAGAGTTCTGACACAAGTGCAGCTGTACCTGCAGAAGCAGCAGCAGTATCTGCTGCAGCAACAGGAGTATCAGCAGCACCTAAGGGAGCAACAGGAATTCTTCCCATGTGCGATGTTAAGGCAAGCAATGTTGACGAGCTCTACAACCAGCTCAAGGCTGCAGTTGTTAAGAGAAAGACAGAGTTCGATCACTTCATCGACTTCCTTGAGAACAGAACAAACTGGCTTACAGCACCCGCAGAACTCGAGGGACCTTTGGCTTGCGAGAAGGGTCTTCTTATCAGAAGCGTTGCAGTAACTAAGCAGCTTCTCAGAATAAAGGATACGATCATGCCTCAGCTCGACGAAGAGTCAGCTATCATCATCGGTTTGTTCCATGATGTAGGTAAGGTTGGTATCGAAGGTAAGCCTTACTTCATCGTTAAGGAGGCTGCAGCAGCTACATCCACATCTGCTCTCGGTCTTTCCTTCTCAACACGTATCTCTACAACAGAGACTGCACCTAAGAATTCTTATTCCATCAATCCCAAGCTCGTTCACATGGATATCGGTGTAAGAAGCCTCTATCTGGTTTCCCAGTATATGCTCCTCTCTGATGACGAAGCACAGGCAATCAGCTATGCTTCTAACGTTGATCCGCTCGATGGAAACCTCTCACCTTATACACTCATCCTGAAGACATCTTTGGATCTTCAGAAGGTTGTATACGAGAACCAGGATACTGTATCAAGCTACAGCTTCACGGTTATCGAACCTAAGTAATTTATCTTTCTTTATACTCCATTTCTTTTCCCCGCCGCTCTCCTCAAGAAACGGCGGGGTTTCTTATTATAAGAATATTCTTTAGAATATAGGTCATGAACAGACTCGAAGACGCACTTAATGATATGGCTTCATCAGGCATTACGCCGATGCATATGCCGGGACATAAGAGAAACCCTGATCTAATCCCTTCCTATCTTCAGAACGACATAACTGAGATACCGGGATTCGATGATCTTCATGCGCCTTCAGGAATAATCAAAGACATCGAGCACAAAGCCTCTTCCCTGTGGAATGCACGTTCGGCCGTGTTGTCTGTAAACGGCGCGACCGCTCCTATACTCGCTTCCATCATGGCGGCCTCCTCGAAGGGAAAAGTTCTCATCGCATCCAACTGCCACATCTCGGTCTGGCATGCACTCGAACTTGCAGGATGTACTCCCGTGTCGATCAATCCCGCAACCGATCCATCAGTTCCGTTCTGCCTGTCAGTTGATCCCGATTCGGTAGACCGGGTACTGACAGAAAATCCCGACATCAAGACATTTGTAATTACTTCGCCTACATATGAAGGCGTTATCAGCGATATAAAGTCGATATACAAGATTACTCAGGCTCACAAGGCAGCTTTAATAGTCGACGAATCTCACGGCGCACACTTTGGTCTCAACGAGATGTTTCCTGAGACATCCGTCGCCGATGTGGTCATCAAGAGCATCCATAAAACTTTACATGCGCCAACCCAGACCGCGATACTTCTTACTTATTCAGATACAGTCCGGGAAGACCTCATAAGACACTATATGGATGTATTCGAGTCCACGAGCCCGTCTTATATCCTTATGTCCGGGATAGACCGTGTGGTGTCAGATCTAACGGAAAACAACTCTCTCACAAAACCTTGGGCAGAGGCTCTTTACGAGTGCCGAGCAAAGCTTAAGACTGAGCTTAAGCACATAAAGCTATTCGAAAAAGATAACACCGACCCCAGTAAGCTCGTTATCCTTACGGGGAACGTGATCAGCGGCTCTACCCTTGCCCAAAGACTTCGCACTGAGGGCATAGAGACAGAAGCCTCCTTCGACACGCACCTCATTACCATGACGGGCATCGGAGATACAAAGGCTTCACTTGAGCTTTTCGAGAAGGCGCTGCTGTCGATAGACAACACTCTCGAGGGCAGTGTCACAAGCTTTAAGGGTGTACTTCCTACAGAAGCTCCCGACATAGTAATGTCTGTAAGGGAAGCTGTGACTTCAGACTGTGTTGAATTACCAAAGGAGCAATGTGAAGGAAAGATATCTGCCTGCTACAAGTTTAAATACCCGCCGGGGATACCGATCATCATCCCGGGACAGAGGATTACCAAGGAGCGCTTGGCTTTGGTGCCCGGCGATTCAGTTAAGGTCATCCGCGGTTGACATTCTTAAGCTTTGTAAAGTACAATATCGGAAGTAAATTCAAGGGGGAGTTTGATATGTCCAGAATCATCACTATCAACACTCGTGATCTTGGTAAGTCCGCTAAGGAAGGCGGCTGCGGCGAGTGCCAGACATCCTGCCAGTCAGCTTGTAAGACATCCTGCGGTGTTGCTAATCAGGCTTGCGAGAAGAAGTCCTAATCTTAGGATTTAAGTAAACAAACTAAGAGCAAGAGGTCTCGTAATGTAAA
The DNA here is from genome assembly GCA_017552455.1 of Clostridiales bacterium. Lineage (GTDB taxonomy): Bacteria > Bacillota > Clostridia > Saccharofermentanales > Saccharofermentanaceae > Saccharofermentans. Next base: position 42,615 of record JAFZPX010000023.1, read on the forward strand.
TTATGAGGCCTTTTTACTTCCCTTTACAAAGGAGTTCAAATTGATCCACTGTTATAAGTTCGACGATAAAAATATAGTTCTCGATGTCTTCTCAGGCTCGATTCACATGGTTGATGAGGTTGCCTTCGACATCATTCAGATGTACGAAGATAGCACAAGAGAGCAGATAGAAGAACAGATTATAAAGAAGCACGGCGTTACCAAAGCCGATGTAGATGAATGCATCGAAGATATCGAGACACTGAAGGAAGCGGGCAAGCTCTTCACTCCCGACAAGTTCGAGAATATCTCTTATGATCTTAAGAAGAGGAAGTGGACATTAAAGGCACTGTGCCTTCATGTAGCGCATACATGTAATCTCAACTGCTCCTACTGCTTCGCAGCACAGGGCAACTTCCACGGTGAGCGCGGACTCATGAGCTTCGAGACAGGCAAGCGTGCGATCGATTTCCTTATCGAGAACTCAGGTTTCCACAAGAACCTCGACATCGACTTCTTCGGAGGCGAGCCTCTCATGAACTGGGATGTCGTTAAGCAGCTCGTTATTTATGCACGCTCCATCGAGAAGGATGCAGGCAAGAATATCAGATTCACACTCACCACTAACGGCGTCAATATCAACGACGATGTCATCGACTTCTGCAACAAGGAGATGCACAACGTTGTATTAAGCCTCGACGGCCGTAAGGAGACCAATGACCGTTTCCGCGTGGATTACAAGGGCAATGGTTCTTACGATGTGATCGTACCCAAGTTCAAGAAGTTTGTTGAGGCAAGGGGCGATAAGAGCTACTACATGCGCGGCACTTACACTCACTTCAATACTGACTTCGTAGAAGATATCAAGCATATGGCTGACTTAGGCTTCAAGGAGCTGTCCATGGAGCCGGTAGTAACGTCCCCCGACTCCCCTTCTTTCCTTACGGAAGAAGACCTGCCCATCCTTATGCAGCAGTATGAGGATCTTGCGCACGAGATGATCAAGCGTAATGCAGAAGGTAACGGCTTTACTTTCTACCACTATATGCTCGACCTGACATGCGGACCTTGTATCTATAAGAGGATTTCCGGCTGCGGCGCAGGAACGGAATACATTGCTGTTACGCCTTGGGGAGATATCTATCCGTGCCATCAGTTCGTCGGCGACGAGAAGATGAAGCTCGGTGACATCTATAACGGATTTACCGACCACGGCAAGGAAGTAAGTAATGACTTTGCTCAGGTCAACTGCTATACAAGAGAAGGCTGCAAGGACTGCTGGGCTAAGCTTTACTGTTCCGGCGGATGTGCTGCAAACGCTTACCACTCAGGCGGAGATATAAAGGAGATCTATGACTACGGATGCAAGCTCTTCCGCAAGAGAATCGAGTGCGCATTGGCAGTCCGTCTTTCCAATCTGAAGGAAGAAGACATATATGTACCTGACTCTGACGCTGAATCCGTCGATTGATTACTATATCGATCTGCCTCAAGGCAAAACACTTCTGACAGGGACATCTGATGCTCCTGCCGTGAACCGCAGCATCTGCGAAAGATTCGAGGCGGGCGGCAAAGGCATCAACGTTGCCAAGATCTTAAGAAGGCTGGATGCAAAGTCCGGCACTGTTATAGCTGCAGGCTTCTGTGCGGGCTTCACAGGTCAGGAGATAATAAGGAACATTGAGCTTGAAGATATAGTCGCGAAGTTCATCGAGGTCCCCGGAAACTCCAGGATCAATGTAAAGGCACGTGACGGCAAAGGCATCGAGACCGAGATAAACGGATCCGGTCCTTCTGTAGGTCCCGGCGATATAAGCAGACTTATCTCTGTCCTTTCTGAAACTGACTTCGATACACTTTTCCTGTCAGGTTCCCTTCCCGGGACTGTAGATCCCGACACTTATGCGGTAATAATGAGATCTGTCCTCGATGGCAAACCCGATACACGTATCATAGTAGACTGCGAGGGTGAAGCTCTTATGAGGTGTCTTCCCTTAAAACCGTTTCTTATAAAGCCGAACGCATCGGAACTGGCGGCACTGACCGGCATGAAGCTTAATACCGCTTCTTCCCTTAAGGATATCCGTAATGCTGCTTCTAAGCTTAAGGATAAAGGCGCGCAGAATGTTCTCGTCTCACTCGGAGGAAACGGTGCTTTTCTTTTCGCAAATAATGGCGAGTACTACGATGTTCCCGGGATCAAAGGAGATGCCGTAAGCACCATAGGTGCAGGAGACACCATGACGGCATCTTTCATCTATGCCCTCGACCGCGATGGCGATATGAAAAAAGCGCTCGAGTTCTCGAACGCCTGTGCAGCAATGTCAGCATTTACAGCGGGACTGCCCGACTCCGATTCTTTCGGCAGGATCGTTAAAGAATTCTCATGATCCAACAGCCCTGCATCTGGGGCGCGATCGTATCGTACTGCCATCTCACAGAAGTCCTTGCGCGGCTTCCGGGATCTCTTATCTCATAACCTTCTTCGTTATACCCAACAATGACTATGTACTGTGCTGTACTCGTAAAGTCACCGGGGCCCATGAGGCATACAACAAGATTACCTACATCGAGATTTCTCTCTATTCTGTTCTGGTCAGCAGTTATCGGGGTAACGTCGATACCGAGGCCTACCGCGCCATCAGCCATTAATGACCATGACGTCCCGCCTTCCATGGAATAACCGTTGTTCTCTGAGTAGGAAGCCATCCACGCCGGATTCATATCCCTGTTGTTCATAAGATACGAAGCTACCATGGAGAGCGCTGTGGGACCGCCTCCTGTTATAGCCATGATATTTCCGGAATAAGTCTTATATCCCCACCGAAGATCGTACTGATAGTATTCAGGAACTCTTACAGATGTATAGTCACCTGTCAGATCGATCGTACCGGGGTAATCCGCCCCGTCCTGAGACCCCGCATATTCCGGATAGTGAAGGACGAGGTCAAGTGTCTCATGGTTATTCAGAAGAAGATTTGAGATATCTACAGGATATGCGAACGGATCTATGCCGTGCTCTGCCGCATAGGCATCGATAACGGCCTGGCAGTCAGCTGCGTTATTAAGAGGATATGATGAATAGTCTGTACCTTCGGAAGAGGAACCCTGAGAATCTGTGCCTGCAGTCTGCTGTACTTCGACAGGATCCATGGCTGACAGCTCTACAGTCCCTGACGGTGTCGCAGGTTCCTCCTGCTGACCATCGCCATTACCCTTTAACCTCAAGACCATAACTGTCGCTATCGTAGCGGCAATGAGAAGGATTGCAGCAAGTCCTGCTATATATAATCTTATCTTCCCGTTCTGACCCATATGATAATTATACACAATAGATGAATTTCCTTAACTATTGCTCAATTTATCTCCTATCTTGTAGTACTATATTTCTTGATAAATAAGTAGTGGCAAAGGGCATATGACTGGTAAGAAGATTTCTAAGAATCTTATATGGGCGATAATCTCCTTAATACTGGCTGTACTTACAGTCAGAATCGTATTAAAGCAAAGCCGTGATCTGTCTATAACAGATCTTTGCGCGTTGCTTAAAACATCTGACAAGCTCTATTTAAGTCTGGCGATCATAGCTTCCCTGCTCTTCATATGGTTTGAAGGAACTGCAATAAGATCAATTCTTAAACGTGCAGGATATAAGAGAAGTCCGTTACAAGGTCTGCTATTCAGTACATCCGATATTTACTTCAGTGCAATCACGCCGTCATCAACCGGCGGTCAGCCTGCAAGTGCTTTCTTTATGATAAGAAGCGGGATATCTGCCGGAATAACGACGGCAACTCTCGTTCTTAATCTCATGATGTATACGTTGTCGATCATCGTTTTGGGAATTATCTCCATCATTATCAGCCCCAAGGCTTTTATGGACTTCGGTACCGCTTCCAAAGTATTCATAATAATCGGGTTCGTAGTGATGCTCCTTCTGGCAACAGGATTCTTTCTTCTTCTTAAGAAAGAGGCACTTATCTTCAAGCCCGCCTCCAAGCTGATCTCTTTTCTGAATAAGACCAAGATCATAAAGCATAAAGAACACCTGCTTGAGAAGATCGAGAGAGTACGCACGGATTATAAAGCCTGTTCTGATCTGATCTCAGGTCACCATGGAGTTCTCATAACTTCTTTTATTTGGAATCTTCTTCAAAGGGCATCCCAGATTATGGTCCCTATGCTGGTCTTTGCCGCATTAGGAGGCGATCAATCATTAATGCCTACTGTATTTTCCAAGCAATGTTTGATAACAATGGGTTATAATTTTGTACCTATACCCGGCGGAATGGGCATATCTGATTATCTGATGATCGACGGATTTGACGGTATCATGGGATCAGCTATGGCTTACAGCGTCGAGCTGATAAGCCGAGGCCTTACATTCTATATCTGCGTATTGATCAGCGGAATCATCACTTTGACCGGTTATCTGATTGGCAATCGAAAGGAATCTTAATATGATAGGCGTTTACGACTATACCGTTATTCTCACATATCTGTCATTGATCTCCGGAACTCTCGGAATCATATTTACAGTAACCGGCGCGGGACACCCTCAGCTTGGTGTATTCTTTCTGATGCTATCCGGAATACTTGATGCCTTCGACGGCAAAGTGGCAAGAACCAAGAAAGATCGTACGGAATTCGACAAGAACTTCGGAATACAGATTGACTCACTGACAGATCTGGTCTGCTTCGGTATCCTCCCTGTTACTATCGGCCTTGCTCAGCTTCGAATAAGCGGAATCTTCACAGAACTTGTTAAGCGTAAGGAATATGAAGGTTCATACCCTGTTCTGATACTGCTCATTGTTATAGCACTCTTCTATGTGCTTGCAGCGATGATAAGACTTGCTTACTTTAATTCCACATGCGATGAACGAGAAGAAGAGATAAAGAAATCCGGTAAATCATATTTCGTCGGAGTTCCGGTTACATCCGCTGCACTGGTCTTCCCTTTGGTAATGATCGTTCATTTCTTCACAAGATTCGATCTTACGATCTTCTACTTCGTGATGATGCTCATTGAAGCAATAGCATTTGTAACCAACATCAAAGTTCGTAAACCCGGCAAAGTCGGTCTTGCTGTTATCATACTCATCGGCCTGACCGAATTCATCGCATTCATAATCGCATATAAGAGCGGATTAAAGTAATGACGGGGCTTGAATTCCTGTATAAGACTGCAGCGGGCAGGATCATACTACGGCCTCTTGTAAGCCGTCCGGTATCGGTTCTGTCAGGTAAGCTGATGGATTCCAAAGCCTCTAAAGTCCTGATCAGATCATTTGCAAAAAAGAATGGCATCCGCGTAGAAGACTACGAAGTCGATAACGTCCGTTGCTTTAACGATTTCTTTTGCAGAAAGATCAAGGAAGGCTTGAGACCTGTAAGCGATGATCCAACGCATCTGATATCACCATGCGACGGTCTTCTGAGTGTACATAAGATATCGTCAGATACGGTTCTCCGCGTCAAACAAAGCGAGTTTACGATAAGCGGGCTTCTTCAGGATGAGACGCTGGCAGAATCATTCAACGGCGGCTACGCGCTTGTTTTCCGCCTTTGTGTGGATCACTATCACAGATATATCTATTTTGATTCCGGCAATCAGACAGATAACAAAAGAATTGACGGAATCTACCATACCGTAAGACCCGTAGCACTGGAGCAGTTTCCTGTATTCGTTCAGAATACACGCGAATATGTGGATCTAGATACGGACAACTTCGGCAAGGCTGTTCAGATGGAAGTCGGAGCAATGCTGGTCGGGCGGATAGTCAATGAGAAAACTAGTGCCTGCGAAGTAACGCGCGGCGAAGAAAAAGGTCACTTCGAATACGGCGGCTCAACTATAATCGTTCTTATTCAGAAAGGCCGTGCCAATATAGATGACCGCTTTCTTAATAACACAGAAAAACCTGTAGTGATGGGGCAGGTCATAGGTTCATCAACAACATAACAATAAAAAAGGCCCCGGGCGTTTGAAGTGAACCCGGGACCTTATTAATTATCCGAATCTATCAGATTAGGAAACTGTAGCCTCTGCGTTGAAGAGCATGCAAGAACCTGTTGCATCTGTAGCACCAACGAAGAAGTAAGAACCTGCATCGAGGCCAGCGTTATCAACATACTGGAACTCATAGAAGTAACCGTTAGAATACTCGGAAGGTGTGATTGTAGCGGAGTAAACGAACTCAGCATCATCAAGATCACCGGACTCAGAGTAGTATACCTCGTAGTATACAGGGAAGTAAGCGAGGCTAGCCTCGTCATAAACCTGAACTGTGTACTCGATTACAGACTCAGATGTGGAGTAGTCACCCTCACCCATAGCATAGCCTGTACCGTCAGAGTAGGAATACCAGTACTGATCTGTACCGTTGTTCCAAACAGACTCGTCAACATCACCGCTGCCGCCAGGGATAACAACTGTGGAAGCACCACCGTTCTCAACTGTACATACATCGTCAGCAAGAACGTTACCAGCCATATCATAAACGATACACTCGTAAGAACCTGCGATGAGGTAGCCGTTGTCATCTGTCATAGCTGCAGGATCATAGCTGGAACCATAGTAAGACTCGATCCAGTAACCGGAATCTGTGCAAGCATCACTTGTGAATACGAGCTGACCATCGAGATAGTACTCATAGTAGAACTCCCACTCAACTTCCTGACCCTCAGTTGTAGGGATGATGTCGAGCTCGATTGTGTATACATCTGTGTATACGCCGTTATCAGAGTAGTACCACTCTACATAGTCGATAAGATCAGTAGAGATAGCTGCTGCGAACTGATACTCAAGAGCATCCTCGAAGAAAGCGTAAACTTCCTCAAGGTTCTTGTTGTTCTTATCCTCTACAAGCCACTCCTCGTCATCATATACGAGGTTGATTGTCTGAGAAATTTCCTTTGAATCACCATCAGCAAGAGCTGCAAGGTATGCATCGAGGTCACCGCCGTCAGCGATAACATCATCATAGATAGTTGCATAGTCAACGATAGACCATGTGATATCTACGCTAGCCTCGCCGTCCTTCTTAGAAGACTCTACAGACTCTTCATCGATCTCATAAGAGAGTGTGCTCTCGATAGCCTCGATGATAGGGCCGTAATCCTCACCGTAAAGGTCAGCATCTGTGCTGAAGTAAGCCTCAAGGGACTCTGTCCACTCGTCATCAACATTGCTGGAAAGCTCTGCGATGTCGCCAGCCTTAAACTTCTTTACTGCTTCAGCATAATCCTCAACAACTGCGAGAACTGCATCATCATCCTTGTCTAACATAGCGCAACCAGCGAGGGAAGCGAGCATAGCGACAGAAAGTGTAGAAGCAGTCAACTTCTTAAAATCGACTTTCATAATTAATCCTCCGTTCGATTTTGCGTAATACTTAAACGCTACGAACTATTATAAAACAAAGTTTACTATATGTCTAATTTTCGTTAACGGTTTGTTAACAAAAACAGGCTATCAATCTTCCTCTACAGTACAGGTTGAATCGGCAAGAACATTACCGTCGAGATCATAGATCACACATCTGTACTCGCCTGCTACAAGATCGCCGTCAGCGCTGAGTTCAGCAGCAGGATCATAGTTGGGACCATAATAAGCTTCGATCCAGTATCCTGAATCTGTGCACACATCACTTGTGAAGATCAACTCGCCATCGCGGTAATACTCATAAGTAAACGTCCATGTGATATTCTGAGCTGAGCTTCTGGGGATGATATCGAGCTCGATTGTATCTTCGTTTGTATAAACATCGTTATATGAGAAGTACCACTCGGTGTAATCGATAAGATCAGTAGACAACTCTATATCTTCTGACTCTACAGTACATGTCGAATCAGCAAGAACATTTCCAGCAAGGTCATATATTACGCATCTGTACTCACCCGAAACGAGACATCCGCTGCGAAGAGTTTCACAGTTGGGATCATAATTCGGGCCATAATAAGCCTCTATCCAGTAACCCTGGTCTGTGCATACACCGCTTGTGTAGATGAGTTCGCCGTCACGATAGTATTCGTATGTAAACTCGAACGGAATCTGTGTACCTTCATTGGTAGGAATGATATCAAGCTCGATCTCATCGTAGTTTACATATACGCCATCATCAGAGTAATACCATTCAATCTCATCAACATAAGTTGAGAGAGGCATGACGAACTCGAAGTCCATAGCCTCGTCATAGAAGGCATAAATAGCAAAGAGATTCTTGCCGTTCTTATCCTCTACAAGCCACTCGCCATCCTCGTAAACCAAGTCCATTGTCTGTGAGATCTGTTGCATTGGGGCATCACTGGCCTTCAAAGCAGCGATAAAATCATCCTCATTGCCGCCATCCTCAGTAACCTGCAGGAAGATAGCATTGTAATCAACAAGAGTATATGTAACGCTGACGCTTGCCTCCGCGTTCTTCTTGGAAGACTCAACAGTATCTTCATATATCTCGTAAGAGAGAGAATCCGCGATAGCGTCTACCTCATCATAGTAATCATCACTGCTGTCCATCGAGTATCCGGATAAAGCCGTCTCAAGATCACGCTTGATATCGTCTCCATTAACCATAAGGGCTTCAATATCACGAGCCTTACACCTTACGATAGCCGAAGCATAATCATCTGCTACAGCAAGAACAGCTTCGTCATCTCTGTCGAACATAGCGCATCCGCCAAGAGAAGCGAGCATACTTACGCACAAAGCTGAAGCAATCAACTTTTTACTTGCTTTCATAAATCTCCCCTCCATAATCATGATCGGTGTTCAAAAGCAAGTATAATATAATCTTTCTTTTACTTATTTACAAATTCCGATGGGGGAAAAACATCAGGAAAGAATGCATATAAACGAGATCTCGCCGTTCTTCCACGTAGCCTTTATATCTCCGTTATACTGGCGGCAAATGTTCTCGGCTATGGACAGACCTATACCGTATCCGCCCTTATCGATATTGTGTGATTTATCCTCTCGGTAGAACCTCTCGAAAAACTTGTTATAGTCAACGTTACCGCCGTCCTTGTACGAGTTGCTTACAGTAAGCTTCATACCTTTTCGAAAAGCCAAAAGCTCCACCCTTACAGTGCCGTTCTCATCGCAGTACTTGATGGCATTATCAAGAAGTATTGTCGTAAGCTGCATTATCTTGCTCGAGTCTGCAGTAAAGACAACGTTAGGTGTGATGTTCTTCTCAAGTGTGATCTTAGACTTCAAAGCCACAGACTCAAAAGACTTGACCGAGGTTTCCACAACTTCCGATACATCTATGGGAGCCATCTCCGTCTTATCCTCGAGTTCCTGCGCCTTCGATATCATAACGAGATTCGCGATCAAGCCGTTCATATGATCTATCTGCTTCAGCGTAGATTCAGACCACTCATCTTCACCATTTAACATCTGACTCATCTCAGTGTTGGCGCGGATGACAGACAGCGGAGTCTTAAGCTCATGGCTCGCATTAGTGATAAAGTCCTTCTGTTTCTCAAAGTTCTCGACTTCTGAAGCGACAACAAGCTCGGAGAAATGAACAACAAGAATGTAAGTAACTGCCAAGCCTGCAACACAGACTATCATCGCGATAAGGAACAAACGGCGGAGTGCATATACTTCCGTAGTTCCATCAATAAAAGCAATCGTCTTCCCATCAGGTTCATCGACATACTTATACCAGATACGGCCCTGATGACCATATCCCTCTTCCCCGTTCATTATCTCTTCGCACAGATATATGATCTCAACTTCCGTACCTGCGGCATACCGGCCGTCGATACTAACGCTGTCACCATCGATCTTTACCAGCCAGTAATCAGCTTTCTCTCTTACGTTTACGGAAAAGATTTCTGTTAACTGAGGATCATCAATATAGTACTCAGCGAATGATACATCACCCGCATCCAGGTCTGTATCGATCAAAGCATCAAGACCGGATCTTATGGCTCTATAAGATACGAATAAACTCGACAGCCAGATGGTACCGCCGATAAAGAGCATCGCAAGAAAAATCGCGAGCATCGCGATAGCAATAAACCTTTTCTTGATTCTCTCTACAGTACGGTTATTCATGCGGAAAGAGTAAACGCGCCTCCTCTGTCACCTGTGATAGTAACCTCCGTTACTATCGAGTTCAGCTTATTCTTCAGATAAGACACATAAAGCCATACGGTATCGGCATCCGCGTCAGACTCATTGTTCCATATCTTCCAGATAAGGAAATCCGTAGCCAGTTCACGTCCGGGATTACGCATAAACTCGCGCATCAACTCATACTCCTTGAGAGAGAGTCTTACCGTGTTCTCAGAACTCAATGACAGGTCCTCACCGTTAAGAACAAGGCCTGCGTATGTGATCTCGTCTCTGGAATTATCGTTACCGCCTCGTCTTACGAGAGCTCTTACTCTGGCAAGGAGTTCCTTCATAGCGAAAGGCTTGGGAAGGTAGTCATCTGCTCCTGCATCGAGGCCTGCTACGCGGTCGTCGATATCAGCCTTAGCAGTAAGGAGCATCGCCGGTGTCATGTTGTGCTTCTGCCTCATGGTGGTAAGCACAGTTATGCCGTCCATCTTTGGCATCATTATATCCAGTATTACGGCATCGTAGCCGTTGGCTGATACGAGGTCTAAAGCCTGCTGCCCGTCAAGAGCAGAATCGACATCATAACCTTCGTGTTGAAGAAGGACCGTCAGTGCGTGATTAAGATCCTTCGTATCTTCTGCAATAAGTATCTTCATTTTACATCTGTCCGTATATCATATTTCTTATAGTCTGCATGGATATATCGGTAGACGCAAGCTCGTCGGCACAGCGCTTAAGCTCTGCCGTGATAAGTTCCTTGTTCACGTTTATATCCTTCTTATATTTAATATCGTGTTCAAGCGCCGCCCATGTATCCATAGATATGGTTCTTATCTGTATCTCGGCATAATACCCTTCAGTATTCTGAACTATCATATGATAGCTTCTGTATCCGTTGGGCTTCGCGTTGGCTACATAGTCCTTCTCTTCGATGACCGTGATGCCATTAAACTCTCTTATAGCATCTCTGACCTTAAATATGTCATCGACAAATGTGCATACGATCCTAATGCCGACTATATCGTGAATGCTCGATACAATGACATCGGGAGTAGCTTCAAGATTCTTCTTTCTGCACTTCTCCAGAACGCTCTCTTCGCTCTTTAATCTTCCCATGATGTGATCGATCATGTTGGTCTGATAGAAAGCCTCAAGCGTCTGTTCCAGACGGGTGATCTCATTCTCGAGTGATTCTTTAAAGGCCAGCAGCCTGTAGTAATGATTTCCGTATATTTTTTCCATGCGAATATAATAACACCTCTTCCCTAAGAAAGAGGTGTAAAAATTAGGTTAAGCTTTATCTGTCTTATCACTGAATATATGTCAGGAACTGAGATGCAAGAACAACCGTTACAAGAGCTATAGGATATGTAGCTGCGTAAGCGGAAGCTACGTTTGAAGTGCCTGAAGACTGGATAAGAGCACCCAGCGCAGGAGTACTTGTCATACCGCCTGTAATGGAACCCAAGTTGTTGAGCAGGCTCAGCTTGAGTACATATTTCGCGAAAAGGAATCCGATGATCAAAGGTACGATTGTCATAAGCGCACCCCAGACGAAGAGGAGTCCTCCGTAAACCTTAAGTGTGTCTACAAATGCAGCACCACCCTCGATACCTGCACCGATAAGGAAGAGTACAAGACCGAACTCCTGGAAGATGGACAGAAGGTGCTCCTTGACCTTAAGTGAAAGTCTTCCGATATGACCGAAGTGACCATAGACAAGACCCATGATAAGAGGGCCGCCTGTAGCACCAAGGCTGAAAGAAGATCCACCCGGAAGAGGAATTGTGATGCTTCCGAGGATAAGTCCTGTCATAACTGTAAGAGCGAACGCACCGCATCCGAACTTATCAAGAGTAAACAGCTTTGTGGAGATGCTCTTCTCACCGTCAAAGTCTCCTACAGGTGCAAGGAGAGATTTCTCATGCTCCATATCAACCTTAAGAAGTCTGGGGATGATCTGTACGAACAAAACTACACCGATAACGCCGAACGGATAAGCAACGGCGTGTCCTACTGCAATCTCACCATAATAAGGAGAATTCTCCAAAGCGCCCTGTGCAGCTGCGAATGCAGGTGTACTTGTAAGAGCTCCGGACATAAGACCTACTGCCATAGCAGAAGTCATGTTAGGAACAAGTATAGTGACGAGGGCTGTTACCAAGCTTCCCGATGCAATGATAAGGAGACCGAGAAGAATATAGGACTTGGCATTCTTCTTGAGGTTCTTAAAGAATGTAGGACCTGCGATGAGACCAACAGAAGTAACGAACAGAATAAGTCCGATATTCTGGATGATCTTAAACCATGTATCGATAGTTCCAAGCTTTTCAGCCCAACCGGCGATACATCCTTCGTGTCCTTCATAACCGATTGTTACACCCTTGAAGTGACCGAATACCAAAGCTACGATGAAGATAGCAGCTGTACCAAGAGATACACCCTTGATATTGATCTTTCCGAGAAGATAACCTATGAAGATTATCGCGAACATAAAGAAGAGCGCCAAAGAGGTTCCCTTTATGCTGAAAAGATAATGTCCGGCTGCTTCAAGAAATTTTACGGAGAAACCGCCAAAATCCATAAAAACAAACACACCCTCTCTTTTTTAATAAAAACCGCAACTGTTATAAATGATTTAAAGGGGCTTGTCAATAAAAAAACGGCTTCCCGGGAAAACTCGGGAAGCCGATACAGTTAAAGATAAAATTCTGCTTACTTCTTGTGAGCGATTGCAGCCTGTGCAGCAGCAAGTCTTGCAATCGGCACACGGAAAGGAGAACAGGATACGTAATCCAGACCGATAGCATCGCAGAACTCAACAGATGAAGGATCACCGCCGTGCTCGCCGCAGATACCGATGTGGAGGTTCGGATTAACGGGCTTACCAAGGTCGATAGCCATCTTCATGAGCTTGCCGACACCTGTCTGATCGAGCTTAGCGAACGGATCAGCCTCGAAGATCTTCTTATCGTAATAAGCATCGAGGAACTTACCTGCATCGTCTCTTGAGAAACCGAATGTCATCTGTGTAAGGTCGTTAGTACCGAAGCAGAAGAAGTCAGCTTCCTTGGCGATCTCATCAGCTGTAAGAGCAGCTCTCGGGATCTCGATCATTGTACCTACCGAATACTCAAGTGCAACGCCTGATGCTGCGATCTCGGCATCTGCTGTCTCGACAACAACCTTCTTAACGAATGCAAGCTCCTTGATCTCACATACGAGAGGGATCATG
>JAFZPX010000002.1 GCA_017552455.1 Clostridiales bacterium
ATGAGCCATTATAAAATCGGGCTGAACCATCAACGAATACCCTCTCAGCAATACTGATATAGCTAATTATACGATTAAGATATGAATAAACTGTTATATCTGCCGAACCCACTTTTCGAGCCCTTCAATAATCCGCATCCTCAATCCCCTCGTACTCGTCGAGGTCTTCTTCGAGGGCTTCACGGCGCATGCGGGCTTCCCAAGCGTCGATGGTGCCTCGCATTTTCGATCCGCAGCGGGGACACTCCGGGGATGCTGACTTAAACTCCCTACCGCACACGGAGCACTCGAAGGTGTCGCTTCCGAAGAAGTGTGTGCTTCTTACCCAATGGCCTTCTGATCTGAAGAAACTAAATAACCCCATAAAGAAACCTCCTTTGCCGTGCTCGTACCTTAATTATACGAGCATGGCCGGAAGGAGGTGTCCCGTTAATGTCACTGTCAAAGTCTTGGGCGCTGAGTGGTGAACTGGTTTCCCACGGGCGTGAGTCTTTCCTGAGTGTCGAAGTTAAAACCGCTTGAGCCGGGAGAGATATACTCCTGCTCTGTTATCGGGAAATCAGCGCCGCCTGCTGCTGTAAGCATCATTTCCTTTGTAAGCATGTATGTCTTGTAAAGCTGTTTCATGTCTTTGTCCTCCTTTATGCGAGTCTGCCGGGCTTACGGGGAGGCGTGTCGAGTGTGCCTCCCGCAAGGGCTGCAAAACGGTTCTGCGCCTCCTGCTGCATCTTGAAGCGCAGGTACGCGAACTCCGGATCTACTGCTCCGCCTGTTATCTGGTCCAACTGGGACAAATTCAATTCTTTGTTCATATATGTCATATGTCTATTCTCCTTATTTATCCATAGGTTGTTAGAGTAATTATCACAGGCTTGATTTGGCCAACCAATGGTTAAAGGAGACGCTTTGTGTTGCTTAAGCGACAGATAACGTGGCGGGTGTTGGAATACCCCTTATTTGCCACAATAAAAGCCGGCTTTGGGTGCCGGCTTGGAAGTTTCGAAATGTTGGTTTGATTACGATTGATAGGCTCGCTCATTATATCCTAGATTGAATTCATTAAAGTCAGGTTGATCAGCAATAAACTTCAGCACATCAGATGATGAAAGACCATCATTCTCATTAAGATATGTCATTACTTTATCAATCCTGGATGGTTTTTTCTTAACGTAAGCGACAACTCCGGCAACAAAGCCGAAATACGAATCTGGAATACTATTCAGTTTATTAACTAATTCTTCCATAAACGCCTCCGTAAATAGTCAAACTTACCAATAATATTATAGTCGTTATAACCACGATTTTCAAAATAGAAAACATAATACTCACCATCAATCCCAATCGAGTAATGAGAACACAATGACTTGTTTTCGTATAACCTATAATTCGTATTAATCTCACTAACTACCTTATTGCGTTAACAAGAATATGATACACCCCGCAAAGCCTTTATTTTCCGACAATTCGCGACAATTTCCGACAAATTCGACAAAGGAAAAAGAAAGCCGGGCTGGCGCCCGGCTTGGTGTGGTTAATGTTGTCTTTTATTCTTACCAGAGCGCCTCGTCTATAAGAGCTGATATCTGGTCGTTATCATCGTTGCCGTGTCTCATGACGAGCCAGGTTATGTCTTGGTGGAAGTTCGTGACGGCATTTGGCTCGGCGTCTTCTTCTAGCAGCATCTCGGTGATCTCAAGGCCGTCATCGGCGTCGGTACGCATGTCTACGCACATAAGAAGCGGAGTGAAACCGCAGGAGTTCGCTGTGTTAACGTCCGCACCGTTGGCGAGAAGGAATTCAATTACGTCGGCGCTTCTGTATCTTACGGCGTAGATGAGAGCCGTGTTGCCGCAGGGGTGGTCGGAGTTCGCATATATGCTGTTCCACCCTGTCTCACCGCCATACTCATGGGCGGTCGGATCCCCGCAGTCGGGCACGGCCGCGTTGATATCCGCTCCGTACTCGAGAAGAAGCTCCATCATTTGTATGTCTTCTTCATCATTCCATCCTGATGCGTCTGCTAACTCGTATCTGTTCTCGTCTTCAGCGGAATAGTAGGGTTCATGAACGGCAATGCACATGAGAAGTGTCCTGCCGTATTCGTCTCTGATGTCAGGGTCGGCTCCGTTTTCCAGGATGCGCTCCGCCTGCACATAGTCGTAACTCATCACGGCTCTCGCAAGGTTCGTTCTCTTGTCCGCTGCATTAGCAATGAGCGCGTACACTACCACGCACACGGCAAGCACCATAGGGATGGCAGCTACGCCTCCAAGGATCCTTAGAAGTATCACGTACCACGGGGCTTTTACCTTCACGCCTTTGTTCTTGCGCTTCTTGAAAAACATCACAAGCCCCGCCGCTACGAAACACACCGCCGTAACAAACGCCGACGTCCCGAGAATAATCGCGACGACCAGCATAAATCCCATAAACATGCCCATGAATGCCATAATCTATTCCCCTTATATTCTTACTTCTTAATTCAAATATATACTATGCAGGCTTCTTCCAATCTATTTCTGGTTTTATGCCTTTTTTAACACAATCATCAAGATACAGATCAATAAGATTCTGATAAGAGATGCCCGTTTCCTCTGCAAGCTGTTTAAAGTAATCAATCGTCGTTATTCTAAGATTCATAGTAACCTGACGTTTGAGTTTTTCAGTATAAGGATTCTTTCTCGGATTAAGTTTGGAGATATCATAATTGTCTCTCATAGTCAGTCCTCCAATAACCGTAATTATATGATAATTATTATTCATTATCATATCACATCTAAATGTATGTGTTCTGTTTTAAGAGATTATTGGGTGAATAATCCCCACCCACACCACCCGGAGTTGGCTAATTATCAGATAAAGAGAAAGCCGGGCTGACGCCCGGCTTGGTGTGTAAGTCCGCTCAAGAGTATCGCTCACTCATACTTATTATATGCGGTCTCATAATCATTCTTCTATGGGGACTATCTGTAATCGGTATCCCAGAGGCACCAATATCTTAAGCAGGCTATCCACTTGAGGCGAATGAACATCCTTTTCCATACGAGCTATTACCGGTTGTTTGACATTGCACTTGCGCGCTAGTTCAGCCTGAGATAAACCTTGTGCTTCTCTTATTTGTACCATCGTACGAATTAGATCTTTCTCAAGCTCTATAACACAATCCTCCTCGGGGGTGAGTTCTAACTCTTCTCTGAATTCTTTCCAATTAGCCATCGTTCTTATGCCTCCTTATATAATCCTCCAACTCGTTTTTTGCTTTTACTATTTCCCTAAGAGGCGTCTTCTGTGTTTTCTTCGGGAAGTGATGAAGCAGGATAATCTTATTGTCAGTAAAGAACGCATACAATATCCGATTAGACAGTGGTCGTAACTCCCATATTTCACCATTAAGATGTTTTGTTACTGGTTCACCCACTCGTGTTCCCAGTTCTTCCAAGAGATCAATATACGCCACTACTTTTGTATAATTAATTCTTGCGTCCTTATTTGTCTTCGACTTTGACTTCAATTCTCTGATAAAACTCTTTACATCACTATTCCCATGTTCATCTTCATACAGAATTATTTCATACATCGGTTCACCTTGGCTGTGTTTCTATAATAACAAATATGATATTATTAGGCAATATCATATTTGCTATAGGTTTGTTGGTTACACCTACATAATACAATGCGAAAAGCCTTGATTTTCCGACAATTCGCGACAATTTCCGACAAATTCGACAAAGGAAAAAGAAAGCCGGGCTGACGCCCGGCTTGGTGTGTTTATTTCTTAATAATCTCATCGTGGCAGGCAGGCCCGTCCGACAGGTCAGAGTGACGTATGTAGTTCACGTGTCTTGGTAGGCTTGCGTACGCGATCCTGTCCGTGTTGCAGAAGATCTTGCACAGCGGCCTGATTCCATACTCCGCGAACATCTCGACATACATGCACTTGGAGATGTTGTACTCTATCTTCTCTTTCTCAAGAGTGAACTGATCGTAAGTGATGCTGCCGTCCTTCACCCTGTCTCTGTGGTCGTTCTTATTCCACTTCCTTACCACCGCGTAGCAGAACGGGAAACGGTCAATGAACTTAAGCACTTTTACGAAACCAGCCCATAGGCTTCCAATGCTCTTCTCGACCGCCGGGATGATCGCTTTGTCCTCGTATCCCATGTCCTTTAACTCAAGGCACATGGCAATCACCGCATATACGAACGCGACGTTTGTCGAAGGATAGATGTTGTGCTCCTCAAACTTAGCGGAATTGTACAGTTCCGTAAGCCTCGCCTTATACTTCGCCATCTTCGACTCAACGTCGTTTACCCCTTCGTTTTCCAAGACCTTCCTGTAGTACTTGGCATACGCCTTCATGTTCTTCGCGATCTCTTTTGCTGTCATAGTTATTCTCTCGTTTTAAGGGTTATTTTCTATGAAGTATTGTAGCATTGAATTCAATTATGTGTGGGTCAAACTGAAAAGACTGACTCCTTGCCAGGCAAGAAATCAGTCCTTATACTCAATTTAATTCCGTCCAACTTCAGGGGTTCACATCACGCGGAGCCTTTTGTGTGATAAGTTTTATGCCTTAATCAGAAGAGTCCTTCTTCCTTGGAGCCGCCGAGGCGGCCTCCTATGTCGCCTCCGATCTTGCGAAGGTCAGCTTCCATATGGCGAATGTCTTTGGAGTCGGTATTCTTCATGCGAACCATCAAATCTATACAAGGCTGTGTGCCGCCCTGAACCTGCTCAAGTGTATCCATGTTTAATCCTTTATCTGTCATTGCCATGTCCTCCATTTCAGTTTATATTCCCCGGGTTTTATCAGCCGGGGTGAACGCACTTGCCGCCGATGGCTTCGGAGTATCCCGGATGAACCGGAAGACCGCCGCCAAGCTTACGGGCTACCGGTGGCTTAGTACCTGCGAGCTGTGCTAAAGGCGCTTCCTTTATGCCGGCATTGCTGCCGCCGATTACCTTCTCGAGTGTGTCAAAATTAAGTTCCATAGTGTTATGTCTTTCCATTGTGTTTGTCTCCTTTTCGCTAGAGTTTTAATCTTAAGTGTTTATATCTGAATCAAATGAAGTTAATCCTTCGCCTGATAGATAACGTGTCCGTGTAAGGATCCGCGGGTGTTACGGCTGCGGGGGTCCTTGTAGAAGTTAAGTATTCGTCGACAGTGTCTGTGTCTGCTTCGTGAATCTTCTCTGCGTCATTCTTGGATGCGATGTAATCGTTGAGGATTGATCTCGTGAACAGATCAGCTGATCCGTCAAGGAATCCGCCGTTACTAAGAAGCGCAACGAGGATCTCACGCTGGTTAATGCTATCCATTGTCTTTGTGCTCATCTGGTTCATGGCTCTTCTCCTTTCTGTGCAGGGTTTACTCGCCCTGTGATCTAATTATCACAGGAGTAAAGGAGCGAACCAATGATTAATACTCCTGTAATGTGTCGCTTAAGCAACAGATTGGTGTGCGTGTGTTGGGTTTTATATGGTCAGACGAACGCTTTCCGACTTTTTTCTGATTTTGAAGATTTAGTAGGGAAAAATGGGGTGATTTTCCGACTAAATCTGAAAAAATGAAATCGCGTAGTAAGAATCGGGGCAAAGTCCTTACTATATGTTAAAAATTGAAATTTAGTCGGAAAATAAGGCAGATTTTTACTACGCAATTTGAAAATTCTGAAAAAAGTCGGAGAGTGCGATAATCGCAGTTACTTACACCCCGCGTACAACCCATCAGTCAACGTCGAACTACGAACAAACGCGAAGAAGTCGCCCTCACCCTTAATGATCAGAAGCTCCTGGCCGACTATATGATCAAATCGATTAACAAACGCGAAGTAGTTATAAATCTTCTCTTCCCCATTCTCATCGACGGTCAACAAAGCGTACTGTTCATCGTACTCACTCTTGAACTGATTCTTGGTGATCGTAACGATGACGCCTTGTACTTCCTGAGGCAGGAGACGGCCGAGCGGGATGCGATAGGAATCGCTGTGCTCACGCTTCCATCTTCTGTTCTCACTTGTTATATAAACAACAGGAATCAATATGACCGAGAATAGCATCGAGGCAACCAGGAACACTGTGAGTATAGCCTCATGAGCAGTGAAGAAATCCAGGAACACGAAGAATATTATAAGCACGAATATCGCGAAGAATATAAACGGGACAAACGCCAGAAGAATGGGATGCTTTATATAAGGCGAGATCGCATCAGTCGGCTTGAACATGACAAGCTGAGGATTGTCGAGAAGCATCTGTCTTTCTTGATTTGTTAGTTTCCTGGACATGAGTTAATCATAACAAAAAGAGCTGTCCGAAGACAGCTCTTTAAGTGTTGGTGAAAACCAGATTAGGAAAGTATTCTGATTCTTTCAGGCCTGTCAGCAAGCCCCCCAAACCTGGGATCCGCAGAGGGAATCAGTCCGCCGGCATAGAGATCTGCAAGAGCTCTGATAGTCTCAGAACATTCAATCCGAGTTTGCGATCTCTTAAGATTAAGAAGATCGTAATAATCCGGTCGAAGATCCGGGAGCATTCTTCTCAACTCGCGTTCTCTCATAAGTTCCTCAATATCAGGATACTCATAACCGCCTGTAGTCTTTTCCATTTCCTTCATGTTAATCTGTTTCATTTTCTGTTCCTCCTTCAATCTTTCCCATTCATGGCCCGCTCACGCGAGCAGGAATGTTTTGCAGGATGAACTTTGCAACTAAGATGATTATCACAAAGGCAGGATCACAAACCAATAATCAATATCGTTCCGCAGTGTCACTTAAGCGACAGATAATCATCAATATGTATATCCATAACAATAAAAAAGAAACAGGCAACTCCCTCAACTAGAATAGTCTACCGGACACAAAACCCATTTCTTAGGTAGAAGTTACTACAGACTACACAGATAATCAATAAGTGCTTAATTAAAAGGACTTCTTTTTAATAGGCTTTATAAACTGTTTATATAATTCTCTCTTTGAATGAAAGATTACTTTCTCGGACCGAGTCAATTCTCCATGCTGACACTTTGCATCGAGTAACTCCAACGTACAAATAAGATCTGCAGCTTGAAACAATTTATAATCCTTAGGGAGAACTTTACGAACTTCATATTTCGTAAGTTCCGTTGCAAGTACAGTATTTAATATGCGTGTAAGCTGTCGCTGTCCATTATCATAATAGAGGATTACATTGTCGTAGCCTTGAAAGTATTCCAGATTACTTCTTAAAAAGTAAGAAATCTCTTTTGCCATTCTTGCTTCTAACAGTAGAGTATCACCGAATTGCTTCTTATCGAACAGAAAACATTTATATTTAATATCTGACTTCAATGTAAAAAAGAACAGCTTAGAAAAGATTGTTCTTCTCTCATTCGGCGGAGTATCGTGATAGATTTCTTCTTTTCTGATAAGAGGCTCAGTATGAATAGCAAAGTTGTGCTTATAACCGAGATTTTTTAAAGCTTCGTCCAACTTGGATATGTCAGCCGTTATATCGTGTTCCTGATCATGAAGAATCATTGTAACTATATAGTATGGAGAATGTTTTTCATATACTCCAAAGTCACCTGACTCATCAACAAATATACTCAATTCCTTCATAAACTATCCCCAAAAAGAAAATGGCGGACAGTCTGCCCGCCGATTGGTTGGACCTGGGTTAAATAACCAGCCCACAACTGCAATTATAATATCACATTAGCAAGCATTTCACAACGAGCGAGTTTTCTTCTCTCCCCTGCCCCTGAAGAAGGAGGCCAAAACGGCACCGGAAAGGTTGTGCCAGACGGAGAATATCGCGCCGGGCACTGCAGCCAGCGCTAATGAAGGAAATGCACTCATCGCAAGAGTCGTCGCGAGTCCCGAGTTCTGCATGCCGACCTCGATGCACAACGCGCGGCGGCGCGGTTCGTCCATCTTGAATACAACAGCGGTCAGATAACCCGCCGCGTAACCGAGCAGATTATGGAGAATTACTGCACCGAACAGTGCGGCACCTGTCGACAAAATCTTCTCACTGTTGTGCGAGACGACCGCAGCGATAATCAGACAGATTGCAACGACGGACACTAAAGGCAGGAAGTCAACAGCTTTGCGCGTAAATCGAGAGAAGAAATGATTAATCAGCAAACCCACACCGATCGGCAGAATAACCACCTGAATGATGGAGATGAACATCGCCTTCACATCAACATTAACCATGGTGCGAAGGAACAGATAAGTCAACGCGGGCGTCAGCAAAGGCGCGAGCAAAGTGTTGACGCTCGTCATGCCGACTGACAAAGCAGTGTCACCCTTGGCAAGAAACGTCATAACGTTACTTGCAGTGCCGCCAGGACAAGTGCCGACGAGAACGATGCCTACGAGAAGCTCCTCACTGAAGCCGAAGATCTTCCCAAGTCCAAAAGCCAGCAGAGGCATGATGAGAAACTGCGCGAGACATCCGATCAGCACGTCACGCGGATACTTGAAGACTACCGCGAAGTCCTGAGGCTTCATTGTAAGTCCCATACCGAACATGACGACCATAAGAAGGTAATTTACCCACGAAGTCTGAATCCACAGGCACGAGCCCGGCACAAACAAAGCCAGCGCTGCGACTGCGATGACTATGATTGCCATGAACTTGCCGATGAAAGAATTGATCGAGGCCATTACCCTGCGAACGCGTTATAAGCTGCCTGGATCTCGTTGCACTGGAAGGGCGCGGTGTTGTTGTAGTTGCCGCCTCTCGGTGTCTCCCATGCGGAGAAGACATACGGGCCGTTGATCGCAGTGATGTACTGCTCCCCCGAGAACAGATCCTCGCCGTACATGTACGAGACGTGAATGAAGTCGCCCACCTGCATATTCTGGAAGTTGGGATTATTAGTATCAAAAACAAAGATGTTGAACCCGCCGAATACGTCCGGGTTCTCATCCATCATGTAGTAGCTGTAGGTCCTGCCGTCGACAAGGCCGATGTCGGCGTTCTCCTCGATGGCGTATACGTAGTCAGTAATGGCGTCGCCGGAGCCTGCCGCCTGCAGCAAAACAGCCTCGACCTCGTCGAGTGTCATGGTGCTGAAGTCGTATGAGGGAGCCGAAGTCTCAGTAGGAGCGGCTGTCTCAGTCTCGATGGCGGACTCTGTAGCGACTGTGCTGCCGCCCGTGATACGGGGCAGTGTCTCTGTCACAGAAGCGTCCGGATTCTTCACACATGAAGTAGCACTCAGCAGAAGCGAAGCTGTCAAAAATATTGCAATTACTGATTTCTTCATTGGCCGGACCTCCTATTTTCCTGCTTACAGTTTAACAGGAAGGTCCGGCTAATGCGTTACATCTTCGTGTCAGTTCACCCAATCATCGTAGAAATTCGCGCCGTACTCGTAAACGCCGTCGTGGTCGGGGTCAAAGAACTCCATGATAGAGTTATTGGCATTTGTATCATAAGGATGGTACTGAAGCTCCGTTGTCGATACTTCACCGTCAGGCATGGTGATATCGATTGTGCAGTCAAGATATCTGTTAACGTTTATGTCAGTGACATAGAAGAGCGTCTCAGGATCGATATCGCCCTCTTCGAGGGTTGCCGATATATGGCAATCGAAGAATCTTACATCATCGATTGCGTCAGCGATCAAATTACGGGAATTGCCAGTTATCGTTCCTGCATCGATATAGATACCGCAGACAGCTGAACCGTAGATATCGCCGAACAAGCTGGTCTGAAGACCTGATATCGTATGACCATTCTGGATATACATACCGGCGAATGAGTATGCATGATTGTCAGCCTCATGACCCAGCGACGGCCAGTTGTAACCGGAAACGTCGAAGTCATTATTGATATTTACATAGATAAAGAAATGAGGATCCTCGAGGTTCTCGTATTCACGCTCAAGAGGATATGTGTTTACATAGTAATTAAGAGAAGCGAACTGCTCGATCGTATCGACCTCGAACACTTCGGACTCCTGCGAAGCCTGGATATAGTCAAGATCGACCATATCGATGATGTCTGCGCCATCGCCCTGTCCCCACTCAGTATTGGCAGGATCAGTATCAAAGTAATTATCAAGCGTAAGCTCTACGGGACCTGCGGGCTCAGTCTCTTCCGTCTCCCCAGTCTCCTCAGTCTCTTCCTGACCAACGATGTGAAGGCCGCCCTGAACTGTAGTGGTTGTTGTAGCCTCGGTAGCTTCTGTCTCCTCAGCCTCCTTGCCGCATGCGCTCATCATCAAAGCAGCCGCCAGCAAAACCGCGATAAAACTTCTTTTCTTCATACGAATACCCCTTTCCGGACAAAGTCTAACTAACTCTATCTTAAGAAAGGGGTGTTAATCAATCGCCAACTATTGGTTAAGAAATGATTAAGTCTCGAACTAAAGCTTTGCTTACACAACTATTTATAATAATCAGTTAGCCGCGAACAAAGAAAAAGCTGATGAACTGCTTCGTTCCATAGGGAAATCGTATCCCAAGGAGAACACCTTCATCAGCTACTAATAATATACTTTCTAACGAACCAAAGGTCAACTAACCAACCTTCCGACCGCCTTTATTGCCAAAAACACTGGCATTTGAAAACCAAATGCCAGTGTTTTTGGCAGTGGGCCAGTTATTAACTATCTCACCCACTGTAGAACTCAGTAGTTGTCATATTCTGCTGAATAAGTATCGCACTCTGATTAAACTCAGCGATCAAATCATCACAAGCCGCGTGAACCTCTTCAAGTGTCGTATCAGACAGATAAACAACTAATGTATACTCATGCGCGATCGAGCCGTCATCATTGACCCAGCCGCCTCTTGCATCCTGAATCGTAAAACCGCCAAAATGATCTGTCAAAATAGCCTCGAGATGCTCGCGAGCATCATCTTCGCTGAACACAGGCTCATTCGAGTCCTTATCATTCGTTCCTACATACAATACATACTGAATATCCTGACCCTGCTCAGCTGCCTCCGAAGCCGGAACCTCAGCCGCCGACTCGACAGCCACAGCACTCTCCTCACCACTCTTAGCGTCAGGCACACTCGCCAGCGCCACGAAAGAAACACCCAATGCAGCCACTCCAACAAGCAGTGCCAAGCCGGTCAGCAAATTATTACTCTTCTCAGCCATGCCCCGTCCTCCTTAGCTTTGTAACATTGTTAATTATATCAGAACGGATAATCCTCATTCTCATTCGTGATAAATCTGTGCCCTTCAAAGTTTAATTAACTAGAGTATAATCATCCGCATCCAGAACTCTTACTACAGTCTCTCCGCACACAACGAGGTAAGTCTCTTCCCCGATCTCGATATCATCGTACATATCCCAATTAACTTGATTGGTGAAGCCATTCGAATAATAGACCACATAACGCGTATGCGACCTGCCGCGCCTCGAGTAAGAACGCGATACCTGCTTATCAAGCACGGTCACAGTCTCGACGCGCGGCTCCTTGCCAATAACGCCAATAGCATCAGATGTCATCAGGAAGAACACCGACAGCCCCAGGAAAGCCATTATGAAATAGAAACACATCGCCCTGAAGCCCGGCGTCTCCTCATGAAAATGATATATATATACACATAAGACTGCAGTACCCGCGCCGAAGAGCATGAACATCGGGATCGCGCCGGAAGTTAACGACCTGCAAAGAAAGTCCGTGCGCATATCATTGAGCAGATGCTCATTCAGAATACTGCCGCTCACTTCATTCGGCCCCACAATAAGTCCCGCCAACAGCAGGAAGAAACCGAGTATGGTAAAGGCCGCGAACAGCCTTAACAGAATCTTATTAAGCCCCTCCATCTATAAGGCTCCTATCTACTGTGTATTCATCAGGATTCAGCGCGCTGATAGGCGTGTGCCCGCACATTACTACATAATAAGGATCACCGACATCCGTCTCGTAGTAAACTCCCTCACCCACACTTCTCTGGGTACCGTTAGAGAACTCAAGATTATGATGTATCCTGGCATGCCTTCCCGCGCCTATACGCGTACTCTTGTCCACGACAGTAACAGCAACAATCTGCGGCTCATCCCCTACTACAGGCACAACTCGCGCCACACCCATAATGAAGAACCCCAGTCCCACGATGCCGAGCATAGTGCAGCACGCGACGGACCTGAAGCCCATCTGCGCGTACTCCTTGGGACCGTAAAGAATAAACATCATAAGTCCGAGCCCCGCACCGAAAAACAGTAGTGCCAGGAAAGTG
>JAFZPX010000024.1 GCA_017552455.1 Clostridiales bacterium
AAACTCACATCCCTGCGCCTTATGCACGGTAACTGCATACGACAGCTCTATATCAGCCATTTTCTTTTTATCGAAGCCTATCTTCCTGTCGCCGTCAAAGATGATGTCATACTTTCCTGTAAGCACATCAAAGCCTTTGAATCTGCCCATCTCGCCGTTAAAAACGCCGCGCTGTACCTGTCCCGATGAAGGATCATAATACTCGATCGAGTAGTTGTTCTTTATCTGCATCACATTATCGCCGGGGTAAAGCTTAAGATCCGCTCTGACATTTACGGGCTCCGGCGCATCTTCGTTATGACAATGCTGCAGCAAAACATTAAGATTCTCAGTGCCCAAAGTATTTCTTCTGGTTGGACTCAAGATCGCATGATCAGCATTCTTGTTTTCTACGGAAAGACGTGTGATATATGACAGCGCTTCCTCATCAGAAGAAGTCTTGATGATCTCGAAGTCTTCACCTGCGACAGGCATCTGCCCGCGCAGAATACGCACCGCATTAGAAGCTATGGAACTCTCCTCATCCTGCCTGAAGACATACTCAAGCTTTACACACGGTATAGACGGACAAGAGATTAGATCCGCAAGAACATTACCTGCACCGACAGAAGGCAGCTGCTCGGGATCTCCCACAAGTATCAGCGAAGCTCCGGGACGCAGTGCATCAAGCAAAGCCTTGAAAAGAAAGATATCTATCATCGAAGCTTCGTCCGCGACTACCACTCTGCACTCGAGAGGATTGCTCTTATTCCTTCCGAAAAATGTCTCCTGCACTTCGTCCTCATCATCAGACGGCGCACTCATCTCCAGGAGTCTGTGGATGGTGCATGCATTCACACCGGAAGCTTCAGAAAGCCTCTTCGCAGCCCTTCCCGTGGGAGCACAAAACTCACACTCTATACCCGCATCACTAAAGTACTGTGCAAGTATGGAAGTGATCGTTGTCTTACCCGTACCGGGTCCTCCAGTTATAATCGACAGCGGAGAATACATACTCATATAGAGTGCATCTTCCTGCTTTTGTTCGAGTTCTATTCCCCGTTGCTTTCCCATGGCTTGGATCTTCTTGCGGGTCTTCTTCTCGTCAGGAACGACAACCTTGGCATCAAGAAAACTCTCGATGTCTTTCTTGATCGACAGCTCTGTTCCAAAGTAGGTTCTTGATGATATTCTGGCACCCTCATCAGTCTCATCACAACCTGCACATTTGCCGTCTATAAAGCGGTAAACAACGATGAACTTATCTGCCTTAGCCCGTTCTATGGCATCGCAGTAAAGGCCGTCAAATATCTGTTCCGGAATCATCCCTCCGGTGTCTTTCGAAAGGAGTGACATTGTCCTGTTTCTTACTGTCACAGGCTCAAGATAAGTATCCCCTGTCTCTTCATGCAAAGCTGATACTACACTTACTATCGCACCTTCAAAACGCGACACACTGAGAGGCTCCGCATTAAGTCTCTTCGCTATCAGCTCACAGGTATCAAAACCGATACCCGCGATACGCATAAGTATGTACGGATTATTCTTGATCCGTTCTATGCATTCATTGCCAAACTGATCGTAAACTTTAGAAGCTTTCTTGGCCGACAGACCAAGTTTTCTTAGCTCCAGAACAGTATGGTAATACGCAGGATCTTCTTCAATCTGATTGGATATCTGAACCGCCTTTTCTTCAGTCAGACCCGGTATATTATTCGCGGCCTCTTCAGGACTGTTAAGGACCGCTTCAATAACCTCATCGCCATAAGCTTCTGCAAGTCTTTGAGCAAGCTTCTCTCCTACCCCGTCAAAGATATCCTTAAGGAATTCCGCAATGAATGCTTTATCTGTATCTTCACTCTCAACGACTTCAATCGAAGAAGCAGCTATCTGCATCTGCTCACGGTAAGACGTCACCTGTCCGCTGACCTTATAATCAACGCCCTCAATGATACTTCCGGGAACATTGCCCTTTACCGTAAACCCGCCTTTGCAAGCAAATATAACAAAACCGTTGCGTTCGAAAATGAGCTTAACGGCAGTAACGATTACTCCGTCAAGCTCCTTTCCGATATCTTCTGTATTAAGTCTTCTAAGAACCTGAGATTGTGAAGAACTCATCTATCAGATCTTGCTAGCTTCCGCCTTGAAAGCATCAACAAGATCGAGCTTCTCCCATGTAAAGTCAGGATCATTTCTTCCGAAGTGACCATAAGCTGCTGTCTTCTTGTAGATAGGACGTCTCAGATCGAGATCCTTGATAATAGCTGCAGGTCTTAAGTCACACACCTTGTTGACAATATCGGAGATCTTGGAATCATCAATTGTTCCTGTTCCGAATGTATCGACCATAACAGATACAGGACGTGCTACACCGATAGCATAAGCAATCTGAACCTCGCACTCTCTTGCGAGACCTGCTGCAACTACATTCTTAGCGATATGACGAGCAGCATAAGCAGCACTTCTGTCTACCTTCGTCGGATCCTTACCGGAGAAGCATCCGCCGCCGTGACGGCCAAATCCGCCGTATGTATCTACAATGATCTTTCTTCCTGTAAGACCTGTATCACCTGCAGGACCGCCAAGAACGAATCTGCCAGTAGGATTGATAAAGATCTTTGTATTCTCATCCATAAGATCAGCAGGGATAACTGCCTTGATAACATTCTCTGTTACGAAGTCCTTAATAGTTGCTTCATCAACAGTATCCTTATGCTGAGTTGAGATAACGACAGTATCGATTCTCTTGGGAGTAGAACCGTCGTACTCAACTGTAACCTGGCTCTTTCCGTCAGGGCTCAAGAAGCTTACAGGATCAGCCTTTCTTACTTCAGCAAGCTTCATAGTAAGCTTATGAGCAAGTGAGATAGGAAGCGGCATAAACTCAGGTGTATCATCGTTTGCATAACCGAACATCATACCCTGGTCGCCTGCACCTGTATCAAGCTGACCTTCACCTCTTGTCTCAAGAGCATCGTTAACGCCCTGAGCGATATCAGGAGACTGCTCATCGATTGAAGTCATAACGGCACATGTCTTATAGTCAAAGCTAACATCGCTTCCGTTATAACCGATCTCCTTAATCGTATCTCTTGCTACGCTGGGAATATCAACATATGATGATGTTGTGATCTCACCTGCAACAACGATCATTCCTGTTGCAGCAAATGTCTCACACGCAACTCTTGCGCCGGGATCATTCGCAAGGATAGCATCCAGGACTGCATCAGAGATCTGATCGCAAACCTTATCGGGATGTCCTTCTGTAACTGACTCAGAAGTAAAGAGCCATTTCCCTTCGTTTTTTCTCATGTTGAATACCGCCTTTGTGTGTATTTTTACGTGACATTTCATTGTATCATCACAGGCCTTTTTGCTCAACAGATCCTTTGTCGTTTTTTGTCGAAAATTGTCGTCATTTTGTAGTTACATTCGCTTTTGAGCCCTTGTATGATAGCCCTAAGATCATACTCGAAAGGAATAAGGGCATGGCATTCGGGATATTGATTTATGAGAATGACAGTTATCTTTATGCGCTGATAAGAGAAAGGCTCATGAGCCGTTTCCCTTCAGCCTACATCGAAAGGGTCGGTGTTTCCGATCCCGGTATCAGCTTCAAGCTGATAAAGGACATCTATGTTCTTTATGACAACCGGCAGTACTCCCCTCCGTCCGATGAGGGGAACATCAGATCCATACCATTGTTTTCTGACGATGGCAAAGGTCACAGCATCATAGATATGCGCGTTGTCTACAAAGAGATATCTAAGAACTTAACGGGCGTATCTGATGAACCTTGCATTGCAGAAAGCAGCGGCAAAGACAGGTTGAGACTTCTCATCTCATATGCGTACATAGATGAGCGCGAGAACTTCATTAAGAGTGCTATCGGTCCGGACAGCTTCGACTGTATCCACCCCATAAGAATAGACCTTATGTCCGGAATAAGGATGCCTGCTACATTTACGCCGGAGGCATCGGGATCGATCACAAGACTTCTTCGAAGCTGCTCCAACAAGCGCTTCGATCCTATCAAGATACTCGACTACCTTAATCCGGACAGTAACGGCTTCTTATCGTGCGGCAAACCGGAGAATGAAGATGATGTATTCGATATAGGCTCTCAGAGCTGTTCGCGTCTGATCGAGCTTCTCAAGAAGCTTTGTATCAACGAAGATACCGGCGCACTGGTTGTAGTTGAAGGCTGGCGCGTATCTCAGATGATTGACTTCATTAAGTCGTGCGATACGCTTCATATTCTCCTTCCGGCAAGGATGTGCACAGAAGATACAGGCATGACCAAAGAACTCGGTCTATTCAAGAGAGCTCTGCCGTCAGGAGCTTTGATGACGGTACATTACTGCGAGGATTACAGACAACATTATGATTCGATCAACATATGACACATCCGAGATCAAAGAGAAACTCATCTATTACGTACTGAGTGTTCTTAGAACTGAATCAGATCCTTCGGATGACAGACTGAAGGAGATAATCTCCGAGGTAATAGGCATAGACGAGAACTCCGCAGGCCTTCCTCTCGAACAGAAAAGAGAACTGGCTCAGAGCGTATTCAACAGCTTAAGGAGGCTTGATGTCATCGAACCTCTTATGGAGGATCCCACCATAACAGAGATCATGGTAAACGGACCTGACAAAGTCTTCTACGAACGCGGAGGAAAGCTGTATAAGACGGACATAAAATTTAAGGATGCCGAGTCTTTGAAGACGGTTATATCCTGCTTTTTCGCTAACAGGAACCGTCCCCTTAATGAGGCTAACCCCATATCGGATCTTAGACTGCCCGACGGCTCCAGAGCCAACTGCGTACTGCCTCCGGTCGCACCTGACGGACCAATAGTCACCATAAGAAAGTTCACGGGGATCTCCCATGACATCGTAACTTTGATAAGGCAGGGGTTCATAAGCGAAGAGGCGGCAAGGTTCCTGTGTGAGTGCGTTCGTAATAAGAAGACCATATTCCTGTGCGGCGGAACCGGAAGTGGAAAGACAACGTTTCTTAATACGCTTTCGGGATTCATTCCTCAGGATGAGCGTGTAGTTACAATAGAGGATTCAGCCGAGCTTAACCTGCAGGGAATCGACAATCTGGTAAGGATGGAAGCAAGACTTCCGGGTCCTGACGGAAGCGGAGAAGTAAACATCGGAATGATGATCCGCGCAGCATTAAGAATGCGTCCCGACCGCATCATCGTTGGTGAGGTCAGAGGCTCTGAAAGTGCGGATATGGTCCATGCCCTCAACACGGGTCATAGGGGCTCATTATCAACTGGTCACGCCAATTCCTGCCTTGAGATGCTAGAGCGATTAACCGGCATGGTAATGGCAGGTTCCGCTCTTCCCTACGATGCCATAATGACGCAGCTTTCGATGGGAATAGACCTGATGATCCACATCACAAGAGACAGAAGCGGCAAACGATATGTCGATGAGATATGTTCTGTATTGCCTGCTCGCGGCAAAGACTTCAATCTCAAGAAACTATTTATAAACGAAGGAGGTAACGGCTGTGAAAGAGTTTGCTCTGTTGAAGAACTTAAAGACACGTGCTCATACAAAGGCTGACGCCTCCAAGGTGTTTCTGATAAAGCATCTATGGGCATATCCTGTGTTCGTAGGGATAATCTATTCGATATCTTCATTCTTCATCAACGCACAGCTTCCAAGATTCATCGGAAGCGTAATACTCGGATTCTTCCCTTGGAAGGAACTGATGAAGAAGGTGTTCTCCGGTAACTACAAGCACATGAGAACTCAGCTTCTCATACTGCTTCAGGTGCTTACTACAAGCGTAAGCAGCGGATACTCTATAGAGAAATCACTTACTCTGATTAGGCCCGTTATCGAGCATTCATTCGGAAGTAAAAGTGTTCTTATTAAGCCTCTTATAACGCTCGAGAACAACATCAAAGTTCACATGAGTCTGAACAAGGCACTTGATATCTTCTCAGATGAGATAGATTTCCCTGAAACAATTCCTATTTTTCACGCATTGGCCATATCATCCGACATAGGTAACAATGCTTTGGCTATACTTCGAAGCAGCTGTCAGATGTTATCTGAGATGAACGCTGTTCAGAATGAGATCAACGCAAACAACGCAGGAAAGAATGCGGAGGCAGTCATGTTATGCATTATGCCGTTCATGATCACTGCTGCGCTCGACCGCATGGGCGGAGGATATCTTGATGCTGCAAGACAGTCGCGTATCGGATCCATAATCCTGACAGCCGCATTCGCGGTAGCAATCTTCGCCTCCTCACTGCTCTTCCGCTTTATGACGCATTCCGAGAAAGGACGGAAGACCCTTGAGGATACTGTATTTGAGCCCTCTGAAGATCATAAGACACCTTTGACCGACATCGTTCGCAAGGTAATGCCTTCAGGGTTTACTGCTTCAAGGCATGAGTTATTCAATGAGTTATCAATCGATCCTGCGCAGGCATACGAGAGATACCTAAAAAAGCAATTGAAGGTGTGCTTCATAGTATTAGTCGTATCTGCAGTAGTGTTATGGATAGCCAAGATAAAGCTTATCTTCAGTCCATTACTTACCATCGCTGTAGCAGTGCTCGGAGCTTACGATGTAAGAAAAGATGCGCAGCTTCGCCGCGAGGATCTTATGAGCGATATGCCGCTGTTCCTTTGTCTCATACACACTTTGCTTGAAGCAGGACTGCAGCTTCCAAAGTCCATAGCCATATGCTCATATGCTTTCAAGGACAGCAACGGGCTGTCGTCAGAGATAAGAAACCTTCGGGCAATGATGTTAAGCGGAAAGACGGCATCAGACGCCATAGAGAAGCTCTCTTTACGCATTCAGATCCCCGAAGCACAGTCAGCTCTGCTTCTTGTAGCAAGATACGGCAGACTTGGAACAGGAGAAGTATTAGGACTTCTGTCTTTGCAGGCTTCAGCATGTTGGAATCTATGCCGTAATGCGGCACGTAAGAAACAGGAACGAGAATCACTGGGATTGCTTCTCCCAATGACGCTGGACTTCGTCTCAGTACTACTCGTAGCAACAACCCCGGCAATTATTTCACTCGGTATATAGATCAAAAATAAGGAGGATAGATTTATGGCAGATATTAATGTCAGAAACAAACGCGGTATGGGAACCGTTGAGATCGTTATCATTATCGCCGTGCTTGTCGCACTTGCCCTGATTTTCAGAGAGGGACTTACAAGATACGCAAGTAACGTTATGAATTTTGTTTTCGATGAAGGCAGAGTCACAGGCGCGTTCGGCTGACATAACAAAGAATAACAGGTAAAAAACATGGAGATAAGAAAAGGTCCTTACGGACAATTTGTAATTAATAAAATAGAAGACATAGACTCTGTAAACAGCTATACCCGTGAAATAATTGTAGAAAACATTCCGGGTCATATGCTTCCTCTTTATATAATTCCGGCCGTAAGTTCTTACGAAGCTTCATACGATTGTTCAGATTATATATCACTTCAAACCTATCCTTGTTCCGTACTTAATACAAATCGCATTCGTAAAGCTCTTGGGGACCTTTTCTTCTCTTTTGCCGATCTTCCGGATTTCTTGCTTGCACCTTCATCTTTGTGCCTTGATCCCAAGTTTATGTTTATCGATGAAGACTTATCCGAGATTCGTGTATGCTTTGACCCGAGGATCATCTCCCCTTCAGATCTTTGCATAGGATCCATCAAGAAAGCAGGATTACGTGAGTTACTAAATTCACAATGCATGGAAGGTATATTGCAGCCCGACGAGATTGACGGACTTCTTTATGCAGCAGAACAGAATGATGAGGACCTTTTCAGAAAAGAATCACAGAAGATCATGGTTCCATTAAGCGAACCTGAAAAAACATCTGAACTTCTGGAACTGCCTGAATTCAAGATGATCATCCTGGCAAGCATTCTGTCACTGATATTCACATTGATCAAAATACCGGCAGCAGCATTGATATTCGTTGCCACCGAGGTTTTCTTTGCCGTAAAGATACGCAACAGCTTTATTAACAGGCCGAGCATTATCGTTTCCGAATCAACAGACGACACCAAACGTCAGATGCTGTTCGGCAAAGAAGACGGAAAGATGCGCGGTATCGAGGCTTTGGTGCTTACCAGTACGGATCCCGCCACAGGACAGGAAGATAAGAAAGCCATCTACACTGACAAGGCAGCAATCGGTTCAGACAGATTTCTATGTGATGTCTTCTATCCTGACAAAGGAATATCGCCGATACACGTTCAGGTCAAAAAGGTCGATCGTGTATATTATGTGAGTGATCTGTCTTCAGATAATTCCACTTACCTTAACAACATAAGACTGTTGCCGGGGCGCGAATACGAGATAAAGAGCGATCAGACTCTTATGTGCGGTAAAAGAGAATTCAAGATAGAGATACTGTGATCAGACTATGTCTTTCCAGCCGTACTCTTCAACGAGTATGGCGATTCTTTCCTTCTGATGATCAGTTCCGTGAAGTTCAATAAGATGACGGCGTGCACGTGCTCTTGCCATAGCCTGTTCGTACTCTTTAACTAGAACATCTCTGGCAGCGCGGTCTTCGATAATCTTTGCCTTCTCCAACTCTTTATAAGCTTCCGTATACGACTTACAAGTTCTTCTGGGACTTAATTCCTCAGGATACTCTGCGGCATTACAGATGATCATAATCTGATCTTCCTTAACCTCACAGTAGCCCTCTGATATCGTAAAATACTTAGTCTCATCACCCTCAACAAGGTGGCACATTCCGGGACGCAGAGCAACTATCAGAGGCGGATGACCGGGCATAAAGCCCATCAAACCATCGATAGTATTTATGACAACCGAAGTTACATCACCCTCAAAAAACTTCTTATAAGGTGTAACGATAGTAAGCTTGGTTGTTCTCTTAGTATTCTCTGCCATGAGATCAGTTAGTTCCGTTGTTATCGTCGTGATATGCCTTCAGAACGTCATCAAGATCGCCCTTCATGAAGAAGTACTGCTCAGGAATATGATCCAGCGAACCTGAGATTATCTCCCCGAACGCCTTAACAGTCTTATCAATAGGAACATATCTCGGAGCATAACCTGTGGAGTCAGCAGTTACAAAGAACGGCTGAGACAGATACTTCTGAATCTTACGGGCTCTGGAAACAGCCTGTCTGTCATCTTCAGAAAGCTCTTCCATACCGAGGATGGCAATAATATCCTGAAGTTCCTTATATCTTTGCAGATTCTCCTGAACCATTCTTGCTACATGATAATGCTCAGCTCCAACTACGTCTTCAGAGAGAATTCGTGAAGAAGACTCGAGAGGATCAACCGCAGGATAGATACCGAGTTCTACTACAGATCTGGACAATACGATATTCGCATCAAGGTGTGAGAACGTAGTTGCAGGCGCAGGGTCAGTGATATCATCCGCAGGAACATATACAGCCTGGATGGATGTGATAGATCCGTTCTTAGTCGAAGTGATTCTCTCCTGAAGCTCACCTACCTCATTAGCCAGCGTCGGCTGATAACCAACGGCAGAAGGTATTCTTCCGAGCAAAGCGGAAACCTCAGATCCTGCCTGAACGAATCGGTAGATATTATCAATAAACAGAAGAACGTCTTTCTTCTTGTTATCTCTTAAGTACTCAGCCATCGTAAGACCTGTAAGCGGAACTCTCATTCTCGCACCGGAAGGCTCATTCATCTGACCGAAGACCATTATCGTCTTATCAAGAACGCCGGACTCCTTCATCTCTCCCCAGAGGTCATTACCCTCACGAGAACGCTCACCGACACCGGTAAATACGGAATAACCGCCGTGCTCTGAAGCGATATTACGGATGAGCTCAAGGATAAGTACCGTCTTACCTACACCGGCACCTCCGAACAATCCGATCTTACCGCCCTTACTGAAAGGAACAAGAAGGTCGATAACCTTGATACCCGTCTCAAGAATCTGTGCTGTAGGATACTGATCTGTAAAAGACGGAGCAGGCTTATGAATAGGCATATGTGCCTCAGCTTCTACAGGGCCGCCGTTATCGATAGGGCGTCCCAATACATCGAACAGTCTTCCTGTGATCGTCTCTCCTACCGGAACATTAAAAGGAGTTCCCATGGATATGGCTTTAACGCCTCTGGTAAGGCCCTCGGTAGCATTAAAGGAAACGCATCTTACTACGCCCTTTCCTCTTTGCTGAAGGACTTCAGCAAATACGTCCTTCTCACTCTCCTGACCATCCAAAGAAGCAATAATCCTGACACCGTCGTTGATCTTAGGTGTCTCACCGCTCCTGAATTCACAGTCTATGACAGGTCCGATTATCTGTACTACTTTACCTTCTGCCATATCAAAAGCTCCTTAATTCTTACTTACAGGTTATTAACCTGGTTCGCGCCGTTGATGATCTCCGTCAGCTCATTAGTTATCTTCGCCTGTCTGGCGCGGTTAAACTTAAGCCGCAGAGTCTTCATCATATCCTCGGCACTGTTTGTTGCATTATCCATAGCGGCAAATCGCGCTGTCTGCTCGCACGCATATGCCTGCGTCATCGTTCCGTATACCATCGCATTGAGATACGAATCCATAAGGAATCCGAAGACTTCATTAACGTCAGGATAATAAGTGATCTCGTGCTCTTCAGGCTTCTCGGCCTTACCATAAAAAGATCTGACTGCATCTATCGACTTAAAGTCAACCGGCGCGAGTCTAATTACCTCGACGTTCATATTAAGTGCAGACTCAAGTTGTGTATAAACAAGATACACAAGGTCGTACTCACCGATGAGAAACTTCTGCTTGATGATAGAGACCACGCTCTGAGCCTGATAGTAAGTAGGCTCTTCGATCGGATACGAGAACGAAGGATCGACATTATAACCCATGTGCGCGAGTCTCTCCCTTACCACTTTACCGAAGACATACATCTTATAGTCAGTGGTAATGCCTTTACGGGAATTCTCGAGGATCTTACCCTGAACATGTTCCTCACAAGCCTTAACAACATTATTGTTATAAGCTCCTGCAAGGCCCTGGTCTCCGCAAAGAACGAAGTAAGCTATCTTCCATGTCTGACCTGAAACCTTCTGTTCAAGCGTAAAGAAAGGATTATCGATGGCATTCTTGTTAAAACGGACATCGCTCATCGTCTCAAGACAATTCTTTACAAAAGGATTCAGGGTATCCAAAAGAGCAATGGAACGGCGCTTCTTGGCGGCACTTACAAGCTGCATCGCACCGGTCATCTGCGCTATTCCCTGAACGCTCTTTATCCTTTTCTTTACGTCGTTAAGAGTCTCCATCAGTCTTCTTCTTTGTACTCAGGATGATCGTAGATAAAGTCTTCCTTGAACTGCTTCTCATACTCATCGATCTTAGCCACAGTCGCATCTTCGAACTTGCCCTCAGAACTGATATCCATCAGGATATCCTGTCTTGCAAGTCTGATCTGATCCATGAAAGCATCCAGATACTCGCGGATATCTTCCTTGGCAAGGAACGTCAGCTTATCAGAAGTAGCAAGATAGAGCATAATAACCTGCTCCTCCATAGACAGAGGTGCATACTGCTCCTGCTTAAGAACCTCGTTAAGGACAATGCCTCGCTTTAACTGCAGCTGCGTGTTCTCATCGAGGTCAGCACCAAACTGCGCGAAAGATGCCATTTCGCGTGCCTGTGCGAGCGCGATACGTACAGGTCCTCCGACTTTCTTCGTAGCCTTCGTCTGTGCAGCACCGCCTACACGGGATACAGACAGGCCTACGTTGATAGCAGGACGCTGACCCGAGAAGAAAAGCTCAGGCGACAGATAGATCTGACCGTCGGTAATGGAGATAACGTTCGTCGGAATATATGCCGAGATATCGTCTCCTAAAGTCTCAATGATAGGCAGTGCCGTCATTGAGCCGCCGCCCTTCTCAGCAGAAAGTTTGGATGCTCTCTCGAGAAGTCTTGAATGCAGATAGAAAACGTCACCGGGATAAGCTTCTCTTCCCGGAGGTCTTCTAAGAAGCAGCGAGATTGCTCTGTATGCCTGCGCATGCTTACTTAAGTCATCATAGATGATAAGTACATCCTTACCGTCATACATGAACTCTTCACCCATAGCACAGCCTGAGAAAGGAGCAATGTACTGAAGTGATGCAGAATCTGAAGCGCCGGCTGCGACTATGATCGTATAGTCAAGAGCGCCATGCTTATCAAGTGTGTTAACTGTATTAACGATCGTACTCATCTTCTGTCCGATCGCTACATAGATACAGATAGTATCCTTACCCTTCTGGTTGATTATAGTATCAACAGCGATAGCAGTCTTACCTGTCTGACGGTCACCGATGATAAGCTCACGCTGACCTCTTCCGATAGGTGTCATCGCATCGATAGCTGTAATACCTGTCGCCATAGGCTTGTTAACAGGTGATCTGTCAACAATCGGCGGCGCAGGAGATTCGATAGGTCTTGTCTTTGTATATCTGATGATGCCCTTACCGTCGATAGGATGACCGAGAGGATCAACGACACGGCCGAGAAGACCTATGCCTACAGGAACGGAAACAGTCGTTCTCGTTCTCATACATACTGTGCCTTCAACAACGTTGTCTGCACCGGACAGGAGAACAACACCAACTGCTTCACGCTCAAGGTTCAAAGCAAGTCCGAAGCCGCCTGTAGTAAACGTTACGAGCTCTGAAAGCATGCAGTGCTCAAGGCCCGATACCATGGCAACGCCGTCATTTACGCTTTGAACGATACCTACCTCTTCAATATTATCTACATTATCAAAAGCTGCCTCGATACGTTTCTGCAAAGCTTCACCTGTAAGCTTAGCGATCTCGGCACTGTCAAAGCTCGATGCAGGAGACTCTTCGAATCTGTCGATAGCCTTCTTGATATCTGTCTTAACCTTCTCAGGCGAGAACACGATATCTTCTTCAGCATCTGCTTCCTCGAGATTTCTTGAACGCTTAACAAAAGAACCGAGTCTTTGCAGCTGTCCCTTTACGCTGTAATCGTATCTTGTACCGCGTGCAAAGATAACAAAGCCTCCGATGAGTTCCTCATCGACTTCGAATGCCAGCTCGTAATTCTCGATCCCGTTCTTAAGAGCAAAAGTCTGCGCGATCTGGGAGATCTCGAGTTCGGTCATGTCACCGGCGGCGACAACCTTAAGTAATACCGGTTTACTGGCCAATGCTTTCCACCTCTTCTCCGATCAGATCCTCAGTATGCTTAACAGCAAGAGACTTGAGCTTATCGTGCTCAACGACATCGCCGATTACTCTTCCTGCAACCTCGACAGCAAGATCGGATATCTCATCCTTCATCTGCTCGATCGAGACTTTCTTCATACGAAGAACTTCAGCCTGAGCTCTCTCAAGGATCTCATCAGCTTCTTCCTTGGCCTTCATCTTTATGATCTTAGCCTGGTCTTCAGCGTCAGCTCTCGCATCCTCAAGGATCTGCGAAGCCTCGGCACGCGCATCGTCAATAGCCTGCTTTGACTGCTCTGCATTAGCGGCAGCTTCAGCTTCTGACTTGGCGGCGTTCTCGACATTGGCATTTATCTGCTCTTCACGCTTCTTGATCACTCCCAGAATGGGCTTGAAAAGAACCAGCTTGAAGAATATGAATACCAGAATGACATTAAATACCGTTAAGAGTATAGTCGCAGCGTAACCGCCCATCTGATCGGCGGAAAACAGCGAAGGCTCTTCCGTGGCACCCTCTGCCAACAGCATTATCGAATACATATTAATCATCGGTAATGATCTCCCGTTACTTTACAGTGAATATCAAAAGCAATGCTACAACGAGTGCATAGATAGCAAGTGACTCGATGAACGCGATACAGATAAGAAGCAACATCTGAATCTTGCCGAATACCTCAGGCTGTCTTGCACCTGCATCGAAAGCACGTGATGCAGCAATACCGATAGCAAGTGAAGCTCCGAGAGAACCCAATCCGATAGCAAGACCGGCTGCGAGCACAGCCATTGCTCTGGGTTCGATTGCCGTAGCAGTGTCAAGCATGGCACCTGCAAATGTAATAAGATCCATAATAAACCTCCGTTATTACTCGACAGTCGCAGCTGCCGCTTCACCGGCTGCTGTTTCTGTTGAATTCTTTTTGTTTTTCTTTTCCTTCTTCTTTTTGACAAAGAGCTCAGGATGCTCCTGCATCTCGTGTCCTAC
Source organism: Clostridiales bacterium (assembly GCA_017552455.1). Taxonomy (GTDB): domain Bacteria; phylum Bacillota; class Clostridia; order Saccharofermentanales; family Saccharofermentanaceae; genus Saccharofermentans. The sequence goes on from JAFZPX010000024.1 coordinate 14,169, forward strand.
CTCTATACTCTCTCCGATGTAATAGATAGTCAGATACGAGAAGATTGCTGCCTGAAGCATACCGTCGGCGATATCAAACCACATACCAAAGGCTGCGGGTACGATGATCGGGATAACAGTATGAAGGAATTCCATAAATACGAATGCGCCGAATACATTACCGAAGAGTCGCAGACACAGTGAAACAGGTCTTACGAGTATATCGATGATCTTAAACGGCAACATGAAACCCATAGGATGAACGAGCATTTTTCCGAAACCCTTGAATCCTACAAATCTGATAGATACATAAATTACATATACGATAGCGCACAAAGCCATCGCTATAGGGAAACCGATATTCTTAGCCGGAGGTGCAACACCGAAGAATGAGATGGTGTTACATGCGGTGATCATGATGGCAAATGTTCCGATCATCGGTGCGATATGCCTGGCCTCTTCATCTCTCATTCCGAAGCTCTTGGCAACATCGACAACAATGCCTACGAGAAGCTCTACGAAGGTCTGCTTAGTATCAGGCTTGATCTTCGGCTTATGAGCCATTATCGCGAACAGGATGGCAAATATACCGACCGCTATCCATGTAACGATGACCGCGTCAGTCAGAACAACCTTAACGTCACCGATCACCAGGTAATGCTGAACCTGCAGTATTGCTTCGTTGATCTTCTCGCCGATATCCCCGATGGTGAAATGCTCTTTAAGGTGTTCAAGAAATGAAGCCCAGAATTCTGACAACCAATTCATTGATAATTACTTCTTTCTTAATTAGTTCCGAATATTCTATCACCGGCATCGCCCAGACCGGGAACGATGTAAGAGTGATCATTTAATCTCTCATCCTTAGCCGCGCAGTAGATCTTTACGTCAGGATGATCCTTTGTAAGTCTCTCGATTCCTTCAGGAGCTGCAATGAGACACATGAACTTGATGGAATCGATACCCTTCTCCTTGAGATAGCCGATAGCTGCAGATGCTGAACCGCCTGTGGCAAGCATCGGATCAAGGATGATAACTTCCCTCTCATTGATATCTTCAGGAAGCTTGCAATAGTATGTATGAGGCTCGATGGTAACAGGATCTCTGTACAGACCTATATGACCAACCTTGACGTTAGGTATAAGCTTCACGATTCCGTCTACCATTCCAAGTCCGGCACGAAGGATCGGGACGATGGCGATGGACTTACCGGAGAGCATCTTGCAGTGCGCAGTTGCTACAGGAGTATCAATGTCGACATCCTCAACAGGCAGATCTTTTGTAACCTCGTAGGCCATGAGCATAGCGATCTCTTCAACAAGCTCACGGAACTCCTTGGTGCTCGTGTTCTTATCACGAAGCAGCGCTACCTTATGCTGAATGAGCGGATGATCAAATACAAATACGTTGTCGTCTGCCATCGTTTTCACCTCACGCTTTTATTTGAAATTCTTCTCTTCCGTCTGCTTCATCTGGCCTACTCTCTCAGCATGCCTTCCGCCTGCAAACTCCTCTTCGAAAAAGCAGTCTACCATCGCGAAAGCAATCTCGGGGCCTACTACTCTTGCGCCGAAAGCAAGTACATTCGCGTCGTTATGCTGACGGCACATTCTTGCCATGTACTCGTTATTGCAAAGAGCAGCTCTTATGCCCTTGTGCTTGTTACATACCATGGAGATGCCGATACCTGTTCCGCAGATAGCGATACCTCTGTCTGCCTTTCCTGAAAGAACATCCTCGGCAACCTTGTTACCTGCATCAACATATGAGAAACGCTCTGTTGCAGATACAGCTCCTCCGTCGATTACCTCAAAGCCCTTGGACTCAAGGTGTGCGATAACAAGCTGTCTCATGTCGTAGCCTGCGTGATCTGATGCAATTGAAACTATCATATGTCTCTCCTTATGTGCTTGAATTTCTTATCGCCTGAAGCGTAATCGGCAACAATGTGGCCGTCGCCGTAAAGCTTGTACTTATATGAGACCAGACCTTCGAGTCCTACAGGGCCTCTTGCATGAAGCTTACTTGTAGAGATACCGACCTCAGCGCCGAAGCCATATCTGAAACCGTCTGCAAATCTCGTGGAACAGTTAAGAAGAACGCTGCCGGAGTCAACCTTATTCATGAAGTACTCGGCTCTGTCCGTCTTCTCTGTAATGATCGCATCAGTATGACCTGAACCATACTTATTGATATGGTCGATAGCCTCATCGATGCTGCTTGTAAGCTTGATGGATACTTCATAATCAAGATACTCATGGTGCCAATCGGTAATCTCAGACTCGAGGTGGATCTTAACACCCTTATCCTCAAGAGCCGCGATGATCTTAGGCATCAGTGTAGTCTCCAAAGTCTTATCGATCAGGATAGTCTCTGTGGCATTGCACACTGATACATACTGAGTCTTGGCATCGACAACGACCTTCAAAGCCTTAGCTTCATCAGCGTATCTGTCGATATATGTATGACATACACCATCAGCATGTCCCATAACAGGGATCGTTGTGTTCTGCATGATGTACTGAACAAATGCATTAGAGCCTCTCGGAATGATGAGGTCGATATAATCAGAAAGCGAGAGCATGGCATTTACTTCTTCACGGCTCTCAAGAAGATTGATCCAGCCTTCAGGCAGTCCGTTGCTAACAGAAGCATCGCGAATCGTTTCGAAAAGAACACGATTAGTCATAGCTGCTTCTCTTCCGCCCTTAAGGAAAACTGCATTTCCGCTCTTAAGGCAGAGAGTCGCTATCTGAACAAGTGCGTCAGGACGTGACTCGAAGATAACTCCGATAACACCGATAGGACACGATACTCTATAAAGCTCGAGTCCGTCATCCAAAGTCGTATGAAGCTTGATCTTGCCGACCGGGTCTTCAAGATTCATCAGGCTTCTAATACCGTCTACTACGTCATTGAGCTTGTGGTCATCAAAGCGGAGTCTCTTAAGAAGCGGACCCTCAAGTCCTTCTGCTTCACTTCTGTCGAGATCCTGCTTATTAGCTTCGAAGATCTTTTCCTTGTTGTTAAGGAGTGCTTCAGCAACTGCTTCCAGTGCCTTCGTTTTGGTCTTATCGTCAAGAAGTGCTGTCATGAAAGACGCATTCTTAGACATCTGTGCTGTTGTTTTCAAATCAGACATAGGCCACCTCTTAAATCACATGTGATTATAACACTCATGTTACAAAGTATTAAGAAAAATATAGAGTGTAATTATGTCAAAGATATTTAATCAGATAAATTGAAAATCGGCGATTTTTGATTTTTTTCAAACAAAAAGTGTTCATAATGTTCATAACTCTGTCGATAACCTCAAAACAAGACTTTAGGAAGTTCATAACCCCTCAAGTCAATGATTATGGTCTCTTTGGCGAATGTGTCCAAAAGATTGCCGAATTATGACAAACAGTTTACACAGAATGGAAGTGCCGTATTATGGGCTTTTAGGCGACTAAAGGCACATTGAACGTTTGTACGTGTCCACGAGAGAAATACACCGAAAAATCAAAAAAAGATATTGACACGTCGATTTTCGCATAGGGTATAATTGCACTTATGAAAATCGTACTTACATGTCTTTTCGGACTCGAAAGCTGCGTGCGCGACGACCTGACTGCGATCGGCTACGAACGCTGTGATATCAATGTTTCTGACGGTATGGTCGTGCTCAATGCAGACGACGATACATGGGAATCCGACGTAGCAAGAGTCAATATGTGGACAAGGCGCGCAGAACGCGTTCTTTTCGAAGTGGGGTCCTTCCCTGCAAGAGAGTTCTCTGAGCTTTTCGACGGGACGTGTGCGTTGCCCTGGTACGAATTCATCCCTGACGGCTACGCTTTCATCATCAACGGCTACTCAAGAAAGTCCAAGCTTTACGGCATAAGTGCCTGCCAGAGCCTTGTTAAGAAAGCTATTGTTAAGTCTTTGTGCCGCTCCAAAGGCCTTGGCGCTGACGGCATCATAGCTGAAGATGCAGCCAAGGGTGTTGTACGTGTACAGTTCGGTATAGTAAATGACAATGTTTCAGTAATGATAGACACTTCCGGCGAGGGACTTCACAAGAGAGGCTACAGACCGCTTACACACGAGGCTCCTATCAGGGAAACGCTTGCTTCGGGTATGATCACACTCGGAAGATACAGACCTTTCGGCGCGGAAGCCCTTGCAGATCCTTTCTGCGGTTCAGGTACGATACTTATCGAAGCTGCAATGATGGCATGTAATATCGCACCAGGTAAAAACAGATCATTTTCGTATGAAAACTTGCCTTATATAGGTGAATACGCGAAGAAGAAAGCTTACGAGGAAGCGCTTTCCCTTGAAGATTCTGAAGCTACTGATGACTGTTTCTTCTTTGGCTCCGACATCGACCCCAAAGCGATCGAGTCTTCCATAAGGAATGCAAAAGCAGCTGGCGTCGCGGATCACATCAAGTTCACCGTGGCTGACGCCGCTACAAGAACACCTTCCGCTTTCGAGAAGATAACGGGATTTTCCCGCACAATGGTAATCACGAACCCGCCTTACGGAGGCCGTCTTATGACCCCCGAGGAAGCAGCCGATATATATAAGATGATCTCTTCCCTGTACCTTACTTCACAGGGCTTCTGCCGTCCCGGTATGAGACTGTCTGTAATAACACCTGATGATTCGTTCGAAGTTGCCACAGGACACAAAGCCGACAAGCGCGTTAAGCTTTATAACGGCAACATCAAGTGCCAGCTGAACAACTACTTTAAGCTTAAGTAATCCCCTTGCGGATGTAGTAGAACATAAACTGCTGCAAGATACCCGCTGTCTCAGGATAGCGCTCCGCCTCGAAATGTCCGTTATAGTATCTGTCCTCTATCCTCTTTATCCATACGTCTATGGGGAACCTTCCCGTGCGGTGAAAGCCGAAGAGCATCGCGCAGTTGGCGACTTTAACTCCGACGCCGTGCATCGCCGTAAGAGCTTCATACAGCTTGTCGTCATCAAGCTTCTTCATCTGCTCCGGAACAAGCTTTCCACTCTCGAAATCTTTTACCGCAGACATTATGTATGCAGTCCTGTACCCTGCACCTATGCTGTTAAGCTCTTCCGCTGTCAGCTTTGATGTCTGCTTCACCGAGGGGAAAGCATAGTATTCGTTCTTTAACGGCTTCACGAAAGGTGCTTCCGGCTTAGTGGGCTTTATCTTCGTCCCCGCAAGGGCGGAAAGGCGGTCTACGCAGGTAGTTATGGAAGGTATGGATCTTCTTTGTGAGATTATGTAAGAGATGATGGCCTCGAAGACATCCTGCTTGAGGATCCTGATTCCACCTCCAAACGACACTGCGGCATTAAGGAAATCATCGTCTTTATCAATGCTCTTGACCACGCTTACATAGTCAGTCCCAAGATCAAAGTAGTCGAACCAGATATCTTTGAATTCTTTCTCAGTGCAGGAGAAAGCGAAGTCATTATTGCCCAAAGATGCTATCTGAAGATACTTTCCGAATGCCACAAGCTCTGTATGCGCATCGTCGATTGTATGAATACGGAAAGCCTGACCGCTGTCAGCAATCTTAGCAGGATCAAAGAAGTCGATGTGTTCTGTGTGCATTACAACCACTTCTTTATCTTGAAGAAAACCAGACTCAATATAACTATCAGAACGCTTACTATGAATACAAGTGGATAACCAATCTCCCAATTAAGTTCGGGCATATACTTAAAATTCATACCGTACCAACCCGCGATGAGTGTCAGGGGCATAAAGATAGTGGTAACGACGGTCAGAAGCGTCATGATGCGGTTCTGCTTAACTTCAATCCTGGACTCATATGTATCACGTATTTGAATCGTATAATCAAGCAGTGAGTTGACGATATCGTAAAGTCTCGAGACTCTGTTGGTGAACAGTTTGAAGAATCGGATGTTATCCGGCTTGAAGAAGTTGTTCTCGTTCTCCTCAAGCTCCTGTGAAAGATCAATAAGCTGACTGTAATGTGTTCGAATGTCTCTTAGATCACTTCTGATATCATTAACGCGATCGAGATCAGCCTCCCTGTCGTCTTCAATATCACTGTCGATCTTATCCAATTCCTTCTCGTAAGTCTCAAGGACAGACAGATCCTGATGGATGATCTGCTCGAGGAAATCATAGATAAATCTCTCGAGGCTCGGCATCCTCCACTTCTTAGTGTTTATGATCTTGGTTATTATGCTTATGGCACTGTCGCCGGAGTCAATAAATACAATGCCTTTCTCATCAAGGGCAAAGGCAAATTCTTTGTATTCTCCGGAAATATTCTTACGATCCGGCAAAGAAAAAGCTCCGGTTACAGAATCATAGTTAACCTCTGCTTTGGTCGTATATAGATCGAATTCATCGAACTCGATATCGATTCCCATCTCAAAGCGGTCTTTGCCCTGTGCCCATTCTTCAGGAGACAATACAGCTACATACTGACTCTTGCCGTTTAATATCTCCTCTGCACTGCATTCTTTTAATGTGTTCTCAATTAAATAATACATATTACGTACTCTATCGCTTTTTATCGCATAAAGCAAAGTCCTATATGATAGAATTATTCGCAGAGCAAGTTATACAAGAGGGCTTATATGAAACTTACCGACATCTACAACCAGGACAAAACTATTCTCTCGTTCGAGATCTTCCCTCCCAAGGCGGAGTCGGAGCTTAAGAATATCGACGAGACTTTGGAGATGCTTTGCGATCTTCACCCTGACTACATCTCAGTCACTTTCGGCGCAGGCGGATCTTCCAACAACAATAAGACGATCTCTATCTGCAAAAAGATTAAGGAGCAGTATCACACTGAGCCCGTGGCTCATCTTACTTGCCTGTCTTACGACAAGAATGAGATTGATGAATTCTGCAAAGAACTCTCTGCTGCAGGAATCGAGAACATCCTTGCATTAAGAGGCGATGTTAACCCCAATGCTCCTGCCAAGGGCGTCTTCTCACATGCAAGCGAGCTCATCGAATACATAAAGCCTAAGACGGACTTCTGTATCGCAGGCGCATGCTATCCTGAGTGCCACACAGAATCCATCGACAGAGTTGATGACATCCGTAATCTCAAGAAGAAGGTAGATGCAGGTGCAGATGTACTTCTGTCACAGCTGTTCTTCGATAACAAGTATTTCTTCGAGATGGTAGAGAACGCTCGTATTGCAGGTATCGATGTTCCGATCACGCCCGGTATCATGCCTTGCTTAACAGTAGCTTCCATCAAGCGTATGGTGTCCACATGCGGTGCTACACTTCCCGCTAACTTCCAGCGCATCGTAGACCGTTACGGCGAGAATCCCGATGCATTCCTTGATGCAGGTCTCGCTTATGCCATCAGCCAGATAATCGATCTTCTGACAACAGGCTGCGACGGCATTCATCTGTACACGATGAACCGCCCTTCAGCTGTTAAAAGAATCTGCGAAGGAATCAAGAACATCATCTGATCCGCTGATAATTATTAGAAATGAAAAAGCCGCGACTTATGCCGCGGCTTTCTTTTATTCTGTTAAGCGAGAATTATACGCAAGTGTATCCGCCGTCAACAGCGATAGCCTGACCTGTTACATAGGAAGACTCCTCAGCGCCGAGGAATACTGCAACAGAGTTAAGCTCACCCTCGTTACCATATCTCTTCATAGGAACAGACTGGTTAGCGAAAGCCTGGAAATAGTCAGAGTTAAGTGTCTCTGTTGTAAGCTCTGTGTAGAAGTAACCGGGGCAGATTGTGTTAACTGTGATATTGGAAGTAGCAAGCTCTGCAGCAGCTCCTCTGGAGAAGTTAACAACAGCACCCTTTGTTGTGTGATATGCGATAGTGGGGATAGCTGTATTACCAACAAGGCCGTAGATAGAAGCGATGTTGATTACACGACCGTATGTCTGCTTTCCTTCAGCCATAGCATCCTTCATGAGGTTAACGAAAGCCTGTGTAACTGAGAATACAGAAGTAAGATCGAGATCCATTGTGAAATCCCAGTCATCTCTTTTAAAATCAACGAACGGCGTACCTGTACCCTTTTCTCCTCCTGCATCATTGATGATAACCTCACAGTGACCGAAGTGCTCCTTAACAGCCTTTACAGCATTGTTGATGGACTCTGCACTTGTAACGTCGCAAGCTACAGGAAGTACATCAACTCCATACTTCTCAGACCATTCCTTAGCGCTTGCCTCGAGTCTCTCTACTCTTCTTGCAAGAAGAACGAGATTAGCATTCTGCTGAGCAAATCCCTCAGCCATCTGCTTGCCAAGACCGGATGATGCACCTGTGATTGCAACTACTTTTCCTGTGTAATCGAACATGTTGTTTCCCCCTGATGATTTATTTGGAACAAGTCGATTATATGAAAAATACTGCTTTCAAAACTCAAGAAAGTTAGACAAAGGTAACCTCTGCAGTTAAAAAGGACAATAGTTATTACTCTTTTCGAACCTAGGCTTTCAAATAAAAGTCATTTGGGTTTATAAAGGGATGAATTCTCCAAAGCAAAGATCCTGTCAGTCATCTGACCGGGTTCTGTCTTTCCCATCTCCTTCTCGAAGATATACATACGGGAATCGATCATATCGATCTCGTGGAGCAGGAAAGCCTCAGGCGTAGCAGGTGTTGTGATAGCACCGTACTCCAAAGAACCGTGATGAGATGCGATCATATGACGGATCTGACGAACCTCTTCATCATTATAAGGACCGTTCTTTGCCTCTTCTGCTACCATCTCCATGCCAATAACCGCATGACCGAACAGTCTTCCGTCGACCGAATAATCTGCAGAACCCAGATCATCGGTATCAAGCTCATATAACTTACCGATATCGTGAAGCGCCGTTCCGCACATCAGAATCTCAAGATTGATATTCTTATATACCTTAGCAAGATAGAACGCAGAATAGACCATTCTGAACGTGTGATAGATAAGTCCGCCTCTGATGTCATGGTGGATGCTGTGAGCCGCAGAGGACTTGCAGAAAGCCACTCGGTTCTTATTAAGCATCCTGATGGTCAGAGCTGCTGCGCTGTAGTCATCAGCCGGAACATCAAGAGTCGAACAGTCATAATCCCTCCCCGTAGCCTTCTTAATGCTGTCGATGATCTTCTTATACATATCATCGATATCATACGGAGGAGACTGAACAAACTTCTCCACCTTAGCTTCGGGATTATTGCAGATACTGATATTCTCAACGATAAAGTTCTTCTTATTCTGATAAGTCTTAACACTGAAGGTAAGATCTACTACCTTGCCGACATCAAGGCCCAAAGCCTTCATACCGGCTTCAGTCTTATCAAAGAAGTTCATCGACACCTTGTCAGTGCCGTCAGAGAAAGTGAAAGCAACATAAGGCTTATCCGTCTTCGAGATCCTCTCGGTCATCTCTGTGATGAGGACAGTAAAGTTATATGTGCTTCCTATCTGAGTATCGTTGAATTTTCCGAAGTTCATACCTGACCTGCCGTTCTACCCTTCTCAAATGCTGAAAGATTACCGGGGATAGTCTTGGGCTTACTTGCGAAAGCCTCCTCGATAGCCTGTCGCCACTTCTCGTCATCTACACCAAAGAAATTAGACAGCGCGCCAAGCATAACGATATTAGTTGCCTTCGTTGTACCTGTCTCAAGTGAAAGACCTGTAGCATCGATAGGAACGATCTTAGCGTCATCCCCTGCAGCGTCCTTCAGAGCCTCGATAATGCCCTCAGGATACTTCATCTGTCCCATAAGAACAGGCAAAGACTTGATCTGCTGTGTATTAACGATCATGGTGCCGCCCTTCTTAAGGAGCTTGCCCCATCTTACAGACTCAACTTCCTCAAATGAGAGAACATAGTCTGCCGTTCCCTCTTCGATGATAGGTGAATGAACCTCAGGTGCGATCTTAACGTATGTAACTACCGAACCGCCTCTCTGGCTCATTCCGTGAACCTCGGATACCTTTACATCAAGGCCAAGATTCATAGCCAAGATACCAAGGAGCTTACCTGCGATAAGCGTTCCCTGTCCGCCGACACCGGCAAGTACTATAGAAGCATTGATCTCATTACTCATTCTCTTACTCCTCCGCCTTCGTTAGTGCACCGAACTTACACATATTCACGCAAAGTCCGCAGTTGTTGCAGCTCTCAGCATCGATTGACGGGAAACCTTCCTCATCGATAGTAAGTGCAGGACACATGATCCTTGCACAAGCACCGCACTTCTTGCACTTCTCATAATCAACAGAAGCCTCGACACCCTTCTTAGCTCTTCCTGTAGGGATAAGAGCGCAGGGACGTCTGGCAATAACAACAGATACAACATCTCTTGCGAGCTCTTCCTTGATTACCTGCTCGCATCCGAATGTATCTACAGGATCAACGACGCGGATGGCTTCAGGCACTACGCCTACGCTCTCGCAAAGCTTCTCAAGAGAAACAGCGGGAGCAGCCTCAAGTCTGATATTCTTACCTGTACAAGGATTCTGCTGGTGGCCCGTCATACCCGTAATGGAGTTATCGAGAATGATGAGTGTGATGCAGCTGCCGTTATAAACTGCATTCATAAGATTTGTAATACCGGAATGCAGGAATGTGGAATCGCCGATAACACCTACAGTCTTCTTGGAATCCTCATGGTCTGTAGCCTTATCAAAGCCGTGAGCCATACCTACGGAAGCACCCATACAAACTACAGTATCAACTGCCTGCATAGGAGGTAAGGCTCCGAGAGTATAACATCCGATATCACCTGTAACGTTTACCTTAAGTCTCTTCAAAGCAAGGAACAGACCCTTGTGAGGGCAGCCTGCACAGAGAACCGGAGGACGTCCGGGGATCTCGGGAAGCTTAGCAGGATCCAAAGCAGCAACAGGAAGCTCCTCGTCCGTAAGCTTCTCCTTAAGAAGTCTGATGGAATACTCGCCCTGCAGTGTGAAAAGGTCCTTACCCTCACACTTAACGCCCATAGCCTTAATCTCTGTCTCGAGGAAAGGATCAAGCTCCTCTACGATTACGAGTCTTTCGACCTTGGAAGCGAAGTCCTTGATAACCTTCTCGGAAAGAGGCCACACGAGACCGAGCTTCAATACACTCGCATTAGGGAGCGCGTCTCTAACATACTGATAAGCGGCACCGTCAGTGATGATACCGAGCTTAGTGTCGCGCATCTCGATCTTATGAAGTCCTACACCTTCGGGATTGGATTCAACATCACTTATTATCTTGGAAGTTCTGTCCTCAACTACAACATGCTTGCCGATAGCGTAAGCAGGCATCATGACATACTTGGGAGGATTCTTCTCATAATCCTTGATAGTAATGGGCTGAGGATCTTCAACCTCTACTACAGATCTTGAGTGGGATACTCTTGTATGAAGTCTCAGGATTACAGGTGTGTCGTACTTCTCAGAAAACTCGAAAGCATACTTAGTGAATGCTCTGCACTCTTCGGAATCTGAAGGCTCAAGCATAGGAACCTTGGATGCACGTGCATAGTTTCTGGAATCTTGCTCATTCTGAGAGGAATGCATTCCGGGGTCGTCAGCAACGCAGAAAACAAGTCCGCCGTTAACACCCGTATATGAAGCTGTGAAAAGAGGGTCTGCGCACACGTTCATACCAACGTGCTTCATGCAGGTCATGGCCCTGCCGCCTCTTACTGAACAGCCTATAGCAGCCTCGGCTCCGCACTTCTCGTTCGGTGCCCACTCACAGGCTACTTCAGGATACTTTGCAATTTCTTCTGTGATCTCGGTACTCGGGGTTCCGGGATATGATGAGACAAACTTTACACCTGCCTCGTAAGCTCCTCTGGCAACAGCCTCGTTGCCAAGCATGATCTTCTTCATGTGGACTCTCCTAAAGCTTTATTACAAAGCTTTATTGTACCACATTCAAAGGATAGTCTCCATTCCGTACTTATACGGCTTAAACCCGAGTTTCTTGTAGAATTCTATGGCGCTGTCATTGCCTTCCCACACGTTCAAAGTAACGTTGTGGCAGCCCTGCTCCACTGCATATTTCCTCGCATAATCATAGAGTATCTTACCTATACCTGTTCCCCTTTGGGACTCGTCCACACAAAGGTCATCGATATACAGCGTCTTTATGTCTGTAAGGATATTGTTGCCGGGGTGCTGCTCAAGAACACACATGGCATAACCCTGAACAACGCCGTTCTCATCTTCGTAAACGAATATGGGCCTTAAGTCATTTCCTATGAGTGCAAGAATCTCACGGTCATTGTATTTACGGCAGTTAGCCTTAAAAAGATCAGGACGGATGTTGTGATGCACCATCAGCACCTGGTCAAGAAGAGCCGCTATACGGGTAAGATCATCTTCGCGGGCGCGCCTTAAGCTACCCATTATGTTCCTCTGTATCTGTAGATATGACGCTCTGCAGCAAGCATTGATCTTACATAAGAAGTAATCTCGTTAGCCCAGACGCCATAACCGGTATTATTCATATGAACATATCCGTCAGAAGAATATCCTGAATACAGTGCATCAGTATTATTCTTCAAAGCTGTATTGATATCGATATAATCAAGTCCGCTCTGTGCGCAGTATTCAGCCATCATGGAATTAAGTTCATCGATCTTCTCATTGGAAAGGCTCGGTGTCTGATCAGAGTCACATCTGGGTGTTGTGGATACAACAAATACTCTGATTCCGGGATTTGCTGCGATGATACCGTTGATGTAATTAACATATCTGTCGAAGACAACTGATGCTTCAGTTCCTACAAGATCGTTAGTACCCATGCAGATGAATACCTTCTGCACGCCGGCCATGCTGATAAGAGAAGCGGCCTGCATCTCTACATCGTTATACTGGAGCATATAGCCAGAAAGGCTGTTCTGATCAGAAAGGAATGAATAGCTGACTCTGGCATATACCTGAACATCACCGAGCAATCCTCTGCCGTTAGCAGAGAAATACATCGGGAATCCAGCCGTTACTGAGTTACCGATAAAAGCAGCATCAGCAAAATAATCCGTAACTGCCTGATCCGAAATACCTGCAGTATTAACAACCACATTCGTACCGGGCATAAGACCTCTGTTTACACAGGAAGTCGTGAATGACGTACGGTTAACAAAGTAATTGAACAGATAATCGAGATTGATATTACCGTTCATCGCAGAAACGAGAGCATATGTCTCAGCAGGCACAGCATCTCTTCCCTCGAATGCCTTGTAGAAGATATTAACTACCTTTCCGGGCGAAGAGGTCTTAGCTGCAGCGATGAATGAATCGTTAAAGATAATGTCGTATGCCAACTGGCGGCAGGTCGTACGAAGATATGTAAGATCATTAGCCATGGCACTTACCTGAGCATCAGTTACCGTTGTATTCAGGAAGTTTCTGTTCAGGTTGTTGATATATGCAAAGCACTCATCTGTCGGAGTAAGCTGAACATCAGGCTCACAGGCACTACCGGAATAGATTCCGGAGATTGCGCAATAGTTAGCCCACTCAACAGAATTAATAAATCCCATCATTACGTCTGCTCTGTCAGCACCTGCAGCAAGTGCAGTTGTCCACACCTGCATACCTGCATCATCAGGCGCACGGTTAAAGAAGACCTGATAGAGCATATTTACATAACATGAATCATCAAGACCGAGACTTTGTGCCTCAGGGCTAGTTATGATGCCGTAAGCGACATCCGCGCCGTTCGTCTCACCTGTAAGAAGCTTGTTCGTCCAGTCAGCATAACCTTCGGCATCAGGCTGTCTTCCCAAAGCATAATTATAAAGACGAGTTACGAAGTCACCCGCTCCGGGATTAGGGTCAGCACTGACACGGGCTGCCATCATGGGAGCCTCGATCATTATTATCACGGCCGCCAAAAGTGCCGTTATTCTCGTAAATAATCTACGCATACGCTTATAATAACATCATTCATATAGGAATTTGTAAGAAAAAATAGACAAAACAATCCCGGATCATGTGATCCGGGATGTAAATGGTGCGGCCGACGAGACTTGAACTCGTATGGGGTTAACCACACGCCCCTCAAACGTGCGCGTCTGCCAGTTCCGCCACGGCCGCGAATGCATGCCATTCGCAAGTGCAAGAACGATTATATTGATACATGCCCCAACTGTCAAGCAGTTTTTGAAAGTGTTTTTTCAGAAGAAAAAAGACTCGAGACAGAACACCGATGAAGTAACGAGTGATATTACCAAACTTATTATCATGCAGATGTCCGCCATCTTCTCTGAAAACCTGCCTATTCCAAGATACATCGGGAACAAACTTGCATAGTAACGGTAGAAACTGTCTGTAGGACAATCGATCTTAGGATCTCTTATCGTCATGCCGAGAGCGACAATAAAGAGAACGGAATAAATAGCGGCAACCACAGAGCCGACATTAATTCTTCTCTTCTTTCTCATAAGAAGGATCTCTCGCACGATAAGCACTGTCACAAATATGGTAAGGCCCAAAGAAAGCGCTTCGTTGATCTTAAACAGAACGATAGTGTCAATAGCCCCGTCAAACTTATAGATATCCGTAAACAGAACCTTAGCCGAGATCCATGCCGTCTTAAAAACATTGGAAGGAATTCTTACCCAGTATGTATACTGCGCGTCCATAAAGATCTTCCAACTTCCAAACTTAATCTGAAGGAACACGGGATATATAAGGCTTATCGCGGTAGCCGGCACATAGCAAAGAATTATGTCCATTACGCTCTTCCCCTTCTTCTGCGCCTTTGCAAAACGCATGCACATGCCTATAAACACTGCAAAGAAAAGCAGAGAACCTGTATTTCGCGTTGCTACGGAAAGGCCTAGGACAAGGCCCAACAATAGCGGGTACTTATCCTCAGCAAAGAGGTAGAACGCGAATATGGTAAGGAAGAAGAATAACGCTTCCGTATACTCAAGAGAAGTAAACAAGGCCAAAGGAGAAACGGCTACGACCGCAAGCACAGTCGATACCTTTGCCTCCCCTTTAAGCTTTATGAGAATCTTCTTAAGGAAGAACAGAGCCGCAAGGAATGCGATCTGATTAATGATGATAAGTCCGACGTCACCAAGATATCTGATGATCAGAGGAATGACCGGGAAGAATACTGTCGCGCCGTCAACGTAGTAACCGTCAGCTGCGATAAGTCTGTAGTGCTTAGCGTCAAAGAAGCCGAGCACCTGCGGATATGTAGCCTTGGATATGAAGAGGATAACAGCAAACAGAAGCTTCGCACCAAGGAAGCTGAAGAAAACATCCTTATTGTCTTTGAGGAACTTCGTGAACTTATCCATACATTGGATTATAGCATTATAAAGGCAACAAAAAACACCGGACAGTATCCGGTGTTTAATGGTGAGCCATGGGGGACTCGAACCTCCGACCCACAGCTTAGAAGGCTGTTGCTCTATCCAGCTGAGCTAATGACACACATCAGTCAAATGCGATTTGACCAAATAATTGTATACCAGATTATCCGAGTTGTCAAATAGTATTTTTATTATTTGTATTCAAACAGTGTTGTGAAGCCGCAGTAGTCGCATGTTGCCTTGTGCAAAGTCGCGTCGGGAATGAGCTTTCCGCCGCACGTCGGGCATATCATGCTGACCGTAAGAGGCATGGTGTGAAGATCCTTGAAGTGATAGCCTGTCTTTTCTTCTACATAAAGCTTCACGCCGTCGATCGCAGATTTCTCAGTTGAAGTCATGCCGTCCATCTTGGCGATATACTCTGCTCTTAACGTAAGGCTTACGAGAGCTTTATTATCGGCGCGGTCCAGATATACCTTGACTTCATCGAATGTCATCGGTCTGTATCCTTCAAGCTCTGCCAATGCTTCTTTGTACTTGTCAGGGATATCACCTGTCTGTCTGATATTCTTAATTCTCTCTGTTACCGCACGGGCCTCATCTCTTGAGATATTGCCGTCGATACCTGCGATATACCAGGAAAGAATGATACCTGCTCTCATTGTATTGAAAGTCTTATCGTCGAGAAGCTTAACATTAAGAGCAGCCTTATCAGCATCAGCCTGGGCTTTGACCATCGCGATCTGTTCTGCCTGCTTACGATGACGGGCTTCTTCCTCCATCTGCTTCTTCTGAAGTTCATAAGCCTGCATCTTGGCCTGAGCTTCAGCCTTACGGGCATCAGCCGCCTTGTTGTCGGCTTCCATAAGAGAGCTCACTGCACCTGCAGCGAGATTACCGAGCATATTGTTCATGAGCTTTGTGACTAATCCCATAATCAACTATCTCCTTATTAAGTTTCCTTGATTATTATACTATAATCTGAATAGTAATTCCCTTGCGAGGTACTGTATATGTCATCAGATAACAAATCCGTTATTAGTTTACTCTACCCCGAATCTGACAACGCTTTCAAAACAATGAGCGACACTACTGTTCACGATCTCGGCATTGATACGATAACAACTCAGATCACAGATGATCCCAAAGAACAGCAGATGATCATAAGAGTACTCTCAGGACTTACGCCCGACCCCAAGATAGCGGGTTACAGACAGGACGTATTCGAGGACATCTATAACCTTCCCGAGATGAGAGACAAGCTTCTCGAACTTATGAACCAGATAGATTACCTTAAAGACTACGGTACCTGGCGTAAGAACGCTGAGGAGAAGCCGGGCCTTTGGGACCTTATGCACAGACTTGAAGAACTTAAGACCTTCATTACCTGCGTCGAGTCGCTTCACGACTGTCTGTCAGATTCCCGCATCAAATCCAAAGGTCTTAAAGATCTCCTTTCTTACATCGACACTCTCTATACTGACGCGAACTTCGCACAGATGAAGAAAGACATCGAGAGCATAAGCGTCGATGCCAATTCAATTCAGAGCGTAACTATCGGTATCAACGTCAACTCCAGATTCGAAGCCGAGAGCTTAGGCCTTATCTCGGTTAACGCTAAGTCTTTTAAGAAGTCCGGCATTGTAAGTAATTTCGCAGATGCGGTTGCTGCCAAGGACAAGCTTAATAAGGATGCAGAATGGGACGGCGACATGCGATATGAGCCCGTAGATTCCCAGAGTACTGAAGGAGCCTTGGACAAGATCAACGCGACCTTGACCGAAGGTATAATGCTAACGAGCGTCATTGGAAACAAATCCACACTATCCAAAATCCCCGATGGTGACGGAACTTCAAATTCCACTTTCTATCTTTCCAACATCGCCTCCAAGATGATGAGCCATCTTGTAAAGAAGCTGCGCTCCGTACTCTCTGCATATTCAGATATCTCTATCGTGACTATCTCTAAGCTCATACCGGAACTTACGTACTACATTAATTTCTCGCTGTTCATATCCAAGGCGAAGGAAAAGGGCATGCACTTTTGTAAAGCTGAGCCCGTCGCTGCCAAAGACGGTGTATACTTGATGAATGCCAAAGGTTTCTATAACCTGAAGCTTGCCTCTTCCCTTGCAAGCGCAGATGAAGTTGTAGATAACGATCTCGTCTTTGACAAGGATCACGTCGTCTTCCTTCTCACGGGTGCTAACAGAGGCGGAAAGACAACGCTGACGCAGGCTGCAGGTCTTCTGTATGTACTTGCCCAGGGCGGCATCTATGTGCCTGCGGATTCTTTCGAGTACACTCCCGTCGACATGATCTTCACGCACTTCCCTGCAGACGAAGACAAGACGATGGATCTCGGCCGTCTCGGTGAAGAGTGCGTACGTTTCAAGGAGATCTTCAGCGGTGCCACTTCAGAGAGCCTCGTTCTTCTTAACGAGAGTTTCTCTACTACTTCTTTCGAGGAAGGATATTACATAGCCGTAGATGCGGTACGCGCCTTGAGACTTAAGGGAAGCCGCACAATCTACAATACGCATATGCATAAGCTCGCTGAGAACGCCTCCGAGTTTAACGTATCGTCTATCGTAATGGCGAGCGAAGAAGGAAAGCGTTCATATAAAGTTGTTGAGAAAGCTCCTGAGGGCTCATCCTACGCACGCGACATAGCTGCGAAGTATGGAGTCACTTACGAGATGCTGACTTCCCAGAACTGATTACTCCGGAAGGAATTCCATTACCTCATCATCGTCGCCGTCATCATCGGATGCAGCGCCGTTGGAGTCGAGCGCATTCTTAAGAACTTCCACAACCTTGGCGTACTCCTCCATCATGCCCTCAAACCCAGAGATGATTGAAGGCACGTTCTGAGCCTTTGACGCATTCTCCTGTTCAAGCGCCAACTTCGAGAGCTTATCCGCACCAATGGTTCGCGCAGAACTCTTAAGGGCATGCACATATGTCGAATAATCCGCCCAGTTCTTGTCGTTATATAAACCCGTTATCGATGATCTCTTCTCAGGCTCGGAATTAACGAAAGTATTAAGCAGCTCAAGGAGGAAGCTCTCGTCGTTCATGCAGTAAGTCATCGCTGCATCTACATTGAAGCCCTTGTTACGCAGAGTCGAGATCAGGCCATCCTTATTATCAGAAGCACTGTCATCAGTCTTCCTCTCATACTTATAGCTTCCTTCCGGCAGATACGTCTCAAGCATCTTCTCAAGCTGCTCGGGAACGATAGGCTTAGACATATAATCACTAAAGCCCTCATTCAGATACATTTCACGCGCACCCGCGATGGCATTTGCAGTAAGCGCTATCACCGTAGTCGAACTGTCGATAAGCCAGTTCTTTCTTATGAGCTTAAGAGTCTCTATACCATCCATTACAGGCATCATGTGATCCATGAGGATGATGTCGTAATGCTTGTTCTTTATCATCTCAATAGCCTTCTTACCGGAATTAACCGTATCGGGCACAACATTAAGCTTCTTCATCAGGCCCTTGGCGACCTTAAGGTTCATGTCGTTATCATCAACAACAAGGATGTCGGCCTTAAGTACAACGAGCTCCCTGTTATCGTCAGCCTTGGCAAGCTCGCCTCTGTGTCTTCTGTACTCACCTATAGGCGTAGGGTCAACTACACCCTGCTTTACTTTGAACGAGAATACAGAGCCCTTGCCGTAGTCACTCTTAACTACAACAGTGCTGTCCATCATCGTCAGGATTCCCTGGACGATCGCCATTCCAAGACCCGTTCCTTCAATATTGCGGTTCTTTCTCTCGTCAAGCCTCTGGAACGACTCGAAAAGCTTCTCCATATCTTCTTCCTTGATGCCGATACCGGTATCCTTGACCTCGACATAGAGCGTACACTCGTCACCCTCGATTTCTTCACAGGCCATCTTAAGGGAAACCGTACCCTTCTCAGAGTACTTTACGGCATTGGTAAGAAGGTTGATGATAACCTGCTCGAGGCGTACATCATCGCCGTAGAGTGTCTTCGGTATATTGCCGTCGATATCAAGATCAAACTCGAGATACTTCTTCTCAGCTCTATCAGCGATCATGTTGACGAGGTCATCGATGAGTTCTTCAGTATTGTAGTTAGCGGGCGTGATTTCCATCTTACCGCTCTCGATCTTGGAGAAATCGAGCACTCCGTTAACGAGAGACAACAGCGTCTTACTTGCACTCTTTATATCAAGTGCATATTCCTTGATATCAGGATCGTTGGTCTCTCTTAATATCATCTCATCCATACCGATGACGGCATTGATAGGAGTTCTTATCTCGTGGCTCATCTGGGCAAGGAAATCAGACTTCGCGCGGTTGGCAGAATCCGCTGCTTCCTTCTCGAACTTGAGCACCTTAGCTTCATACTCTCTCTTCTGCTCTTCCTCACGCATCTGTGCGATCCTCTTAGATGTACGTCTGTCATTCCTGTAACCTAAGAAATAGAACAGTGCGATGAGAGCGAAGATAACTACGCAAATGAGGATGTTAACTGCGATCTGCTGAACGGATTCAGCATAGAGTTCATTGTTATCGATAATGATGACTACATACCACTGATCCATGACTGTCTGAACAAAGACTGTATTCATGCTGCCGTCGATTTCAATCTCGAAGGAACCGTCTCCGGTTTCCAAAGCTTGTGCCATCAAGCCGGACATTCCGTCTATTTCGTTAAGATTAAGGCCTTTGAGTGACTCATCCTCTGAAGCAATGACTAAACCGTCGCCGTCAAAGATGAATCCGTAGCCCTTACCCCTTACGTTAAGAGACTTAGACATCTCCTGGATAGTCTCCATCGTAAGATCTACAGCTACTACATCTTCGCCGTTGGTTAGCATTCTTGTGATAGTAATGACAACTCCGCCTGTCTGAGCATCTACATAAGGAGAAACTATAATGGTATCTCCGTTAGCATCAATTGCCTGGCGGTACCAGTCACGCTCGGTTGGCTCATAGTCTTCATCTGGCACCCAGTTAAGTCCGTCGAGGTATTCACCTCCTACATAGCCGTACAGACCTGTATAGTCAAAATTAAACGTCGCTATCTGCTCATTCGTCTGCTCGACGAGATACTGCTGAATCGCCTCAGTCGGCTGATCATTCCTGACCATATAATCGACAGTCGAAGCAGTAACCCACAGCATACCCTTTGTGGTATCAAGATAATTCTCTATCTGTGAACGGACAGAAGTCAGCTTATCGTATCCGACTTCATGTATATTGCTTACGGTAACAGATCTTACATTCTGAGATGTATAGAAGACCATGACGACCATCAGGAAGAATATGATGATCAAAGGAATAGCCAGTGTGTTCTTCTTATTTTCCATCTCTTATCTGTTCCAAACGAATGAATTAACCGCATCTTCAGTCATCTGAATGCAATCATCCTCGTCAGCCTTATCTTCATCTACGATCATGAGTCCGAACATGACATACTCATAGTCCCCTACCACATACCACTGAATGATATCGAAGTCTTCGCAGTCCAGATCAAATCTGTAACACATATTCTCTCCGAACTGACCAAACTCAGTTAAGGCAGCAGTACCATTATAGGCAGCAGCCTGTCCGGGGAGCTGCTGAAGGATCGCAGTACAGAAATCTTCGTGCTGATCCTCTGAATACGGGTTAACATCATACTTTACTGTCAGGTTGTTCGGCGGATTCGTTGAATCAACGTCCTCCTCATTGGAAAAAACATAAGTATTCCCAAATGTCTGAGAGTCTACCGCGACCCAGCCGTTATTGATCGTAAAAGTTCCGAAGTCTGTCTCTACTTCGAGCTCATCCGAGCTGCTGTCATCAGAGGTCTCAAGGATTTCTCCTGCCCAATCTCTTTGACTTTCACGCTCCTGTCTTGAAGTGCGGCGTGATGAACAGCCGACGAAGCCGAATAACAGTGCCGTTACAGTAACATAAGCGATTACAGACTTGAGACCTTTCATAGCTTTCCTCCGTCAATCCTCAGTAAGTGTGTACAAGAAACCCGTAACAAGAACGCAGATAGCTGCGATGATAGTAAGGTAAAACCCAAACTGCGTTATAACCTCAACCGGAGCAGCCTGTGTCGTGCTTCCGAAAGCAGAACCTAAAGCTTCCGTATACTGGCCTGTAACGGCAGCTGATGCTTTCGCACCGCTATTCAAACGCCACAGAATACCAACTGCCGTGATAGCTGTAACTGTACCTGCGATTGCCGCCTTATTCTTAAGTCCAAAGAGAGGAACAAGAATGCACAGCAATGCCATTATCAAGACAATGAAGCCGCCTACAGTAGGCATGAACTTGATTACTTCATCTTCCATAAATAAGGAATTGCCCGTTGTGACACGCATAAGCGGCAAGAAGCAGCATGCCAACATAAATACGCCGCTTACAAGAAATGCAATTGCCGGAATCTTCGACTTTCCCATAAAATAACTAGCCCTTCCCAAAGATACGGGTTAATTATAATACAGAAAGACTTATATAAATAGGATTATTTTACTTTTAACCTCTGAGGCATCGCGTACTTCAGCGCCATCTTGTTTGTCTTAAGATTAGGCAAAAGGATACGGCAGAAACCAAACGTGTTTACAGCCAGCGCACCGGTCCAGGCACAAACTTCAGCAATAGCCGCAGCCTTGAACCCTATTGTTCCGATAAGAAGTGATATCGCTGCGATGCGAAGGACCATCTCCAAGACACCGGACCACATCGGCAGTACCGGGTCTCCCATACCCTGCACACCGCTTCTCACAACGAAAAGACAGTCTACCGCGATTATAGCTACTCCGCATATCGGGAAGTATCCGCAAGCAAGTCTTACAGCTTCATCTCCCTGGATAAGGATCCTTACAAGAGGCTCCGGGAAGAACACCATAAGTGAGCCTAAGCAGACGTAAGTTACGGCAGAGATAGTAAGACATATACGAAGTCCCTGCTTAATACGATCAAATCTTCTGGCTCCGAAGTTCTGGCTTGTGTATGCACTCATGGCATTTCCTGCCGTGGCTGCCGGATTCATGAACAGGTTCAGATACTTACTGCAGGCTGAATATGCCGTGGTGTAATCAACCCCGTGACTGTTGATAAAGTGCTGAACTGTCATACAACCTATTGCCGTAATGGAATTCATCAGAGCCATAGGTATACCGTTTCTGAAAAGATCGATATAAACTTTCTTCTCGTTAACGAAGTCGCTCTTACTCAAATGAAGCATCTCGATATGAGACAGTCTGATAACACATACTATCGTAGATACAACCTGGGATATAACTGTAGCTGCAGCAGCTCCGCCCACGCCCGTATGAAGAACGAAGATAAAAAGTGAATCAAGAATCAGATTTACGATAGATGATGTGATTATCGCCGTGAGAGGTGTCTTACTGTCACCAAGTGCTCTTAACACAGAGGAACTGACGTTATAGCAGATAGAAGCCGTGATACCTCCGAAGATTATGTAGCCGTATGTAAGACAATCCTTCATAAGTGAAGGATCTGTATTAAGAAGCCTCAAGAAGAATGGCAGCAGAAGAATACTTAACAGTGTCATAGTGATTGCTATGAATACAGTAAGCTGGATGGTTCCGGCAAGTCTGTGACGGACCTGATTCTCGTTCTTTGCACCAAAACTCTGCGCGATCATAACGCCGAATCCGTTCGCGAGACCGAACGAGAATCCGACGATCAGAAAGAATATCGATCCCATATTACCTACAGCGGTAAACGCCTGGTCACCAAGTCCCTGACCTACGATCATCATGTCTACAAAACTATAGACTTGCTGAAGCATACTGGTCAGAAGAAGCGGCCAATAGAATCGCATTATATGCTTGGCGGGATCACCGCGCGTAAAATCCGTTACTTTAGTACTCATGATACTGTCACGATAAACTTACGGCGATGGAATAAATAGAAATATTATGTTGTATTTTGACCGTTTTTTGTTATTGTGTAGCTATGGATAAAGAAATAATCAATTTCAGCGAAGTTCACGGTGTTGCAGTAACTGACAGCACTTATCTTACTGAGTTTCCGGCTCATTGGCACAACGCGGCTGAATTCACAATCGTGTATAAATCGGGCGCAAAGTACAAAATCGGGGATAATCTGTATGAACCTTCGATAGGAGACATTCTTCTTGTATGGCCAAGAGAGCTTCACAAGATTGTATATATGCCAAGGCAAGGCTCGATGTTTATTCAGTTCGCATCATCTTTGATCGAGAACAATACTGATCTTGCAGCCGCATCAGGATTCATCAACAAATGCCATATCATATCCAAGCGTAAGAACCGCGAACTATGCGACAAACTCACTGGACTTATACTCGAAGTACAGGAATTGTACAGAACAAAGCAGCACTTCACAGAGACACGCTGCAAGCTTCTTATTTATCAGATTCTCATTCTCATTGGAGAGTATGTAATGGAGGAGCGTAGAGAACAGATCGGAAACGAGAACTTCTCTGACAGATCCTGGGATTATATCCGCTACTCGCTGAACTTTATCTCCGAGCATTCTTCCGAAGACATATCCGAAGCCCGCGTTGCTTCCGAGATCGGATTATCGCAGTACTACTTCTCGAAGCTTTTCAATGCTTACACGCAGATGAGCTTCCCTGACTACCTTTCAGGCATCCGTGTGCAGAATGCGATAAATCTCCTTGTCAACGAGAAGCTCTCTATAACGGAGTGCGCTTTCATGGCAGGCTTCCAGTCAACGACGAGGTTCAACAAGGTCTTTCGAGAGATAACGGGAACCACTCCCCGCGAGTACAGAAAGCTCCATACACGCTCACACAATTAAGCGCGAATCTTACTTATCAAGCTTATCCCCGCGAAGGATGCCAAGTCCGTGCCCGAGCGACGGCAGGATGTATTCAAGGCATTCACTGACAGCCTTGGGACTTCCAGGCAGGTTGATGATCAAAGTCTGATTTCTAATCACAGACACACCGCGCGACAACATCGCATTGGGAGTTATCTGAAGACTATATGCCCTGATAGCTTCTGCGATTCCGGGTGCATCACGGTGAGCAACACGTTTCGTAGCTTCAGGCATATGATCGCGCGGCGAGAATCCGGTACCGCCGGTCGTGAAGATAACATCGGGCCTTACAAGATCGCACATCTTAACAAGAGCTTCCGTCAGGATCAATTCATCATCAGGCAGCAGCGAACTTGTCACGACGTCATATCCGTGGGCCTTAAGGATCTCCATGATCTTCGGTCCTGACAGATCTTCACGTTCACCATTATAAGAACGGTCACTCGCCGTAATCACACCTGCCCTGAAAGCCTTGGGCACAATAACGAATTCATCACCATTCTTAACAACACCGCCTTCGAGAACCCGTGCGAAAACACCCTCAACAGGCATTATGCACTTGCCTGCTATCTTTGATATCTCGCATCCTGTATGGCATTTCTTCCCTATCTGCATCAGCTCAAGAAGCACATCCCCGCACTTAAAGCGTGTACCTATGGGCAGGCTCTTAAAGTCAAAACCTTCAACCAGCAGATTCTCGCCGAACACTCCGGGCACGATATCGACGCGGCCCTCATTAAGTTTCCTAAACTCATCAAAAGCCTCGTAAGACAGCAGACTTACCTGCCTGGAAGATCCTGCATGTGCATCACCTTCAAGACCGAAGTCCTTAATGATCTGACAGCTTCCGACATCAGTCTTAACTGTGCCCTTCTTCTGGCTTGTACATACGGCAATTACTTTACCCATCTTAACCTCCGATACCGATCATATTACGATCATCAGTAAATCTCATTCCATGGCGCACCGGCTTATTCTTAACAGCATCTCTTATCGCCTCCGCGATATCCTCATCTGAAGCACCTGCTCTTAACAGTGCCTTCAAATCAAGGCACTCGGGAGATGCCAGACACAGCTTAAGCTTGCCGTCACAGGTAAGTCTTAAGCGGTTGCACTTATCGCAGAAAGAATGCGACATGGGACTTATGAATCCGACATTACCCGTGAAACCATCATACTTCACATACTCCGCAGGTCCGCCGCCTTCCGTCTCACATAAAGATTCCTTGCCATACACTTCGGAAAGCTTCTTTCTCACATCATCATTCGAGAGTCCTTCATAGCAAGATGCGCATCCTACCGGCATCAGTTCTATGAATCTCACCGCGACGTTATAATCTCTGGCAAGTGCCGCTAAGGACGGAATATTCTCGTCATTAATACCCTTTATCGGAACGACGTTAAGCTTAAGATTAACCCCATTTACAAGGCACGACTGTATGCTTCTCATAACCGAAGACAGAGCATCTTCACCCGTAAGTGTCTCATATACCGCAGGGTCCAAGGTATCAAGGCTGATATTGATATCACGCACATTCGAATAAACAAGATAGTCGATGTAGTCGTCGAGCAACACCCCGTTAGTTGTGATTCCGATCCTGGGTGCACATTCTAAGTTTGCAACTTTCTGAATAAGGCTTATAGCATTCTTACGAACCAACGGTTCGCCGCCGGTAAAGCGCACACGGCTTACGCCCATCGAAGTCAGTATCGATATAACTCGCAGCACTTCCTCCAGGCTAAGGATATCAGCATGCTCCAGAAGCTTAACACCCTCCGGCGGCACGCAATACCTGCAGCGCAGATTGCACTTGTCCGTAAGTGATACACGAAGGTATGTAAGTTCTCTTCCGCAACCGTCTATAAGCACATCACACCTCGAAAAACATCAATTTCTCAGGAACAACCTTAAGAAACTTCACGTCATCAACAGAAGTTTCTTTTCCCGTAATATACGTCAGCATGGAATCCGAACTCTCACTCGCATTCCCTTTCTGCCTGAAGACTATCACTCTTGAGAACGTATCGTCTATGACACGCTCCACTTCAACCTCAAACACTCCGGGCTCTCCTTTGTGTGTTTCCTCTACCCGCTCGAAGAAATGCGCACGGTAGCCTGCATAGCATATGCTTTTCGAGGAGGGCGGCAGTTCGAGCTTTATACCCCAGTCTGAAGCAAAGCCATCCTTAGAAACGGCAGTGATGTTCTTACAGCCCGTAAGACGCGCAGAAGCAACTGTAGCAGGATGCTTGAAGAAGCTCTCCTTATCCTGAACATCTATCAGTGTTCCGTTATCCATGACCCCGATCGTGTCGCACATGCGGTAGACCTCGTTGCGGTCATGAGAGACGAGAACCGAAGGCCCGTCGAACTCCGCGAGGATATCCATTATCTCCCTCTCGATGATCGTATGCATGTAGTTATCAAGAGCCGAGAAAGGCTCATCGAGTAAGATGACTTCAGGGTCAGATGCAAGCATACGAGCCAAAGCCACGCGCTGACACTGGCCTCCCGACATCTTCGACGGCTTAAGATCGGCACAATTTTCAATATTAAACTTCTTAAGCAACTCCTTAGTGCGCGCCTCATCACGGCAAACTATGTTTATATTCTCGAATGCGGTCATGTTAGGAAACAGTGCGTAGTCCTGGAACAGATATCCCACCTTACGCTCGCGTGCAGGAAGATTGATCTTATTAGATGAATCGAACAACACATGGTCTCCGATCGCTATATACCCTTCATCAGGCTTCTCGATGCCTGCTATACACTTCAAAGTCATGGTCTTACCCGAGCCCGATGCACCAAGCAAAGCGAATCTGTCGGACGAAGTCTCTAACTTACTTACCAGCATGAAGTCGCCGCATTTCTTTCTGATATCAACTTTCAAAGTCTTCATCTATGCGACCTCCTTAATACAGGAAGGCAGTTCATCACAACAAGTATGATCAACGAATATGCGACGATGATAGCTACCCATTTATACGCGAGCTCTCGGTCACCGCCCTGCATCGCAGTATAGACAGCTACAGACATAGTGCGCGTCTTGCCAGGAATATTACCCGCTACCATCAATGTGGCACCGAACTCTCCCAAACACCTCGCGAAAGACAAAACTACAGATGCGAGTATTCCGGGGGCCGCCATCGGCAGCATGACCTTACGCATGATCTTAAACTCACTTAATCCCAGAGTGCGTCCTGCCTGAACCACAGTCGGATTGACCTGCTCCAGCGCCCCCCTTATTCCACGGTACATGACAGGGAAAGAAACTACTGCTGCAGCAACAGACGCTCCCTGCCAGGTAAACACAAGTTTCATGCCGAATGTGTCAAGAAACTTTCCAATAAACGAATTAGTACCTACAGATATAAGTATCAGAAAACCCATTACCGTAGGCGGCAAGACCAAGGGAAGAGACAAGACGGCATCGATCACCGCCTTGCCTTTCTTAAGGTTCGTAACACCCCACGCGAGCAGCAGCCCCGTCACGAAGACGATGGCTGTTGCCACGAGGGAGATCTTAAACGTTATCCACAGAGGAGACAGATCCATTATCAACCTGCCATTGTGAATCCGTAGGATTCGAATACAGCTGCAGCTTCATCGCTCTCTAGATACTGAAGGAACTCTTCTGCCTCATCTCTTACCTCGGTATCACCAACGATACCTGCAGGATAAACGACTCTGTCGCAGGAGCCTTCAGGCGCTTCAGCGACGATAGTTACCTGATCTGATGTAAATGCATCTGTAGCATAAACAACACCGCAGTCTACTTCGCCCATCTCAACCCATGAAAGAACCGTACGCACATCCGTACCGAAGTTAGCTCTCGCCTCTACTTCCTCCCATATACCGAGGGACTCAAATACCTGCTGTGCATACTTTCCTGCAGGAACCGACTCGATCTCACCCAAACCGATCATGTTAACGCCGTCGTTAAGAACATCCTCGAAAGATGTAAGTCCGAGCTCGCTGTTATTGGGAACGATAAGCACTACTGTGTTCAGAAGAAGCTCTCTTATGCTGCCGCTGTCGATAAGGCCTTCTTCATTAAGTGCATCCATCTGCTTGTTGGCAGCACTGATAAAGATGTCTGCAGGAGCGCCTTCCTCGATCTGCGTCTGCAAAGCACCGGAGCCCGCGAACGAGAATACGAGATCGATGTTGGGATGATTCGCCTCATAAGAAGCCTCAAGTTCACCCATTACATCTGTAAGTGATGCAGCCGCAAGAACAGTAATTGTCTTGGGCTCAGCTGTTGTTTCTTCTGTAGCAGAGGAACATCCGAATACAAATGCACTCAAGCAAAGCGTCATGGTGATGGCAATAACCTTTTTCTTCATTTATGTTTACCTTCGTTTCTTAAATAATGTCCGGTCTTTCCGCCGTTTTTCTCCTGAAGACAAACATCGGAAATGACCATATTCTTATCGACTGCCTTGCACATGTCATAGACAGTTAAAAGCGCGACGGACACTCCCGTAAGAGCCTCCATCTCTGCACCGGTCTTACCGGTAAGCCGCACCTCGCATCTGGCTTCGATAACATAGGAGGTTTCATCCGGTTCAAACGTGATCTTTACTTTCTCAAGAAGCAGCGTGTGACACATCGGGATAAGGTCCGACGTTCTCTTGGCAGCCATAATGCCTGCGATACGAGCTGTCGAGAGCACATCTCCCTTAGGTATGGTTCCTCCCAGAAGCATCGTAAAACACTCGGGACTCATATTGATCCTGCCGGATGCTACCGCCATTCTCGCAGTTACATCCTTCTCGGAAATATCCACCATACGTGCATCACCGTTCTCATCCAAGTGACTGAAAAGATTCATATTATCCTCCTCTTATTTTCCGAAGCCGCAGTTCGGAAAATGACATACATCGCAGTTAAGACACAGACCGCCTTCGCCGTAGGCTGCCAGGTCAGAAGCAGTTAACCTCTCGCCCGCAAGCACACGTGGCAACGTGAGATCAAACACGGTCCTTGCTGCATACATGATGCATCCGGGAAGTCCCATGACAGGAACCGTTCGTCCCTCAACGCTAAGATGCGACAAAAGGAACATCGCACCCGGAAGCACAGGTGCACCGTAACTCACGATATCCGCGCCCGTGTCTGTTATCGCAGCAGGAGTTCTGTCATCAGGATCGACACTCATTCCTCCGCTTACAAGCACGACATCACAACGGTCTTCGCTTGCAAGTTCCAGTATCGCCTTCGTGATCTGCTCTTTGTTATCGTCGAGAATTATCTGTCGGACTAACTTGCAGTTATACTCATCCATCTTGTGCTTCAACACAGGTCCGAACTTATCCTCGATAAGCCCCTTGTACACTTCAGAACCTGTAGTGACGATGCCATAGCTTAAAGGCTTAATGGGGAGCAGACGGAGCACGGGGTCTTCTCCCGCAACTGCCTTAGCTTCATTCATCTTAGACTTCTCGATAACAAGCGGGATAACACGTGTACCGGCAAGCTTATCACCTTTCTTCACGGGGAAATCACCATGTACTGTCGCGATCATCATCTCACCCAAGGAATTGATCTTATTAAGCTTCGTGCGGTCGATCTTAAGAAGCCCGTTACATGCCGCAAGGATCTCGATCTTTCCCTCCTTAGGAAGCGTTGTCTCGAACATGGCAGAGTCACCGGTGCAGATGTCGCGAAGAACCGCTGCTGCCTCGTCCTCGTGCAGCATATCGTCGTTCATCTCCCACACATAAAGGTGCTCCTTGCCTATGGACAGCAGAAGCGGAATGTCTTTTTCCGTAACCACATGTCCTTTGCGAAAAACAGGGCCTTTCTCCTCCCCCGGAATTATGCGCGTCATGTCATGGCAAAGCACATGCCCGACAGCATCGACAGTATTTATGAGTTTCATAGTTTACCTGCTTCTTAAAGATCTAAGTATTTCTTCACTGCATTAAAGATGCGTACGACTTCGTTTGCATCGCATCTGCCGTTGATCTTAAGAATGACAGTTGACTCGTCCACGGGCGGGAACTCGCCGTCTTTGCCCAGGACGATCTTCGGATAGGATGAAGACTTAAAGCCTTCAAGAATTATTATCTGCGGAGGGTTAGAAGAAGCCTTTATGTGATCTATCAGATCTTCAGGATCAGCCTTTCCCGTGCCGCTTATAACATACTTCGAATCCGAGTAGACCGCTGTGACAGCCGCGCCTGCACAGGCATACTTGTACGTATCCGTACCTTCAGCTTCAGCGATCGAGTCGTGTCCGTCATGCTTAACAACACCGACAGAAAAACCGTCCTTGATAAACTCATTAATGAGTTCCGCGATAAGCCACGTCTTGCCTGAGTCCTTATACCCTGACACAGCGAAGATCACAGGCTTTTTAAGCTCGCGGTACTCTTCCTTGGTATTAACGTTTCTTACTATCTTCTTCTCGAAAGTCGTATTCTCGAGACTTATATACTTCGTTCTTGCGTTCTCGAGTATGAGTCTTATTTTATACTCGCCGTTCGCGATAAGCTTCTCGATAATGGGCAGCACTCTCTTGCTGTATATCGCACACAGAGGATGCATTCTGTCTTCATCGGTGATGACATAACAGTCGTAATCAGACGATATAAACTCAGCTATATAATCCGCGATCTTATCCGTGATGAAAGGCATGTCGCAAGCACACACGAAGACATAATCTTCAGACGCTGCTGTAAGTATCTGTCTGATACCTTCGATAGGACCGATGTCCATATTCTCATCGCTTACGATCTTTGCTGGGAGCTTCTCATACTCCTTCTGACCGGAAGCTGAGATGATGATCTCGTGGCCTTGAAACTCCTTTATCGCATGACCGATAAACGTATCTGACTCGTACTCAAGCAGAGCCTTATTCTTGCCCATGCGCGAACTCTTACCGCCCGCGAGGATTCCTACTGAATACGGTCTTATCGCGGAGTTCATAACAGTGCCTCCGGGATCTTTATGATATCGACTTCATCGTCGCTTCTTACTTCCGAACCCACCGGAATATCTATATAACAATTCGCGCCGATAAAACTTGAAAGTATCGACGACATCTGATTCTTATTAAGTATCTCTACCTTGCCGGAATTTACATATGCCCTTACAAGTCTTCTTACATTAGCCGGCTTATTAAATTCAGACACCAGCACAGCGCGCTCCTTCACGGGAACAAAAGCACCGCATCCCGTCTTAGCCGCTATGATATTTCCCATATAAAGATCAAAGTTCGCGACTGCCGCATACGGGTTTCCCGACAGGCACAGCAGAGCCTTACCGTTAAGCACAGCGCCTATCGTAGGCGACCCGGGCTTAACATTAACCCCTGCGAAAACTTTCTTCGCACCGATAGCATCGAGCACCTGCGGAAGAAGGTCTTTCTTACCTACAGACACACCGCCGGTAGTAATGATGATATCCGAGGTCTCTTCTGCTTTTTGTATAGCGTTTTGAATCTCTTTCTCATCATCCGGAACAGAACTGAAGCACACTTCAAATGCGGGCTTATTAAGAGCAGAAGAAAGTGTATACGCGATACTGTTATAGATCTGCGCTTCACCTAATTCCTGACCGACATCAACAATCTCGGAACCTGTCGAGATTACGGCAACGCGAAGCTTTCTTATCACGCTTACTTCCGGTACACCGAGACTTGCAAGAATACCGATCTCAGATCTTCCTAACAGTGTCCCTTTCTTAAGCACGAGCGTACCTTCAGTAATATCCTCGCCCACCCTGCAGTAGTTGACGTACGCATTCTGAGGCTTGCTGATACTAACTACTTCTTCCCCGTAATCCGTGTCTTCCTGCTTAACGACAGTGTCGAAGCCTGAAGGCACGATTGCACCCGTCATGATGCGCACGGCACAGCCCGCGAGCGAAGGCTTTTCGAGTACAGAGGAAGGGATCCTATCGCCAGCATAGATAGAAGCGATAACCTCAAGCTTAACGGGCTTTTCAGAGGACGCGTCAGCCAAGTCTTCCGAACGGACAGCATAGCCGTCCATAGCAGACTTCGGAAAAGACGGGACGGATATCCCGGCGGTTATATCCCCGCCGAGTATCCTTCCCGTTGCATTTATAAGTGAACAGATCTCACTCGAACATACCGGTGTGATCTCTTTTACAAATGCGCTTACGGCCTCTTCTATCTGCATCAGCCAATCCTGCTTATGTTAACCGCACAGACCTTGTACTCAGGTATACGCGCGAAATCATCGAGTGCAGCATTCGTCAGCACATTAGCAGGCGAATCAGGGAAATGGAAAGGCATCCATGTCTCGCCCTGTGACACCTTGCGACCTACTCTTGCAGTCGCTGTGATCTTGCCGCGGCGGCTCTCTACGTTTATCTTCTCGCCATTCTCGATGCCAAGTCTCTCAGCATCCTTAAAGTTAATCTCGATGAAGCCCTCACCTGCAATCTCCATAAGGCCCGCAGACCTTGAAGTCATGGCAGCTGCATTGTACTGATAAAGGATACGTCCAGTCGTTAAGATGAATGGATACTCCTCATCAGGGAGCTCATTTGAAGGCTTGAACTGCGCAGGATAAAGCAGAGCCTTACCGCGAACAGGGTGACCAACGTGCATGATAGGTGTACCGCATGTAGTCTTGTCCTT
This sequence comes from Clostridiales bacterium, assembly GCA_017552455.1. GTDB lineage: Bacteria > Bacillota > Clostridia > Saccharofermentanales > Saccharofermentanaceae > Saccharofermentans. The sequence continues at coordinate 46,867 of JAFZPX010000024.1, forward strand.
ACAAGGCCACTGCAGACTCTCACCGTTATCAAGTCTCTCGAACGAGATACCCGCGAAGCTAGGTGTTAGCGATGCGATCTCATCCATAATCTGCGAAGCCGTCAGATGCGGCTGGGGATAACCCATGGCATTCATGAGATCAATGATGATGTCCGTATCAAGTCTCATATCGCCGTCGAGCTTAACTGCAGTACGGATACGCTGAACGCGTCTCTCTGTATTTGTAAATGTACCTTCCTTCTCAGTGTAGCTCGTACCCGGAAGGATAACGTCTGCATACTCTGCAGTCTTCGTCATGAACAACTCCTGGATAACGAAGAAATCAAGGCTCGTCAGAGCCTTCTTGATATGCTCCGTATCAGGATCAGTTACGATCGGATCCTCACCGCAGATATAAAGGCCCTTGATGTCGCCCCTTATAGCAGCCGGGAAAACTTCCGTAGCCTTAAGTCCGGGCTTCGGATTAAGAGATACGCCCCAAGCCTTCTCGAACTTAGCTCTAACCTCTTCGTTCTCGACCTTCTGATAACCCGGGAAATCCGTAGGCAGAGCACCCATGTCGCAGGCACCCTGAACGTTATTCTGTCCTCTAAGAGGGTTAACGCCGCAGCCGGATCTTCCGATCTTTCCTGTGATTACAGCAAGGTTCGAAAGCGACATAACGCCTTCCGTACCTGTCGAGTGCTCAGTAACACCAAGACAGTAGATGATTGGAGCCTTATCTGCCTTCGCATACATGCGTGCAGCCTCGACGAGCTTATCAGGATCGATATGGCAGATCTCGCCTACCTTCTCAGGTGTGAAATCCTTAACGAGCTCCTTGAGCTGCTCGAAGCCTTCTGCATTCTCCTCGATGTACTTCTCATCAACAAGACCTTCCTTGATAATGACGTGCATCATACCGTTAGCAAATGCAACGTTAGTACCGGGGCGAAGCTTCAGGTGAATGTCTGCATATTTCGTAAGACCGATGGATCTCGGATCGACTACGATGAGTCTTGTTCCGTTCTTAACTGCCTGACGGATCTGCATACCTACTACAGGGTGTGCTTCCTCAGGGTTGGAACCTACGAGAAGGATCGTGTCTACATCGTGTGTGATGTCGTAGATCGGGTTTGTCATGGCGCCGGAGCCGAGGGTTTTCGCAAGGCCGGCTACTGTAGCGGAGTGGCATACACGTGCGCAGTTATCGGTGTTGTTGTTGCCGAAGCACGTTCTTACCATCTTCTGCACCATGTAGATGTCTTCGTTCGCAGATCTCGAGCAAGCAAAGCCCGCGAGAGACTCGTTGCCGTACTTCTCCTTGACCTCCATCAGACGCTTAGCTGTGTATGAGATTGCCTCATCCCATGTGGCCGGCTCGAACTTGCCTGTCTCCTTGTTCTTGATAAGAGGTGTCGTGATACGGTCGGGAGAATGTACGAAGTCGAAGCTTCCGTTTCTTCCCTTTACGCACAGCAGACCATGGTTCGAAGGTCCGTCTGCAGGCTCAACGTCAACGATCATGTTGTCCTTAACAACCAGATAGAACTGGCAGCCTGTCGCGCAGTGCGGACATGTAGTGAGAACTTTCTTCGTCTCCCAGCTTCTGTACTTGCGCTTTCTCTTAACTGTGAGTGCGCCTGTAGGACATGCCGTGGCACAGTTGCCGCAAGACTCGCAGTTAGTGGACTTCCAGTCCTCTCCGAAAGGAGCTTCGATGGTCTTGAACAGACCGCTTCTTCCCGTCTGCAACGTGCCGTTTACAGCTGCTCTGTTACACATGCTGATACAACGCATGCAGTGGATACACTTACTCGGGTCATAAGACAGATACGGGTTGCTGTCGAGTCTCGGAAGCTTGTCCTCGATATGTCTTCTGGAGCCTTTAATCTCGGTATCTTTGATATCGTATTCGTTGCACAATTCCTGCAGCTGACACTTACCGTTACGTGCACAGTTAAGGCAGTCAACCTTATGGTTCGACAGGATAAGTTCGAGCATGTGCTTCCTGTAGGAAGTAAGCTTCTCGGACTCGGTGGTGATTACCATGTCCTCCTGAACCTTCGTCCTGCACGCAGCAAATAGATTCTTGTAACCTTCAATCTCGACCATGCAGATACGGCATGAACCGATCTCGTTGATCTGCTTTAAGTAACACAATGTGGGGATCCTGATCTTATTCGCGGAACACGCTTCAAGGATCGTGCTGTTCTCTTTTACACTTAAGGCTTTGCCGTTAACAGTAATATTTACCATGGAGCTCTGCCTCCTTCCATACAGCCGCAGCCGTAGTAGTCACATCTTAAGCATCTGCCTGATTCTCTGACGGCTTCCTCAGGAGTCATCTGCTCCTCTACATGCAGGAAATCCTTCTTACGCTCATAAGGAGCTCTCTCCTCGATCTCAGCGCGTCCGGTAGGGATGCACTTGTTAGGCATAGGTGTAGGAGCCTTAGAATCGCAGTAGAGTTTATGGTGATATCCTAAGAACTCATCGATGTTATAAGCTGCAACCTGACCTGCAGCGATCGCATTGATTGCCGTGGAAGGGCCGGTTACACAGTCGCCGCCGGAGAAGAACTTCTCCTTGCCTTCGATCATGCAGGCTGTATCTGCGAGGATCCTTCCTCTGTTAGTAGGGATGCCTGCCTTATCAAATACTTCAACATCGCATCTCTGGCCAACACCGAGGATCAGGTAATCACACTTGAATCTGTAGGGATATTTTGTGATTGAATGCTCTGTCTTAACAAGACCCATAGAGTCATATTCTGCGACGTATTCGGGCTGGAGCCAGACAGCTGAGATATTACCGGGGGTTTCTTTGTCAGGTTCAAGATGCATGAATGACAGGAGCGTTGTAAAGGTTACTCCCTCCTGCATCGCACTCTCAATCTCAGATGCGAGAGCCGTGTAGTCATCTCTTTTACGTGTGAATACATTGACTGACTCGGCATTAAGTCTTACAGCCGTACGGGCTGCATCCATCGCGACGTTACCGCCTCCGATGAGCGCCACTCTCTTACCTGTAAGATCAGGAGCCTCGCCTCTTGCGACTGCCTGCAGGAAATCAGCTGCAGGAATTACATTAGCAGCATCAGCATTATCAACAGGCATTCTGTTTCCAAGCTGTGCGCCGAGGCCCAAATAGATGGCATCGAACTTCTCATCAAGCTCTTCAACAGTTACATCGCGGCCAATCTTTGTACCTGTATGAACTGTGATGTCACCTGCATTCAGAATAGCCGTGATATCCTCATCGAGTCTTGCCTTGGGAAGTCTGTATTCAGGAATACCGTATCTAAGCATTCCGCCGAGCTTATCGTGTTCATCAAAGATCTCAACAGTATGACCCATCAGGCACAGGAAGTAAGCTGCTGTAAGGCCGGAAGGTCCGCCGCCGACTACAGCGATCTTCTTTCCGGTTGCTACATTAGGAGTAGGAGTCTTAACCTTATCTGCCGTGACCTGATCGACAGCAAACTTCTTCAATCCTCTGATATTGATCGGATGATCGATGATAGATCTTCTGCACTTCTTCTCACAGGGGTGCTCACATACCATGGCACAAGCTGTAGGCAGAGGATTACGGTCTCTTATGATGTTGATCGCACCCTCATAATCGCCCTTATTGATGAGTGCCACATATCCGGGAACATCTACATGCGCAGGACAAAGAGTAATACAAGGAACTGTCTGGTTAACGTTCTCTACGCAGCGCTTGTTCTTGATATGGCTCTCGTACTCATCCGGGAATTCGATAAGGCTGTCGAGCACTGTATTGGCTGCAACGACACCAACGGCGCAGTCAGCAGTCTCGGAGATCATCTCACAGACCTCTTTAAGCTTATCGAGAGCCTCGATATTTGCATCGCCATCGATAATGGTCTTTAGTATCCTTTCAGCTTCTACGAGACCGTCACGACAAGGAATACACTTACCGCAAGACTGGTTCATGGACATCTGAAGGATGGTTCTGTACATAACAAGAGGACACATTCCGGGCGGATAGGATGTCATTCTGGATCTGAATTTGTTCAAGGCAATATCCATACGGTCGTTCATATTGCCTCTTTCAGTTAGATTTCTGGTCATAAAACCTACTCCTGTCAAAGTATTTTTACTTTAGCTTTCCTTATTATAATATTTTAAGGAGGAACTAAGTATGAACATTCCTTAAAAAATACATTGGACAATTCAATTAACGTGTTGTATCATACTTAAGCGCTTTAAACGCGGGTGTAGTTCAATGGTAGAACTTCAGCCTTCCAAGCTGACCACGTGGGTTCGATTCCCA
>JAFZPX010000025.1 GCA_017552455.1 Clostridiales bacterium
CTGGTACATTATTACGGGCAGGACATTCGTGTGGCACGTAGACGGACTTAAGCAGTACCACAACGTTCTGGTATTCTACGGAGAACATTTACGGAACGTACTGAGAACCGTCTTCATAGAAGGAAGTTTAAACATCCCGTCATTCAGTTTCTCCATAGGAGACGGCGGAGATATACTGGACGTACTTCACTACTATGCCGTCGGTTCGCCTCTGTGCGCATTGTCTGTTTTCTTCAGTCCGGAATACACATATATACTCTATGATGCGATATGCATCACGAGACTGTACCTTGCAGGTCTTTCCTTTATCGTTTTGTGCAAAACCTGCGGGATCAAAAAAGACGTATGCATCCTCACGGGGGCTATAGCATACGTGTTTTCGTATTATGCCGTATACAGTACCGCGAGACACTTCTTCTTTCTGCTCCCCGTAATCTATCTGCCGCTTATCATCGCAGGGTGCGAGAAGATCATTAAGAACGGCAGACCGAATATATTCACAGCAGCCGTATTCCTAGCTGCGGTTTCCAACTTCTACTTCTTCTACATGCTGGTTATCATCACGGTTATCTATGCTCTCGTAAGACTGATAATCGTAAACGGCAGGAACATCCGCGGCTATATCCGCCCGGTAAAATACCTGTTCATATATTCACTGACCGGGCTTCTTGCTGCAGGTATCGTATTCGTCCCCGTACTCTTCTCATTCGGAACGGACGAGAGATTCGAAGACGTAAACAGGATGAGACTTCTGTATCCTGCTGATTATTACAAGGCCATACCTACGGTCCTTCTTACCCCCGTCAACAGCTATTGGCTTTGTCTTTGTCTTACCCCTGCGGTTATTCTTTCATGCCTTTATCTGTTCCTTCGCAAGGGAACGTCCAAGACTTTGAAAGTTCTGCATCTTATCACGCTGATGTTCATTATCGTCCCGTTCTTCGGACAGGTCTTTAACGGCATGTCGTATATGTCCGGAAGATGGAGCTTTATCGCTGCGCTCCTTTACAGTTTTACATTAAGCTTCCAGATGGATAAACTCGCCTGTGACCGCGCCTTTTTTAAACGTCCGGCCCTTATATTTATCGGAATCCTCACGGTCCTTTGCCTCATAACCGGAGCTTTCGGCAACACCGGCGTCGTACCCGCTCTGATAATACTTCTGACTCTTACATTGATACTGGCATTCGTGCCCGACAGTAAAGCCGACGGCGCGAAAAGAATGAGTATCATACTGCTGTTCACTTATATAAGCGTAACGGCATCAAGTTTTATTCTTAACATGGCTCTGGAGCCTCCCTATGTCGCCGAAGCAAGGCGGCCTTCGGAGATCCGGGACTACATGACAGACGACGCTCTTGCGGCAAGCCGCCTGTTAAGCTCCGAGGACGGTTTCTACCGTTATCTCGGACAGGATCTGCACCGTAATGCAGCACTGACCAGAAATGTGTCCTGCCCTAATTATTACTGGTCTTTATCAAACACAAATGTTGTCAGATACAATGTGGAATCAGGGTTGTTCGACTATAAGATATCCGATTACGGCAACCTGGATGACCGCACCTTAATGACAGATCTTGCATCAGTTCTGTACTACATAGCTCCCGAAGATGCTTCCTGCATCCCCTACGGGTATGACTTAACCGGCAGTGATGTGTATGAAGGTCATTCCGTCTACATCAATACACACCCGATAAGCCTTACCTTCTCGACAGATCAGATAATAAGCGAGAACGAATGGTTCGCACTCTCTCCCGCACAAAAGGAAGAGGTCATGCTTTATGCCGCTGTTGTCCCCGACGATACGTGCAGCAGTGAAGAATATAATACTGCCTTGCTTAACAGTGTATCTCCCGTCTTTACGTCTACGGTATCCGATCCGTGCTGTATCGATCTTACGGAGGAATCCCTTATATGCTATTTCTATTTCGACGGCACGGGCAACAGCGAGACCAGGATCAACCTTGAGGGCATACGTTTTACCGGAGACAGTGAGACGTCATTCGTTATCGGATCTTCGACAGGAGTGGTAAAGACCTTCGGTTTCTTCGAAGACGGATACGAATACTACGACGGCAGAAGAGACTTTACGATCAATCTCGGATACTCCGAGGAACCCGTGGAATGGATCGCACTGGCATTTACCGAATCAGGAAAATATGAATTCGACAGCATAGAGATCGAATGTCTGCCGATGGATAATACATTCACAGCCATCGATATGTTAAATGAGGATACTCTGGAGAATGTCGAATTTGGGACGGATACGATAACAGGTGACATCGATCTTTCCGAAGATAAGATCCTCGTATTCACCATTCCCTATTCCGAAGGCTGGACTGCCACCGTAGACGGAGAAGAATATCCGTTAATCAGGACGGACATCAAATACATGGGACTTGACCTTACAGCAGGACACCATGATATCGTACTAAAGTATAAGACACCTTACTTCGGTTCAGGCGTCATCTGCACTGTCACAGGTTTAGGCTCATGCATCATACTGTATATCATCAACCGTAAGAAGGAGGCTCAGAATGTCAAATAAGACAAGGATCATCGCTTTATTACTCACAGCATCTCTTGCACTATCTGCCGCAGGCTGTACGGACAGTTCAACGCGTTCAGGAAGAGACCGCGACGACGACGGCAACAGTTCCATCGGTAAGAATCCCACTGAACAGACTGAACAGACAACAGCCTCCGAGACGCAGGTTACTGCCACGACAGCAGAGCCTACTGAAACAACGGCAGCCTCTGTAGACACCGGTTCAGATGCATATAACTACTTCGTCTTTATGAATTATGCATATAACTATAATTCGGAGCACCCGGGTCTCGAATACGGATTCGAGAGAAACTATATTGACGATCATTCCGAATGGACACTCGTAATCTCGGATCCGGATGCAGGAACTTCAGATGTCTATATTGGCTGTGATGATGTGTTCCCCGAGCTTTACGAGACACGTGACTTCATAAGTTCCAATGCCACAGATTATGATACGTTCATTCAGCTTCCGGTCATGACTGAGATAGGACACTGCCAAAGTTCCGGCGACGTATATGAAGCTCCCGCTGACGGAAGATACTTCGGAAGCATTCTCGGAGCAACCGACGATGGCACATGTATTCTTGTAGCACTCGGCGAAGCCATAGTTCTTACTGAAGCCGAATATAACGCTCTTGAGGTTGGCGACATCATCCCGGGACACCCTACATGGAATTCCGATCTCGACCTTGTGGTAACCGATATAACAGGAAGCGGCTCGAGCCGTGAAGTTGAGGTATGCGACGGCGAGATGTGGTTCTCTCACAGCTATGCCGAGAACCCGACAGATTATGTTCTTACTGAAGCAAGCGACAATCCCGTATATACACAGACTTATCTTTACGGTCTGGATCTCGCAGAAGACTGTGAGGTAACAGATACATACAGTTTCCTTGCAGGAGACTCAGCCTTCGCGGTTGACTTTGAGGCAGGCCCTCTTGTTAATTCCGTTTATTGGCACTACTCGAGAGAAATCGATCCCTACCGTTCAGAGCTCATCGGCGTATGGTATGAGATGGATGGTCTTGCTTACCCCGTCGTCGTCGAAGACGGTGTAGTAACAGCAATTAACATAGAATGGAGATAAGGCTTATACAGCCTTTCTGATCTCATACAATCTCGAACCGAAGTCCGGGAAAAATCTGACATTATCATTGAAGCCGAGAGCCGCAAATCTCGGCTTTAAATGTACGCCTGCATACATCATCGCATCACCGTACATATCGTGAGATTCTTTCTCATAATTGAACTTAACGAACTTCGCGATAACGGCATGAAGAAATCCGTCCGGCTTAATGTGCAACGGCGTGACGGTATTGATCAATCCGCCCATACACCTTACGTCATAAGCATGCGCGATATTCTCGATATGATACTTCGCTTCTTCATTAAGGCCTCTCGGGTAGAGGATATCCTGATGCTCATTAGGCGTTGTAAGACTCTGCATAAGAAGAGATATGGCCTCAGCTTTGTCCTTCGAAGCGATCGTCCATGACAGTATCCTTCCTTCATCAAATGAACTTCTTCTGAAGAATCTTCCATACTGCAAAAGCTTTCTGTTCTTTTTAAGAAACTCCACCTGCAGCTTAATCTCGTTGTAGTCCGCTTTACTAAGATCACAAAGATTGCACTCGTACCCCGTTACGCCGAACGCAGCGACATTAAACCTCGTGTCGATCGGCGTCCTTCTTAGCGTCTGATGATTCGGCACATCCGACACGTGACATGTATACGTTGACTGCGGATACGCATATGAGTATCCGTTCTGGATTAGACCGCGCTGGTACGCATCGGTATCGTCCGAGGCCCATATCTGCGGGAAGTAAGACAGGATACCCAAGTCGAACCTGTTGCCACCTGAAGCACACCCTTCGAAAAGTATCTCGGGGAACTTCTTCGTGAGTGCATTCATCACGCGGTACAGACCTAAGATATATCTGTGTGCGACCTCTCCCTGCCGTTCCTTGGGAAGCGACGCAGAATATACATCCGTGAAGTTACGGTTATAGTCCCACTTAACATAAGATATCTCGGCAGAAGAGAAAACTTGTGACATCGCATCGATAATATAGTCCTGAACATCCGTGCGGGTCAGGTCAAGTAACATCTGATTTCTTCCGGTCGAATGAGCCTTGCCGGGGATCTTCATCGCCCAGTCAGGGTGCGCACGGTACAGATCCGATTCCTCGGATATCATCTCGGGCTCAACCCAGATACCGAAGTCCATTCCAAGACCTCTGATCCTGTCGCATATGCCCTTCACACCGCGTGGCAGCTTCTTCGCATCAGGTGTCCAGTCACCGAGAGATGTCGTGTCATCGTTACGGCCTTTGAACCAGCCGTCGTCCATAACAAACAACTCGATGCCTGCCTTCTTCGCACGTCTTGCAAGACGCATCAGCTTTCCTTCACTGATCTTAAAGTATGAGGCCTCCCAGGAGTTTAAGAGGATGGGCCGAAGTCTGTCCTTCCACTGCCCGCTTACGATATGTTCGTTAACAAAATCATGTAAGCCATGGCTCATCGTGTTGCACCCGGAAGCTGAATAAGTCATAACCGCCTCCGGACTTGTGAAGGACTCTCCTTTCTGAAGTTTCCATGAGAATCCCTGCGGATTAATTCCCGTGACAAGTCTTACCTTGCCGTAAGGATTCTTCTCAACAGCGGTGTAATGATTGCCGCTGTATATAAGATTGATCCCATACACTTCGCCGAAGTCTTCATCGAACGCACCTTTACCGAGCATGATGAACGGATTGCTCCTGTTAGAAGACGCACCTGTCGAAGATGAATTAACAAGCTTTGCTGCTCCCACCTTCTGTACGTTCTTTCCCATTTCACGTGCCCACGCGCCGTTGAATGTAACGAACGAATAGTCACCGGGATCGAAGTCGAGCTGCATGCTCATGATGCGCTCGATGACTATCTCTTCTTGACCATCATTAGCAAGTTCACATGACCTTGTGATCACATCGCACTCTTCAAAGACGGTGTAGATAAGCTTCAGCGTAAGACCGTTTTCTTTGTCCTTTAATGTTACTGTAAGCACTTGGGCTTCATCGCCGTAAGAGCCCGGGAAGTCTTCTTTACGAACTTTGCCCTTGGCATTCTCTGCCTTCTCATAAACAAAATCCGAAGTTCGGCTGCCGTCAGCATTTATAAGTTCCAGTGAAGGCTCTCTCACATCGCCTTTACCCGGAGCAGATATCTCGAGCTTTATGTCTTCGAATGAGAACGATGAGTTCTCCTTATCGTAAACACTCGAGTTACCGGGACCGAATTCCCACTTCTCGGCGATACCGTCATCCGAATCGAGTCTTATCTTTCTTCCGTAGTAAAGATGCTCAAGATGTCCTGTCGGCATCACACGGAATGCATATGTGGTCTTGTTCGTATCAAGAACGAACAGCTTGTCATCTTTAGAAGTGATCATGTCATGCCTCCCTGGCCTTCAATTCTGTGATGATCTCTCCGAGCTTCTTGTCAGTAAGTATGTATCTGCTCTTGAAGATGAGGACTGCAATTACCAATACTACGATAGGTGTAAGTGTCATAACCATTCGAAGTCCGATTACGGAATTAGAGCTGATTGTCTCGACTACACCATTACGGATATCGTCGATCTTGGCAATGAGTGTCGAATATGTGATAGCCACATCAGAGTTTTCCTTGATGTTGAAGACTGCAAGACAGATGGATGCGACCAAGGCAGAGATACCTGATGCGAGCTTAACAACGAATGTCTGCATCGAGAAGATAACCGACTCGTCTCTTCTGTTGTTCTTGAGGTGTCCGTAGTCAACAGTGTTCGCAAGGAAGATAGTTACTACTACATTAAGGATACCTACAGCTGCCATAATGAAGAATCCGGGAACGAAGAACGGGAATACGCTCTTAAGTCCGGCAAGTGCCATGGCAAGAAGGATGATGTAACCGCCGATCGCGGATCCGATGCATATATAGAAGATCTTCAATGTGTTAAAGAACCTTCTTAATATCGGGAAGAAGATCATCATGGCGATAATCTGAATGCCGCCTGCGAATGTATTAAACAGAGTGTAATTGCCCTGCCAGTTTGTACCTGCAAGATCGTACTTGAAGAAGTAGATAAGAAGGTTCGATGTGATATAAGTTGCTGAGTTAACAAGAACGATAGTGATAACGATGGTCATCGCCTGATCATTCTGGATCAACGCCTTGAACATCTGTCCTACGGAAGCAGTCTTGATATCAACCGAAGACTTCTCCTTTATGAACAGACATGTGATGGTGATGAATACAACGAACAGTATGCCGACTACCATGGAGAAATACTTAAAACCTACTCTCTCCACTTCGAGGTTAGACTCCATCATGATTCCGGCATTGATGGAAGTCTCAGAGGACAGTTCTGCATATGTTTCTGAATCCACATAGAATGCGACTGCAGGATCAGTTTGAACGAAGACCTGCTCATCGCCCTCTCCTTCGTAATCACCCATTACGAACTCTACGTTGCTTGCCTCAATCTCCTCATCGTTGATCCTAAGTGTTACATCTGCATTAGAAGAGTTAACGTAGATAACATCATTCCAGTCACCAAACACTCTTCTTGCACCAGTGATAGTCGTGGATACATGAACATCGTCACCTGTATACTCAGTAACGTTTCCTGTGGGATTCTGATCAGCATCAACCTCAACCACAAAAGCCGTGTAATTAAGGCCGTCAGAGGAAGCAAAATTCTTGGTAAGAAGATCACTCTCCTTAGCAGAGAACGCATTACCCAAAGCAGCAACGCTCATGACCGTCAGAATCGTTACGATAGCGGAACCTACACCTGCTGCAGATCTGGCAAGAGTGGTAAGACCTTCTCTCTCCTTACCGCTCTCCGTAAATGCCGGGATCATTGACCAATAAGGGATATCCATCATAGTGTAAGTGATACCCCAGAGGATATATGTAACTGCCGCATATGCGATAAGTCCGCCGCCGTCGAGTGAAGGAGGCGCGGAGAACATGACGATCAGGATGATCGCATTCGTAACCGTACCAATCATAAGCCACGGACGGAACTTACCCCACTTCGTCTTAGTCTTGGCGACAACGACACCCATGATAGGATCGTTAAATGCATCGAACACTCTTGCTGCCATAAGGATAAGTCCCATAGCAATGGCAGATACTCCGAGGATATCCTGGAAGTAGTAAAGAACATAGCTCGCAGAGAGCATGTAGACCATGTCTTTACCTACGGCTCCGAGGCCGTAAGCTATCTTCTCTTTTGCTGTAAGTCTCATGCTGTCTCACCTCCGTTTTTAAGCGCCATCGCGATCTTCACCGCGTTATAAGCACCGTCATATACTCCCATCTTCTTATTAAGATCGATAGCGTCGCACATATTCTTCAAGGTAACGTCATCTTCAAGGAACAGTCTTGCCATCTGCAGTGTATGAGGAATGTCCTGACACTCCAAGGTTCCGTCACCCATCTCCGCGGAGTGGATCGCACCCCACTGCTCGTGACCGCCGATTCTCTTAATGAAGAGCTTCGGCACGGGATAGAACGCAAGCTCGGAAGGCTTCGTAACAAGCACGTCGCAGGATCTCATCAGAAGATTCGTCGCATATACCGCTTCGAAGATATTGCTGTGGCAGAACAGGTGGATACCCTCTACATCGCCCTTGATCGCATCCTTGCAAAACTGCTTCGTCTCCTCCCAGTCATTGATGTGTGTCTTCGTATAAAGATACATGTCGGGAGCAAGTCTTCTTAAGTCTTCCCATACGTTGAGGTAGTCGCCGATATTTACATAAAGTGCAACCTTGTTGTTTCTGATCTCCGGCAAAAGCTCATTTATGATCGCAGCGAAAATCTCCTTCTGCGCACCGGCACCGCCGATAGTAAGCAGGAAGCGCATGGGCTTGCCGTCAGCCTTGCGCGCGAGCCTTCTCTTGTTGTCCTGCTTAATGTTCTTAACGAGCTCGTCATCAATATAGTGGCCCGTGTAAACGAGGCTGTCTGCGGGCATGGGCTTCAGTACCTTGTCACCTGCCATGCCGTTCATTGTGCGGTATCCCAAGTATGCGTAATGTGTCTGCACAGTATGCACCGCACCCTCAGCGAAATGCAGAGCCATCGGCCAGTTATCGGGAACTGCGTTTACTACATACTTCATACCTGCATGGATCGCAGCCTGTGCCGGCCATACGTGTGTGCCTATAACAGGTATATCCTTAGGCACGTTCTTGTATACCGCAGCCATCAGCTCAGCATTCTTCTGGTCAGGTGCGTTATAGGACAGCTGCTTAAAACCCGTATAGTTAACAGGCTCCCAAACAGCCTTATTAAACACCTTACTCTTCTGGGATAATCTCGAACCCATGGAGTACAGATCGTTCTGAGCAGAGATAACCTTAGTGCTGGTAGTCTCAGGATAAGAATTAAGATCCATCCAGTATGGTGTAAGGCCCATGGAGTTCGCTGCACTTGCCATAGCCATGGAGATACGGTAGTGACCGAATCCCATTCTGATGTTTCCTACTATGATTCCGTTATCCGTATCGAAGCCCTTGCAGGTTCCGGGAGCAGCCTTACCTACTGCAATATTCTTAACTCCAAGAAGGTCGCCTATGTACTTGTTCTCGACTACTTCAGCTGAATAATCAGCATTGGAATCATCGCCGAATTTCTTTATATACTTCTTCTTGGATCTCTCAGCTTTCTTTACTGTATGTGAACTCTGTTCGTTGCCATATACACTATTTGACTTACTCATATCCTAGCGCCCCCCCTTATGCTTTGATTCCTGTCAGAAGTATGTCTACTACCTGATTCAACGCCTCTATGTAACTGATCTTGCTTTTCTTAAGTGTGTCTGTCTCGAAGAACCTTGCTACTGATGCATCCATCATGACCTTGAATATCGTGAAGTTCGCATCCTTTCTGTAGATCCCCTGTGCTCTTCCCTGTTCAAGAAGCTCCATCGTGGGCTCCCATCCGGACTCAAGTCTCTTTGTAAGTTTCCTATATGTCTTGGGATATTTTTCTTTAAGATCTCCGAGCTTACTGAAGTCCACTTCCGTAAATCTCTCGGGGAATGCTGCGAGGAGTTTTCTGACTCTTTCTTCGAGGCTTAAGCCCTCCTCATTAAGGATCTCCTGTTCCTTACGCTTTATGTCGTCAAAGACGTAATCGACAATCTGATCGAAGATCTCTTCCTTACTGTTGTAATGCTTATAGATGGTCTTCTTGGATATACCCATCTGCTCGGCGATATCATCCATCGTGAGCTTAAGGCCTTTCTTGTTGAAGACCGTTATGGTGTTTCTGAGGATCTTGCTCTTCATATCCTGGTCCATGAGTCTCCTCCTTATGGAAACCGTTTTGCGTAATCGAGTTTCCTTAAGTGTATGATAACAGGATTGGCAGAATGATACAGGAAACGGAATTTACAAAATTAGTTTCCTTCTGTTGTGCATTCTGCGCATGAATCGCGCTTGATCATTGTACAGGGGATCATAACCTTAAGAGGAGTTCTTATATCGAGGTTGCCTGCGACGAATACAAGGTTAGCTCCGTGCTGTCCCATATCGTAGGAAGGTGCATGCATGGTCGTAAGCGGAGGCTCCGTGAATGAACTCATATCATTGTCATTGAAACCTATTATGGAGATATCTTCAGGTATGCGAAGACCTTTCTCTTTGATCGCCTTCATGGCACCAATCGCAATCGCATCAGATGCTGCAAAAACGGCGGTAGGGATCTGCTTGCCCTCAAGCATTTCCTTCATCATCGTATATCCGGATGAGCTCGTAAACTCATCCTCCTTGATAAGAGCCTCAAATGGAACTTTGTTCTGTCTCATAAACAGAGAATAAGCAAGTCTTCTGTCATCATTAACAACTTCCGATCCCGAAGCATACTCGACACCTCCGAGGTAAGCGATTCTCTTATGTCCCAAAGACTTGAGATACTCGAGTGCCTCCTTGGTAGCCGTATAAAGATCAATGGTAAGTGTCGTAACTTCCGGGTGTTCCGTCTTCATATCAAGGAAAACGATATTGCTGTTGAAAGACACAAGATCCGATGCATCTTCTCTTGCGAATTTACCAACACATACAAGACCGTCACAGTCCTTCAATGTATCCTTGTAATCGAGATCGGTTCGATATGCACGTACGATCTGAATAGCATTCTTAACGCAGAAATCCTCAACGCCCTTACGCACCTTGAGGTAATACTCATCATCAAGTTCCTGCTGAGCTGAAAACCACTGAAGTATGCCAAGCTTAAACTCAGCCTTGCTCTTGATCCTGCTTCTTTTTACATAGCCCAATCTTGAGGCAGTCTCGACAACTTTTTTACGAGTCGCCTCCGTTACCTTCAGTGAGCTGTCGTTATTCAGTATCCTGGATACCGATGCGGGTGAAACGCCGCATTCGTTTGCTATGTCTTTTATCGTAACCATGTCTTTATTTTATCAGCTTTAGCGCGAATTGTCAGCCGAATTTAGTAAATGTTTAGTAATGTTTATTGACGTTTTACTAAAACCGTCGTATCATATAAGCATCAAAGGAGGGCCGCCTTATGAGTACAAAGATTGATCTTTCCACCATTGATTTCATTGATATTTATGTAGATCCCGAGTGGGCAGCAAAGCAGCCTGCAAGGTATGTAGAGGCGATCAAGACCTTTGAGAGTATCTTCGGATCCGGCAAGGATATCGAGATTTATTCAGCTCCCGGCAGAACCGAGATC
Organism: Clostridiales bacterium; assembly: GCA_017552455.1. Taxonomy (GTDB): domain Bacteria; phylum Bacillota; class Clostridia; order Saccharofermentanales; family Saccharofermentanaceae; genus Saccharofermentans. The sequence continues at coordinate 11,291 of JAFZPX010000025.1, forward strand.
GGCGGCAATCACACAGACCACCAGCACGGTGAAGTACTTGCTGCATCGATCAACAGAGATGCCATTGCCATCGTCAATAAGACGGATGACGGCAAGATCAATCTCGTATCGGGATCAGACAGCCCCATACAGATAAACGTAAACGACCTTACTCCTAACGATAATGAGAAAGAAACTACCGCCGCTCTCATAAGAGGTGTTCTTGCTGCCCTCGCTGACGGCGGTTTTAAGATCGGCGGATTTGAGGCTTATGTAACAAGCGATGTGCTTGTTGGTGCAGGCATCTCTTCTTCCGCAGCCTTCGAGACTCTCATCGGCACCATCATCTCAGGTCTTTATAACGACATGAAGATAGATCCTGTTACCATAGCCAAAGCGGGACAGTACGCTGAGAATGTATTCTTCGGTAAGCCCTGCGGCCTCATGGACCAGATGGCATGCTCCGTAGGCAATATGGTGCACATCGACTTTAAGTTCCCCGACAACCCTGAGGTGGAGCGCATAGATTTTGATTTCGCGAAGACGGGCTACAGCCTTTGCATAACAAACACGAGAGGTTCCCACAGCAACCTCACGGACGAGTATGCTGCAGTCCCTTCCGAGATGCGTAAGATAGCGGCTCTTCTCGGGCACGACGTACTCCGCCCCGTTACTCTTAACGACATCATAAGCAACATTTCCACACTGCGTGAGCAGGCAGGAGACAGAGCTGTACTGCGTGCGATACATTTCGTAAATGAGACAGAACGCGCAGGAAAGGAAGCCGCTGCTTTGCAAAGCGGAGACCTTTGGAAGTTCCTGCAGCTCGTCAAAGAATCGGGCAACTCATCCTTCAAGTATCTTCAGAACATCTATACAAACAACGACGTAACTTCGCAGAATGTCTCGATAGCACTTGCTGTAAGCGAGTCCGTGCTCACACAGGAAGAAGTCTCGCGTGTACACGGCGGAGGCTTCGCAGGAACCATACAGGCTTTCGTAAAGAACACCAACACCGCAAGTTACCGCGAAGTGATGGACTCTGTCTACGGACAAGGCGCTTGCGACATACTCAAGATAAGAAAATACGGCGGCATTAAAGTAATCTGATACAACAGGGGGCGTATCATGAAAGACTATAACTATCTCATAACTGAACTCGTTAACTACGGTGTAGACAGAGGTCTCACAGATGAACTCGACAGAACATATACGATCAACAAGCTCGTTGAAGCATTGGGGCTCGATGAGTACGTTAAGCCTGATGAGCAGATCGTTTCCCGTAAGCTTCACCTCATACTCGAAGACTTCATCGCTCTTCAGGGCGACCTTACGGGTGTGCAGAAGGACCTCTTTGACACGAAACTCATGGGACTTCTTACCCCTCCTCCCTCGTACGTGGTAAACAAGTTTAACGAGCTGCGCGAGGCTTCCACAGAGGATGCCACAGACTGGTACTACACCTTCAGCCGCGACACAAACTACATAAGAACAGACAGGATCGCGAAGGACATCAAGTGGAACGCTTCCACGGAATACGGCGACATCGACATCACGATCAACTTAAGCAAGCCCGAAAAGGATCCGCGCGACATCGCTGCCGCAGGCAAAGCCAAGTCCACTTCTTACCCCAAGTGCCTGCTGTGCGTTGAGAACGAAGGCTTCGCCGGCACCATGACGCACCCCGCAAGGCAGAACCACCGCATCATCCCGATCACACTCGACGGCGATGCTTATTACCTGCAGTATTCACCCTACGTTTACTATAACGAGCACTGCATCGTATTTAACAAAGAACATATCCCAATGGTCATAAACCGATCCACATTCGTGAAGCTTTTATCCTTTGTCGAGCAGTTCCCCCACTATATCGTCGGATCTAATGCAGACCTGCCTATCGTCGGAGGCTCCATCCTCTCACACGACCATTTCCAGGGGGGCTGCTACACCTTCCCAATGGCACGAGCTTCTTATGAGAAGACATTCACTATCCCCGGATTCGAAGACATAACTGCAGGCATCATCAAGTGGCCCATGTCCGTCATAAGACTTACGGGATCCGATGCTTCACGCATGGCAGATCTTGCTGATAAGATCCTCGCTTCATGGCGCGAATATACTGACGAGGATGCATTCATCTTCGCCGAGACAGAAGGTGTTCCTCATAATACCATCACACCTATCGCGAGAATGAACAAGGAAGGAAAGTTCGAGCTCGATCTTGTCCTTAGAAATAACATCACGACAGAAGAGCATCCTCTCGGAGTCTATCACCCGCATCAGGAATACCATCATCTCAAGAAAGAAAATATCGGACTGATTGAGGTCATGGGTCTTGCGATTCTTCCTGCAAGACTTAAGAAAGAATTGAACGACCTCGCAGAGGCTGTCAGCGCACATAAGGACATCTCTACCGATGAGACTTTGTCCAAGCACGACGAGTGGGTCAATGCTAAGGTAATGCCCCGTCTCGGAACGGAGCCTTCCGCGGAAGAAGCGCTCGAGATCATCAAGGATGAAGTCGGTATCGCCTTCTCTGAGATACTCGAATGTGCAGGCGTTTATAAGCGTGATGACGCCGGCAAAGATGCCTTCATGAGATTCGTCAGTTCTCTGTGATACAACAATTAATTATCGTTATTCAATAAATTGTTATTGCAATTCGGTCGATTTCGTAGTATCATCAGCCTAGAGATATCTCGGAGTACTAAGGAATTGAGGTAATCCGAATGGAATTGACTAAGACATCAAAGATCGCCGGTATATTACTGGCGTATCCTATAGCGTTTGCTTATTTAAAATACTTCCTGTTGGACTTAAGCGATACAAATATAACCATTAAGAAGATCATGTTTACTGCGTTCTTCATACTTCTGAACGAACTCATTGTCAGGGGCAGAGGAAAGACTCCGTCCAAAGAGACGTATTTCTGGTACGGGATAATGGGGATCGTAGCACTGACCTTCGAGACAGGACTTAATCCCGTCGTGTCATTTATAGGTCTTCATCTTTGTGCTTTCTATGTCGCCATAGTAAGTAACGGTCTTTGCTTTGAAGGAAGGACCGGAAGCTTTGTGCTGGCCGACCTTTTTAATGCGCAGATCTATAAAGGCTTCGGCGGTATGAGCCTTATCTTCGACGATATGAAGAAGCTTAAATCCGAGAAGGCTCCTGCGGCAGACAAGAAGAGCAAGGGTTCAACCATAGGTGCGGTTATAATCGTTCTGGTCCTGCTCCCTTTCTTCTGTGTAGCAGTAGGTCTCCTTACTGAGATCAACCCGGACTTTAATGATGCAGTGGTCTCGATTATAGATAAGATCAACGTGCCTTACTTCATAAGGTGGTTCTTCAGAAACTTCGGATACATCGTCTTCGCTATACCTACCTCCATGTACCTGTACAGTCTTCTCGGAAACAGTGCGGACAGCACAGGTGAATTCGAGAGGAAGTCCTATGAGAAGCTTGTTAAGTGGCGTGAATCATGCCGCAGGATATCCCCTGTCGTTACAGCTGTCGTCACAGGATTATTCGTCCTTCTTTATCTTATTTTCTTCGTGTTCGAAGGAAGCTATCTGTTCAGTGCTTTCGTCGGAAAACTCCCTTCAGCATACACAGCTTCAGAATATGCAAGAAGAGGCTTCTTCGAGCTTACGGGCATCATGGCTATCAACATGATGATATTCCTTCTCATCTCCTACTTCGAGAACAGAAAACTTCTTGGAAGGAAGCTTTCCTGCATCATGACAAGTGCACTGATGAGCGAGAGTGTTGTATTCGCCATGATCTCATTCTCCAAGCTCGCGTTGTATTACGCAAGGTTCGGCTATACGCCCAAGAGGCTCTTGGCTATGTGGGGATCTTTGATCTTCGCTGCAGGTGCAGTAATGGTTATCGTATCGACTATCAAGCGTAAAGATATGTCCCGCGTATGGATATACTTTACGACTGTAAGCTTTGCCGCCATGAGTATTCTCTCATCTGTACTGTCATTCTTCGCAGGATAATCAACACTTCCCTTTTTCTCTGTTGCTTATTCAACACTTCTGATAAGCATTGATCATTGGTTTCATAAAAAGCCCCTGTAATAATCAGATCAGAGTGAAAGTAAGCACAGAGAAATAAGGAGTATGACAACATGATAGACACATTCTTTGACAGGACGTACAACGAAGAGTTTAACAAGATCCCTTTGGCATTCAGATTCTCTGCAGGAACCAAGAAGATCTTCCTCAGCCTCATCGCCATTTGGGTGGTAATCGACATATTCTTGGGAAGCATTAATGCCAATAACTATGGCTTAACAAAAGTAATGGACGGAAGAGGCCTGGCAATAAGAACTGACTTCAGTTCGTGGACAGTTTTTATCATCGCCAACTGCATTCTCGTTCTCATCCTCACCTGGGCCGTAATCGGAACTGCATTCGAGAGGATCGCTTTCAAGAGAGCCTCAAAGCTCGACAGACTTCACAAGGACTGGATGCATGAGAGAACACAAAGGGAGATCAGATGTATCAAGTATGACGTTCTTGCCAATGCCACCTGTCGCTGCCCCAAGTGCGGTCTTCCCACTGCTAACGGAGAATACCTGTGTACGCTTTGCAGATCCGAGCAGGAGTAATATATAATCTCTTACTCTTTATAGCAAGTCATTATTGTCCAATTACAACACTAAATATTCTACTAATAAACTGTATACTCGGACTGAAAAACACGCACGCGTTTAATGCAACGATAAACAAATTAATAAGATTACATCTAACATTTTTATGCATTGATTCTACGATTCTCTCATCCCCTGTTAAGTATAAAAAAATGAGAACAAAAAAATCTTGAAAGATAACAGCATAAAACCATCTTCCTTCATCCGTTTGCACCATAATTAGAGGTATAGTTAACAAAAACAGAAATGCTCCCATTAGATATCCTAATTTCACCAGTCTATCTGATTCAAACTTAATAGCATTATTATATATACGTGCTTTGACAATAATAAGAGAACAGCATGTTAATAAAGCGAGCCCTACAACAACCATCCGAATCCAAAAATCATATGTCGGATGTCCATTCACCCACATAGCGTACATAGGCTTGGACATACCCCAAAAAGCATAGAGAAGGTCGTTCAACATAGAGCCATATTCAGGATGTGACCATGGTATACCGTACATCTCAATGCTATGATCAATAAAATCTTGAGGAGTGATAGTAAATGCCTTTGTAGTAAAAAAGTATAAATGTATGAACAACCCGGAGCAAATTACACCAGATAAAAACAAGACGCTCAAATAACGATAACGTCTTCTTCCTTTTCCACGAGCAAAGCGAATGAATAATAAGACCATTACAGTGCCAAAATACATCATCACATAAGCTTCATGTATCAGCATACATATACCCATCAAAAATGGAATAATCCATAATAATCGGTCTTTGGCAACTAAATAGCATGCTATCAATGTAAGGGCCATCATCGTTACATCTGGCTCAGCCCAATCGTTATAATAGAAACCAATCATATTGGTAGACAGAAGCAACAAAATTGCCATATTCAAATTGGGATCCTTGAATCTATTAATCAAGTATAAAAGTATCCCCAAAAGCACAAAGGTAAAAAAGACTTCCTCTATATAGAATAGAATGAGTGTAGCTTGCCCATAATCTATATCTTCTGCTCTAGCAATAAAGTCGCATATTGTACCTAAAAAAGCTCGCTTTATAAACCCAAATGAGTAATTGGCGGTTAATTCTCGCGCCGCCCAACAATCATAAACAAAGGATAAACTATCGTACTTATACAGAAAAAACTCTAATATAAATACTAAAGAAACGAATGTACCAAAGAACTTTGAGCCAATAACTTGGCGTAGCTTATTATTTTCTATAAAGAAACGATTGAGATCAGATTGCATCAGAATGCTGTATCCTTTGCTTAATGGCAGAAGAAGCTTCATCGCCCTTAAAGATCCTTATTATCTCAAGACCTTCCTCGATACAGGCTCCTAAGCCTCTGCCGGTTATAACAAGTCCGTCTGTCTGCACAAGTGCCCCGGTATATTCCCCGCAGTTAAGCTTGTCTTCCCAGCCGGGGAAGCATGTAGCCTTCTTCCCTTCAAGGACCCCGGTCTGACCCAGGACAGAAGGTCCTGCGCATACCGCACCGAGTCTTTTACCTTCCGCATTAAATCTCTTAATAAGATCCTTAAGACCTTCATGCGCCAGCATGTTGGTCACGCCCGGCATTCCGCCGGGTATGAACAACATATCAGAATCAGAATAATCTTCAGTATCAAACTGTCCGTCCGCGACTATCGTCACCTTATGCGAGCTTACTACCGTCTGAGATTCCATAATGGAAACCAGGCGGACATCAATCCCCGCACGTCGAAGAAGGTCTACGATAGTAAGGCACTCGACCTCTTCGGTTCCGTCAGCGATAAAAACAGTTACTTTACTCATAAGCTATCAAACGTCGATCTCTACGATCCAGCCCTCAGGTGCTTCTACAGTACCCATCTGGATACCTGTCAAAGTCTCACGCAGCTTTGTCATTACAGGGCCCATCTCTGTCATGCCGTTAGAAAACTCGAACTCCTTGCCGTGATCGTTGATCTTGCCAAGAGGTGAGATAACAGCAGCTGTACCGCACAGACCACCCTCTGTGAATGCACCGCTCATTACTTCCTCGAGTGTAACTTCTCTCTCGTCGATCTTCATGCCGCAGTAGTGCTCAGCAACATAAACGAGTGATCTTCTTGTGATGGAAGGCAGGATGGATCCGGACTTCGGAACGATCAATGTGCCATTACCGTCAGTAAAGATGAGGTTAGCGCCGCCTGTCTCCTCGATCTTTGTTCTTGTCTGAGGATCGAGGTAGATGTTCTCGGCAAAGCCCTCGTTATGAGCTGTAACGATAGCATGCAGTGACATAGCATAGTTAAGACCTGCCTTTATGCAGCCTGTTCCGTGCGGAGCTGCACGGTCGAAGTCGGAGATCTTAACAACGATAGGCTTAGCGCCGCCCTTGAAGTAAGGTCCAACAGGTGTTGCGAAGATACGATACTGATAATCTTCAGCAGGCTTAACACCGATAACAGGATTGATACCGAAGATGTAAGGTCTCAGGTAAAGAGAAGCACCTGAACCATACGGAGGTACCCAAGCTGCGTTAGCTGCAACTGTCTCCTTAACTGATCTTATGAACATTTCCTCAGTAATGGGAGGAATCTCTAGACGTACGGCAGAATCGTGAAGTCTTGCAGCATTAAGATCAGGGCGGAAAGTAACGATCTTTCCATCCTTTGTCTCGTAAGCCTTAAGGCCCTCGAATACTGTCTGCGCATACTGAAGAACGCCTGCGCACTCACTCATGACGATCATGTCGTCATCAACAAGAGCACCCTCGTCCCATGCGCCGTTTGTGTAGTTGGCGACGAAACGCTTGTCGGTCTTTGTGTAACCGAATGTGAGATTCGCCCAATCAAGATTCTTCTTTTCCATAATGAGAAACCTCTTTTCACATATAGTGTTTGTAATTATAGCACTTACATTTCGGATATTGTATAATTCTCAAGGGAATATTAGGAATATAGAGGGTAGATATTATGGATAAGAATGAGAAGAAAGAAGAGAAGAAGGTAACCACGAAGGACTTTATTCAAGGTCAGGGCGGATTCAAGAAGAAGAACGATCCTTATGACCTTAACACTCCTTTCGGAAGCCTTGAGAAGAATCCTTTTAAGCCACAATCTGAATTCGGGAATCCTTGGGACCAGACACCCAACAACATGTCTGATCCGTTCTCCGGAAACTCGAAGAAATGCCCGGGCTGCGGTTCCAACCTTGTCTTTGACATCGATATAGGATCACTTATCTGCAGAACCTGCGGTAATCTTTACGACCCTGATTCCATGGAGATGAACGGTTCTTTGGGAATCGAGACTCCTGAACAGGAATATGGGATCAATGATGAGATTGACTATGAAGACAAGTCCAATAAAGAGATTGTCTGTAACTCCTGCGGTTCCCAGATCGTAACCGATGCCAACACGGCTTCGACGATATGCCCTTTCTGCGGTTCACCTGCACTCATTACGAGAAGACTTACAAGACAGTTCCGTCCCGACGCCATCCTCCCTTTCTCGGTAACGAAGGATCAGGCTAAGGAGGCTTACTACAAGCACGTCACTTCGGTTCCCCGCGTTCCGAAGTCTTTCACAAAGTCTGCAACCTTGGAGAAGATAACCGCCGTTTACGTTCCGTTCTGGCTTCTGTCCACGGATGTAAAGATGGATGTCGGAGGCTGGACACATACGGTAATCGACGGAAGTCCTTTCTACGATCCGCTTAAGCAGGAAGCAACTCATAAGCATGCCATCGATATTCCTATCGACGGTACTATCGAGTTCTCCCTTAAGAATGTGCCTTTCGATGGTTCAAGAAAGATATCTAACAGACTGATGCAGGCATGCGAGCCGTTCGATTATTCCGAGCTCGTCCCTTATAACGCGTCTTATCTGACGGGTGTCTTTGCAGAGAAGTACGACTGCCAGCCTAAGGACATGTACGATCACATCAGAAAGAGACTCGACAACTACTGCCACAATGTAGCAGAGAAGGTAAAGTTCGAGGACTGCGACTCCTTCACATATAACTCAGGTTATACAGGGATACAGTATAAGAACTTCCGTGTTATCTATTGTCTGTTGCCCATCTGGTTCCTGAACGTTAAGTACAACGATGGTAATTACCAGTTCGCCATTAACGGTCAGACCGGTGAAGTATGCGGCGTTGTTCCAGCAAGCAAAGGTTGGAGCCTGATGAAGAACCTGTCCGAGAGGATCACTAATGCTACATACAGTCTCAACAGGAACGTAAGATTTATAACTTATGGTTTGCCTTCGGTAATGCTTACGATCCTGTATTTATCGCTTCGTTCCCGCTACACATTCTCAAGACAGGGAGCAACGATATTTGTAGCGCTTATCATCCTTTATCTGATATCGCTAATGCTGCTTATCGGATTGCCTCCTTATATGAAGGCACACGAGGAGAAGGTAATGGCCAAGAGAGGTTCACACGATCCGCACTCCTTGGACCGTGCTCCTGATGTATCGTTCTACCTTGATACCACCAGAAAGATCAGAGCTACCAAGAAGATCACAAAGGGCGGAGAGTTTGGAATCATAAACGGAAGCGCAGCTATCACTAACGGCGGCGGCGGAAGGAAGAAAGCATACTCGGAGCCTGCAAGTTGGTACTGATAATAGTAAGTGACTCTCACGGGAGGTCAGACCTTCTGTATCGTATAGCAGAACTCGAGAAGCCCGACATGATCCTGCATCTGGGAGATCTTGAAGATTCGAAAGACACAGTCGAGCGCCAACTCGGAGCGCCTAAGATTCCCTGTGTATTCATCAAGGGCAACTGCGACTTCAGATCCCAGGGAGAACTTCTCAACAGCTCCGTATTTACATTAAAGGGACATCGTTTCTACTTAACGCACGGGCACCTTGTCCATGTTAACTACGGACTTGATACTTTGGTCTATACAGCAGAAGAGAACAGGTGTGACATCGCTATCTTCGGTCACACCCATGTTCCCTTCAATGAATTCATGGACGGCTCATTCGGAGGCCCGAAGATACACGTGTTAAACCCCGGAAGCATAGCGCTTCCGAGAGGCGGTTCGTCTAAGTCCTATATGGTGATGAATCTTAAAGACGACGGGGCTTACGACGTCACTCTTAAGAAGCTGTAGCCTCTTCCGGCTGCTCGTGCTTCAGATTCCAGTACCACCTGAACACAGCCATACCGATGATTATCACGTAACCTAAGATACTGAACAGCTCGGGTATCTCGCCGAAGAACGCGATCGCAAGGAAAGCTGAGAACACGACCTGAGTGTTATCGAAGACGCCGATCTTACGTGCAGGTGCGAACTTGTAAGCGGACGTTATTGAGAACTGCGCGATGGCGGCAAAGATGCCCGCTGCGATAAGGCATGCAAGCTGCCACCACTCCATCGGCTTGAAATCAAAGATCATGAACGGGGCCGAGAGCATGCACGAGAATATCGAAAAGCACAACACTATGATCGACGTTCTCTCTTTGTGCTTGCCAAGAAGCCTTACGAAAGTATATGCGATACCTGCTCCTGCACCTCCCCACAGGCCTGCGAGAGCCGGGATCATCGAGACATCGGGCGACGGTCTTGCTATAAGGATGACACCGCAGAAAGCACCAATGGTTGTAAGGATATCAATCTTTGTCGGCTTCTCCTTAAGTATCGGGATCGACGCGATGATCGCGAAGAAGGGCGAGAGCTTATTAAGCATGTTCGCATCGGCAAGAGGCAGATGATCTATGGCGTAAAAGTTGCACAGAAGTCCTGTGGTACCGAACAGACATCTTAAGAAGATGTACTTGCCGTTACCTTTCTTAATCTTGAACTTATCCTCGGAGCGCAGCAAAGTAACCGTCGCGATTACAGCCGCGAAAGCATTGCGGAAGAAAGCCTTCTCCATAGTAGGTACGTCTCCCGACAGTCTTACGAAAAATGTCATGAGTGCAAAGCCAAAAGCAGCAAGAAGAATGCAGGCTATACCTTTGGCGTCGTTACTTTTGAAATGCATATGCTCCCGTTACTCGGGCAGGATCCTTTCTACGGCCTTAAAGCCTGTGGTCTTGGCGAACTTCATGTTGTTCTTAAATCCCGATATCGCATCAGAAGGATCGATCATCTCCATGTTGAGGGACTGAAGCTGAGCTCTTCCAAACTCAACCGAAACGAGAGTAACCTCGTTGTTGTATCCTGTCGCTGTGTTAAGGACATCGTCTACAGCGTGAACATAAACCTTGTCTACAGGAAGAAGAGCGAAGGAATCGCGTGCAACTCTTATCATGGTGCTGCAGATATAATCCTGCATAAGCGCATAGTAGTTGGTCTTGCTCATCTCCTTCTCACTTAACGTGCCGTTAGCCTTGAGGGAAATCTCCATATTAGGAACAACCTCTTCAGACTTAACGTGGAACTCGACCTCGAGGACGTCCTTCCTGTCTGTGCCGACTTCGAACGAAGAACCGTAATCGAGGAGGTCATCGTAAGGCTTGATTACGTTGATGATCTCAAGGTAAGAATCAACATCGCCTGCGATAACACGCTCAGAGAAAGTCTTGAGTGTCTCGAACTCCTTATACTCTTCACTGCCCTTCACGATATTGGTAGGGATCTCATCTTTGTTAAGGGCAACCCAGTCGATGTAACCGTCAGTTGCCTTGTGAACGGACTTGATGGCATTTACATATGCTTCGTACTCAGCGACCTTAGCCTTGTTTGCCTCAAGTTCGGCAAGCTTCTGCTGATCTGTAGCGGAAGGTGCTGCGGTGCCTGCAGCTGCAGCATTCTTTCCCTTGCCACCCTTGGCTGCCTTATCTTCTTTGCCCTTACCGAGCTTCTTCAGATCATAGGACTTCTTGTAGTAAACGCCTGTGCCGGGAATGCCGACTGTGGTTGTTGACTTACCTGTAGCACTGATAGTCTCCCTGATACCGCTCTTACCGAAGCTCAAGCTAGGTCCGCTCTTACTCAGATTGACTCTTACACCGGGTGCTATGGTTATGCTCTTTCTGAAACACAGGCCCATGGTCCTTACCTCCGAAGAATATGAAATTTTGTTTAATTTAAATTGATACATTGATATTTTACTACACGAGTTCCTCTTAAAAAGGTAAAATTTATTTGTAGAAAGGATTATTTATGGATCAGACGCCCAGAGTTATAAAGATCAGCGAGTATTCGCTTGATTCATTCGCAGTCTTCGACAGTGATTTCTATGACATAACACTACTGCCTTTGGCTGCAACGAAGAATATCGTATTGCAGTGTGACACGAGCAGGGATTTCACGCTGGACGATATGGCGCAGGTCCTCGAGAAGATCATCGGAAACGGCATGGATGCCGCTTCATTTTTCTTCACATGGTTTGAGCCCCTGATGATCCATTTCTATGACCTTTTGAATATTAAGCGCCTCTATGGTGACAGTCCCTCATCTATCGAGACTTACCGTCTTAACATGATGCCTCAGACTGACGATGATCTTTTAAGCTGGATCTTGTCTGATATCCTCAGAGGCTTCCGTGAACTGTCACTCATTCAGGTTCATCTCAAGGCATCTGATTACATCGACGCTGAGAATCTTCTTCATATGATCGACCTTCAGGAAGAAGAAGGCATGCTCCCTATCGAGGACCGTCACTATATAGAAGCGATCAAAGATGATTTCATCCACGAACTCGACAACGACCTGATCCTTAAAGAGGCAGACAGATTTACCAAGAAGCTCTTTATCAAGTACGTTAACGATCTGTGTGAGATCAAGAACTTTAATGCGCTGCGCATCAAAGGTTTCGCGTGTCTCGGAGGCAATTCAGTCTTCAGGTCCGATTTCAGGGAAGCCGCCAGATGCATGGAGATATTATGGAAGGACGGCGGCTTCGGTTACGCTGCCAACACCTTAGGATTCATTCATCTCGAGGGCCGTCTTAACGATGGTATCCCTGACTACGGCAAGGCTTTCCACTACTTCTCTATCGGACATGCATTCGGTATATCCGAGTCCACCTATAAACTCGCAGAGATGTTCATCGAGGGGGTATATGTATCGAAGAATACCGAGATGGCTGCAAGTCTTATCGAGAAGGTTTATGTCGACGCCCGCTACAGATTCGAACAGGAAGAATTCGAATGCGGATTTGCGGAAGCCGCGATGCATATGGGACAGCTTCAGTTAAAGGTCTATAACGATAATCCCGAGAGCTTCAGATTCATGCGTGAACAGGCACTAGACTTCTTCCTTCAAGCCGAATTCGCGATCATGATGAGGTCTCAGTTCGGAGTATCTCCCGCTGACAAGAAGCTTCACGAGATTATAAAAGACAGGATCAATGAATTAAGCTCCGACATCAAGCTTTACAAAGCACGCTTCAGAAGCGACTATCCGGGACCTATTAAAGACTTCCTGTCTTACCGCCCTTACGGAAGCTACAGACTCATCGTCAAGCATCTTAAGAATGACAAGGTAAAGATAACTGTCAGAAGGATAACCGGAAGAAGTGATACGGCTCCGGCCTGTACGCTTCTGACATACAGGGAATTCCGCTGCTGTTCATTAACAGATGAAGTTACCATAACGGCTAACAACGCAACTTCTATTGTTAAGGATGATGCGGAGGGGTTGGTCTTTGACGATATATCGATCGAGACTACACAAGGCGGAAAATCACTGATCAGATTCTATCTTGGTCAGAAGATATGCGCTACGATAAGCGCGGAGAGTTTCACAATCAGCAAACCTTAAAGCTCTATTATTCCGGAGGGGGTCGGGATGACAGATAAAGGCTTGGAAATTTTCAAAATTGTTGCCGAATGCGGAAGCAACACAGAGGCTGCGAAGATACTTGGAATATCGCAGTCGAGTGTTTCAAGAGCGATCACTAATCTTGAGAAGGAATTAGGTGCCAAGCTCATAAACAGGGACACCATGCCCTTCACGCTTACTTCGCACGGAGTAGTTCTTCTTAACATGATCGACGAAGACATGGGCACACGCCAAAGATTCAAACGCTATATCTCTGAGCAGACTCTTCGTCAGATCAAAGTCGGATCATCATTTCCCGTTCTTTGTACATATCTGTCCGATGAAGTCGATAAACTTAAGCAGAACGAACCTGAGATCAAGATCATGTCATACTCAGGAGACAACATTGGAATACGTCATATGCTCGCTCTTAAGGATCTGGATGTGGCAGTCCTCCCTGACAGGATAAACAGCAGTGATTATCACATAACCAAAGTCATAAACGATTACGAGTGGGGCATCGCAGTTCCCGGCGGAGTCCCGAAGATAGACAGACTTTTTATCGAGCCTAATGACCTGGGAGCACTCCCTCTTCTCGTCCCTGTAGAATCATCTTCAAACACCGCCGTCTCCCAATGGCTCGGCGACAGCGACAGGATGCACCGTTCCGACACTTACAACAGCTTCGAGACACTCTTGTCTCTTATCAACCGAGGGTATGGTGCAGCCTTTGCACCAATGGCGATGAGACCATACTTCCTGCGCCACGACTTTACTTTCTATATCTGTTATCCAAGGATAGTAACTACAGCCTATGTGTACTCAAGGTCTGATAAAGACAGATCCGATGTACTTGAGACTTTTCTTACTCTGTTAAACGATGCGCTTTAGATGAGCCCTAAGTGCTTCAGGGCATTCATGATTCCGTCCTGCTTAAGCTCTGTCGTAACGTGGTCTGCGGCATCTTTCGCTCTTTGTGCGCCGTTTCCCATCGCTACGGCGAACCCTGCAGCCTCGAACATGTCTATGTCGTTTATGCTGTCGCCTATAGCTATAGTGTCCTCTACGGCTATGCCCTTAAGCTCGCACAGCTTTGCTATGCCGGTTCCTTTCGAGAAGCCCTTGGGCACGAACTCCGCTATAACCTCGTTATGCTCCACGAAGTCGAAGTCGCTCTCAAGCTCGGCGTAGCACGAAGCCTTGTCGCAGCCTGTCATGTCGCACGAGAACTTATTTATTACCCACTGTCCGTAGTTATCGCTTAAGGATCTCCTCCTGCTCTTAAGGTCGTTCATGACCTTGCGTCCGTAGGGATCATCCTTAAAGTCTTCGTAGTCCATATAAAGGTATTCGGGGCCTTCAAGTATAGCGCGAAAACCATAGCGCTTAACCGTATCTATAGCGCGCACGGCCATTTCCTTGGGGATGATGTGTTCGTATATGACCTGGCCGTCTGTAAGGATGCCCGTTCCAAGCCCCGAGATGATACCGTCAAAGCCAAGCGAAAGAAGCACGGGGTCAGTTATGTAACCCCTCGTCCTGCCTGTACAGATGTAAGCCTTATGGCCGTTGTCCTGAAGCTGTTTTATGGCGTGTATCGTTGTCTGCGGGATAACGCTTTTTCTGTCCCACAACGTTCCGTCTATGTCAAAGAAAACGTGTTTCAAATAAATTCCTCGGATACCGGTAATGAACCCGCTGTTATCTTTACCAGAGCATCTTTCAAAGGCATAGGCTTGCCGAACAGATATCCCTGAAGTCTCTCACATCCGATGCTCTTTAAGTATTCAGCTTCTTCGAGTGTCTCGACACCCTCGGTAAGTGTATGCATTCCAAGGTCGTTAGCCATCGAGACGACGTTCTTCAATACAGCCTTTGTCTTCTCGAATTTGATGTCTTCAGTGTTGTTATGGAAGCTCGACAGGAATACCATATCGATCTTCATGACGTCGAAGCTGAAGTCCTTAAGTACATTAAGTGATGAATAACCTGATCCGAAGTCATCGAGCCAGAGCGGGAATCCTAAGTCCTTAAGTCTGTCGAGGTCTCTGTGGAGTGATTCGAGCTTATCAGACAACGCACTCTCAGTAACCTCTACATGGATCATCTCAGGAAGGATATTGTACTTTCTTGTGCATGAGCAAAGAAGGTCAACAACATCCGTAAGTTCGAAGTCGAGTCTTGAGAAGTTCAACGATACGGGAACTGCAGGTCTGCCGTTATCCATAAGCCATCTTAAGTCTCTGCATACGGTATCAACTACTACCATATCGATCTTATGAACCTGATGGTATTCCTCGAGAACAGGAATGAACAATGACGGCGGAAGGAATCCGTGCTTGGGGTCTTCCCACTTGGACAGAGCCTCATAACCGCAAAGCTTTCTGTTCTTAGCCCAGCATACAGGCTGGTAGTAGACCTTGATGTCGCCTCTGTCGATGGCAGCATCAACGTTATTAACGATGTACTGACGCATCATGAACTTGCGGTCCAATTCAGCATCATATTCGCAGTAATCCTGATCGTAATGCTTCTTAATGGAATTGCATGCATAGCGTGCTCTGTCACACGCTACGGAAGGGTCGATCTTACGGTCCTTTACCCTGTAACCGCCAGCCTTAAGACCTGTCTGTGTATCGAAGCCGCAGTCGTAGATATAAGAACGAAGTCTTGTGATACGCTGCTCGAGATCTTCCATATCACACAATACAACGAAGTGGTCGTCGCCCTGACGTCCTACAAGTCCGTCATAGAACACGTCGATTATCTGACCTGCAAACTTCTTGATGAACGCATTACCGGATTCGAATCCGTACTTCTCATTCAAAGGTCTGAAGTTCTCGATATCAAGATAAACAAAGATCTGGCGATGATACTGAGTAGTAGGATCTCTTAATATCTCCTTAGCTCTCTTTCTGAAGAAGCTCATGTTGGCAACGCCTGTAAGCTCATCTTTAACAGCTGTCTCAGCAAGATGCAGGTTCGAAGATACAAGTGACGAATCCTTCTCCGCCTCGCTCATCTTCTGATGATAAGCACTGATACTTGTGACCATTATGGAGATGGCGATGATAATGAATCCGACTGTAAAAGACGGGCTCGGAAGATGTCCTGTATCCATTGTGATCATAAGATAGAATGCTGCAAATGTGCCTGTTACGATGGATATGGAAACGAATGGTCTCCAAGCCAGGATACAGATAACGATGAGCTCCATCGCGATGAAGGTCATTATCCTTCCGTCATTCTTATACTCTGAAAGAGATACGAAGAATCCGAACAGCAGACACACGCACGAGAATATCAATATGGTGGAATACGACAGATCCGCAAGATTATTGATCTTCTTACGGTACAGATCCTTGCTCGCATATGAGATGGACATCGCACAAGTGAAGAATACCATCACACACAAAAGCATCTGCATGAGGAATTCGGTAGAGTTAATAGCATCGCCGATGGTCAGATAATTGATGACAAACTTACATGCGATAACAAGACTGATCGCGAGGACAACCGCGGACATGTAGATGATAGCCCGCGTGTTACTGCTTATCATGTAGTTGTTTACGGATTCACTCTTATGACCGAGACCGAGCCATCTGACGCATTTATCCTTGATACTCTCACGAGTAACTTTCTTGTCTTGCTTTAACTTGTCGCCGTTTTCTCGTCCCAAAGCACCACTTCGCCCTTCGCGCGCGTTTTAATCATATCTATTATACGCTGATTTGAAGAGCCGCGATATATCAAACTTATATCTTTCTTAGCAAGGATGAATCTTCCGTCAACGAGAACATCAGTAAGATCAAGGATCTCGTCAGTTACCTCACATCTGGGATGGCTTCCGTCTACAAGAAGCTCCTTATCGTAGTAGAAACCTGTAAAAATCCACAGGTTCTTAGTGGGGAATCTTTGCTTATATTCCTTAAGGAAAGGAGCAAGAGCACGCTGATTGGAAGGCTCGAACGGCTCGCCGCCGAGTATTGTAAGTCCCGCGACATAATCGTGGTCGAGCATCTTCCAGATCTGCTCTTCTGTATCTTTGGTAAACTCCTGACCATGGCAGAAATCCCATGTATCAGGGTTAAAACAGCCCTCACAGCAGTTGGTGCATCCCGACACAAACAGAGTGATCCTGACACCCGTGCCGTTCGCTATATCGCAGTCATGAATTGCACTGTAATACATAAACCTTACCGCCTAAGAGCCGGCGTGATGCATCAAAGATGCATTACGCGCTCTCTAATCTCCTGTGTTCTTCCCTGGTTCCAGAACTGAGTTCCGATATAACCGCAGGTTCTTCTTGCTACATTGAGCTTGTTCTCATCGTCATTTCCGCACTTAGGGCATACCCATACGAGCTTGTGATCTCTCTCTTCGATCTGGATCTCACCGTCGTAACCGCATACCTGGCAGTAATCAGACTTAGTATTGAGCTCAGCGTACATGATGTTCTCATAGATGAACTTCATAACTTCCATGACAGCATCGATATTCTGCTGCATGTTAGGAACTTCAATGTAGGAGATAGCTCCGCCGGGTGAAAGTCTCTGGAACTTACTCTCGAGCTTAAGCTTATCGAATGCATTGATCTCCTCAGTTACATGGATGTGATAGCTGTTTGTGATGTAGTTCTTGTCTGTTACACCCTTGATGATGCCGAATCTTCTCTGGAGAGCCTTGGCAAACTTATAAGTTGTGGACTCCAAAGGTGTGCCGTAGATGGAGTAGTCGATGTTCTCAGCTGCCTTCCACTTAGCGCATGCTGCATTAAGAGTCTCCATTACCTTAAGACCGAATGCCTCACCCTCAGGCTCTGTAAGCTTCTTGCCTGTTACCTCGTATACGCACTCCCAAAGGCCTGCATAACCAAGAGAGATTGTGGAATATCCGCCGTAGAGGAGCTTTGTGATAGGCTCGCCCTTCTTAAGTCTTGCAAGTGCACCGTACTGCCAGAGGATAGGAGCAGCATCGGACAATGTACCTGCAAGTCTGTCATGTCTGCAACGCAGAGCTCTGTGGCAAAGCTCGAGTCTGTCGTCGAGGATCTTCCAGAACTTCTCTTCGTCTCTTGATTCGCAGCAAGCGGAGCAAGCTACATCAACGAGGTTGATAGTAACAACACCCTGGTTGAATCTTCCGTAGTACTTAGGCTGACCGTTCTCATCAACATATGTTGTAAGGAAAGATCTGCAGCCCATGCATGTGTAGCAGTTTCCGTTACCGTTCTTATCTACCTTGAGCTGGAGCATAACCTTCTCAGAGATATAGTCAGGAACCATTCTCTTAGCTGTGCACTTAGCTGCAAGTCTTGTGAGCTCGTAGTAAGGTGAACCCTCTCTGATGTTATCTTCTTCGAGAACATAGATGAGCTTAGGGAATGCAGGTGTGATGTAAACGCCTGCCTCGTTCTTAACGCCCTGGATTCTCTGCTTCAATACTTCTTCAATGATCATGGCAAGGTCAGCCTTGAGCTGAGGATCCTTAGCCTCGTTCAGATACATGAATACAGTAACGAAAGGAGCCTGACCGTTTGTTGTGAGGAGTGTGACTACCTGATATTGGATTGTCTGTACGCCTCTCTCGATCTCCTCGTGCAGTCTCTGCTCTACAATCTCCTTCTTCTTGCTCTCATCAGGAGCGATGCCAAGTGCCTCGAACTCAGCCTCTACCTTCTTTGTGATCTTCTCTCTTGAGATCTGAACGAAAGGAGCGAGGTGTGTCAGAGAGATTGACTGACCGCCGTACTGGTTGGATGCTACCTGAGCAATGATCTGAGTAGCGATATTACAAGCTGTAGAGAAGCTGTGAGGCTTCTCGATCATCGTACCGGAGATAACTGTTCCGTTCTGGAGCATATCCTCGAGGTTTACGAGATCGCAGTTGTGCATGTGCTGTGCAAAATAGTCACTGTCGTGGAAGTGGATGAGACCCTGCTGATGAGCCTCAACGATATCCTGAGGCAGGAGCAGTCTCTGAGTGATGTCCTTACTAACCTCACCGGCCATATAGTCACGCTGAACGCTGTTGACCGTAGGATTCTTGTTGGAGTTCTCCTGTTTGAGCTCCTCGTTGTTGCACTCGATAAGGGTAAGAATGGATGCGTCTGTCGTGTTGGACTGACGGATAAGGCTTCTTGTGTAGCGGTAGGTTACATAAAGCTTTGCAACCTCATAGGCACCATGCGCCATGATCTGCTTCTCGACGAGGTCCTGGATCTCCTCGACAGACAGAGCACGATTCATAGTTTCACATTCATTAGTAACACGCTCAGCGATTCTTGTGATCTGCTTGGGAGTCATACGATCCGGCTCCTTAGCAGCCTCATTCGCCTTTGTGATAGCGTTGATGATCTTGGAGATGTCGAATTCTACTTCCTGCTTGTTACGCTTGATGATCTTCATTTTGTGCACCTTGCCCTTTAAGTGATTTTGAATCAGTTGGTCCATTGTAACAATGTTACAAAACTTTGTTAACCGTTTTTGCCAAATGTAATATTACATTTCTAACGGATTTTTGATTCTTTCCCGTTTGCTTGTTCATTCTACCTATATGTAGTGTGCGAGTCAATAGCAAACCACTATATATTGTGTTACAGTTTGGAGGCAGGCCCATATATAGTGTCCCATCAAAGGGGCAAAAACCATAAAAAAGACCGCGTTTCCGCGGTCTTTCGAGGATTCATGAGGCTGTAGAACCGTTAGATATTTACTTCGTATCTCGCACAGGTCGCTGCCCATTCAGGGGATCCGGCGAAGCCTGCGATAACCTGATCTCTGGTGGCACCATTGGCAAGGGCGTTAGTCCAGTTGGCAAATCCCTCTGCATCAGGCGTTCTATCGAAGAATACGCTGTAAAGGACTGTTACAAATTCTTCGTCACTCAGATCTCTTGCAAGGAACTCCTGGCTGTGGAAGAAACCCTTTGCAACGTAGGAACCGGAATTCCCCTGATTCATAAGCTGATCGACCCAGTAGTCTCTGCCAACAACATCATATGATCTGTCGAGAGCCACTATATAGAGTCTCTCTACAAAGTTCGAGATCAACTGTGCACGGATCTGCTCCGGTGTAGGACCGGCCGGTACCGAACTAGGTGCGGGAGCCGGTTCGGGTGCCGGCTCCGGATCAGGCTGAGGTGCGGGTGCCGGTTCCGGATCAGGCGCAGGTGCGGGTGCATCCTCCTGCCATATGGCGTAGAGCGTCATGTCATCTGTTATAGTAACCGTCTGACCATCTGAATATGTCGCTGTTGTAGCATTAGGATCATTATTCCATCCCTGGAATGTATAACCATCTCTGGAAAATGCGTTTGCAAGAAGAGGCATTGATGTATTAGGAACTACAACCATAGCGCCCATCGAACCGCTTCCGCCATTGGCATCGAAGCTAACCGTCTTGACTGCAGTATCACTTGCTGAAAGAATTGCTCTCCTAGTTACTGTGCCATTAGCAGGGACATTCAGTGTCCATGAAAATGCGATTCCTGAATCTTTATTGTAAGATTTGTCAGTCGAATTATTAAATGTGTTGCTATATGAAGCATTCCAGTGACCAATCCACAATGTATCAAACGCCCCGGATCCCGGTATTAAATAAAAAGATCTACCAGATCCATCATCAGCCATTAAGATTCGTCCATTGTCAATGCTAACAGGTACATTATCATTGCCACTTAATTCAGTATCTGCTGCCGAACCAATCTTTATTTCTTGTGCCGAAGATCCGTTATTAGTGACTGTATAAGTAATCATAACACCGGCTCCAACCAATTCGGCGGACACAGACGCTCTGATATTATCATAAGTATAAACATGCCCCAAAAATTCACCGTTTTCAGGATTCATAGTATATTCAGTATTCCCAATCATAATCTTAGTTTGATATCCATAATTACCACATGTCGTAGAATAATATTGCGTACTTCCTGCAGAGTCAGTGTAAACCCCCTGAACATCAAACCCATAATAAGAATCGTTGTATTTAACATACTGATTCTCTTCTGCTAAGAGGGATATGCC
The DNA here is from genome assembly GCA_017552455.1 of Clostridiales bacterium. Classification (GTDB taxonomy): domain Bacteria; phylum Bacillota; class Clostridia; order Saccharofermentanales; family Saccharofermentanaceae; genus Saccharofermentans. Next base: position 32,650 of record JAFZPX010000025.1, read on the forward strand.
CGTTGACATTATCACTCCTGTTGTCACTGCAAGAGATACAAAGGTCTTTAATAATTTCTTTTTCATTATTCTTCTCCTTCCTTTTCTTCACACAAAAACCGCCGGGTGAAAACTCACCCGACGGCGTTAATGACTACTTTAAAAAGGCCGCGCTCAGCCGCTGCTTGCTTGCTTGCTTGCTTGCTTGC
>JAFZPX010000026.1 GCA_017552455.1 Clostridiales bacterium
TGAGTCTGTAGAAACCTGTGATGTTAACTGCTGTAGGAACCATCATAACGCCTACGATCAATGTGAAGAGAAGCTTTCTTCCTCTGAAGTCGTATACGCTCAAGCCGTAAGCTGTAAGAGCGGAGAAGTAAACTGTCAGGAGCGTAGAAGACAATGTGATGATCAAAGAGTTCTTGAAGCCCAATGCAAAGCTGAATGTCGAACGGTTCGACAGATAATCCCAGTTTGCTTTAAGCTGCTCAAATACGTGACCGAAGTTAGGCCAGAGCTTGATTCCGGTCTGGATTGAGAATGTATCCCATGTGGCGTTCATGAACATGTACCAGAAAGGGATAATAGCAAGTATCGCGAAGAAAATAACTACAACGTAAACGAGTGCGCTGTACGCTTTGATCGAGGCGGACTTACTGCGTAACTTTACCTGATTGCTACTCATCTTGTGCCACCTGCCTTTCTTGCGAGTTTCTTAGCCTTTGCAGCAGCTGCTGCGTCCTTATCTCTCATCATGTAGAAGATGATGATGGAAAGGATTGTTGTAACGATGAACAAGAGGATGGAAATTGCAGAAGCAACACCGATCTGCTTGATACTCGACTTACCGAAAGCGAGCTCGTTTACATACATAAGAACTGTCTGTGTACATCTGACGTATGTTCCGTTAAATGCAACGAGTGAAGGATACTGGTTGATGTTGAACGGAATATCGTACATCTGGAGACCACCGATCATAGATGTTACCAAGAGGAAGAGCATAATAGGTCGGAGCAAAGGCAGTGTGATTCTTGTGTATGTCTGGAAGGAGTTAGCACCATCGAGCTGAGCGGACTCATAGAGTGACTCAGAGATGGAAGTAATACCAGCGATCAAGATGATCATTGTATTACCGTACCACATCCAGAAGTTGATAAAAGATACGATCAATCTTGTGTACCAGGGGTTAACGAAGAAGTTAACTCTCTCGTGTCCGATTGCATCGAGCAACATCTGAACAGCTGATGTAGCCTCACCTGTGGAGTAAGAGAACAATCTTCTGAAGAAGATAGCGATGGTTGCCGCTGTGATAACGTTAGGCAAGTACATCAAAGCCTTCATGAGATTGAGACCCTTAAGCTTGAGCTTGGTATCTGTGAACCAAGCAGAGAGGAGCAGTGACAAGAGGACCTGAGGAATGAAGCCGATGATCCACATTACGAATGTCGTATAGAACGCACCCAATACCTTGTTGAATCTGTACTTGTTTCCGAAGATATCGCCGAAGTTATCAAAACCTACGAACAGATAATCTCTTGTAGCATCAGCCTTCTCAAGGAGACCGGAAGGTCTGTTAACCTTAGACTGGTTGTCTGTGATAGCAACATTAACTGCTGTGAGTGCCTCATAAGCTTCATTAATAGCCTCTTCGTCACCGGATGCAACTGCAGCATCATAAGCAGCCTGTGCAGCAGGGAGAGCAGCCTGCGCCTCATCGAGCTTAGCCTGAGCCTTCTCTGCATTCTTATCTTTTCTTGCCTGATCGAGTTCCTCATACTTGTCCAATGTCAGAACAGAATCAAGTCCGATCAAAGCCTTGAACTCAAGGTACTTGTTGATATCGAACTGACCGTCGAAGCAGATGTAAGAGTCAACATCGATACCTGCATCGATGAGCTTCTTTCTGCCTGCGTTCATTGAACCGTCGAGGTAGTTGTTAAGGCAAACAATCTGAAGTGAAGATCTTGTCTTAACGGGATCTGACTGATAGTCACTGTCAATGTACTGACGCATAGCATACAGGATATTGTCTGTTGCATTAGAAGACTGAACGAGTGTATCGCCTTCCTGAACAAGCTTAACCTGCTTTACAATAAGACCCATAGAATCAAGTGTGCAAAGGTCAGCATAGAGCTGCTCCTCACCTGAGTGGAGATCTGTATCTCCGTCAATATAAGACTGGAATGATGAGTAAGATGTGATCGAAGGAACGGATGTGGACCATACATTAGCATTGAGATAAGTCTCAAGGTTGCTCATGAAAGGAACAGTGATCGCATTGATCGCAGTCTCACCATCTGCTGATGTGTAAACGGCGTTAGGTGCATTCAGGTTTGCACAGATGTAATAGAACGTCTCTGCATCGGGAGTAACATCCTCAGCCGCGAAGTAATCATAAAGTGAATCTACACCCGCATAATCTGCGAGGTAGTTAACGAGAAGTGTCTGACCCTCATCGAACTCACCAGCCTGAAGTGTTGCAAGGAAGTCTTCATACTGACTGCTTGTAAGGATATCTTCAGCTGTAAGTGAATCCTCTTCGGATCCTTCAGAATCACTCTCTGCAAGTGTTGCAGCATTTGTTGCTGCAGTATTAACTTTGTTCAACTGGTTGATAACGGTAAGTCCGAGATCAACGTAATTAGCGCTCCATGTGTTGAGCTCTTCCATAACAGAAGCATCGGAAGCGATATAAGAAATATCACCTGTGTCGATTGTCTGCTGGATCTTGTCTCTTGTAGCCTGAGAGATATCGCCATTCTCTACGAGAGCCTGAAGGCCTTCGGGATCGATAGGTGAATATCTGTCGGCAACTTCCTGTGCGGAAAAGAAGTTCTTGATCTTCGCATAATCCGCAGGATTGATACCTGTGCTTGCCTGGAGATCATCATAATAATCTGTCAGGTTAAGGTATCTGTCATAATAAACCTCTCTGTGTGAAAAACCCCAGAATTTCGCATTAGCATTCTGCATAAACGTTCCGGAATACCAGAAAGTGGTAAGCAACGGATAAAGGCTGAATAAGCAGTATGCAATAACGAAAGGGGCCACAAAGATGTAGCCAAACTTGGTATAGCTCATACCTTTACGTCTGGAAGGTGTATTTGTACCTCTTGCCATCTTGGTCACTCTCCAAAATTATTTTGCCCAAATGTTTTGTTTAAGTTAAGGAAATGCGGGGCAGGGTGTTGCCCTGCCCCGCAAATTACCTTAGTTAGTTTAAATCAATTGTTATGAATTAAACAATACCAGCATCCTCAACTGCTGCGATGAATGCGGACTCAGCCTCAGCAACAGTAGCGATATCGCCCTGGATGTAAGACTCAACTACAGCGTTGAACTGATCGTTGATAGCACCGTCATTGATCGTGATTACAGAGTTGTCGATCTGTGTAGCTGCATCGAGGAGAACCGGGATAGGGTTCTGGCCGCCGAGCCACTCAAGACCGAAGGAAGCATCATGTCCAAGTGTGTCCATGATAGAGATGTTGTTAACGAACTCACCGTTGTTAGCCATATCCTGGAGAGAATCTGTGTTGATGCAGATGTCTCTCATGATCTGTGCAACAGATGCCTTAGAGTTGCAGTACTTGGATGCCATCATCCATGTACCACCCCAGTAAGAATCACCAGGAGCTGCAACGATACCCCAATCACCAGAAGTAGGGTTAGGTACATCGTTTACAGAAGGATCAAGAGCCATAGAGAACTTAGCGAGCCACATAGGTCCCCAGTAAGAGAGAACTGTGCCGTTGGACATATCAGCTGTCCAAGCATCCTGCCACTGAGATGTCTCGTGTGTGAGGCCCTCATCGTGGAGTGTCTTAGCGAGGTCGAAGTACTGCTCCATAACAGGATCGATTGTAACTTCACCGTCAACGATCCAAGCCTGTGTACGAGAACCAAGGATAGCTCTCATGATGTCGCCTGTAGCGGATACAGCAACATACTCACCAGACTCAGCAACTGTTCTAGCTGTCTCGAGGAATGCATCCCAGCTCTCAAAGTAAGGAGCTACATCCTCAGGCTCAGATACACCAAGTGTAGCCTCTGCAACAGATCTGTTGTAGAAGACGCCACAAGGGCAAGCCTGCCATGCGAGACCCTTAATGATGTTCTCATCGTCTGTAGCGAACTGAAGTGTATAGTTATACATCTCAGAGAGCTCGCTGTAAGCGATGCCGAGATCATTGATAGGCAATGTGTTGTCAGACTTCATGTACTTTCTGGCATAGTCAGCGTCGCAAGCGAACATGTCAGGAGCATCCTCACCAGAAGCGAGAACGTTGTCAAGTACCTGCTGAATTGTGTCAGATGACTGCTGCTCATAACGAACAGTGATGTCAGAGTATGTCTCGATGAGGTTCTTAACTTCCTCGTTGAATCCATAAACGACAACTTCATCATCCTCATCAGCTACATCAGCAATAGCGAGCTCGTTGTACTCGGAAACCTCAACAACCTGAGAAATTGTCTCGGGTGTCTCTGTCTCACCAGTAGCGCCCTGTGTCTCAGCAACAGCTGTTGTCTCACCAGCGCCTGCAGCTGTAGTTTCAGCTGTATCGTCGGAACAAGCAGCAACACCGAGAACCATTGCCAATGACAACATCAAAGCAATAATCTTCTTTGTCTTCATTGTTTTTGCCTCCTAATAAAATAAGGTTTTATTTCTGTCCAATTAGGACCTAAGTTTGCTTACATGAAGCTCTCGCCTCATGTGTTCCATCCGCCTTGCTCGCACGCATGCTCACAAAAACATGGAAACTTACGACTGAATTTTACAACAAGTTGCACATCAGTGCAATCTTTTTTTGTGCGGTCTGTTAAAATGCCTCAAAAAAGTGAGTGAAATATGTGTGAAATTCGCTTAACAGATCTCACGTCAGATACCCTTGCGGAGTATCCTCAGTCTTCCTCTTCTTCATCTTCGTCTTCAGACTCGGTTTCTTCAGTCTCTTCGACCTCTTCCTCGTCTTCTTCCGCTTCTTCTTCGTCCTCGTCTTCGTCGTCGATGTCCTCATCGTCTTCGTCGTCGGGCTCTTCCTCGTCTTCTTCCTCATCAACAGGAGCTGTCACTCCCCAGACAATGCGGCCGAAGCGGGTCAAATAATCATAGAAGTCCTGAATATCAAGATAGTACTGATCGATATCGTCGCCATTCGAAGCGATAACACAAAGTGCTACATCTCCGTCGTCATCGTCTGCCGCGACAAACTCGATCTCATAATCCTCGGCACGGTCTCTATTGCTGCTGGTATCTTCAGCTACAGCCTCTGCGACCGCCACATAGAATGCATCGATGTCATTAAACATCAGGTCGTCTGTTATGAACTGACCTGTATAAAGATCATAGGTAACATACTCTGTTGAGCTCTCGAGATTCTCATCCCCCTGTGTAGCCGCGTAGCTCATGACCACGCCAAGCATCCTGCCATTAAAATAATACGCGTAAGATACAGTAACTAATATAGTATCCGGTACAGTATCGGGATCGAGCTCATAAGCTGCATACTGCTCATTTACATGTCTGTTGTATATACCCTCTGCCTCCATATAGAAAGCATCGAGCATGAGATTTACGGAAACAACGGAAGAAAGCTCTTTGTCAGAGGACAGGAGCATTCTGTCTCCCATAAACTGTGCAAGAAGGATGTCATCGTCATCCTCAGCATGTGCAGACTCCGAGAAATCCTCTACGTCAACATAGATGGTATCTGACAGCGTATCCTCGGTAAGCTCAGAGAAATCAACTCTCTGAGGGATAGGTGTCGGAGAAGGAGTAGGTGTCGCTGTAGGAACCGGAGTAGCCGTAGGCTCAGGAGTAACTTCCGGCTCCTCAGTCACAGTCTCTTCTGCTTCGGACTCAACCGTTACTTCTATAGCTGTAACAGGGGCTTCCTCCTGCTCTTCGTGGGCAGCCTCGTTTAAGTTATTTCCGAGATTGGAAAATGCTTCACCAACACCGTTCATATTGACCGAGCACGCACTAAGAAGAAATACTCCGGTCAAAAGAGAAGAAACTACCGATGTTAACTTTCTCTTCCCGATCATGGCAAACTCCTCCTAAATATAATTCTTGTATTAATTATACTTTTGAAGAAATTGCCTTATATTTCATTTTCGAGACATTTTACGGTAGCGAAGGGCTGCCATGATGCCGCCCGACAGCAACGTTATGATGCCTACTGCCGTTACGATCTCATCTGCGAAAAGGTGCTGCGAGGTAAGCTGCGCCGTCTTCTCCCAGAAAGGGAACTCATAAGGAGCAAGACGTGTCTGCGTTTTTCCTATAGGCCACATGAAGCGCCATGAATCACGAAGGCCGAAGCGGTCCGTGTTGCTTATAACATAGAAATTAGGATTCGCAGGTGTATAGTTTGCCAAGGACGAGCTCATATCGTTCTTGGCAACGCCTCTTACAGCCTCGGGAAGCATAGCTTCATAACAAAGGATAGCCATATCGGGACGTACCTGAGTGTTATCAGATGAACCTCCGGGGAGCTGTTCGCCGGCTGCTGCCTGGCCTGCTGCAGATGCTGCGGGTGTCGGTGTAGCTGCCGCCGTACCGTTAGCATTGTTTCTTTGCTGTGTAGAAATATCCTGTGCTTCAAGGGGAGCCAGCTCCTCCATGGCACTGAAGTAGATGTATGCACGGGGCTGCTCTGTTCCTGCAGCGCGGGCTATGCTGTCATTAGGCTCACGCACTACACCTATGATGGTAAACTCCTCGCCCCAAAGCTTAACCTTCTCGCCGAGGACATCATAGGACTTATAGAACTTCCATGCGAGTACATCGTTCAGAACGATCTGTCTGTTATCATTCGGAATCTCGGGAAGGAATCCTCCTGACATATATCCGAAAGGATGGAATGCAGAATAATTACCGTCTATCGCAACAATCTCGCACGGTGTGTTGAACGAGAAACCGGTCTCGCTGGTGGGGTCCGCGATGCTTGTTATATTAGCCATCAGGAAAGACGAATAGCAGTCTTCCCAACCACGCGGTCTACCGTCCTGTCCAAGGCCTCCCTTACCGCCGCCGGTACCGGAGCTTACATCCGCAAGATTCTGCAGTGTTGTTCTTATAGTAAGTATGTCTGCTCTTCTTAAAGAAGAATTGGTGTCGATATATATCGGCGGAGTAGTCTCGCCGCCCGGCCTTGCACCTCTTGCATAGACAGACATGTGTCTGTAAGGGATAGCCGATTCATATCCCCAATACTCTGCCATCTGCTGATCATATCTGATATCTTTCAGATAGATATATCTTCCGATACCAACCGAAGTCAGAGCTATTCCGATAAGGACTACCCAGAAAGGAGCTGCAAGAATTATCTTCTTGATTCTCCTCTTCTGAAGGTAGAGCTTATCCTTTGCGTATCTTCTTACTCTCTTTGCTATTGCCATATCGCTACCCGTCAGTTCGAATTGTCGCTGTAGTCTTCAAGTCTGACTCTGTCGCCGTTATGGAGGGGCTCCTCACTACGGGTAACAACCATTACGTTATCGAGGCCCTCGCCCTGGATAGCGCAGAACGCACCGGATGTTTCCAGTACAGAGATCGATACTCTTCTGACAGTATATCTGTCACCGAGAGGACCCGATGTCTGATTTACAACAAATACGAATTGTCCCGAGTTATCCTCGCTTACTGCGCTCGAGGGTACAACGTGATCGTATGTAGCATTTCCCTTATCTGCCGTTACCGTGATGCTCTCTCCGGGGAGAAGTGTCATGCTGGAATAAACAGCACACTTTACGATACGGCCGTCTCTGGGGTTGTTAGGATCAGGCTTGATGTTAGTGATAACGATTCTGTCGATGTAGTAATAGTTAGAAGCTGAGAACTCCTGGCCTACCTGATAGCTCTGAACGGCATTGGTAGGGAAATTGAACGATACTGAATATGTGCTGTCTTCAGGGATGATCGTAAAGATTACTGTCTCGCCCTGGAACTTATCGCCTGCTGATACTGTCAGATTATAAAGATATCCTGAAGCGGGAGCTACGATCTCTGTCTGAGTAAGTCTTGCACGTACTCTCTCAATCTTATCCTCGAGATCAGCAATCTGCTGCTCTCTTGCAGCTGCTGAGTCTGCAGCTCTTAAAGCATTAACGCTTGCCGTTGCCTGTGCATCAGAAAGAGCATACTGAGCAGCTGTAAGTGCAGCCTGTGCATCAGTTACAGCATCCTGTGCAGCATATGTGCTGGGAAGAGCCTCAGCCTGTGTAATAGCTGTCTGTGCAGCTGTTACTGCGCTCTGTGCTGCTGTGAGCTGAGCGGAATAACCGGAAAGTCTGTTCTGAGCATCTGTAAGCTCGCCCTGAAGCTGTGCAATCTGATTCAGGATTGTCTGGCGGTCAGGCGTAGGAGGTGCCGGTACAGGTGTTGGTGTAGGTGCAGTTGTCTCCGTAGGAGCTGCTGTAGTCTCAGTGCTTGATTCGGAAGGTGCTGTTGTTGTCTCCGAAGGAGCTGTGGTTGTCGATTCAGTCGCGTTAGGATCAGCTGCCGGATCAGGATCATTCTTTGCAGGATTAGGTGAGGCTGCATACATTCCTGATGTTGTAGTTGTAGGGATAACGGGAGTTGCTGTTCCGTCGATTACTGCAAGCTGTGCATAGAGAGCAGCAAGCTGCGTGTTGATATATTCAACTGAAGCAGAAGCAGAAGCCTGCTGTGCCTGAAGTGCTGATACGGCAGCCTGATTAGCTGCAAGAACCTGCTGTGCAGCAGCGATAGTCTCGTCTCTTGTTGTTGCAGAGTTAAGGTTAGCCTGTGCTTCGGCAAGTGCTCTTTCTGCAGTTCTGATAGCCTGGTTCTGAGCTGTAAAATCTGTACGGTTAGGCGTCATCTGAGCATATACCTGCTCATTCTGAAGCTGGGTCAACTGAGTCTCAAGCTGAGTAAGTTCAGACATATCCTCCTGAGGCACGAGAGTGAGGATTACATCGCCTTCCTGAACTGTATCGTAATTTGTGTGGAGAACCTGATCAACAGTTCTTCCGTCGAGGCCTTTGACCTCGATCTTATTGTCAGACTCGAGCTGACCGGTCGCTGATCTGGTATATGAAAGATTGCCTCGCTGAGCGTTGGCAGTTACTACCAGCGGGATCGTGGCATTCATTATCGTGTTTGAGAAGAATGTCAGTAATGCAAGAACGACAAGGAATGTTCCCATCGCTCTGATTACCCATCTGCGGCTGTTCTTTTTGGTCTCGTGCTTCTTCATTGTTACCCCTCCGTTTATTTGACGCCCGATCTTGAGATTCCTTCTACGAGGTATTCCTCACCCCATAGGAAGATCAGAAGTGGCGGGATCATGTACAGCGCAGATGCGGCAAAAGCGATACCGATCTCCGCTTCGTTTATTTGTGACAGGAATACTGACATCGGCTGTTTATCAGGGACGTTCAGCAGGACGAGCGGCTGCTCGACCATGTTCCAGTAGTCAATGAACAAAAGAATCGTAAGAGCGAATATAGCGTTCTTACATATAGGAACAGCAATCTGTGTAAAGATCTGCCATTCAGTCGCACCGTCAAGCTTTGCAGCTTCGATATAAGCGACTGGTATCTGTCTCATGTACTTCGTCAAAAGGAAGATAGCGAATGTCGAGAAGATACCGGGAAGTATGATCGCCCATCTGGTATTCAGGATACCGATCTGATCAGCGATCATATAGTTAGGAACCAGTGTTACCTGGAAAGGCATGAGCATAAGGATGATATAGGAGAAGAACAGAACCTCTCTTCTCTTTCTTCTGTATCTTGCAAAGCTGTATGCGGCAAGACAGGATACACCCATCTGACCAAGAACGATCGGAACTACAAGGATGATGGAGTTCCAGAACTTCATAAGGTAAGTAGGGCTCATAAACAGAAGATTAAGATACTGTTCGATAGTAACCTTCTGAGGAACCAAAGTAAGTGACGGAGTCTTGGCAAGATAAGTAGCACCGTTCTCCGCATGACCTGACAAACTTTGGAAGATAACTCCGTAGTTATGAGCGATCTCCGCAGATGACATGAACGAATTAAGGAATGTAAAGAATACCGGGATGATGGCAAGTATCGATACAGTTATCGCAACGATAAGACCGATTCCTGTCGATATCCTGTAAGCAGTCTTTCTTGCCTTTCTTACACGAAGTGACTTCTTCTTTTGATCCTTGAAGAACTCTTCCCTCTCGGCCTCACTCATCTGCTCGAAGAATGACAGATCCCTATCTACAGTAGTATGGACCTTACGTCTGGCATTTGTTGCCGCATCTCTTTTCTGTTGTTCAGTCAATCTGTTCATCACTTATCCTTCCACATCCGCATCAAATTTGGATTCTGCAAAGAACAGCGCTCCGACTATAACTATCATAAAGACGCACATTATTATCGCGCCCGCAGACAATTTACTGTAATCAAGGTTGGTAAACGCATTGTTCATGAAGTGCTGCAACATGTACAGGTTAGCGTAAGGGTGATCACCCGTAAGCAAATAAACTTCACGGAAGATCTTAAATGAGTTGATCAACGACATGATGGCAACGAAGAACAATGTCGGTGCAAGGAAGTGCATCTTGATCGCGAAGAATCTGACAATAGCATTCGCGCCGTCCATCTTTGCAGCCTCAAGTATCTCCTCATCGATACTGTTAAGAGCCGCAAGGAAGAGAACCATGTTATAACCTAAGTTCTTCCACAGGAACAGCACAAGAATAACAAACTGCGAATGATCTGATTTAAGCCAGTCTATTCGCCCATCTTCGAAAAGCTTATACAATCCCCATCCGTTCGCCATACCGTTATAGCTGAAGAATACCTGCCATATAAGAACGACAGATGCGACAGGAACCATCATGGGGTTAAGGAGTATGCTTCTGAAAACACTTTCGGCCGGGAGCTTGGTGTTAAGAAGGATCGCAAGCAAAAGAGCGAGCAATACTGACAAAGGAACTGCAATACCGGAGAAAGTCATCGAGTTCTTGGCAGCATTTACAAATGCTTCATTGGTAAGAACTCTGCTGTAGTTATCAAAGCCAACAAAATCTGTGTTGGTTGAAGATCTTTGGAAAGAAGTCTTCAGGATCAACAGAAGGGGCAGATAGAAAAACACCAAAACGCCCACAAGACTAGGCGTAAGATAACCTGTAAACATAGCCCAGTCTTTAAGTCTTCTCTTTCTATGGAACTTCTTCTTGTCAAGCTTTATCTTGGCAAGATGTTCAGGATCGATCGTAACCGCAGACACTGTCTGCGGCTTACGATCGGCTCTTGTCTCTTCTTTTATTGTTTCTTTGTTCTGTGTTTCTTCGGAAGGCATCTTTCTAACGGTTATCTTCTTTCATTTATAACTGTCTGTACTCTGTCTTCGAGTACGGGAATGATCTGCTCGAGAGTCTTCTGACCTTCAAAGTAAGCAGGCATCTCTTCACGGATGATCGCATTGATGGAACCGTCATTAATGTACCAGCCATTAAGAGTCTCGACCATCTGTGCAAGTTCTGTGACTAAAGACTCATCCATATAATCAGTACTGATTCCTGCCTGCCTCATCTCGGCCTCAGTCATGGTTCTCCTGTAGTTATCGATATCTCTGTTATAGGTCTCGACATACTTACTTCCGACCGAATCAAATGCAGCACGGCTGATAGGAAGACCTCTCTGTGAACCGTACAGTTCCTGAATCTCTTCAGTAAGAAGGAGTGAAACAAATTCTCTGCATGCATCGGGAGCGATTGTCTGAGCTGAGATTGCTACAGAATCAGAAGATGTAATTACCGGACCTCTTCCGTCATATGAAGGGATGCCGAGAAGAACAAACTGACCGTTCTTTATTGCATTGAAATACGATGAAACATTAGGGATCATCCGCAGGCTGGCTACCGGCTCTTCTTCAATGTACATTCCCTCTTCATCTGATGGCAGAGCCTCGTTAACATTCTGTGCCACATATTCTGCCAGCGCTCTAAAGGCCTCATTATCATAATTAACAACCTGATCTTCATTCATGAGATCTGTCATACAATTAAGCGATGTAAGGAAGAAATTCATTCTTCCTGCACCCATAGGATCGGTTCCGTTGCAAGGACCTGAAACGAACTGGGCATACTGGTCAAATGTGAATCCTGTCTGACCGGGCTCTACATTCGAAGCATCAGTAACGATACCTTCGATAGAGAAGCACAACGGAATCTGGAACAACTCACCGTCGATCTTTGCCGAATCAAGAATATTAGTGTAGTAGCTGTCGGATCCACAGTTCTGGCTTACAAATTCGCTCATATCAAGAAGATATTCACTGTTGTTAAGCATTCCGAATTTGGAACCGTTAACGATGATGTCGGGACCCGTTCCTGACATGATATCCATCGAGAGCTGGTTTCCGAGACTTGTTGCGGCTATATCCTCATTCTCATTAGCATCGCCTTCTGCATAATTGACATCGATCTGATAAGACATGTCAAATCTCAGAAAGTAATCGGGATTGCTGCCGTTGAAGTTGCAAACTGCCTCACACAACGGATATGACAAATAACCTACACATGCAATGTCGAGGATAGTCTTTCCGGCATTAGGGTTAGTGTCAGCTCTGTTAAACTCGAATACAAGGACATTGTCATTGGGAGTATAACCGGGATTGGGATTATATTCTGTACCGGTAAATACAGCTCTGTCTGCCGATACATAAACCGGTGTAAGTGATCCTATCTGACAGGCATTAACATTAGTGCTCGTATAAAGGAACAGCGGAACGAGAGTCTTGTTGGGATAGTCGATTGTATAGATTCCGTCATCGTCAATCAAAACTGATCCGGCGCCGTCAACCTGACGTATCATATAGATCTTATTATCCAGCCAGGACATGTCAGAATTCTCAACTGACATAGTCTTGCTATTCATATCTATAATGTAATAGGCTTTGCCAAAGTCGGAATTGGATGCGCACATCAAGAACTGATTATTACCGATATCAATAAACGCAGATATGTTGAAAATATCAGTAGACGGATACAAAGTTCTCATGTCAAATTCATCAGAATTACCGTTACTGTCAGTTACAACGACATCGTAGGAATTAATGCTGCCTGTTGCATTTGAAGAGAACCAGAACTTCTGAATAGAATAATCACCAAGTCGGGTTACACCCTCATCATTCGCGCCTTCTTCCAACAATCTTGCTGCAACTCCGCTACCTGTGCGTTCGGTGATCTCTCCAATAGTCCCGGCTGTAACATCAATGAATGAGGTGTAGTATGTTGAGTTGCCAGTATTGTAATTCGTCGATACAAGCTCGACATTGAATCCCCCATCAACCTGTGTAACACCGCTCACGGAGTTATAATCACCGTCAAGCTGGTCAACCAATTGTAAAAGATCAAAGCTGTTTACCAGATTTCCGTCTGCACCAAAGGTGTTCAACTCATCTACTGAGTAATCTCTCATATCTACAGTCTCGGGGTCTGTTCCGTCAGGAAGCTTCAGTGTTCCCATCTTACGGAATGCATATCCGCCGTCAAACGTACCTATAAAGCTGTTGTAGACATACTGAAAGTCTTCGGAATTTGTCTCGCTGTTAATCGATATCGTTGTAAGTTCGAACCACGGATCATCCGCTGAGATCTTCTCACCGCCCCTGTTCTTCTTACAACCTGAGAAAACGGGGACCATCATGGTAACCGCCAATGCCGCAGCAATAACTCTTGTTCTTGTCTTCATACTAACTTCCCCCAAAGCAATATGTTCAACGTATCAATGTGTCAGGAATACCGGGCTTCTCTTGACCGCAGTGGTCATGATAACGGAATTCCTGTCCCCCGCTCTTCTCATGAGGATCCTGCCGTTATCTGATGCGAGGCATGCAGCCGCAGTACAGAAATCGGTATCCATCCTCTCATTCGAGAAACCGATATTAAGCGGAACTCTGACCGCCTTAAGCAATCTCGAATCAAAATACGTAACAAAGCATCCGAGATCCTCAGCGATCATCCTAACGGCCTCAGATTCTCTGGACAGAGCTGATACAGCTACAGTAACGATAGCATCGGGATTAATGTGATGCTTCTCAATGGATTCACGGCATATGGTCGCCGCATACTCAGGATCTGTCCTGGCAGACAATTCTATGCCAAGAACAACGATCTTAGGAACAAGGACCAACACCTTGCCGTTCTTAGGAACATCCTGCATTCTCGCACATGTGATGAATACGGAATATCTGTCTTCACTATTGGCTGCAGCATATGCCTGATTCAGCTCATTCTTCTGATTGGACTGGAACAGGAATGTCCTGTAGCTTAATGAATCGAGTACAGGTTCGCTCATCTCGAGAGGAAGGTCACTGTATACATCGACACTGCCGCCGTTCTTGATGAACGCTGATATCTCCTTCAACAGGTCATCGTCATCAGCCTTCATCTGATACGACATAACCGTTCGCATAAGGTCAGGAGCTGTGTCCTTACGGTCATCCTCCCCTGAAAGCGCGATACAGTTCAAAATCGAAGTTACCTTATCAAGTATCTGATAAGAGTTGTATCCGCCGGCTCTTAAGATACCTGCATACTTGCCGTCCGGCGTGACATTGATCACCGGGAATTTGATATCGGCAGGATACAGACGCTCGAGCAGGAGTTTAACGCAGGCTTCCTGATGAAGGAGCAGTACGACCGTACCGTCCGCCCTCTGTCCGCCGGAAGCATAAGAAGAAACGAAGGACTCGAGATTATCGATCCATTCGCCTTCGGCGTTATCTATGAGTTTTTGTCCCGTCAGTCTGGCTCTGTCAGAGCGCGCGTAACAATAAAGATACATAACTGTAACTTCCTCCACACAGTAGTTTACCATTAATAATAATGAATGGGACAAATTTCTTTGACTGTTTTGGTATCATAATCTACAAAAAACTCTTCTTGAAAGGCGGAAAACCTATGAGAATCGTTATTATGGACGGATCAGCTGCAAATCCCGGAGACCTTAACTGGAAGCCGTTTGAGGAGCTCGGAGAGGTAATCGCTTACGACATAACTCCTTCAGACAAGATAATCGAGCATGCGAGGGGAGCTCAGGCCGTCATCACCAACAAGACGCCTTTTACCGAAGAGATTCTTAAGGAGCTTCCGGATCTTAAGTATATCGGCGTCATCGCGACCGGCTATAACGTAGTTGACCTTGAAGCATGCGCAAGAAGAGGCATCGTAGTAACAAACGTACCGGAATACGGCACTTTCGCCACGGCACAGATGGCTATAGCTCTGCTGCTCGAGCTTGCGGACAAAGTCGGAATGCATAATGAATCAGTCAAGAAGGGTGACTGGGTAAGATCCGAGCAGTTCTGCTACTGGATCTCACCATTAACGGAGCTTGCGGGGAAGAACATCGCTGTAGTAGGAATGGGCAAGATAGGAACAAGAGTTGCGATCATAGCGAAAGCCCTCGGAATGAACGTTCTTCCTGTGCCGCACACACTCAAAGATCCCGACAAAGAATACCTTTTCGAGGATGCTGTAAAGAAGGCTGATGTCATCACTCTTCACTGCCCTCTTACAAACGAGACTAAGAACATGATCAACAAGGATGTAATTTCCACCCTGAAGGACGGAGTGTTCATCATCAATGCTGCCCGCGGACCTCTCGTAAACGAAGCAGACATGGCGGAAGCTTTAAGAGCGGGAAAAGTGGCAGGATTCGGCTGCGATGTAGTATCTTCTGAACCAATGAAGGAAGATAATCCCCTGCTTACAGCTCCCAACACAGTGATCACACCGCATATCGCTTGGGCTCCCAAGGAGACGAGAGCACGACTTATCGAAGCTGCAGCGAATAATCTTCGTAATTATATGGACGGTAAGACGGGAGCAGAAGTTAATCAGGTTAATTGATTTTTTCCCTAAACTATTGAAGGCATCTCGATTTGTTGTTCGAGATGCCCTCAACATGGAATAAGGGATAGATATAGAAAATTGTCTGATCTAATATCGAAGTTGCCTTCGATAGTTGAATGATAACAAGTTAAACGTTAATAATCAACGGCAAAATTAATAATTTTTCGTGACTATTATCAGTCGTCTCTGATGATTAGCTGAACTACTATTCCAAGCACCAGTAAAACTACGTATAACTCAAGGAAAATTGCCATCTGAGTGGCTTCTCCGGGGAAGCGCTGAGCGAATGTTCCGACGAACGGATTTGCTATCGTCTTACCTATGCCTGTAGTAGCAAGGAAATACGCTCCTGTATAGCCGGCGAATCTGGCTCCGATAAGCGATGTGAATACGATCAAAGCTACCTTCTCGAACTTGAAAGCGATCAATGCGATGATAATGCCAAGGAAACCTCCGATAACTGCACCGATGAAAGCAGAACTTATATCTCTGCCCATAAGAACCTGGAACAGTCTGGCAAATATGAAGCCGCCGCCGATAGCTGCGCACAAGGGGCTCATGATCTGATAGAAGAAATATCCGAGTGCTGCACCACCAAGAACGAATACTGCTATAACAAACGAATAACCGGCACTGGCATCCATCTCTCTGAATACACCTTCACCGACAACGTTGCCAACAACATAGTCATACAGCATTCTTCCGAGAACATAACCTGTTGCACCGTTCATGATGATACAAGCGATTCTGTAGAAATTGATTCCGAAGAATCCTATAAACAGGCCGCCAACAAGGATGACACCCAAGAAAATCTCATCAATGTTCATCTTCTCTTCCTTTCAGACAGTCATCAAGAATCTGTCTAACCTCCATTCTGGTACTTGCACGGCAGAGGGATGCCTTCACTGAAGCTGCACCCGGGAAGCCCTTGATATACTGGGGCATAACACTGCGCATCTCTGTGACCGCAGTCTTCTCCCCGACTTCCTCTATTCTTCCGTCAAGTTCAGTTATCAGCATATCACATTTTTTTGTTAATGAGATATTACCTTCTTTTACTTTTCTTTTACTGAGAAGGTAGTCCTTTACCTCGGTAAACAACCACGGATTACCACACGCCGCACGGCCTATCATCACACCGTCAGCGCCCGTTACCTCTAGCATCTTCTTGGCAGAGGGGCCGTCCTTAACATCTCCGTTGCCAAAGAAATACACTCCGGTTCCTGCGACACTTTCGCGCATGAGGCGTATCTGCTCCCAGTCTGCCTGGCCTGCATACATCTGCGCCGCAGTCCTTCCGTGAACACATATCGCCTGTGCTCCGCTGTCTGCAAGCATCTTCGCGAACTCAGGTCCGTTCTTCGTGTTATCGCTGAATCCGATACGCGTCTTTACCGTGAGCACCTTGCCCAGAGACTCAGCGGTGGCGCGGCTTTGCTTAACTATCTTCGAAGCAATCTCAGGGGTTCTCATAAGTCCGGATCCCGCACCCGTTTTCACTACTTTCTGCACAGGGCACCCCATATTGATGTCGAAGATATCTACGCGTCTTAAAAGCTCGTCTTCGCATATAAGCTTCATCGCTTCCGTAAAGTCCTCAGGAGTATTTCCGAAAAGCTGTATACACGTAACGCCTTCCGTCTCAGGGTTAATCCTCATAAAGCGGTAACTCTTATCAAGGCCGTTCATTACGATGGAACGTGCACTCGTAAGTTCAGTGGGAGCATAATCCGAGCCGAAGCTGTGGCAAATACCCCTGTATGTCACGCACGAAAACCCCGCCATCGGGGACAGTGCGACCAGAGGTTTTGTTGTATCAAATAAGTCCGAAAAATCCCGTCTCATATGCCTTTACAGCCAGTATTCCTAATCCGGTACCGAGCACCATGGAGAAGAACACGTCCGTGAAGAAATGTACGCGAAGATAAAGTCTGGATAAAGCGATAAGGCCCGCATAGATAAATGCGATCGTACCTACATCCTTGTTCATGTTAAAAAGCACCGTCGCCGCCGCGAAAGAGCTCAGCGTATGGCCTGACGGGAATGAGTAGTCCCAAGGCTGCTTGATAAGAAGCTTGTAGTTCTTATGGAAGAAAGGTCTGTTACGCTTTACGACATTCTTGATGATAAGGTTGCCGATGGTTATACAGAAGAGCAATGCGATAAGCATGCTGTATCCGAACTGACGTCTCGGCGAATCGAGTGCCATAAGAACGAGCGCCGTAAAGATCCAGATAAGGCCGAGATTACCGGTCGAAGTGACGGCAACCATCAGATGATCCATGAACGGTGAATACAGATAATCGTGGAGTCTTTTGAGGTTACGAAGTTCGAACTGGCAGAAGCGGCCGACCTGCTTGTCAGTCTCATTCTCAATCTGCCTTTGAAGCTTCTTTCCCTGCTCAACATACTGCTGGGGTGACTCGATGATTATTCTTTTCATAGGACAGATTCTAACACAGGTCCGCTTCATCAGAGCACATTTTTGATACATTTGGCACTTGTAATTATTAATATCGCGCGTGAAAATATAATCCGCATAGCAAATTGGAGAAGTTTTATGGAAGATTGTCTTGTTTATTTTTTCACAGGCTGGATAGACAGCGGTAAGACCACCGTAATCGGTGAGTGGGCATCTAACGAAGCTTTCAGAGGCAGAAAGATAGTCATCCTCTCCACAGAGGACGGCGATGTCGAGTACGACGATATCGATTTCCCTGACGGCACTCCTGTCATAATCGAGAAGGAGACAACTGAAGTTAACCGTGATCTCATGTTCAGGATCGAAGCTGAACACAAGCCGGATGTGCTTTTCATTGAATGGAACGGATCCGTATCTCCCGGCAAGTTCTTTGACGAGGTTGATGTTCCTGAAAGATGGGCACTCGCAGCAGCAGTCGTTGTTATCGATGCAACAACTTACAGCGAGTACTACCGTAATATGCAGACATTCTTCGCAGACTACTACCGCTACTGCGACACTGCGATCTTCAACCGAGTAGATCCTGAGGTCAACAATATCCCGAAGCTTAGAGGCTCCGTTAAGTCGGTTAACCCCGGCGTTAATCTGCAGTTCTTAAGCGTAGACGGTCAGCTCCTCGATATCGGAAACTACCTTCCCTACGATCTTAATCAGGACGTATGCGAGATCACTCCCGATGACTTCGGTCTGTTCTGGACAGATGCACTCGACAACGTTGCAAGATATAACGGCAAGAAGGTCAAGCTTACAGGTCAGGCTGTTACGTTCCGCGAGTTTAAGGGCAAGGCATTCGCTCTTCAAAGACAGGCCTATACATGCTGCTCGGCAGACATCGGCCAGATCCACCTGCTGTGCTTCTATGACTTAAAGCCCGGCTTCCCTGTAGGACAGTGGCTCAAGGTCACAGGAACAGTAAGATATTTCGAAGATAAGCAGAACGGGCAGAAGATCGACGTGCCCTGTCTTGAAGTAATAGACTACGCGATCACGAGTAAACCCGATACAGAGATAATCTATTTCAGCTAACAATAGAAAGAAGGTATTTCATATGGCAACAAAGGTAGACGTTTTCTCAGGATTCTTAGGAGCAGGAAAGACAACTCTTATCAAGAAGCTCATTTCCGACGGCTACAATAATCAGAAGATCGTTCTCATCGAGAATGAGTTCGGTCAGATCGGTATCGACGGCGGCTTCTTAAAGGAGTCCGGCATCGAGATCACAGAGATGAATTCCGGCTGCATCTGCTGCTCACTCGTAGGTGACTTCGGTACAGCTTTGAAGGATGTTATCGACCGTTTCCACCCTGACCGCATCGTTATCGAGCCCTCAGGCGTCGGCAAGCTTTCTGATGTTGTAGCAGCTGTTAAGAGAGTTGACGATACAGAGATCTGCGGAACAGTAACTGTTATCGATGCAAGCAAGTGCAAGGTATACCTCAAGAACTTCTCCGAGTTCTATGAGAATCAGATCAAGTACGCAGGCACGATCATCCTCTCGAGAACATCCGACATCAAGCAGGAGAAGCTCGACAAGGCTGTAGAACTCATCAAGTCGGTCAACGATCATTCACAGATAATCACAACACCTTGGGAGCAGCTTTCCGGAGCTCAGATCCTCAATGCGATTGAGAATCCTCTTACAGCTGCTGATATGGCTGCTGCTTTGGCTGAAGCTGAAGAGCATGAGCATCACCACCATCATCACGATCACGATGAGCACGATCATGATCACGAGCATCATCACCACGATCACGATGATCATGACGAAGACGTATGTCCTGTATGCGGCGAGCATCACGATCATGACCACGAGCATGAGCATCACCACCACGATCACGATGATCACTGCTGCTGCGGCGAAGACCATCATCACCACCACGCTGACGATGTCTTCGATTCCATCGGCTTCGAGACTTCAAGAAAGTTCACTCAGGACGGCATCAAGGCTGCCCTCGAAGCGCTCGATGAGAATTCCAAGTACGGCACTATCCTCCGTGCAAAGGGTATCGTTGCCGGCGAAGACGGACAGTGGATACATTTCGACTATGTTCCGGGCGAATCCAATATCAGAACAGGTGCTGCTGACGTTACAGGCAAGCTCTGTGTCATCGGTGCCGAGGTTAACAAGGATGCTGTAAAGGAGCTTTTCGGGCTGTAATACCCGTATGTTAAGATAAGAACGTATGAAGGCTTCAGACTACATAGTTGAGTTTATAGAAAAGCAGAACATTACCGATGTCTTCGGTTACCCCGGAGGCATGGTAACGCATCTGATGGACTCGTTAAGCAAGTCTTCGATACGTTCCCACGTTACTTATCACGAGCAGGGCGCGGCCTTCGCGGCTTGCGGCTATGCTCAGACTACAGGCAAGGTCGGTGTTGCTTACGCGACGTCCGGTCCCGGTGCGACAAACCTTATTACAGGCATCTGCAACGCTTACTTCGACTCTACCCCTACCCTGTTCATCACGGGCCAGGTAAACACATTCGAATCCAAGGGCGACCTCGGTGTAAGGCAGAGAGGCTTTCAGGAAACGGACATCGTTTCCATCGTTAAGCCCGTAACGAAATATGCAGTAAGGATCACTGACGCCAGCAGGCTTCGCTTCCACTTGGAGCAGGCTTTCCACATAGCACAGAAAGGCCGTAAGGGACCTGTCCTTCTGGACATTCCCATGGACATCTTCCGTGCGGATATAGATCCCGATATGCTCGAAGGATTCACTCCTCACGAGACAGAACCGGAGTCTTCATTCGATGAGCTTCTCGATGCGATCGGCGCTTCTTCACGTCCGGTAATCCTCGCAGGATCCGGAATAAAGACAGCAGGTGCCGTAAAGCTTCTTAACGAAGTCTCAGCTCATCTTAGCATTCCCGTTATCACCACCATGCTCGCCGTCGATATCTGCAAGGATTCTTACGGCTTCATAGGTGCATACGGAAGCCGCACCGCGAACTTCATCGCTGCAAAGAGCGATCTTGTCATAAGTCTCGGAGCGCGTCTCGACGTTCGTCAGATCGGAGCCAACAGATCGGCATTCGCACCTGATGCCTGCATAGTAAGAGTCGAGATTGATAAGGATGAGTTAAGCCTTAAGACTCACGAAGATGAGATACAGATCAACGCTGATGTTAAGGATGCTCTCAAGGCGATGCTCACGATTCAGGCGCGACCCGTAAACGAGTGGAACAACGTCTGCGATACGATCCGTGACGAGCTTAAGGATATCGATAACAAGCTTCCGAACAAGTTGGTTCAGAAGATAAGCGACATGATCCCTGAAGGCGCAGTTATCACGACTGACGTCGGTCAGAATCAGGTATGGGTCGCTCAGTCTTTCAACGTAAAAGCTGATCAGAGAATCTTCTTCTCCGGCGGCCACGGCGCGATGGGTTATTCACTGCCTGCCGCCATCGGATGCGCACTCGCTTCAGGTCGTGAGGTCTATTCTTTCTCAGGCGACGGCGGAATCCAGATGAACATCCAGGAGCTCCAGACTATCGCACGCGAGAATATCCCGGTTAAGATCATTCTCTTTAACAACTGTGCTCTTGGCATGATACGTCACTTCCAGGAGATGTACTTCGACAATAACTATGTACAGACGATTCCTTCAGGCGGATATACAGTACCCGACTTCGGTGCGATCGCAGGTGCATACAAGATTCCTTACACTTGTGTGGAAGACGCTAGTGATATCGATGAGAAGCTGTTCGCTCAGGAAGGTCCGCAGTTCATCGAAGTTAAGATCAACGAGCCTACATATGTCTTCCCCAAGCTCGAGTTCGGAAAGCCTAATCAGGATCAGGAACCGCTGCTTCCCAGAGAGCTGTTCAACAAACTGATGGAGCTGTAATTTAAGCCTTTACTTCCTGGCCGCACTTATCGCAGATAACGGAAAATCCCTTCTTGATCTTAAGAGGTGCACCGCAGTTGGGGCAGTTCTTTCCGATGAAGCGATTCTTGTAATCTTCCATATTGTTAA
>JAFZPX010000027.1 GCA_017552455.1 Clostridiales bacterium
AGTCAGAATCATCTAATATGACTCTCAAACCTTTTTTTCCTGCATAATAGACAACTGCTAATTGCGGAAGATAGTATTTAAAATCCTTATCTATAGCTTTAGCAATCTTACGTTCCTGACGAATTCTTTCAAGTTCGTCTGAAACACAATACGGACAAATCAACCCTTTTACACGAGAGTCTATAACAGCTTTATAATCCTTACCGCATTTATTACAATGCCACCAAACGTTAAGCCTGCTCTTAGCCGTTACTGTCGTTGGTAAGACTTGTACGTTTCTTTCAGACCATTCATGTGCAATATCTGGATGTGTAGTCTTTAGATCGTTATAACCTTCCAAAACAAGCTGTCCTGCACAATAAGGGCAACCATGGCCATCGGATCTGGAAGAAATCAACGCATACCACTCGTGACCTTTAGAACAGCACCACCATACTTTACGATTTGAATATGCCGAAACGTCGGTTGGATTGAGCGGATGATTCTTTTCTGACCATTCACTAATCAACTCCGGATGAATCGTTGCTAGGTCATTGAAGCCTTTTAAAACAGCCCTACAACCACAATATGGGCAACCACTACCAATTAAAGCACGATTCTTGACCGTAGCAGCCCACTCATGATTCTTTTTGCAACGCCATAAGACCTTCTTATGGGAACCACACGTAATATCGTAAGGAGAAATCTCATTATGGGGAGACCAAGATTCAAGAAGATCCGGTCGTTCCTCTGCTAAGGAACTGCGTTTCATATAAGCAGATCTTCAATACAGAATGAATAGATACCTATTCTTTTAATACGCTCTTCGGAATAATCCTTTATTGTTTTCATGGCATATCTGATCTGACACTTCTTTAGGATCCTAAGAAGCAACGGATCAAAACACCATATCAATACATTTTCGTCAGCCGATTTCATACTTGAAAAATACAACCATAACTGACAGGATTCCAATGTGCGATTGATAATTGCAGATAATAAAAATGCCACAGACTATGTAAAGTCCATGGCATGTTATTCGTTAATCAAGTCAAATATGCGATTTAATTATACTCTTGACGGTTTGGTACATAATTGGTACAGTTTTGGTACAGTAAGTGGCTATTTCAAGCCCGCAAACCCCTGATTTTATTGACTTTTCTCAATTAATGGATTTGAGTGTCGGGAACAACAGCACATCCCTTATGCTTGCACTGTTCGTCAGCAGCATTACAAGACGGTCGATACCGTAGCCGATACCGCCCGTGGGAGGCATACCGATCTCAAGTGCGTTGAGGAAGTCCTCGTCTGTGTGGTTTGCCTCTTCGTCTCCTGCTTCGAACGCAGCATCCTGAGCTGCGAATCTCTCGCGCTGATCGATAGGATCATTAAGCTCGGAGTAAGCGTTGCACATCTCCCATGTGTTTATGAACAGCTCGAATCTCTCGACCTTCTCCGGGTCGTTCGGCTTTCTCTTGGTAAGAGGAGAGATTGCAAGGGGGTGATCCATGATGAATGTAGGCTGGATCAGGTTCTTCTCGCAGAACTCCTCGAAGAAGAGATTGACGATATCGCCCTTTGTATGTCTGTCCTCGAACTCGATGTGATGTTCCTTGGCAAGCGCCTTGGCCTCTTCATCACTCTTAACTGTATCGAAGTCGATGCCTGCGTACTTCTTGATGGCATCGTTCATCGTCATGCGCTCGAACGGCTTGCCGAAGTCGAGCTCGATATCTCCGTACATGAACTTAGTTGTGCCGAGAACCTTCTGCGCCAGATATCTGAACATGGACTCGGTGAGCTCCATCATGCCCTCGTAGTCCGTATAAGCCTGATAGAGCTCCATAAGTGTGAACTCCGGGTTATGACGTGTATCAACACCCTCGTTACGGAACACGCGGCCGATCTCGTAAACTCTCTCGAGGCCTCCAACAATCAAACGCTTAAGATAGAGCTCCAGTGAGATACGAAGCTTAACATCCTCATCAAGAGCATTGTAGTGCGTCTCGAAAGGTCTTGCAGCAGCACCTCCCGCATTGCTTACGAGCATAGGTGTCTCGACTTCCATGAAGTTTCTTGTATCCAGGAAGTTACGGATCTCCTTTATGATCTGTGAACGCTTTACGAATGTGTCCTTGACCTCGGGATTACAGATAAGGTCAGTATATCTTTGGCGGTATCTGATCTCCGTATCAGTAAGGCCGTGGAACTTCTCCGGAAGAGGCTGAAGGCTCTTGGACAGCAATGTGATCTTATTCGCATGAACGGATATCTCGCCCGTCATGGTTCTGAACAGATATCCTTCAACACCGTAGATATCTCCCACGTCAGACTTCTTGAAGTCAGCATACGGCTCTTCGCCGATCGCATCACGTGCTACATAGACCTGGATATTGCCCTTGAGATCTCTTAAAGACATGAAGGAAGCCTTACCCATGACGCGCTTGAACATCATACGTCCTGCAACGGATACATTGATTGGCTTGGCATCCATGATGGCTCTGCGCTCTTCATAATCAGCCTTCTTCTTAGCTCTTGCTTCCTGCTCCTCGAGGCCCTCAACATCGACCTCAGGTCTGTCGCCAAGGAGCTGCGCCTCCAGCTCATCATATAAAACCTTCGCTTCATCTGTATGGTGTGTCTGGTCAAACTTAGTAATCTCGAAGGGGTTCTTACCCGCATTCTTGAGATTATTAAACTTCTCCACTCTTACTTCGATCTCACTTGCCATAACTGGTCTCCCGTCTGTTCTTTCTTATTCTTGTTCTTAACGCGAAAAATGGCGCGACTCAATTCTCGCGCCAAATTGTAAGGTCAAGATCGGTAAATTAATTACTTACCGATCTTAACGATCTTGTACTTGAAAGCACCTGCAGGTGTTGTAACAGTAACTGTAGCGCCCTTCTTCTTGCCGACGATAGCCTTGCCGACAGGAGAATCAACAGAAAGACGGTTGTCGAAGATATCCTCTTCGTTGGCATTTACAATGCTGTACTCTGTCTCTTCCTTTGTCTCCTCGTCACGAAGAGTAACTGTGGAACCCAGGGAAACGTTAGTCTTGGAGATATCATCATCACTCAAGACGATAGCATCCTTCAAGAGAGCCTCGATCTCCTTGATACGAGCTTCGTTCTTAGCCTGAGCTTCCTTAGCGTCATCGTACTCGGAGTTCTCTGAAAGGTCACCCTGACCTCTTGCTTCTTCAAGTCTAGCTGTGATCTCAGCAGTTATTGTGGTCTTTCTCTCGGAAAGCTCGTCCTGCAGTCTCTTAAAACCGTCACTGGTAAAGACGTTGTTCTTCTCTTCAGCCATTGTCATTAACCTCTTTCTTATGTATCTGTTTATTAATAACTATCTTAAGCGGGAACTTATCTTGCAGTTCTGTCGCTTTCCTTCTGGATTACGTCGTGAGCACCGCCCTCGATGATGGATGTGGACGATACTACTACGAGTCTTGCCTTCTGCTGGAACTCTTCTACAGAAGAAGAACCGCATGAGCACATTGTAGCCTTCACCTTAGCAAGGGATGTATCGAGATTGTCCTTGAGCTTACCTGCATAAGGAACATAAGAGTCTACGCCCTCCTCGAAAGCCATCTTTCCGCCCTTTCCGCCATCATCGTAACGCTGCCAGTTACGAGCACGGTTGGAACCTTCGCCCCAGTACTCCTTAACATATGTACCGCCAACGAGGAGCTTTCTCGTAGGAGACTCGTCGAATCTTGCGAAATATCTTCCGAGCATCATGAAGTCTGCTCCCATAGCAAGAGCGAGAGCCATGTGATAGTCGTGAACGATACCGCCATCAGAGCACAAAGGAATATAGATTCCTGTCTCCTTGAAGTACTTGTCACGAGCCTCGGAAACTGCAAGTACAGCAGAAGCCTGGCCGCAGCCGATACCCTTCTGCTCACGTGTGATACAGATGGAACCGCCGCCGATACCGATCTTGATGAAGTCTGCGCCGCAGTCAGCGAGGAACTTGAAGCCCTCAGCGTCTACAACATTACCTGCACCAACGATAACGTCAGGATAGTTGCTCTTGATCCACTTCAAAGCCTTCTCCTGCCATACGGAGAAACCGTCGGAAGAGTCGAGGCACAGAGCGTCAGCACCTGCTTCGATCAAAGCGGGAACACGCTCCTCGTAGTCTCTTGTATTGATACCGGCACCAACAATGAGCTTCTTATCAGCGTCGAGGAGCTCATAAGGGTTAGCCTTGTGGAATTCATAGTCCTTACGGAAAACGAGACCTACAAGTCTTCCGTCCTTATCGATGATAGGGAGCTGGTTGATCTTGTTGTCCCAGATGATGTCGTTAGCAACCTTAAGTGTTGTTCCTTCAGGTGCTGTAACGAGCTTCTCGATAGGTGTCATGAAAGTAGATACCTTCTCATCGAGAGACATACGGCTTACACGATAATCTCTTGTTGTAACGAGACCTAAGAGCTTGCCTTCAGCTGTACCGTCTTCAGTAACGGCAACTGTGCCGTGCTCCTTCTCCTCGCGAAGCTTAAGGATATCCTCGAGTGTTGCATCAGGGGATACGTTAGAATCGGATGCTACGATACCTGCCTTATACTTCTTAACCTTTCTGATCATCTCACACTGAGATTCAACAGACTGTGACTGGAAGATGAAAGACATACCACCGCATCTGGCAAGAGCAATAGCCATTCCGTCATCGGAAACAGCCTGCATTACTGCAGATACGACAGGGATATTGATCTTAAGTTTGGACTCTTCCTGACCTTTCCTGTACTTGCAGATAGGTGCTGACAGATCAACCTGGTCCGGAGTATTCTTCTCCGTTGTAAGGTTAGGTACAAGCAAGTACTCGCTGAATGTTCTGGATTCCTGCTCAAAAATCGTAGCCATAGATTACCCCCATTTATTTTTCCGCTTATATTAACATAAACTAGGGACTCAAAAAAGACGTATCGCTAATAAATCTATTATATAGACGATTTTTTGTAAGCCTTCATAAGAACGAGGTAGAAAACTACCATTACGACTAGCAAAAAGGCAAGGTCGAGCGACAGGAAGCTGCCGTTATAGACCATGGAATAGATCCAGGGATTCATGTCGCCTGCATATTCTGAGTAGAAGATAACTCCGGACAGTACAGAGCAGAACCAGCGCACGATGTAAGAAAGAACGGTAAAAATGATGGCTTTTACCACTCCTGCGTTCGCGAATCTCTTGAGAGGATTCTTGTAAAGGACCCTTTTCGCAGAGGGTAAAGCCGCGAAGCCCGTGATACCCAGGGACGCGTAGCCCAAAGTGTAGTCGAGGATAACCTGAAAAGGCGTAAGCAGGTAGCCTCCGATGAGCTGCAGCAGCGAGAAAATGATCGCCACAACAAAACCCCACGCGGGTCCGAATGCCATCGCGAAAATAATGATAGGCAGCACGCTCGCGGGTGTTACCGTACCGCCGTTAGGCAGCTCAAAGAGCTTCAACTGCGACAGCACAAAAGCTAACGCAAGTGCGACACCTCCCGTGACGATCTTAAGGATCATCTCACGGTTGGATGACATAGTAGTAGTGTTGGAATTTCCGGTCATAAATAATCAACTCCCTTCGCCGGCATTATCCGTACAGGTTCATCGGGTCAGGACTTCTGCATCCACTCTCAGCCGGGCACACCAGCTCCCCATGATTTTGCGACTAGAAATATACTACATCTTTCCGATGCTTACAAGACGAACTACGCAGTTTTCCACAAATCTTCTTACTTCACGCTCGATCGATGCAGGCGCGCGGTCATAAGCCATAAGATGTGTCGCGCGATCGACCGCCAGCAAACGCTTCTGACAGCGAAGGTCATCGTAGATCGCACGCACACTGTCAGGCGAAGTAACGTTATCATCTGCGCCGGATATAACGAGCACCGGCACGCGAATTCTCGATGCCGCGCGAACAACATCGCCCGATTCGAATCCGGTGTTAAGTTTATCCGTAAATCTCTTGTTCAGAGAATTAACAATCATGGAAAGATTCATTCCCGTCTTCTCTTTGACCTGTTGTGCGACATAGTCGTTAAGATCTGCGAGCGGACTGTCTGCAATGATACCTGCGACATCAGTCGGGAAATCACTTTGCTCGGCAGCAAGAAGTGCGGCACTTGCACCGATGCCTCTGCCTACGATAAACACTCTTACGTCCTCGCCAATCTGTCTTCTCAGGAAGCCAATCCAGCGCATGACATCCACACTCTCGTAGATGCCGTAAGTGCAATACTTTCCACCGCTCATCTGATGTGCACGTTCGTGTGCGATCAACACATGGCACTCGAGCTGACGCATCATAAGTCTTGCATAAGCTGCCGTCTCCGTCGGATGCTCATCATAAGCGTGAAGTAGTATTATCGCGAATCTCGTCGAACGGTCTGCGGAAGGTCTGAAGTAACCCGACAGTTTCGTTCCGTCGAATGAATCTATTCTTACGTTGATGTATTCCGCACGTGTTGTGTAGAACCAGTTCTTGCCTCTGCCGAATACAGTCTTCTGATCGATCTTAACAGGCGATCTGTCGACGCGCGGGATAGGAGCTTTACGGGCAAAGATCTCGCGGAAAAGTCTGTTGCACATTCTCTGGTACAACAACACCACCAATGCTACAGCAAGCAGACACAGAAGAACGATCAACACTATATAGACCGTCGTCATTTACGAACCTCAACCATTATCGACTCATCAGAATCTGTTCCGGACGACAGCAATTCACATCCGTCTTTTGTCACGCGCACATCATCCTCGATCCTGAATCCGATACCCCATTCCTTGATATAGACACCGGGTTCTATCGCAAGACAGTTGCCTTCTTCATATGAGGCTTCTCTCTCGCAGATATCATGCACATCAAGGCCTAAGTGATGACCTGTATTATGCCAGTAGTAATTCTTAATATCTTCTTCCGTGTAGCCCTCGCTGAGAAGCCCCCATGAAAGAAGTGTCTCACCGGTTATCCTTCGCATCTCTCTGTTAAGTGTCGTGAAGCTTTCACCCGGCTTTATAAACTCGAATGCACGTGCGCGTAAAGTTCGAATAAGCTCGAGAAGTTTCTGCCTTCTTTCCTGCGCCTCAACATCCTCGCAGTCACCAACGAAGAACACGCGTGAGATATCCGCACAGTATCCGTCACATCTTGCACCCACATCGATCTGAATGATGTCGCCCTGCTTTGCAGTTACACCATTCTCATCTTCAGGTTCACTGTGGTGCAGATAGAATGAATTCGTTCCTATCGAAACTATCGTCTCGAACGCAGGTATGAGTGAACCTCTTCTTGCCATCTCATACTCAAGTGCAGTATAAAGCTCGAGTTCCGTAACACCTACTCTTACAAGCGGTTTAATCTGTGCGAGTGCATCTTCTGTAATGTGCGCTGCAGTAACGATCGCTTTCGCTTCTTCGTCACACTTAATCATTCTCATCGAAGTCAGTGCGTAACCGATATCTTCCACCGCTTCGTGCTCTACAAAAAACTTCTTACTCTCATCTGCGATAGAAGTTCCGTCCGCATACAGAACGTGTCCCGTAAGAAACGGATACGCATGCTCATCGAACTCACTCACATCATAGATGTCTTCCACACTTATCCCGCAGATGTCCGCTACCTTCTCGAAAGGCATTCTCTTTCCGTGCCATCTCTCTGTAAGCTCATCTCTTTTAAGTGCGAAAAGAAGTGTCTTCGCAGTGCCGTCCTTTTCGCGCACGAGGATAAGCTTCCCCTCCTGGTAAGAAAGTCCCGTTAAGTAGAAGAAGTTTCTGTCCGGAAGGAAACGGTAGTCCGTATCCTGGCTCATCGCTCTGCCCTTCCCCGCGAAAAGAAAAACCGCTGATCCTTCAGGAATGCGGTTCATCAATTCATCTCGTCTTCTCCTGTAGATGTCGCTTGCGATCATCAATACCTCGACTGCCTTGTCGGCGTTGAAGATCTGTTAACGGTTCCGGTGTCAGACATAACATTGTATTCGTCGAACTGGATCGTGTTGTTGATGTAACTCAAAGTAGCACCGGGTGCTCTTCTGATGAGACCGGGATTACCGATAACGATAGAGCCGTCAGGTACATCAAAATTAACGTATGCACCGGGAGCGATGAGAACGTTGTTACCGATTGTGATGTTACCGACGATGACCGCATTCGCACCAACCCAAACGAAGTTGCCGATGTGCGGTGCACCCTTTCTCTTTCCTCTGAACTGTGTACCGATAACTACACCTGTTGATACGTTGCAGTTATAACCGATCTCAGCCTTGGGATGAATGATGACTCGACCAAAATGTGCAAGGTAAAAACCTTTACCGATCTTCGTATCGTAAGGGATCTGAATGTGATATTTGTGAGACTGTCTTGTAAGTCTCCAGTTGAAGAACTCGTATCTTACCTTGCTTAAAAACTTAAGGAAACCCTCTTTGTTCGCGATGTCATCGTAGTAAAACTTTGTCCTTCGCATCAAAGAAATATAGTGGAACTCGGGAGTGCACATGAGTTCCTGAAGGTATGTAGTATAGATGTGCTTGGTACGCCTTGCATTACCGGTGTACCTGAACAGATCACTGTATACTATGTCCTTTAATTTGTCGTTCATCAGTCCCTCCCGAACTACATAAAATTATATTTCTTTTGCTATGTAAGTTCAAGCATACTGAAGGTCCCGCATGTTACGTTGTTAGGTCAATCTGTGTGAAGAAAGTTGCAGCACATTTTTAATTTTGAAAAAATAACAGTTAAATAGAATTGACATTAATGTATAAAAAATATAAATTAAACCTATCAATCTGTTTGGAGGATAATTTAGTTATGGTTACAGATGAGAAGAAAGTTGAAGCAAAGGCACCCGTTGCTGCACCCGCTGCAAAGCCTGAAGTAAAGGCTGCTGCTCCTGCTGCTAAGAAGCCCGCTGCTAAGAAGCCCGCTGCTAAGAAGCCTGCTGCTAAGAAGCCTGCTGCTAAGAAGCCCGCTGCTAAGAAGCCTGCTGCTAAGAAGCCTGCTGCTAAGAAGGCTGCTCCTGCAAAGAAGGCTGCTCCTGCAAAGAAGGCTGCTCCTGCTAAGAAGGCTGCTCCTGCAAAGAAGGCTGCTGCTAAGAAGCCCGCTGCAAAGAAGGCTGCTGCTAAGAAGCCCGCTAAGAAGGTAGTTGCTAAGAAGGCAGAAGTAATCTTCCAGATCGATGGCAAGGACATCACAGCTGAGAAGATCGCTAAGAAGTTCCCTAACGGCGGTAAGATTTATGTTAACGTTGCTGAGAAGAAGGCATACGATGCTGAGGGCAACGGAAAGAGCATTTTCTAATTCAAAATAGATTATGTTAACTACTAAGACTGCTTCATCTGAAGCAGTCTTTTTATTTTCCGTTATTCCAAAATCATCATCATATTGGTATAACTATTACTGATGGCAGATCATATACTTTACGCAACTGATAAGAACTACTGCGAGCTTTGTGCCGTAAGTTTGTACTCACTACTTTCACATCTTAAAGGTGAGGTAGTGATTCACATTATCGAATCATCATTAGAAGAGCGTAAGGATGATCTCATGCGTATTGCAGATAAGTTTAACTGCAAGATAGATTTCATTCCGATCGAAGATATATCCAGACGATTAGTCGAGGCTAACATACCTCCGTATCGCGGCGGTTATTCTCCTTATGCGAGATTCTTTATCTCGGATTATGTATCTGAAGGACGCGTCCTTTATCTTGACTGTGACACTATCATCAAAGGTGACGTGTCTTCCATTCTAAACTACGACCTTAAAGGCAACCCTCTCGGTGCAATTATCGATCAGTCGACTTCATTGGTTAACGTACTTATCGGCCACAAGAAAGAAGACATGTATTTTAACTCAGGTGTGCTTCTTTTCGATGCGGGTAAGTGCCGCGAGACGAACGCTCCGGAGAAGTTTCTCAACGCAGTTAAGACTATTGATCTTTCCAATACATTCCTCGGCGCGGATCAGGAGATCATGAATGTCGCATACTATCACGAGATCACTCCTCTTCCCGTTTCTGCGAACATGATGTTCACGTGCAGATTCTTTAAGCCGTCTCACATCTACAGTGTCTCATCGAAGAATTCATCTTCTTATTATTCAGCAGACGAATTCAATTCTGCGAATGAGCATCCGCTCGTCATTCACTTCGCAGGCGGCGCACCTTATCAGCCGTGGCGTGAAGAGGGTGTCTACTATATGGATGAAGACGCAGATGTTTGGTTCTCTTACTGCGAGGAGTTATATCCGAACGGCAAGTACGATCTTAATAAACTGCGCGCTATCCAGCACGACAATTCCGCGCGTCGCCGCTTCTTCAACACCGCAGGGAAGTTCCCCGGCCTGTACTGTTTCCTTAAAGGTCGCTATCGTAACCTCAAGCTTCTCCCCAAGCGCCTCCGCGCAAGTCGCTCCCACCGCTGATTATCCCCCTAACCTCTACCAATAATAAGATTTGGTAAACCAAAGGGGGATTTTTAATCGGTTTTCGCCTAAAAATCCCCCAATTAACGACCAAAACGTCATTCTCGTATCCTTCAGGGGGATTGTCGAAATTGTCGAAAATTGTCGTCATTTGTCGAACACAACAAAACGAGGGCAATATAGAATTGATTCATGATCATCGTTAATCAACTACATCATGAATTGCTCATCGCTCACTGCAAGTCACAAATAAGAAAACTCCCCGAAGGTCGTTTAGGAACATATCGGGGCAAGGCGGTTGTGATTATTTCGCGTGACCCTTGGGATAAAAACGTCAATCAGAAGAATAAGAAGCGTTACGTCATCGATTCGAAGAACGGCAAGATCTACGCGCCGCTCATCGCAGAGTCATGCAAACTGAAAGCAAAGCTTAAATACTTGAACGCACTCTGGAATAACACATACTTTATGCCACCGCGGGACATAACATTTCCTCTGAATAAGAGTCGCTACGGCAATCTGACAAAAGAACAATACCGAACGGCAGCCGAGATGCAGAATCCGATACTTATGAAGAATCAGCCAATCGAGTACAAAGGCAGATTGTTAAGATCAAAGAATGAATTGATTGCTTGCGAATCACTCGACCATTGGGGTTATGAATACAAAGTCGAGATTGACCTGTCACCCGACAAATTCACTCAGATGTATCCTGATGTGACTTACTATGCGCCGGAGATTGAGAAACCGATAAGTATAGAGATCGATGGTGCCGTCGATAATGAATCTTATTTTAATAAAGCTGAAAACAGAAAGCATTCATATCTCAAGCAAGGATACCTTGAATATAAAGACATTTTCTTCTTAAGAATCTACAACGCGAACGACTTCTATTACGACACGTTCAAGAATCTGATAGCTGCATCAATCTTCTGCAACCTGTCAGATATCATCATCTGATTATTCAAAATATCCGAGATTAAGTGCCGCGGGACAGACTTCAAAACGCACGCGGTGACCGAAGAAATCTTCACCATCATAATTACCGCACAACTGCATCGATGCATCACCTGATGTGATGATTCCGCTGGTCGCTCTGTATGTATGAATTCCCTTCTTACCTTCATGCTTACCGGAACGGTACTTAAGGATCAGCGATATCGCCTTCATTGTTCCGACATTATCAACTACACAGATATTCGCGACACCGCTGTCGAGCGAAGCATGAGGCGCGGGAGTAAAACCGTCACCATAATACTTACCGTTGCAGATGCTGATCAAAGTGTATTCTGTCGAATCACCGGATACAGTCGTTCCGTCTTCAAGATCGAGTTTATATGTGAACTTATGCGCACGGTCACCAAACAGGTTCTTAAACGCAGCGCGGACGTATGCCGTATTACGCGTAAACTCCGTGTTGTGCGCCGCTACCAACGCTTTGGCATCTGACTGAACTTTGGTATCAAGTCCGATCGATGCTACATTATTGATGTAAGCCGACCAGCCGGGAATGAAGTTACCCATCATATCGAAGCTGTCGAGCTTGATCAGGTCGATAGGCTTATATGTAACGTTATCAAGATTAGTAAGGTAATCGTAGATCGTCCACTTCTTCCACGAAGGATTGGACGTCTTTACGAAGTCATTTCCCGTACCAAAAGGAATAGGGATCAAAGGTGTCTCATGAAAAGCCAGAGCATTGGCAACTTCATGTATGGTGCCGTCGCCTCCGACTGTTACGATAGCGACTGAACCTTTATACTTATTCGCCACTTCTACCGCGACGTCAGTCGCATGACCCGGATATTCGGTGTACTTTAATTCCATCCGGCTTCTTAATTCCGAGTTCTCCTGAAAGATACGTAATACCGCATCTTCGAATTTCTTGTTATTGGACTTGCTATTCCTGCTGTTAATTACCAGGATGTAACGCATTATGATTTATTGATTATGTCGTATACCATATCGACCAGATCATTCATTGTATGTACCTGATCGATGAGTTCATCAGCGATTCTGATGTCGTATGCTTCCTCTACGTTAATGATGAACGAATAAAGCTGAAGTGAATCGAACTGCAGATCCTCTCTTATATCGAGTTCCGGATTTACGTCCGTCGGTGATAATCCGAATTCTTCTGTGATCATATTGAGAAGGTCTTCATAAACCTGATCCTTCTTATCTTCCATACGTTCTCGGGGGGAATCGGCGTCAGTCATCGTTTTTTCTCCTTCTTACGTCTTTCGCTACGTCTTTTGCTGTCTGTCTTATATTATCTTTATTGTCATATCTGGCCACCTGCGTGTTCAGATAATCATCAACTTCATGAACCAAACCGAGAAGCAGCTCCTGCTCATCTTCTGTATACGGTTCGAGTATGTGCTTAGCCAGAACCTTGTGGAACTTGCCGTGCATTCTTGCCGCGAGCTTTCCGTCTCTTGTAAGGGAGATCCTTACCACTCTGCGGTCCTCTTCGTCGCGTCTTCTCTCGACAAAACCCTTCTTAACGAGTCTGTCGACAGAAACCGTCAGTGTACCGACCGTGATCCCGAGGATCTGTGCAGTCTCCGTCATCGTTCTTGACTCATAGGGTCCGATAGCATCGAGAGTGTGCATCTCCGCGAGTGACAGATTCGAGAAATAGCCCTTCTGCAGGGACTTCTCTTCAGCGACAAGCACCTTCTCAAAGATGCTTACCAGTGTTTCTGCCATGTTCTGTTCGCGATCATTCATGCAAAGAATAATACTATAATCAAAGCAATCCTTCAATCGAGGTCAGATCGGGGTACGTTCCGCCATAAAGTGCAAGCCTTGTAACGCGGGCTTCAAGCGCCAGTTTCTCATCATATCCGACCGTCTCACACAATGCCTTCAGGAGCACATCAGGCCTTAGATTCTGCTGGGAACCCGCATAACACATATACTCCGCGGCATCCGGCGTCGACGACGTCAAGGGCTTTATCAGCAGCGGCCGTATATCCACTTTGATCTCTCTTCCCTTGGACTTCTTCATCGTCTCCACACACTCCTGCTCGAAAACCTTCAGCACAGCATCCGTAATCCCCGGCGCTTCTATACGATAAGAAGCACACGTTACCACGCTCATGAGACTGTTCTTCGGCTCGTCGATAGATACCGCCGACAGGACACGAAGCCCGTCGGGAAGCTCGGCATTGATGCGGCTTAAGTATTCCTCAGGCTCGACGGGCACTTCCATCGAGACATCAAAGTAATCACCTTCAGTATCGATTCCTACTCCGAGAGGCAATGCGAAAACAAGCATCGGCCTCGGGTTAAAGCCCTGCGTATACAGCAGCGGCAACTCCGCCCTTCGAAGCGCACGCTCGAATACTGCCTTAAGATCGAGATGACCGATGTAAGACAGTGCGCCTTTACGCTCGAAGACACCTCTGCACACATACTCGTGCTGGTGCTGCTGACGCGTCATCTGCTGTAATCTTTCTTCATTATTCATAACAGATACCAGCCTTATAACATGCAGCACCGCAGCCTGCGCACTTGCTTCTGCAGTTCTCCGTGATAGTCTCGGCGTAAGCCTTCGCGCGCTCACGCTTAAGGAAAGCCTTGGTTACGCCGACATCAATGACATCCCACGGCAAAGCGTCTTCCGTGCTCCAACCCTTAGTGAAGTCTTCCCACTTAAGGTCGTAACGGGCAAGTATCGCCTGCCAGTTCTCGTCTTTATAGAACTGATCCCACGCTGCGAAGATATTGCCTTCCTTATACCCGTCGAGGATGACAGGGCACAGTCTTCTGTCGCCTCTTGCAAGGATCCCTTCGAAGCACGAAGTCTCAACGTCGTGCCAGATATATCTGATGTTACGGTGCTTCTTAAGAAGATTTCTAAGATGCGACTGCTTCTCGAGGAACTCCTCCCTAGTGTTCTGCTCTTCCCACTGGAACGGCGTGAACGGCTTCGGGATAAACATAGATGTGGATACTGTGATCTCAGGCTTTCTGGACTTGCCTCCGAGCTCACGCATCGTATCAAAGTAAAGCTTCTCGATCTTGATCGCGAGATCTGCGATTCCTTCGACATCCTCCATCGTCTCAGTCGGAAGGCCAAGCATGAAGTAAAGCTTTACCGTGCTCCAGCCGCCCGCGAACGCGAGCTTTAAAGCAGACATGATGTTCTCTTCGTTGATTCCTTTGTTGATTACATCGCGAAGTCTCTGAGTGCCCGCCTCAGGCGCGAACGTCAGACCGGACTTTCTTGTCTGCGATGCCTTCTCCATCAACTCGAGCGCGAAGTTATCGATACGAAGTGACGGCAGCGACAAGCTCTGGTGCTTCGGCTTAAAGTCTTCAAGCAGACCGTCGGTAAGCTCGGGAAGGCCTGTATAATCGCTCGTCGACAGTGACAGCATACCAAGGTCGTCGTAGCCTGTATTCTTCATTATCTCGATACCCTGCTCGCACAAAGTCTTCGCCGACTTCTCGCGGACAGGTCTGTACAGGAATCCCGCCTGGCAGAATCTACATCCTCTTATGCAGCCTCGAAAAAGCTCGAGATATGCTCTGTCGTGAACGACGTTGTTGTTCGGAACCACGGGTCTGGTCGGATATTCTACACTGTCGAGATCCTTGATGATCCTCTTCTTTACGGAAACAGGCGCGCCCTCTTCGATATCGAAGCCGGCAAATCTTCTTCCTTCAAACTTCGGCGTATAGAGCGACGGCACATATATGCCCTCGATCTTCGCGATATCACGAAGAAGAGCCTTACGGTCCTTCTTGCCTTCGTCCTTGTATTTCTTTATAAGTTCCGTGAACTCGAGGTCGACTTCCTCTCCCTCACCGATAAAGACGGCATCGAAGAAATCTGCCATCGGCTCAATGTTGCAGGTAACAGGTCCGCCCGCGACAACCAATGGATCTTCCTCTGA
This sequence comes from Clostridiales bacterium, assembly GCA_017552455.1. Lineage (GTDB taxonomy): Bacteria > Bacillota > Clostridia > Saccharofermentanales > Saccharofermentanaceae > Saccharofermentans. The sequence goes on from JAFZPX010000027.1 coordinate 15,310, forward strand.
CCTGTCCTTGCTCAAAAGAGGGATCCCGCCCAAGTCCAGCATCTGCAAAACATTCGTAAAACACATCTCGTATCCCAATGAGAATGCCGCCACATCAAACTCGTTAAGAGGCGACTTGGTCTCAAGAGAATACAGCGGGATGTTGTTCACGCGAAGCTTCGCATCCATGTCGGGCCACGGCGAGAATGCACGCTCACAAGAACTCCACTCGGGGCCGTTTAGCACCTTATAAAGGATCTGCAGCGCGAGGTTACTCATGCCGATCTCATAGATATCAGGGAAACAGAAGACCGTCCTGACCATGCCGTCAGTAATGGGCTTTACTATCTGATTTTTCTCGCCGCCGACATAACGTCCGGGACTTTCCACGGACATCAAGACACTGTGCGGAACTTTAATTTCTGTATGTTTCTTGCTCACGTTACTCACCGTAATTTGTATACCAGTCAGAGTAAGTATAGTCGTCGTTATTGTAAAGGAAGTCGCACACATAAAATTCAGTGCCGTCTTCGGTCTTGAAATAGTAGAACGTCACAAGCGAATCCTCGGATGTCGGGTAAGGCTGATAAGACGTCTCAGCTACCCTGTCAATGTCAGCACCTGTATCGGAGAAAGGTCTTACCTCCGAACTAAGATACTCAACATCATTGGTATCGGCTATCATGCGTGCTGTGTCAAGGAAATAATTCGCAGTCTCCTGCTCGTGGCTCACCCACTCGATGTCAGGAAGAACGACGGAGCCGTATCTTTTATCCCCGTATTCGTTATATGCCTGATATGCCTGAACAACGATCTCCCAATTATCCATGCGGTTATTAAGGTTATATTCCTGTAAGATCTCGGCACACTCAAGAGCTGCATCGATGCCGGCCTGCTCATCATCACAGCGGATAAGCCACAGACAGAAATCGTCGGAAGAGCCTTCAACACCCGCCTCTTCGCATATGTCTTCAAGCTCATCCTGAACCTCACCGAACACATATTCCTCAAGTGCCAAATCAAAGTTTGATCTTGTATCCTCGAGACTGCCGAATGAAGACCCGTCGAGGTTCATATCGTACATTCCGCTCGTGACCTGATACTCGAAGCCCTGAAGTTCATCGCGAACGATGATCCTTGTATAATCATCAGTCTGTTCGCTGTCGACTAATTCACAATCACCGTATGTTCTTCTTGCATAGCGAAGAAGTTTATTGGGCGACTTAACAGAGCACCCTGCCACACTTAAGCAAAACGCACCTGCAAGCAATAAACTGATAATCTTACTTTTACGCATAGTCTGATTATATTAAAAAGAGGACTGTGTCGCCACAGTCCTCTTGAGTTAATTATGTATAAGAATTACTTGGAAAGTCTAGCCTCGAGAGCTGCCTTCTGATCCTCGTAACCGGGCTTGCCGAGAAGAGCGAACATGTTCTTCTTGTAAGCCTCAACACCGGGCTGGTTGAAAGGATTTACAGCGAGGAGATAACCGGAGATACCGCAAGCCTTCTCGAAGAAGTAGATGAGGTTTCCGAGATCGTAAGCTGTAGCAGCAGGCATATGAACTGCCATGTTAGGAACGCCACCGTCAACGTGAGCGAGAACTGTTCCCTGCATAGCCTTCTTGTTAACTTCGTTCATGTCCATACCGGAGAGGAAGTTAAGACCGTCGAGGTTGTCAGGATCGTTAGGGATCTCGAAAGATCTTCTTGCGTTGTCGATGTTAACAACTGTCTCGAACATGATTCTTGCTCCGTCCTGGATGAACTGACCCATGGAGTGCAGATCTGTTGTGTTATCAACACCTGCAGGGAAGATACCACGGAGGTCCTTACCCTCAGACTCACCATAGAGCTGCTTCCACCACTCTGTCATGTAGTGGAAAGAAGGCTCGTAGTTAACCATAACTTCTGTGGAGTAACCGGATCTGAGCAGGCAGTTTCTAACTGCAGCGTACTGGTAGCAAGGGTTCTCCGAAAGGGGCATCTTCTTGTATTCCTTAGAAGCGTCCTTAGCACCCTTCATGAGCTCTCTGATGTCGATACCTGCAACAGCGATAGGGAGAAGTCCAACAGCTGTGAGAACAGAGAATCTTCCTCCTACATCGTCAGGTACTACGAATGACTCGTAACCTTCCTCATCAGCGAGGCCCTTCAAAGCTCCGCGAGCCTTATCTGTTGTAGCGTAGATACGGTTCTTAGCCTCTTCCTTACCATACTTCTTCTCCATATAAGCACGGAGGATTCTGAAAGCGATAGCAGGCTCTGTTGTTGTACCGGACTTAGAGATGATATTAAGAGAGATATCCTTGCCCTCGATGATGTCCATCATGTCTGCAAGATATGTAGCAGAGATGGAGTTACCGCAGAACAGGATGATGGGGCTCTTTCTAACCTTCTTGGATGCTACGTTAGCAAAAGAGTGTCCGAGCATCTCGATAACAGCACGTGCACCGAGGTAAGAACCACCGATACCGATTACAACGAGAACGTCAGAATCTCTTCTGATCTTAGCAGCTGCCTTCTTGATTCTGGAGAACTCTTCCTTGTCATAGTTTGTAGGAAGGTCGAGCCATCCGAGAAAATCGTTTCCAGGGCCGTTCTTCTTGTGAAGCATGTCGTGAGCTACCTTGATCTGGGGCTCCATTCTGTCAACTGCTTCCTGACCGCCGATAAAAGGCAATACATTGGAATAATCAAGAGTTACCATCTTTTATATCTCCTTTAGAGCTATTTTTAAACGTTATGTAGTATAACACCCCAAAAGTGTCTATTTAAAGTGCTATTTTGCGCATTTTTCCTTGATTATTTGAGGAAACCGTTAATTATCTGCTCCTCTGCCTCTTCCGCGGTCAGACCGAGCGTCATGAGCTTGTCGAGCTGCTCACCTGCAATCTTACCGATAGCAGCCTCGTGGAAAAGCTCAGCATCAACGTTATTAGCCTCAAGTGCAGGCACTGCAAGCACGTTACCGTTACCCATGATGATGGCATCGCACTCTGTGTGTCCGTGGCAGGCACTGTTTCCAATTACGCATGCATCGAACTTCTGATAGGAGTTGTCCTTAGCAACTGCACGGGAAACTACGTCTGCAGCTGCGCCGTCGCCGTTAAGCTCTGCGCTGTAGATGCTGTAAGCCTTCTGCTGCCCGTGTGTCATGAGTCTTTCCTGAATAAGAAGCTTCGCGTTTGCCGCAAGCTTAGCCGTTGTCTTACGGATGGTGGAGTCTACGCCTTTGATCTGCACCATCTCCATCTCCATCGCGGAGTCTTCCTCCATGGTTACTTCCGTGACAGGGTTAAGGATGCGCTTGCCGGAGCCGTCTCCGCTGCCGTAATGCTTTTCGATGTACTTTACGCGTGCGCCCTTACCTACGAAGAAACGGTGTACGCCATCGTGCTGAGAGTCCTGCTTACCGCAGTTGTCGATGCCGCAGCCCGCGACGATGACGACGTCACTTCCCTCACCGATATAGAAATCGTTGTAGACCGTCTCCTTGATGCCGGAAGCAGAGATAACGACAGGGATGTGTACGCTCTCGTTCTTTGTTCCGGGCTTGATCTTAATGTCGATGCCCGAGCCGTCTTCCTTGGAAATGATGTCGATATTTGCTGTTGTATTACGTCCTGCGAGCTTGCTGTTCGCACGGAAATTGTATGCACCCGCGGGTACCTCGTGAAGGTCCGCGATCTCTGCTATAAGTCTTTTCTGTATAGGATCTAATTCAGGCATCTTACACCTCCGTATACTTCGCGCAGGGGCTGACTGCATCGGGTGTTCCCGTAATGCTCGTAAGGATCTTGCTGCCCTCGCCCTGCTGCTTGATCTTGCCGTTCGCAATGACTACGATCTCGTCTGCGATCTTGAGGATACGTTCCTGGTGCGAGATGATGATGATGGAGCTGTCCTTGATGTTCTTTCGCATATTCTCGAAGATACGCGTCAGGTTCTGGAAAGACCACAGGTCGATACCTGCCTCAGGCTCGTCGAAAAGGCTCAGCTTCGTGCCTCTTGCAAGCACCGTTGCTATCTCTATTCTCTTGAGTTCGCCGCCCGACAGAGAGCCGTTTACCTCACGGTTGATGTAGTCCTTGGCACACAAGCCGACCTCTGACAGGTATGTGCACGCCTCGTGGAACTTCAAGTCAGCGTCCTTACCTGCAGCGAGCTTTAGCAGGTCGAACACCTGAAGGCCCTTGAACTTAACGGGCTGCTGGAATGCGAAGGACACACCTCTTCTGGCTCTGTCCGTGATGCTCATCTCTGTGATGTCTTCGCCGTCCAACAGAATCGTACCTGATGTGGGCTTGATGATTCCTGCGATGAGCTTTGCAAGTGTTGACTTACCGCCGCCGTTAGGTCCTGTGACGACTGTGAACTTGCCGTCCTGTATATCGAGATCGAGTTCGTCGAGGATTCTCTTTGTCTCCCCGGCTTCTTCGACTTCATAGGTTAAACCTCTTATCTGAAGCATGTTAAAGCCTCCTTATCATTCATATGCCGGAGCTATTATACAACGGTTTTTGAAAATATAACATCGTTATCTGATGAAAATGTTATAATGTTTTCTGACAATAGGAGGACAGGCATGAGCAATTCTGAGATATCAGACGGCAAGATCCATATTCTTTATCTTGTTAAGAACGCACCGGGCGTCAGCTACCAGATGCTGATGGACAAGTGCCTCGAATCGCTCTACCTCGATTTCTTTAATTTCTCCAGATGCTATAACGAGCTGATCGCGGGCAACCTTCTCGATAAGGAAGTTGGCGACACCGGCACGGGCGAAGTTATCGGTTCCAACGAGACCATCAAGATCACAAGGGGCGGAGAAGCAATCCTCGAAGACATCGAGAGCACGCTGAATCTGCAGACTCTGGGCTATCTTAAGAAGGCCGCCTCCGAGCTTCAGAACGAGGTGCGCGAGAAGAACGCTGTAAAAGCTTTCGCGAAGCCTTGTGCGGATGAGCTTGGCATGTGTGATGTCACCCTGTCCACCGTAAAGGACGGCAGAAGCTTCTCATGCTCGTTCAAGGTCAAAGCCGACGAAGTCGATAATGTCCTGGCACGCTGGAGGGCACAAAGCGGTGAATTTGCTGATGCTTTCGTTGCCAATATGCTCAATAAAGAAGATAAATAATATTATTATTTGTTCGTTATTCGGTTTGTAAACATACCCCTTCCTGTCTATAATGCTTAATGTTGATAAAAATCAGGAGGGTTTTCACATGAACAAGAAGCTTATTAAGACAGTTTCTCTCGCTCTCATCGCATCCATGGGTTTCATCATGGCTGGTTGTTCCGGCGAGACAGCTGAGACAGCAGAGGGTGGTTTCACAACTGTTACTGCAGGCACACTCACAATGGCTACAAACGCTTATTTCCCGCCTTATGAATACTATGAGGGCAATGAGATCGTTGGTATCGATGCTGAGATCGCTCAGGCAGTTGCAGACAAGCTCGGTCTCGAGCTCGTTATCGAGGACGTTGAGTTCGATTCCATCATCGCAGGCGTTCAGTCCGGTATGTACGACATCGGATGTGCAGGTATGACAGTTACTGAAGAGAGAATGCAGTCTGTTAACTTCACAACAACATATGCTACAGGCATCCAGTCCATCATCGTACTTGAGGGTTCTGACATCACAGACCTCGACTCTCTTATCGAGAGCGGCTGCATGGTAGGTGTTCAGACAGGTACAACCGGTGATATCTACATGACAGATGAAGTTGGTGAGGACAGAATGGACCGTTACAACAAGGGTAACGATGCAGTTCTTGCTCTTCTTAACGGTGTTGTAGGCGCAGTTGTTATCGACAACCAGCCTGCTCAGGCATTCGTTGCTGCTAACGATGGCCTTACAATCCTCGAGACTCCTTACACAATCGAGGACTACGCTATGTGCGTAAGCAAGGACAACGAGGAGTTGCTCGCAGCTATCAATGAGGCTCTCGCTGAGCTCCAGGCTGACGGCACAATCGACGCTATCATCGAGACATACATCCCTTCCGAGGGCTGATAGATAGCATAAAAACAGCTTATTGAAACACTATAGCGGCGGAAATGGTACTTTATTTCCGCCGCTTTCGCATTTAAAATAAAGAAGTTGCTTATTAAAGAATCGGAGTAGTGAGAATGTATTTATACGAACTGTCGATCAGGGACTGGTGGGAAGATTTAAAAGCCACCTTCATCCTGAACTTCATAGCTGATGACCGCTATATGCTGTTGGTCAAAGGTCTGGGTAACACCTTCCTGGTTACACTGGGCGCGACCATCTTAGGCATCCTCTTAGGTGTCATTGTCGCACTCGTAAGATCGACCTATGACAAGAACATCACCGATATGCAGCCCGGCTTTGGCAAGGGCGTGCTCATCACCCTTAACAAGATCGCATCCGCTTACCTGACGGTAATCCGCGGAACACCTATGCTCGTTCAGTTGATGATCGCCTACTTCGTTATCTTCGTATCTATATCACAGCATAAGACCATCGTCGCGATCATCGCATTCGGTATCAACTCCGGTGCATACGTCGCTGAGATCATCCGTTCGGGAATCATGAGCATCGATCCCGGCCAGTTCGAAGCAGGCAGATCATTGGGCTTCAACTATGCTCAGACAATGCTTTACATCATCATTCCTCAGGCACTGAAGAACGTTCTCCCTGCCCTCGCGAATGAGTTCATCGTATTGATCAAGGAAACATCCGTATCCTGCTACATCGGTCTCCACGACCTGACCAAGGGCGGCGAGATCATAAGATCAAGAACATATACGGCTTTCATGCCGCTTCTTGCAGTAGCTATCATCTACCTTGTGATCGTTATGTTCTTCACCAAGCTTGTTGGAATACTCGAGAGGAGGTTAAGAAACAGTGAGCGCTGATCATCTCATCTCGGTAAAAGACTTAAAGAAACACTATAACGGGGGCGCCATCAAAGCCCTCGACGGCGTAAGCATAGATATCGACAAGGGCGAGGTTGTAGTTATCATCGGACCTTCAGGCTCCGGTAAGTCAACTCTCCTTCGTTCCCTGAACCTTCTCGAGACTCCCACATCCGGAAACATCTACTTTGAAGGCGAAGATATCACATCCAAGAATATCGACATCAATAAGTTCCGTCAGAAGATGGGAATGGTGTTCCAGCACTTTAACCTCTTCCCTCACCTGACGATCTTAAAGAACATGACTCTTGCTCCCCGTAAGCTCAAGCATGAGAGTAAGGAGGAAGCAGAAGCTTTCGCTCGCGAGCTCCTTAAGAAGGTTGCTTTGCAGGACCGTGCCGATGCCTACCCTTCACAGCTATCCGGAGGACAGAAGCAGAGAATAGCTATCGTAAGAGCTCTGGCGATGAAGCCGGATGTGCTGCTTTTCGATGAGCCTACGTCTGCACTCGACCCTGAGATGGTAGGCGAAGTTCTCGATGTTATGAAGGACCTTGCCAAAGAAGGCATGACGATGGTTGTAGTTACCCACGAGATGGGTTTTGCACGCGAAGTCGGCGACAGGATCATCTTCATGGATGAAGGTAAGATCGTCGTTGAAGGAACGCCGGAGGAGATCTTCGGGCAGACAGATAATGACAGACTTAAGACTTTCCTTGCGAAAGTACTGTAAAATAGAAAAGAGGTATATGACAATGGGTGAATACGCAAAGGGTTACATTATCGGTTTCTATGATCCGATCCTAGGAATCAGAAACTTGAGCCAGAAGATGTCTACTTCCGTGGCTTTCATTTTCTCCGGCATCGGAGCAGCAGTACTCTACATACTCAGCGTTATAAGCAGATGCATCATCGCTCACGAGTATTTGGACTTTCCCTACTTTGTAAGGATCGCTTTCACAAGTCTCATGACATATGCGATCTACACATTCGGTATCGCAGGTCTTGCCGTGCTCGTCGCTTCACTTCAGGGCTCCAAGAGAAAGTATCCTGAGGTTCTTGCCGCAGTAACAATGTCTGTTATGCCCGGCGCACTCGTAAGGATCCTCTGGGGCCACTACATGAGCATGATCTTGGGACAGATCGGTTCCTTCTTCTCCACTCTCGGAATCGTTTATATCGCTATCCTTGTTATGGAGCATGTTAAGGACGACAACCTCTCCGGCAGAAAGCAGTTCCTCACAGCAGCCTTGATCACAGCAGGCGGAATGGCAATCGCAGCAGTTTTCTGATCCTAACCTTAACAAATAAGGAGGACCGCTATGGGCAGTGACTTTTTATACTCTCTTTTGTATTTGGAGGTAAATGTCATCTCCCTGGTTTTGGTCGCACTCCTTCACTATAAGACGAGCGGCCTTACCAAGATGGTCGCTCAAAGAAACTTCGCCATGGCTATCGACGCACAGATGGTATTCTTCATATCGGATACCATGTGCGTCACGATGTACTACGGACTGTTCACATACATCCCGACGATAGTTTTCTTCTTTAAGACCGTATACTTTCTGTCAACGTCGCTGATGTGTTTCTACTGGTTTGTTTACTTCGAACACCTGCAGGGCACGTCATTCGTTAAGGACCGCAAGCGCGTGTTAATGTCTTCCGTTCTCGTTTGGATAACGGGATTACTGCTGGTCGTTAACATCTTTACCGGTATGTGCTTCTACATCGATGACAACGACGTCTACTGCAGAGGCCCGATGTTCATTCTGCTGTATATCTTCTCATATGCATATGTATTCTTTACCTGCAGCCGCGCCCTCGTGCGCATGTTCAAGAAGCAGTATTATTCACAGCGTCGCAAACTTATTAAACTTGCACTGTTTCCGGTCGGCCCCGCGATAGCGGGAATCATCCAGTTCATCAATCCCGCATTGCCGCTCGCCTGTGCCGCTTTGGCATTCGCGACCTTGATCATCTATATGGATTGGACAGATGAGATGATATCGGTCGACCCGCTGACAAATCTTAATAACCGTAAGACGATCGACCATTACTATGAGATGTGGCATGACGACAAGGATGATAACGCATCGTTGTATCTTCTCATGGTCGATGCCAACAAGTTTAAGAGCATCAATGATACATATGGCCATCTGCAGGGTGACAAGGCTCTGATCCGCATCGCAGATGCCATGAGACTGGCTATCAAGGGACATCACAAAAGATCTCTCATCGCCCGTTACGGCGGCGACGAGTTCGTTATCCTTATCTGGGCTGAGAATGAAGTAGCTGTACAGAATATCATTGCCCGCATCGACCGCGAGCTTCGCAAGCTCAACAAAGAAGCCAACGCGCCTTACGACCTTACTGTCAGCATCGGCTATGAGAAGGCGTCACCTGATATCTCACTTAAAGACCTTATCGAGAACGCCGACGAGCATCTGTACTCCGAGAAAGCAAAACTGCGCTGACCCCGAAGGGTATAGCATAAAAAAACACCCCGAGCGAACTTACGCAGGCACTCCCGCAGGGTATAGCATAAAAAAACACCCCGAGCGGACTTACGCAGGCGCATCGCGCCGAGTACGTAGCGAGGGTGTTTTTTCTATGCTGGAGCCTCCAGCCGGGATCGAACCGGCGACCTCATCCTTACCATGGATGCGCTCTACCTACTGAGCTATAGAGGCATGCTCAAAAAGCTTAAGAAGTATATCACAAAGATAAAAGCATTATCAATAATCGAGGCCGTAAACATCCTTGACCGCAAAGGCAGCCAATCTCTCGCCCGGAGTCTTCTTATCCGACGGGTGAACATTACCTATCTCACCGCAATCCATAATCTCGGCCATATAAGTATTTGCTACCGTATCAGCAACTATTCTTTGCTGCTCGCGGACAACTGCCCACAACTCTTCCTCGGGATCACCTTCAGGCGGGAACACCGGAAGCTGGCAGAACAGGAACGGCATATCCTCGTTACGGAAAAGACCACGCCACTGCTCTATCATCGTCCTGAACACAACAGCATAATCAGCACTGTGCGCGATCGTATCCTCCTCGCCCTGGTAGAAGATAACTCCCCTTAAAGCAAACGGAACGATCCTCATCAACATACCGTCAAACAAAGAACCGGGACGTCTTACAGACAGCGGCCCTACAGGGGGTGGCCATGCACCCGGACCGGTTATCTTCTCGACATCAAAGTATGTAATATACGGATCTTTCTTCAGCACCTTATTAACTTTACTCTCGAACGTCTCGCACTCATCAAGATATGAAGCCTCAGCTTCAAGGTATTCCTCCCTTGAACCCCACGCATCACACTTGGACTTGAACTCATCAAGATAGCGGCGGCCTTCCTCAGTGTTCCCGAGCGTCTCAACCGACTGCCAGCACGATACCGACGATCCGCCGAGATAACAGCCTATAACACCAAAATGCAGATCCTCACCGTTAGCCTTCAGGTACTCCTGCACCTTCATCGCGAAGAAAAATCCTATTCCGCTCATGCCGTAGCATGTATCGGAATCGATCACATCCCACTTAGTCTCAGCCTCGGCTTCAATAAGTTCCTCGTTTACCTTATCGAACACGGGAACGTTATAGAAATGAATATTCGTCTTCGGGCATGAAGCAACTACCGAAGCAGCATTCGCGGATCTTCCGAGAGGATATTCCATGTTGCTCTGTCCGCCTGCAAGCCAGACTTCGCCGATATAGACATTATGGATCGTGATCTCATTGACCTGCGAATCAACCCACAGCGTGTAAGGACCTCCCGCAGGAAGCGCGTCCAATTCAATGACAAATGATCTGCCGTCTTCTTCTATATAGTCCGCAATACCTTCGCTGAGGATCTTATCGCCATCTATGATGCGTGCCAAGACCGATACCGCATTAGCATCAGCAACACCGAAGACGCGGATCTGTGCGTTCCTTTGAAACACCATATTGTCCTTGAAAATACCGTTAAGTCTCACGCTAAGCCCCTTTATCTGTAAAACAATTTAAGATACAGTCCTACCGGCATAAGCTTCGCAGCGACATGCAAAGCCTTGTTGGGAAGCCCGTAAACAAACATCACGCGCTTGTGTCTTGCCGCCTTCAGGGAAGCTGCTGCGAGCTTGTCTGCGTCCGCTGCCACAAACTTGCGAAAACCCGTGAACTCCGCACTGGCACCGTCTGTAGCAAGCTTGTTGAACTCGGTTTCGACAGGGCCGGGGCAGACTACGGTTACGTATATGCGCTTTTTTCGAAGCTCACGCGCGAGGGCACGCGAGAACGATACTACATAGGACTTGGATGCAGCGTATACGGTAAAGTGCGGCTGCGGAAGATATGCTGCGGAAGAACCGACGTTAATGATTCGGGAGTCTTCCGGCATGAAAGGAATGACCTCGCGGGTCAGCACAGACAGAGCCGTGCAGTTAAGTGTGATCGCATCTGAGATGTCTTTGGACGGGCGGTCGGCGATATCGCCTTTCTTACCCATGCCGGCGCAGTTAACGAGCAGCACCACCTCCGGGTGTTCCTCGTTAAGCTTGTTCTTGATGGTATCGATGCCTTCTTCCTTGAGAAGGTCTGCCTTAACAGGTATAAGCTTGTCGGAAAGCTTCGCGAGCTCCTCGAGTCTGTCGAGGCGGCGCGCCACAATCCATATCTTATCCGGACAGGTAGACTCCTTCAGGAGCGCCTTAACAAAGGACATACCTATCCCTGAGGATGCGCCGGTGATTATCGCGGTAGTTGCCATTATCAGAAGATCGGGCGGTTGAGTCCGTCCATGAGCTTATCGAGCTTAGACTTCTTCTTATCTACCCTGCTGTTCTCGAGGGCACGTCTTGCAGCTTCTTCCTCTCTGCGGATCTGCTCTTCAGACTTCTGAACGGGAGCCGCGAAAGGATTGATGTTCTTCTCTTCCTGCTTAAAGTAAGGTACCGGTGCGAGAGGTACAAAAGTCTTATCCTTTGTCTTCAAAGGAGCGTTATTAACAACAGGCTCCTCTTCCTTCTTACGGGAAACGCCGCCAAGAGCATCAAGCTCGGCCTGAAGCTTCGCGAGCTCATCCTGCTCAGCCTGTACCTGCGCGTGATTAACAGACGCAGATGAAGGGCGCTTGATGGGCTCGGACTTCTTCTGTATGGGCGCGAAAGGAGACTTAGGCTCTTCAATAACCGGAATCGGCATAAACTTAGCAATCTGAGGACCGCCGGGTGCCTCAGCCTTGGTCTCTTCCTCGACCTCTACCTCATCAGACTGTGCAGAAGCATTGGTAATACCCTTAGGACGCTTGATAGGTCCCTTAGCCGCAGCCTTGAAAGGAGAATTCTTTACAGGTTCTGTCTTCGGTGCACCCAGATCATTAACTACAGGGGGAATAAAACCATTAGCGATAGCAGGCTTATTGCCGTCCCTTTCTTCCGTCTGCATCTTCTTGAAAACCTGTGCTGCTACAGTTGCAGTCGCATTTGAATTAAGACTATCGGAATCAGGACGATTCATAGTCGATACATTCCTTCTGGAATTGATAGAAGGTACCCTTGAACCCCTGCTTCGGTTGTTACTAGATTCGTTCAGCATGTAACGCCACCCTGTCACATTTTCTACAAAGAATATTATACTTTAAAAATGCTTATTAGTCATTATGCACAGACGAATTATTTTCTTTTGCTTTTGCTTCCTGTGCAGCTCTTCCCTCTCGGGTGTTCGAATAAACAGGTCTGATTACACGTGTATTCGACGTCTGAAGGTAGCCGTTAACTACCTTCGGCTTATCTTCTTCATTCTCGGGAGCCGCCTGCTCCGGCTTGCTCTTAAACTTCGCGAAAATGTCCTTAAGACTCATGGCTTATCATCCGTTATCTGCGGGAGTATTAGGTCTTGCGAAAGGGCTCGGCCTCTGAGCATTTACTTCTGCTGAAGTCGCAGCGGGCTTGGAAGCTGCCGCAGATGCACTCGGCTTGAACGGCGAAGGTGCAGTGTCCGCAGTAAGCGGATCCATTACAGGTGCCGTGAACTTGAAGCCGGGAGCTGTCTTAATGCCTGACTGTGCAGCTGCGGAAGAAGGTCTCTTAACGGGAGCTTTGAGCCCTGTCGGTGTTGCAGGTGCAGTATTGTTTGCCATAGCGGCCATCTGCTTTCTTTCAGCCTGAGCCTTGGCAAATTCTGCTCTGGCAAGCTGTGCCTCACGGGCCGCCTCAGCAGCCTTGAATGAGGTGGTATTGGAGTAATCGTTCTTCTGAACGACCGGAGTCTCCGCTATCTTGGTCTTTCCTCTTCTTTGCATCTTATCAACAAAGTCGGAAACACCGGGTACGAATTCAAGTGCGAGATTACCGCCCCTTAAACCTCTGCTCTTAAGCATCATGTATCTTGTTCCGAGAACAGCGATGACAACTACACCGATAGCGATCGCCTTCCAAGGGAACTGGACACTTGTTCTTCCGACCGAAAGCGATGTTCCGGACATATGAGGGAAAGGAGTAGGTGTGGGAGTAACTGTAATAAGGTTACCCTGGGCATCCATTATTACGATCGGGACTGTTGTCTCGGCTACGGTCATCTCGCCGTCACCGATAACAGGTGTCTCGTTATCATCTTCGATAACTACAACGCCGCCGGCCTGAGTTGTCTGAGCAGGCTGATCGGCTGCGGGCTGTGCTGCTGCAGGCTGTGCTGCCTGATCTGCCACAGGCTGAGCTTCAGTAGCAACTGCCTGATCTGCCGCGGGCTGAGCTGCAGCATCAGCGGCAGGCTGTGCCTCGGGCTGCACTACGGGCTGAACTCCCGGGTCTGCTGCAGGAGCAGCAGGTGCAGGTTCTCCACCCGGTGCCGGAACAACAGGAGCGGGTGCAACAGGTGCAGGATCTGCCGCAGGAGCCTGTGTCTGTGCGGGTGCCTGTGTCTGTGCAGGTGGCTGAGTTGTAGCCGCCGGCTGTGTCTGCGCAGGCGCAGGTGAAGGACTCGGCGACGGGCTGGGTGAAGGTGACGGAGAAGGGCTCGGTGAAGGAGTCGATCCGCCTGTTACTGAGATACTGGATATCGTGATATCCTCGATATCCGTTCCGTAAACTGCCATGTAATAGTTATTCTGATACTGTTCAAGAGTGAACGTGAATGTGATCGTATTACCGCTGACAGAGCAATTACCACCGGCCCAGCCGATCTCTCCGTCAACATACAAAGTTACTGTTACTGTCTCGCCGCCCGTAGCCCCGGAGATATTTACCCACGCTTGACCGCCATCGCCCCAAGCCTGAGTACCGCCGGCCGTTACGGTCGCAGTAGCCAAAGCCGCGCCCGGATTTGCAAACACATATCCGCACGCGAAAAACAGCACAATAAAAACAGCAAATATTCTGGAAAATAATCTTCGAGTCACAGCGTAAGCCCCCCAAACACTTTGATTCAAAAATACGTTTCTAATATGTTCCTAACTCTTAAATTATACGAGTGGGGAACATATTATTGCAATTTAATTCCTTTGATAATTATCAATCTTTACGCACACTCTTCTTACCGAGAGCGTATACAACAACGCCTCCGACAACGACCACGAGCGCCACCGCAGCCCCGATAACGATCTTAAGAACATTACTAAGCGTCGTCTTAACAGGGTCGCCTGTCACCGCGCCAGCCTCGGAAACAACAACATTTCCCGAAGCATCCGTAACAACCGTGCCCTCAGAAGAACCCGCAGAAGCAGGTGCACCCGAGTTGACCACAGGCACCGCAGAAAGGCCAGAGAAATCGCTTAAACAGATTCCGTTGTCACCGAGTGCGATCACATGATCAAGACCGATGAAGTTGCCGTCTGCATCCTGCCAGAGAACCTCGCGAACGAACTCATACTTCTCCTGATCCCATGTGACGAAGTCGTCGAGAACAAGTCCGCCGGTGTCGCCGGAGTTTGCATTAAAGCACCAGAAAGTGTGGTTCAGATGATACTCAGCGATAAGCTGACGCATGTATGTCATCCATGTAAGATTGTCGCCCGACATGAATCCGCCCCACTCACCGATGAGCAAAGGTGCGATCTGCTCCTCATCGATATATAGCCAAGCTTCGTGCCAGTAGTCCTCGTACAAGGACTCGTATGTGAAGCCTCCCTCGAACCAGGGCTGCGCATAGACAGCAGGACCGTAGTCGTGAGGAGAGTAAACTATCTGAGCATTACGCTCGGGCGAGCCAAAGTCGATGGGATAATCCGCGACACCGCGCAGGTTGCCGCCCCACCAGGAGAAGTAATAATCTTCACTGTTTGTCGACGTAAAGTTGTTTGCGGAAGGATCGATAGGATATATCTCTATACCCTCGATCATGATAAGCGCATGCGGGTTGTTGTCGAGGATGATGTTGCCCGCAGTCTGCGCGACATATCTCCAGTTATTCGCGTCCTCGGAGTCATTCCAGATAGCGTGGTCGGGCTCCGAAGGCTTGCCGTGAGGCTCGTTCTTAAGATCGTAAGCAATGATCGTGTCGTTGTTAGCATAGCGCGCGGACAGCCAGTCCAAAGCAGCATAGAAATCATCGACCGTCATAGAATCCGTATACCATAAGGGCAGGTTGTGACCCATCGCATCCGTCGGAAGCGAGTGGATATCGATCATGACCTTAACACCGTTTGCCGCGAGGATATCAAGAGCATAATCAAAGATCTCGAGCGAGTTCATGGACTCAAGCTCGGGGTTATAAGCATGATTATAATTGGCCTCGGGGTACTCGCCGTTGCTCCACTGAAGCAAAAGCTCCGCCGACATCGGTATACGCAGCAGGTTAAAGCCGTGGTCCGCAATGGACTCGAGCGCCTCGCGCATATTACATGCCCACACCCCGTCGAAAACATTACTACCCGTGTTATACCCGAACCAGTTGCAGCCCGTAAGCCAGACCTCAGTTCCGTTCTGGTCCACGATACGGTCTCCGTCTGTAGTAAGCCAGTCATCGCCCTGTACGAGTTCTACGTTAGCATAATCAACAGGCGCAACGCCGGAAGAAGGATCCTGCACATCAGCTGTCCCGCTCTCGCTGCTCTGAGTCTGCGTTGTAGGTGTAGAACCCGTACCCGAACCTGTAACGGATACCAGGGAGATATTGTTGATATTAGAACCTGTTACCTGAATTCCTACACTGCCGTCAAAGCCCCAGGAATTAGGACCGGATGCAGATACAGTCGCGGTAACCTGACTTCCTGAGATCTCATAAGAATCGAATCCCCAACCTGAAGCAGTACTTACCGTACCGCCAAAGTCGACAACTACTTCGATCTGACCATAGCCCGAGCAGCCTGACAGATTAAGTGTTATCTGACCGCCGTCACCCCAAGGATTAGTCGATTCGACATCCGCCGATGCTTCAGCTCTTACGATCTCATTTACAATCGGAGAATATACAGAAAACACCGCGAGCATTAAGCTCGCGGTGAGAATGGCTGTTGCAACCTTTATCAATGATTTCTTCATATGATCACTTCTTGAATCTGGAATCTACTACTCTTACCATCTTACCTTCGGATCTGGGCAAAGATCTGGGCTCTACGAGAAGAACCTTCGCGTGGATGCCTGTGATGTTTGAAATCTCACCCTCGATGGCCTTAGTAAGCTTCTCGAGACCGGACATCGTATCTGACATGAGGTCAGGATTAAGCTCGATCTTAACAGAGATAACGTCGAGGTTATTAACACGGTCAACATAGATCATGTAGTGAGGAAGAACTTCCTTGAACTTCATGACAGCTGCCTCGATCTGTGTCGGGAATACGTTAACGCCTCTGATGATGAGCATATCGTCAGCACGACCTGTGATCTTATCGATACGGGGTGTTGTTCTTCCGCACTGGCACTTACCGTAGTGGATACGTGTAAGGTCGTGTGTGTTATAGCGGATCATCGGAACGCCTTCCTTGAGAAGTGATGAGAATACGAGCTCACCCATCTCACCCTCAGGCAGAACCTTACCTGTCTCAGGATCTACGATCTCAGGCCAGAACAGGTCGGAGTTGATGTGGATCTGATCGTTGCAGTAAGGGCAGGAGCATCCTACACCGGGACCTACGATCTCTGTGAGACCATAGATATCGAACGCCTTAAGACCGATTCTCGACTCGATCTGATCCTTCATCTCATGTGTCCAAGCCTCGGCACCGAAGATACCGGAACGAAGCTTGATAAGAGACTTATCGATGCCGTTCTTCTCGATTACATCGATGATGTGCAGCATGTATGTGGGTGTGCACATGATTACCTGAGGCTGCCACTCTGTAAGGATCTGAATCTGTCTTGCTGTGTTACCGCCGGATACCGGGATAGCGACAGAACCGAACTTCTGGCATGCATAATGGGGTCCGAGACCTCCTGTAAAAAGTCCATAGCCGTAAGCAATGTGAACCAGGTCACCCTTCTGCATACCGGACATAGCGTAGCAACGGCAAAGTGCGTCGGACCAGAGGTCTACGTCGTTAGCCGTGTAGCCTACAACCTTCATCTTACCTGTAGTACCGGATGAAGCGTGGAATCTTACGAGCTGATCCATGGGAACTGCCAAAGTTCCGAACGGATAATTATCTCTGAAATCAAGCTTATCGCAGAAAGGAAGCTTCTCGATATCATCCATACCCTTGATATCATCAGGGCTGATACCTGCAAGCTCAAGCTTCTTTCTGTAGTAAGGAACATTATCGTATGTTCTTCTTACAGCGGATACGAGGCGCTTACCGACTAATTCGCGGCGCTCTGCCTCCTCCATACACTCATTCTTCTCGTCCCAGATAAAAGACTTTACCTCACCCATAACTACCTCAACACACTCCTGATTTCTTTATGATCAAACGTCCAGCTCAATCTTACGGCCTGACGCTTCATACTTCGTATATTTAACACCTGCAGCATCCAGCATCCTTCTTGCAGCCATCGTAGCCGGCATATCGTGATACTTGTCGCTGTCGTAGATAACTTCTTTAACGCCCTTCTGAATAAGAGCCTTGGTGCAGCCCTCACAGGGGAAGAGTGTAACATACACCTTGGATCCGCGTAGATCGCCGGTGCCCGAATTCAGGATCGCATTAAGCTCAGCGTGACACACATAAGCATACTTGGTGTCGAACACTTCGCCCTCTCTTGCCCACGGAAAATCATCATCGGAGCAGCCCGCAGGAAGTCCGTTGTACCCGACAGATACGATCATGTTATCGGAATTTACAATGCAGGCACCAACCTGCGTGCTGGGGTCTTTACTCCTCTGAGCTGCGAGCTTCGCGACGCCCATAAAATACTCGTCCCAACTAATGTAATCAGTTCTTTTCTCGGACATGAGGGCTCCCCCTTATATATAAAATCTTGAAGATTTTATCACATAATGGCGCGAACTGCGATATAAGCTTCACTTATCGCGGCCTGGAGGTTATATCCGCCGCTTATTCCGTCAATATCGAGCGCCTCACCTATGACATATACTCCGGGGAACACCTTGGACTGGCAGGTCTTACGGTCAATCTCATCGAGCGCCACTCCACCCCTTGTAACATAGGCTGTCTCGAACTTCGGCTGCCTGTCGATGGTCATGTGAAGATGCTTGAGATTACGAAGAAACTCTTTGCGGTGCTCCTTGGTGGCATTCGCCGCGACAAGGTCTGTAACACCCGCACGCTCACCAATGGCGCGTGACAGCGAAGCCGGCACAAACGAAGCACCTATCGTAGTAAGTCTCGCATCAGGTCTTTGCCTAATCTGCTCTAGAAGCTCCTTATCAACCTCAGTATCGTCACGCCCCGGCGTGAAATCCAATTCGATCCAGCCGTCGTGCTCCGTAACATCCTCAGGAATATCGCGTGCAAGTTCAATGATCGCAGGGCCTGTCAGACCTTCATGCGTAAAGAGCACATCGCCTTCAGTCTTGTTTTTCTTTCTGTTATCAAGATAAAGTCCCGCCCCCGCGTAAACCGATACACCGCTTAATGACGATGTGAATTCCTTGTCAGCACCTGATACCGGAACTCCTGTCAGCGCGGGATAAAGCGGCGTTATCTTATGACCGAGAATCCCTCCTAGGAGCTCGTAAGCTTTACCGTCAGAGCCCGTCTTCGGAAAAGTCTTTCCGCCCGTCGCCATGATAAGACGATCGAACATCAGCACCCTTCCATCCTTTGCAGTGACCGTAAAAGGCTCATATTTCTGGTTGCCGTCGTACTCGATATCAACCACATCAAAGTTCGTCAGGATATTCATCTGCCCCGCGTACTTTACGAGCGCATCCCTGATATCGGACGCCTTGTCCGACACGGGAAACATACGGTTATTCTCCTCTTCTTTAAGGGGTACCCTAAGCTCTTCTTCAATAAACTTAACGGCATCTTCCGGCCCGAAAGAAGACAGTGCGGGCTTGATGAATTTCGATGCCTCATGGTATCCCTGCATGAGCTCCGTAACGGGTTTTCTGTTAGTGATATTGCACCTGCCGTGCCCCGTCAGAAGCAGCTTACGGCCGCACTCCGGGCCCTTTTCGAGCAGGGTAAAAGACACTCCCTCTTTCCTTAGAAAACACGCAGCGAAAAGCCCCGCAGCACCTCCACCTATAATTCCGACTTTGATCAAATGTGTCTCCTGCCCGCAGCCTCTGCGATCCTTTCACACAGATCCTCGTACGTGATGCCGGTGTGTGCCGCCGCCTCGGGAAGAAGTGATGTATTTGTCATGCCGGGAAGGTTGTTAGCCTCGATGAACCAGAAGTCAGTTCCGTCGTAGATCATGTCGATTCTGCCATATGCAGTCATGCGCAGAAGGTGGAACTCGTCCTCGGCGATCTTCTTGGCTCTTGCCGTCTCTTCCTCGGTAAGATTTGCAGGGCAGACATGTGTAGTAAGTCCTGCCTGGTACTTATTCTTATAATCGTAGAAACCCTCGTGGGGAATGATCTCAGTAATGGGCAGAGCCTTGCCGTCAAGGATGCTGACGGTGATCTCACGGCCCTTTATGTACTGCTCGATGATGAGGTGACGCTCGTATTTCTCAGCGTAATTCATGGCGTTGTCGAATTCGTCCTTGGAGTGAACGATCGAGACACCGCAGGAGCTTCCGCAGCCTATGGGCTTAACGACGAACGGCAGACCTAATCTGTCTACAACCTCTTCGTATGTGATGTCCTCATCTCTTATGGTGAACCACTTGGATGTCTTAAATCCCTCGCCCTTTACAAGAGCCTTGGACAGACCCTTATCCATGGCAAGAACGCAGCCTGTGTAGCCGCAGCCTGTGTATCTGATGTCATGAGCCTCGAGTACAGCCTGTGTCTTTCCGTTCTCTCCGTTAGCTCCGTGGAGACCCAAGAATACGCAGTCTGCTGTCTTACATATCTCGATAACACGGGGACCGAGCCACTCCTTACGTCCGCCGTGATCGGCGATTACCTTATCAAGATCAGGCTCTTCCTCAGGAATCTCGTAAGAGAAAAGCTCTGCTGTTCCCGTACGGAAAAAGCTGTCTGTCGGGGCATCGTTCTCAATACCGTCATAAAGATCCACAAGGGCAACTTCGTGTCCCTTGCTCAAGAGTGCATTAGCGATAAGGCTCGCTGACTTCTTGGAAACATCTCTTTCGGGGCTTAAACCGCCTCCCAAAACTACGATCTTCATGGCATGATCCTCCTTCGAGTATTTCTAGTTTAGCAATGCTGTTTTACCCTCAAATGTGCATATTAGTTACATTTGTGTTACCCGTGCCAAAAGTAACCGCAAGTCGCGTTAATGTAATATGCGTGTAAAAATGCGGGCAATCTTCTTTGTTAGAATTTATATATATTTTTATTAATCTAGAGGTACTATGCTCGCAGTTTTGTATATAGCCGTTTGTGCGGTATTCGGAATATCATTTGTAACCATGTGTGTCCCTGACACAGCAAGGTTCTTCACGGCCTGCTCACCCGGAAAGAGTGTCGTAGGCAAACTCCCTCCTGTGCTCTTCACTGCACCTGCAGGCATCATAACGGGAATCCTGTGCGTTTCCATGTTCAACTATTACGCGATCTACATTCTTAACCTCCTTGTCGACGGCACCGACATGGCGCGCCGCACGGGAGTGCTCCTGACATTCGCGGTATTCATCATCTTAACGAGTGTCAACTTCTCGGTTTATGTAAAGAGACTTCACAAGAACAAGCTCTCCGGTACAGATTCCGAAGGATCGCAGATTCCTGCTTACGTTCATTCGATAGGCAATGTCATCTACTACGGACTCGTTACCGTGCTCCTTACAGGTGTTGCCACAATCCTTATGTATTACACATACAGAATGTCTGACGGCATCCTGTGTGCAGGCTACTCCACTTACTCGGATCTGTCGCCTCACACCGCGATGGTCTCGTCTTTCTCGAAGGGCTTTAACTTCCCGACGCAGTACATGCACTTCTCGGGAGACGGAATACAGTATCACTTCTTCTTCTACTTCTTTGCAGGTATGCTCGAGTACTTAGGCTTCCCTATCGACCTCGCTCTTAATCTGCCGAGCATCATCACAATGGTATGCGCTTTCGAGCTTCTCGGTGTGCTTGCCGTACTGCTCTCAAGAAAGAAGGCAGCTTTCGTGCTGGCACCTGTATTTGTTCTTTTCAGAAGCTCTTTGAACGTCTTCTACCATATCTCGGAGCTTAAGTCCGCAGGCATCCCTCTCGGCGCAGCGCTGAAGTCCATCGCAAGCAGCCCCGACTGGTATAAGAAGACCGTCTACGACGATTGGGGCATCTGGGCTATCAACGTCTACCCTAACCAGCGTCACCTCATGCTCGGCGTAGCGGCGATGCTCATCCTGATCATACTGTTTACGCCTTTCGTAAGGCGCATGTGCGTAAGCCTCATCAAGACCAAGGACGCCACAGGAGCCACACACGAAGTAAGATGGCTCAAGGCTTTCGCAGCTTCCCGCGAGGCTTGGATCTTCCGTAAGGCCGACCCTCTTAACCCTTGGGGCATCACGCTTCTTGCATGCGTTATCGCTGTTACGCTCCCGTTCTTCCACGGCTCTGCTTTGATTGCCACACTTCTCGTGCTGCTCATCATGGCATTGGTATCCGAGACACGTGTCTCCTATGCTGCAGTCGCAGCTGTGGCAGTTGTGTCCTCCTTCATTCAGACACAGATATTCGCCGGCGGAGCTTCATCCGTTGTTAAGTTCCAACGCATGGCAGGATTCGTTCTTACTGAAGAGGAAAGAACACCTACAGGCATATCCAACTACCTCATAATAGTCACAGGTCTGACGCTCATCGTCGCTGCCTGCTATGTAATCTATGTGCTCGTACGCGACATCATAGGACGTAAACCCGTCTACCGCGAGCTTTTGTTCCTCGCTTTCCTCGCGCCTTTGATCTTCGCTTTCAATTACCAGGTTTCCCTTGAGATGCTCGCGAACCACAAGTTCATACAGCTCACTTTGATCCTGGTTGATGTATTCGTAGCTTCCGGCATCGCCGAGATGATGGCTCCTCCTTCCAAGATCAAGGAGAAGCTTCCCAAGCCCGGCTACATCGCAGTACGCGCAGGTCTCATCGTACTCGCAGTCGCACTTCTCGTGCCCCTCACGGCTACCGGCGTATCCGAGTGGTGCACTTACATTAACCGCAACAAGAACTACGTTGAGGTCAACACAGAATCAGATCTTACGGAGTGGATAATCAATAATACAAATCCTGACGATGTCTTCCTGACACCTCAGTGGGCTATGGACCGCTTCTTCCTCGCTGGCCGTCCCGCTTACTACGCATGGCCTTACTACGCATGGTCCGCAGGTCACGACACCTACACAAGAGAAGACATCTACTACTGGCTCATCAGCGGCTGCAACAACGACTTCTCCGAGTTCCAGCGTTACTGCCATGAAAGAGGCATCACATATCTCATCGATGACCCTTCATTCTTCGGATATAACTACCCCGAGGGTGTCTACTATAACAAGGAATTCTTCGCCGAGAACCTGACTCCGGTAGCGTACTTCCCTGAGGAAGCGACGACGATCTACAGAATCGACTGAGACTTACTTCGTCTTCATAGCGCGAACTGCATTTAAGATCGCAAGTATCAGCACGCCTACGTCTCCGAAGACTGCGAGCCACATGTTCGCGATGCCGACTGCACCGAGAACCAGGATAACCGCCTTAACAAAGAGTGCGAAGAATACGTTCTCTTTAACAATGCGCATTGTCTTTCTGGCGATCATTATCGCCTTGGCAATGCCCGTCGGCTTGTCGTCCATCAGGACTACATCCGCGGATTCAATCGCAGCATCTGAGCCCATCGCCCCCATCGCGATACCAAGGTCCGCTCTCATAAGGACAGGTGCATCGTTGATACCGTCACCCGTGAATGCGAGCTTGCCGCCGTCTGTGAGGAGCTTCTCTACCCACTCGACCTTATTCGCCGGCAGAAGTTCTGCATGATACTCGGTAAGACCGAGCTTCTCGGCAACGTTCTTCGCGACCTTCTCCTTGTCGCCCGTGAGCATTACGAGACGCTTAACTCCAATCTTCTTAAGCTGACTCATGGCAGCCGCAGAGTCTTCTTTGATCTCATCATTGATAACAATGTGGCCCAAGTATTCGCTCTCGTTCGCGATATGGATTATCGTGCCCGTCAGATGGCAGTCGTGGTAATCCGCGCCGCACATCTCCATCAGGCCGCCGTTACCGCAGTAATACTTCTTACCGTCGATCACGGCCTCGATACCCTTGCCCGCGATCTCCTGCACCTGCTCTATGCGGTCCTTATCAATGTGCTCCCCGTGCGCCCTCACGATAGACTGCGCCACAGGATGGCTCGAGAAACTCTCGCACGCCGCTGCGATATCGAGCAGATCCTCTTTACTTACTACACTGGGGTGAATGTCCTCCACAGCGAAAACACCCTTCGTAAGCGTTCCTGTTTTATCAAAGACTACTGTGTCGATAGCTGCCAGAGTTTCCATGTAGTTGGCACCCTTTATGAGGATACCTTCCTTGGCAGCACCGCCTATGCCTCCGAAGAACGACAACGGAACTGATACTACCAAAGCACAGGGGCAGGATACTACGAGGAAGACACATGCACGCATAAGCCATGTCTTCCAAACTTCCCAACTGCCTGCACCGAGGACAAGCGGAGGAACGATCGCAAGAAGCAGCGCCGCTATAACAACACAGGGCGTATAGTATCTTGCAAACTTAGTGATAAAGTTCTCGACCTTCGCCTTCTTCTCTGAAGAATTCTCGACGAGTTCGAGAATCTTGGATACCGTACTCTCACCGAATGTGCTGGTCGTTCTGACCTTAATAACGCCGGTAAGATTAACCGTTCCGCTTATTACATTGTCACTGTAATCAACATCGACAGGAGCCGACTCGCCTGTGAGTGCAGCCGTATTGACCGAGCTCGTTCCCTCTTCGACAATACCGTCGAGCGGGATCTTCTCACCAGGTCTTACAACGATCAGCTCACCGACTTCGACTTCATCGGGGCTTACAGTTATTTCTTCTCCATCCCTTATTACCGTTGCACTGTCAGGTCTTATGTCCATGAGATTGCTGATCGACTTTCTGGATCTGCCGACCGCGATACTCTGGAACAATTCACCTATCTGATAGAACAGCATGACTGCCGAAGCTTCCGGATATTCTCCTGCTCCGAAAGCTCCGACAGTTGCCACCATCATAAGGAACTTCTCATCAAAGACCTGACCGTGAAGGAGGTTGATCGCGGCGGTCTTAAGAACGTCGTAACCTGATACTACATAGGGGACGACGTATATGAGAAGGTCTGCCCACCACGGAAGGTCAGTAAGGTGTGTTACTGCCGCTGCGATCGCGAGCAGTATTCCTGCTGAGATGATACGGTATAACATTTTCTTCTGTTTACGGGTGAGCTTGAACTTCATATATATTTACCTTCTTATCAGAGAAATACTGTGCAATCAGGTTCAACCTTCTTCATTACCTTAATGGCTTCCTGAAGGATGATGTCGAACTTAGCGTCATCAGCATCAAGGATCATCTTCTGTGTCATGAAGTTAACTGAGCAGGAATTAACTCCGTCGAGCTTCTCTACTGCTTCCTGCATCTTCCTTGCGCAGTTAGCGCAGTCCAGATCTTCGAGTTCAAATGTCTTTTTCATAGTGTTTATCTCCTTTTATTTTTTACTCAGTTATATGCTCGTAGCCTTCCGCGATGATCGACTTAACGTGTTCATCGGAAAGGCTGTAATACATCTCTTTGCCTTCTCTTCTCGCACTGACGAGGTTGGCATCCTTCAGTGTCTTGAGCTGATGTGAGATAGCCGACTGCGTCATATTAAGAAGCTCAGAGATAGCACATACACACATCTCACCTTCATATAGCGCATACATGATCTTGATTCTTGTCGTGTCGCCAAAAACCTTGAACAGATCGCCCAGATCCTGAAGAAGTTCATCTTCCGGCATGTCTTTCTTTATCTTCTTAAGAAGTTCGCTGTGATCGTGTGCCATTTGTTACCTCCTCATATGAGTATTCGTTCATATGTACATCTGTTCATATGTTACTCCCTAGTATTCCCTTTGTCAACAACAAAAAACCGCGCTCCCGAAGGAGCGCGGAAATTAATCAATTACGTAGCGAGAAATCAAGCCTCGTTAGCTTTAGCTTCTGCAATAACCTTTGCAGAAACATCAGCCGGAGCGGGCTCATATCTTGCATGCTCCATAGCGAACCAGCCGAGACCCTGAGTCATAGCCTTAAGATCTGTAGCGTAGTCGCCCATCTCGGATGTAGGAACTTCTGCATTGATAACGCAGCCCAAGTCATCAGCACCGATACCCATTACACGGCCTCTTCTCTTATTGAGGTCGCCGAGCAGATCACCCTGCTTCTCCTCAGGTCCGTGAATCTCAACAGATGAGATAGGCTCAAGGATGATGGAATCAGCCTGCTCCATTCCTGCCTTGAATGCGAGGTGAGCTGCCATCTTGAAGGACTGCTCGTTGGAGTCTACATCGTGGTAAGAACCGTCGACCAAAGTAGCCTTGAGATTAACTACAGGATAGCCAGCAAGAATACCCTTCTCGATTGACTCCTGAAGTCCCTTCTCAACTGCAGGGAAATAGTTCTTAGGAACGGCACCACCGAATACCTTCTCTTCGAATACAAGATCTTCTGTATCGTAGTTAGGCTCGAACTCGATCCAAACGTCACCGTACTGACCGTGACCGCCGGACTGCTTCTTATGCTTACCCTGAACCTTAACCTTCTTACGGATTGTCTCACGGTAAGGAACCTTAGCATCTTCGAGAACAGCGTCTACCTTAAACTTATTCTTAAGCTTGGTAACCAAAACCTTGAGCTGAACTTCACCCAAGCCGGAGATAACCATCTGCTTTGTCTCTGCGTTGTTCTCAACAGTAAAGCATCTGTCCTCATCCATGAGCTTCTGCAGACCGCCCATGATCTTGTCTTCCTCGCCCTTCTTCTCAGGCTTGATAGCCTTGGAAAGACACGGTGAAGGGAACTTGATCTTAGGCATCTCGAGGATACGTGCCTTATCGCACAATGTATCGTTAGTCTGTGAGATAGCAAGCTTAGCTGTAGCACCGATATCACCGGCACAAACCTCATCTACAGGAATCTGCTTCTTACCGAGCAGGAAGAACAGGTTACCGATCTTCTCATCCTTCTCCTGTGTAGCATTGTATACAGTGGAGTTAGCCTTGATAGAACCTGCGTTAACCTTGAAGATAGAGATCTTACCTACGAACGGGTCAGCGATTGTCTTGAAAATGAATGCAGCAAGAGGATCTTCGAGCTTGCAAGCAACTTCCTGCTCAGAACCGTCGGGCAATGTGCCGATCAATGTAGGCTTCTTTCCTGCCGGAGGTGTATCCTTAGCGATACAGTTAAGCAGGAAGTCTACGCCCCAGTTCGCATAAGCGGAACCGCAGTAGATAGGATGGAGCTTACCTTCACGGAAGCCGGCATGTACACCATGTCTGAACTCATCCTCTGTGAACTTCTCGCCTGCGAAGTACTTCTCCATCAAAGCATCGTCAGCTTCAGCTACAACCTGGTTAACCTGATCCTGGAGATCATCGATACGGTCGTTGTACTCTTCAGGAAGAGGAATCTCCTCTGACTTACCTGACTTATCAAGCTTGAAAGCCTTTCTGTTCATGACATCGACAATTCCGGTCATCTGTCCGTTCTCAAGGATAGGGAGTGACAGCGGGATTACGCTCGGACCATAACGGTCCATCATTCTCTGCGTAACTGCCTCAAAGTCTGCATTAGGCTCATCCATACGGTTTACAAAGAAGAGGAACGGAACGTTCTTGCTGTTAAGAAGTCTGATTGCCTTCTGAGAACCTACGGATGTTCCACCCTTAGCCGAGATCATTACGATACCGCTGTCTGCGATCCTGATTCCGGACATCTCTTCGCCCAGGAAGTCAAAATCACCGGGAGTGTCGATAATATTGATCTTACTGCCCTTATACTCGCAGCTTGCTACGGCAGCTGAAATTGAAGAACCTCTCTTTATCTCCTCCGGCTCGAAATCAAGCGTTGTATTGCCGTCTGCAGTCCTGCCTAAACGGTCAATGGCCTTCGTGCAATACAGCATTGCTTCTGCGAGAGATGTCTTGCCGGAGCCCTGATGCCCGAGCAATGCAATATTACGTATCTTGTCTGCGGAATACTTTTCCATAAGATCTTCCTCCTTTGGAGATTTTGTTTGGCTTTGACAATTAGTCAAGCATTTTTAATTATAATATGTTTGCTATACGTTTTCCACAAATAATATGAATTTTCTATCAATGATTTTGTGCATCTTAAAAAGTCATTTTTGCAGCATAAAAAAGACCGCGGGGTTAACCGCGGTCCATATAAAATTCTTTTGATAAATCTTACTTCTTAGGTCTCTCGAATATGAGGATAACTCTGTCTTCCTTACTTGTGAAGGACCCCATGGAAAGTGAAGCTGTAGCCTCTCCGCCAAGCGCACCCTGAAGCTTACCGCCGTCATCATTGATAACTGAGATCAGTGTCCAGCCGTCCTTAGTCTTCTTAGCGAGGATGTCTGCGATACCGGCATCATTTACTTCACCGATATCATTATGGTTAACAGTCTCTACGGAGTATTCCTTAGGTCCGTTTGCAGCACCGCCGATGGCACCGGAAGCAACCTTCTTCTCAATAGCCTTGATGGATGCTTCAAGCTCTTCGATCTTAGCGTTAAGGGCGTCTCTTTCCTTCTCCATTTCCTTTATCTTATTCTCCTTCTCTTCGATGGTCTTGATGTACTGACCCTTGTCACTCTCCTTAAGAGCAGCTTCCTTGAGGAATACAGCTCTCTTCTCGGCATCAAGAACAATCTCTTCTGCTGCAGCTCTTGCTGTAACTTCGATGTTCTTAGCGTCCTCGATGGTTACCTGTGCCTTCTTATATTCATCAGATATAGCTTCGATCTGCTTGCTCCACTCAGTAGCGGAATTCTCGAAGTCGGCAATCTTCTTCTCATGCTCGGCAACAGCCTTGGCACGCTCGTCATTCTCCTTAGCGATCTCAGCATCCAAAGCTTCTTTCTTGCTGGTAATCTCAGCCATCTCAGCTCTGAAGCCCTCGATCTCCTTCAAGGATTCGTCACGCTTAGTAGCAGCTTCCTCAGCTTCACTGATGATCTGCTGAGCCTGCTCTCTGATGCCGTCGATCTCTTCCTTGGCAGCCTTCTGCTGCTGCTCGACCTCAGCTATAACCTTATCTCTCTCGGAGTTGATCTTAGCAAGATCAGCCTCAGCCTGTTCCTTTATCTTCAAAGCCTCACCAGCCTGCTGTTCAGCAATCTGACGGCCTTCCTTCTCAAGTCTTGCCTTCTCTACTTCGAAGTCCTTCTGGAGCTTATCGATCTCTGCCTGCTTAGCATCGATTTCTTTCTTCTTCTGCGCAAGAACCTTGTCCTGTTCAGCTCTTGCTTCTTCCATTTCCTTCTTGATCTGTTCGGAGTTCTCGAGGAATGTCTGTGCCTCTGTAGCCTCTGCTACGAGCTGGTCTCTCTTCTTAAGAACCTCAGCATACTCAGCATCGATCTTAGCCGCAGCTTCATTGATCTCCTTCTGAGTCTGGTCAAGCATGTGCTGTCTTTCAGCCTCAGCCTGCTTGATCATCTCATCGTACTTAGCCTGACCTTCAGCTTCCTTCTCTTTCTTAGCCTGTTCGCCCTGTGATCTTGCTTCAGCGATCTTATTACGCTCGATCTGGACTTCCTCTCTGGCTGCCGCGAGTTCCTTCTCGAGCTTAGCCTTCTCATCAGCTGACTGCTTCTGCATTGCTGTAAATTCAGCATCGAGTCTCATCTTCTCTGATTCGAACTGAGCCGTAAGTGTTTCCATCTCACGGTTGATCTTCTCTCTTATCTCAGCGAGTCTCTTCTCTTCTTCGGATCTTCTTGCTTCGGTTCTGGCGAGGTTCTCTTCTTCCCTCTTATCCATTACCTTCTGAGCCTCGGCCATTACAGCACTGGAATCGCCGCCTGCCGCTTTCTGGAAATCGTACTTGCACATGGAGCAGCGTGCGACATTGTCGCCCATCATAACTCCGCAAACAGGACATTTCTTCATTTGTAGTTTGCTCCTTAACAGTAAAACGTGAATTAATTATACACCAAATGTCATAAAAATATTATTGCTTTCTAATTTATTTTGTTTATTTGGTACATTTATTGCTTTGATTATCGAAAAATCAAAAGAAATGCTATATGATACCTTCAATATTTAAAAGAAAGTATATGAAAGAAGGGTACACATCATGCACAACAGCAGTTGGAAAAAGATTCTTGCGGGAGCACTCACACTCGCACTTTCATTTTCTGCAGCTTCATGCACACAGAACAACCAGGGAGAGGGAGGTGAAGTCTACGGCGGCGAGGCTGTAGTAGGCATCACACAGGAGCCCATGATCTTCGACCCTCACACAGTTGAGGCCGCAGGTGACAAGGAGATCCTTTTCAACGTTTACGAGGGTCTTTACAAGTACGACTCCACAGGAACACTCAACCCCTGTCTTGCTACTGACGTTGTCATCTCCGACGACGCTTCCCAGTACACATTCACTATCAGAGAGGGTGTAACATTCCACGACGGTTCCGAGCTTGACGCAGGCGACGTCGTATATTCACTTAACAGAGCAGCCGAGCTTATGCCCGAGCTGTCATTCATCGAGAATGTTACAGACAACGGCGACAACACAGTAACAGTTACTCTCGCTACACCTAACAGCGAGATGCTCTCTTACTTCACGACAGCTATCATCCCTGAGGATTCCGGCGACACTATCGGCGAGACACGCATCGGTACAGGTCCGTTCGTCTTCACAAGCTACGAGGCAGGTATCGGCATCGTTCTCACAAGAAACGAGAACTATTGGAACCCTGAGCTTCCTTACCTCGATCAGGTAACATTCAAGATCTGCGCAGACATGGACTCCGGTTTCCTCGAGCTCCAGAGCGGCGCTATCGACATCTTCCCTTACCTCACTACAGATAAGACAGCGCAGCTCGATCCCAGCCAGTTTGACGTTCTCGAGCTCGGCTCCAACATGGTACAGGGTCTGTTCCTTAACAATGCTGTAGCTCCTTTCGACGATGTAAGAGTAAGACAGGCAATGAACTACGCTATCGACAGAGATGAGATCGTAAGCCTCATCATGGACGGCGCAGGTCTGCCTCTTACAACAGCAATGAGCCCTGTTATGGGTGAGGCTTATGACACAAGCCTCGACGGAACTTACAATCAGGATATCGAGCAGGCTCAGGCTCTCCTCGCAGAAGCAGGTTACGCTGACGGCTTCGATATGACTATCACAGTTCCTTCAAACTACCTTGTTCACGTTAACACTGCAGTAGCTCTTGCAGACCAGCTTTCCGCTGTCGGCATCAATGCAACTATCGAGCAGGTAGACTGGGCAACATGGCTCGACCGCGTATATGCAGGAAGAGATTATGAGTCCACAGTTATCTGCCTTACTTCCGATTACGCTCCTTACGATGTAATCAACAGATACATCTCCACAGGAGACAATAACTTCATCAACTACAGCAACCCTAACGTTGATGAGATCATCACTAACCTTCCTCTCACACTTGATGAAGGCGAGCGCATCAGCATGTACAGAGAGCTTCTCGGTTACATGACTGAGGATGCTGCTTCCGTTTACATCCAGGATCCGTACAGCATCTGCGCAGTCAACAACCGCCTGACAGGCTATGAACTCTATCCTATGTACGTCCAGGATATGTCCACAGTCCGTCTGGCAACAGCAGAATAATAACTACCCGACATGGGCAGCACGGTCAGATCAGCACTCATCAAGATATGTGAGTTCCTGCTCACCGCGCTGCTCGTGTCTTTTTTTACGTTCGTTGTCTTCTCGATCATACCCGGAGACACCGCACGAGTAATGCTCGGACCCAATGCCTCCGAAGAGCAGGTTCAGGCTCTGCGCGAAGAATTAGGTCTCGACGCTCCCCTTGCAACAAGGTATATCTCATGGCTCGGCGACGCTGCCAAAGGTGACTTCGGCAAGTCCATCTCTTTCGGGCAGCCCGTAGGAGAGCTTATTGCTTCAAGGCTTCCCGTTACACTCGGCATGAGCCTCATAGCCTTGATCTTCGTCCTTGTTATCTCCTTTCCCATGGCAGCTTTCTGCAGCAGGAACCCCGGAGACTTAACGGACAAAACTCTTTCCACGGCAGGACACATACTTTTCGCGATACCGCCTTTCGCGCTGTCCATGATGCTTATCCTGCTCTTCTCGAAATGCTTCCACATCTTCGCTGCAGGCAGGTACACAGCCCCCTCCGCAAACTTCGGGGCGTACCTTGTAAGCCTTTTGCTGCCGTCTTTTTGCATTGCACTTCCTAAGATCGCGATGACATTCAAGTTCCTTCGCGCATCCATGATCGAGTACTCGAGAGGAGACTTCGTAAGGACAGCAAAGAGCCACGGCCTTTCCGACCTGCGCATAATGTTAAGGCACATCATCCCTAACTCTGCCGTGTCTTCTGTCACAGTAATATCGTTAGTACTCTCCGACATACTTGGAGGTTCTCTTATAGTCGAGCAGGTATTTAATCTTCCGGGACTCGGCAGGTTGCTGCTCTCCGCTATCTCCAGAAGAGACTTCCCTCTTCTGTCAGGAATAGTTTTCTATCTTGCGATGATCACTGTTCTTCTGTACTTCTTATCTGACGTAATCTCGGCCATGATCGACCCGAGAATACGAGATGGGAGGGCTTCTACATGAACCCTTCAGCTAACTCAAAGAAGTATCTGATAATAGGAACGGCACTCATCGCGATCGTCATCGCGTTCTTCCTCATCGGACTCGTTTGGACTCCGTACGGAATCAACTCGACAGATTCAGCAAGCAAATTCATGGCCCCCTGTGCCGAGCATATCTTCGGAACAGACAACCTCGGAAGAGATGTATTCTCGAGGTGTCTTGCTGCCGCCCGCTACACGCTGCTCGTCTCATTCGCAGGTGTTGCGGTTGCTCTCGCATTGGGAACCATCACAGGTCTTCTCGCGGGCTACTTCGGAGGATTACTTGATAAAGTCATCATGGTGCTTTCAAACAGCGTAATGTGCTTCCCGGGAATTCTTCTCGCACTCGTAGCTGTCGCAGTATTCGGACCGTCTCTATATAACGTCATCTGGGCATTAGGACTTGTGTTCGCGCCGACATTCGCAAGAGTGTACAGGTCGAGCACCATAGAGCTTCTTGGCAGAGACTACATCCTTTCTGCGAAGGTAATGAAGGTCAATCCCATAAGGATCATGTTCGTACACATCCTTCCTAACCTTATGTCTCAGATACTTCCGGCCGTTATCATCGGCCTTGCAAACATGACACTTTTCGAATCGGGAATGAGCTACTTAGGCCTCGGCGTGCAGCCCCCTGCCGCTTCTTACGGCAAGATGCTCGCTGATGCCCAAAGCTACATGGTAACAGCACCCTGGCTCATCATATTCCCGACGCTGATGTTAGTCTGCTATATCCTCGGACTGTACTTCATCTCAGAGTGGGTACGCACATCCATGAGAGGAGGCAGCAAGTGAAATACAAGGGCCACATACTCGAGGTTAACAATCTGTGCCTGTCTCTTTGTAACTCAGACGGAACTCCTGTCAGGATCCTTAACGACCTGACATTTAACGTCAGATCCGGCGAGATCTTAGGTCTTATCGGAGACTCAGGTTCAGGTAAGACAATGACAGCTCTGGCTATTTCCGGACTTCTGTCAGAATTCGCGAAGATAGATTCAGGCGACATCATCTTCGAAGGCGAGGATCTCGTTAAAAAATCCGCTAAGGAAAGAAGAATGCTTCTTGGCGAGAAGATAGGAATCATCTTCCAGGATCCTTCTTCCGCACTCGATCCGCTTCAGACCGTGGAGTCGAACTTAAGCGAGATCATCAGCATTCGCGATGGCGATAAGGAAGAAGGCCACAAGCGCATAATCAACATGCTGAAGACTGTAGGATTCGAGGATCCGGAGCAGATTGCGAAGAGATATCCTCACCGCCTGTCAGGAGGACAGAGACAGCGCGTATTGATCGCAGGTGCGGCTCTCATGAACCCTTCTTTGCTCATCGCAGACGAGCCCACATCCTCACTTGATACAGTTACCTCCATGTCCATCATGCAGCTTCTGCACGAGATGTGTCAGGAGATGGGTATATCCATCCTCTTTATCTCGCACAACCTCAATGCTGTGCGTAATTTCTGCGACCGCGTCATGGTAATGAAGGAAGGCACTATCGTTGACTACGACACATCCTGGGACATCATGGGTCAGCCTAAGTCAGCTTTCACGGCGGAGCTTCTCATGAAGTCGAGACTCGACCCTGACAAGCTCGGTATCTCTCAGGGCAGGTCTCAGGAAGGCGCCCCTTCCGTACTGTCTGCAGAGGGTCTGTCTGCAGGTTACCGTTACGCTGACTTCAGGAACAAGAAGACAAACGCTGTTATACACGATATCAATTTCGAGATACTTGAAGGCGACTGTGTAGGCCTTATCGGCTCTTCCGGCTGCGGCAAGACTACGCTTGTAAAGACCATCCTGGGGCTTAACAACCCCACTTCAGGTACGGTTCACAAGAACGGCAGAGTAGCCGCCGTATTCCAGGATCCGGTATCGAGCCTTAACCCGGCACACACGGTCCGCTGGCACCTCAAAGAGGCACTCAAGGCTTCCGGCAGAACCCTCTCGAAAACCGAACAGGAACCTTACTTCCTTAAGATACTTGAGGACGTAGGTCTGTCGGCAAAGCACCTGACAAGATTCCCGCACCAGATGTCCGGAGGACAAAGACAGAAGGCTGCGATAGCGATGTGCCTTGTACAGGAGCCGTCGGTGATAATCGCGGATGAGCCTTTCTCCGCCCTCGACGCATCCTCACAGGCTTCGATAATCAAGCTGCTGTCGGATATCAACACAAAGAAGGGCACGACGATGCTCATCGTCTCACATAACTTAAGAGTCATACGCGCGATGTGCTCCAAGGTTCTCGTCATGGATAAAGGAAAGATCGTCGAATCAGGCGACACAGACAAGATACTCGAGAACCCGTCAGCCGAAGCCACACACAAATTACTTAAAGCAAGAATGTATGGAGTATAAAGACAATAAAAGATCCGCGGCCTAAGACCGCGGATCTTCTTATATACTAATTCAAGAAGTTAATGATTAAGTAGCGGAGTAACGAGGTGCCTGAGAAAGCATGCTGTATCTGATGTGATCAGCCTGAGACTGAACCTGAGTTACAAATCTGGACTCCTCAGCAGACTGTGCATTCTTACTCTTTCTGATGGAATCAGAAGCATTAATAAATGTAAGACCTGCAAGAATAACAACGATAGCTACTACTACCATCATCTCAATGAGTGTAAAACCGCTCTTATTGTTCTTTCTTAACTTCTTCATAAAAACGCTCTCCAAAAAAACATAGGCTAAACTGCTACATCGTCATTATATAACGGGTCACAAGAAAAATAAAGTCCCAACTTCACAAAAACTCCATATTCTCGCCTTATTTTATTTCTCGTACGATCCTAAGACGTACTGAACGATATCATCACGGTCGTTCGCAAGGTTCTCCGTGATCACCTTCTCGAGCACATCCTTGAGTATCCTTCCGATCAAAGGACCTTCCGGGAAACCTAATTCGAGCAAGTCGTCTCCGGTTACCGCAAGCTGTCTAATGGTCATGCAGGGGTTCTCTTCCCTTATCTCATTGTAGAGGGCAACAATCTGTTTGACCGAATCAAGCCTCGGCAGTCCCAGGGGTGAATGAGCAGCCGTATCAGCTCTCATAAGTTCGAAGATCTTCTCCGAAAGATCGAATCCGAACATCGACACGAACAGTTTTACCGACTTCTTATCCGCCGGCGGATAACTGTCGTGGTAAAGAACGAGCTCTGTCACCTCGTGCTTGAGCTGATTGGAGAACTTAAGCTCATCCGCAACTCTCTCAGCAATCTTAACGCCAGCTATCGCGTGCTTCTTCATGTGGCCGACTCCGTCTTCATCGATCGTGAATACTTCAGGCTTACCGATATCGTGAAGCAAAGCCGCATACGATAAAGCTATATCCTTGGTTCCGTCCCCGGTAAGAGGTATCTCAGCGAGCACATCCAGTGTATGCGTCAGAAGATCCCTGTCGTGGTATTTCGTTCTCTGATCAAAGTCCTTCTGGATCAGAAGCTCGGGAATGATCTGCGATACGACTTCAAGGTTATTACGTATGGCAGCGGGGCCGTTAGGAGCCGAGACTGTTCTTGTAAACTCCGAATAAATCCTCTCCGCAGAGATGTTCTGCAGAAGCTTCGCATTCTCCTTCATGGCAAGAGAAGTCGCCTCATCGATGGTAAACCCGGTCTGCGCTTCGAACCTTACAGCTCTTAATATGCGCAGAGCATCCTCCTGAAATCTTCTCGTCGGGTCACCTACTGCACGTATGATGCGGCTCTTAATGTCCGCCTCACCGCCGTTGGGGTCTACAATATTTCCGTTCAGATCCATGTAAAGCGAATTGACGGTAAAGTCACGGCGCGCCGCATCCTCTTCGAGAGAAGATGTGAAGTGCACCTCATCCGGGTGCCTGCCGTCGGTGTAGCCAACGTCACTTCTGTATGTCGTGATCTCCACCTTCGCGGATATGTGCTCAGGGTCTATAAATACCACCGTGCCGTACTTGGCGGAGGTGTCTATTATCTTCTTGAAGCCCGCTCTTTCCATAATGAACGCGACCTGATCCGGGATCGCGGACGTGGTGATGTCGTAGTCGTGAACGGGCACGCCTCTTAACGTGTCCCTTACAGCGCCGCCGACAATGTAGCTCTCGAAGCCCGCTTCAGTAAGCGCTTCCAAAGCTTTCTTTATGTAGGAAGGAATCATCATAGACGCGAGAGTATCCTCGTTAGAGTTTCTTCATCCATGCTGACCAGACCGAACTCTGCGGCCTGATTCTTGATCAAACTGCAGATGCCGTTTATCTGATCTCCCGGAATCTCCGGAAGCGGAATATCATTAGGTATCGCAGCCTCATAAAGGTTATCCATAAGTTCGAGGAAAGCCTTCGCAGATTGCTCGACTGTGTAATGAGGCTCAGGTGTACCCTGCATTACAGGCTGCCCCGGTCTTATCTCATCTCTGACAAGATTATCGTAGATCTGAGCCAGGCGAGGTGCAGCAAGATCCATGCTTCCCTTAAGCACCTTGGACAGAATACGGCAGTAGTACTTTCCGTGATCAGGTCCGAGGACAGACTTAAGCGCATGTGTAACCAGGTGCGAGTAGCCAAAGCCCGTGAACCTTATGCCCATACCTGCATATACACCCGCGACAGCAATCTTCTTACGAAGGTAACCGTCATCGGGATTGTCCTTCATGTCGAGGATATTGTCCGCGACAAGACTTATCGCATTGTAAGCGCACGCCTTATAGGACGGATTGAAATCTGCGGCAGGAGACAGACAGCACTCCACGCCCATAGCCAAAGAATCAAAAGCTGAGCACAAAGAGACCAGCGTCAGACTCTTCATGGCGATATCTGTGTCGATGACCACTATCTGCGGTACGAGGTACTCGGACATTACCGTAACCCACCTGCCCGAATTCTCATCACGGAATTCCGCGATATTCGAGGAGATTGCAGTCGAGTTATCCATGCCGACACAGCAAAGAACCGAGATATCTTTCTTGATCTTGCCGTAGCCTTCAGCTTCGACAGGATCCTTCATGTTGTTTACAGCCATCGCGGAAACCATCTTCGCACAGAAGATCTCCTCACTGCCTCCGAGGACGACGATGGTGTCGCAGTTATATCCGCGATACTCGCCGAGAGCCCCGAGGATATCCGCGGAGCTTGAGTAGTTGTACTTTATCTTGTAAGTGAATATGCGAAAACCCGCAGCCTCAAGATTCGTTATGAAATCGGTAACGTTCTTTCCCGTAAGATTCGCCGCCTTGGATATGATGAGGATTCTCTTCGTGCCAAGCGTCTTAAGCTCGATGCTTATCCTGGAAGCCTGGCCGCACTCAAGGTACATGCTCTGAGGCTCATAGACAAGCGACTGGGCGTACGAGATGTAGTTATTACCTTTTGATGCCATCTTTTACTTAAGCGCACCCTTAATGGCAGCGAGGAAATCATCGAACTCCTCGAATGCCGGTATGTCAGGATTATCAGCCTTGATCTGCTCTGTGGATCTGAACAGGAAGCCTGCTCTTGAAGCCTTGATCATGGCAAGGTCGTTATAGCTGTCACCTGCTGCGATAGTATCGAAGCCGATGCTCTGCAGAGCCTTAACCGTAGACAGCTTTGAATTCTCGATACGCATCTTGAAGTCAGTTATCTCACCGTTGTCAGCAACAACAAGCTCGTTGCAGAACAGTGAAGGATAGCCGAGCTTAGCCATAAGAGGCATCGCGAACTGTGTGAAAGTATCACTTATGATGATCACCTGAGTCTCCTTGCGCAACTCATCGAGGAACTCCTTTGCGCTCGGGAGCGGGTCGATCTTAGCTATAGTTGCCTGAATCTCAGGAAGGCCCAATCCGTGCTCCTTTAAGATGCCTAATCTCCATCTCATTAGCTTATCGTAATCGGGCTCGTCTCTTGTTGTTCTCTTAAGCTCGGGAATACCTGAAGCCTCAGAAAATGCGATCCATATCTCGGGTACGAGTACCCCTTCCATATCAAGACATACTATATCCATAAATGCTCCTGCCTTTATTTATCTGTGTTATAGAGTCTAAAGCATACTCTCAAGCTTAGCAAGCAGAGCAGCGATACCTTCGCTTATATCATCGTAGGTCTTCTGAAAGTCTCCCGTATACCAGGGATCAGCCACACTTCTCGGATTATCGGTAAGATCCAGAAGCAGACTGACCTTGCCGTCAGGATCGCTTCCCAAGATGCGCATCATGTTACGGCGGTTCATCTCATCCATACCAATGATGAGATCGTAGTGCTCATAGTCTTCTTTCTTCAGAAGACGGGCACGCTTACCCTCACAGCTTATGCCGTGCCGGGCAAGCATCTTCTTCGCAGGCGGATAGACGGGATTACCGATGCCGTTCCAGATCTCCTCCGAAGACGTCGCCGCCGAATCCGCATCATAAAGGTCTTCCTTCCCAAGCCTTCTGACTTCATCCTTAAACATGAACTCCGCCATCGGCGAACGGCAGATATTGCCGTGACAAACAAACAGTATCTTAATCATGGTTACGATTTTACACTCTTATTCTTAACTTTGCAGATTAGAAAATACCAGGATTTTTGGTTTGAAACTCACTTTTTATGGAACGGTAGTATGGAATTTTGATCAATCCCCCTCACAACATCAGCTTCTTCCTGTTAAGAACAGCAAGGACGACTGCCGTTACCGGAACTGCAAGAATATATATGGCAGCATAGGCAAGCATAAACCGAGGTATATCCATCGGCCATACCGCTACCAGGATCCCGCAGTACATATTGCTAAATGAGTGAAGCACTATCGCAGGCCAAAGCTTTCTTGTGCGTACAGTAACAAATGCGAACGAGAGTCCAAGCACGAATGTGTAGAACACCTGAGCAGGTCCCTGCGAGATAAGATGCGGCACAGCAAAGAGGATTGCTGACAACAAGATCGCCGGTTTATTTCCCAGCACCATAAGCCTGTCGAGGAAGATCTTACGGAACATGAACTCTTCCATGACGGGGGCAAACACAAGCAGCAGAAAACAGTAAAACAGAGGCTGTGCAAGTATCTCTTCAGGCGTGACAGCGGGCGTCTTTATACCTAACACCTTAACCAGAATGCTCATGGGCAACATAGCCCAAACTGAAAGTCCTGACTGAATAATCAGTATCGTCGCCATATTTTTAAAGCCCGGCTTCATGAGAGGCGCATTACTCAAACCCGTCTTCATGCCAAGCATAGTAAGATATGCCACCGGCAAAGCGATACCGTAGGGAACGACGGTTGAACAGATAAGCTTGCTGACAAGTTCCCCAAGCCTCTCGGTCAGCCAGGGCTGAACTAAGTAATTAATGCCTTTGTAAACGACAAACCAGACAACAAGCGCGAGTACTACTCTAAGCGCGATCAAAGTTTTCTTCTTCGTATCCATCTTCCTGATGCTCCTTCTGAAATTCATTCAAAGCATCGTTCATCTTGTCGGTATTGGCTTTCTTGTAAACATAAACCACGAGCTGCGCGATGGTAAACGAGATAATGAACATTAGTGTATAGATCAAAAGATCGCTCGTACCCAAGTATGCATTGCCTGTGAACAAGCCGAGCACTGCCAACAGGAAGTAAAGCGGTGCGAACATGATGTTCACCAGTATGTAGGGCTTATTGCACGCCCAACGTGTTCCGGCAACATACATCCTGATCACTGTCAGGAAGTACAGCATGACAAAGACCAGGAAGAGTCTAAAGACTATCTCGGGATAGATCAGCTCACCGTATAAAGCAC
Organism: Clostridiales bacterium; assembly: GCA_017552455.1. Taxonomy (GTDB): domain Bacteria; phylum Bacillota; class Clostridia; order Saccharofermentanales; family Saccharofermentanaceae; genus Saccharofermentans. The sequence continues at coordinate 55,187 of JAFZPX010000027.1, forward strand.
TGATACCGGCAAGCAAAACGACGCTGGCAGAGAAAACTCCCGATACTAACGGAAATGCTTTTCGAAAGGCTTGCTTAATTCTTGCACTGTCCATATCAAGCATCTCCTTTCATACCGATAGATTTCTTGAGATCTCCGACGAAGCCCCTTGAGACGATGACCGTCTCGCCATTGGCAAGAAGAAGCCTGAGCTTTCTTCCCTCGCCCGGAGATATCTTTCTGACGGCGTTTAAGCTTACGATCGTTGACTTGGATATACGCACGAAGCTTTTGCTTCTGCACATTTCTTCAAGTTCATAAAGAGTGTTTCTGATCTTATAGACGGATGCGGATGTGTACGCGAACACACCTCTGTCCACCGCTTCGAAATACAGAATCTTCGTGAATGATACGGGAACACTGTCCCCGTTGTCTTTGATGCAGATAAGCTTGTCATGTGCACTGTTGACCGCACTTATCAGGCTCTCGACCTCTTCGTCTCTGACACTGTATCTTATCTCGACTTCGGTCTCTTTAAGATCCTTTATCTCTTTAAGGAACAATCTCACTTATTTTGCCTCCGTGAGCCAACTATCCTATATCCGCTTACTTCGTTCAAGCGTTCTTACACAAAGTGTACATTTAAGCGGATAAGTTGCCAACATCCCTCACACAGGCTTAGGAGCGCGCTTATTCTTAACAGTGTCCACGATAAACGCTACAAGCGAAACAATAAAAGGAATGAGCGTCAGAATCAGAGCCTTCATGATCGTCACTGATACTGTGATCCATTTATCCGACAGGCACATCGTGCCGCCAAGAACAGAGATGAATTCAAACACATAGTCACCGATCAGGCAATACAGCAAGCCTAAGAAAGAGAACAGCTGCTTTTTAAACTTTACGAATGCGATGATCGCGATCTGCGTCAGCATAGGAGATAAAGTTATCAGCATGCTTATAGGAACCCAGAGAACGCAGTAACCGATGTCATAGATATTATCGAATTTGAAAGCATCCACATCGATGTAGTAGCCGATCTTAATAAAGCACAGCAAAGCTATCAGCAACACATCAAGGATTATTACGATAATATTCAGTACTTTTCTCACGTCGTCTTCTCCAATACTTTTGCAAGCTGCTCTTTACGCTTTATCTTCAAAGATGTCGTCTTGATAAAAGGCTCTTCTGTAAGATACAGATCCGTTACTCTCTTATAGTGCGGGATTGTCTGATTGACTTCCTTTATCTTCTCCCAGATGGAGTCACGGATTCCTTCAGGTGTATTAACACCGTAAAGCTCCTCGATCTCCTTTGCAGAATACTGCACCTGAACCGCGATACGAAGATCCGTCCAGTCACCGTCAATAGGCTCACCGAATACAAACGAATCCATTACACCGGGGATCTTATTAAGTAAGATCTCGATCTCTTCAGGGAATGCCTTCTTACCGTTCTTAAGAACGATCATGTCCTTCTTACGACCTGTAAGGAAGATGTATCCGTCCTTATCCATGTATCCCAAGTCACCTGTATGGAACCAGCCGTCCTCGATGACCTCCTTCGTAAGCTCATCGTTGTTGTAGTAACCGAGCATTACGTTAGGAGCCTTGGCACAAAGCTCGCCCATGCCGTCTTCGTCCTTATCCCTGAACTCGACCTGAACCGCAGGAAGCGGACGTCCGATAGAACCTGCGCGGATATGTCCCTTGTTCTCTGCAGCAAGTACAGGTGAAGTCTCAGTAAGGCCGTAGCCCTGATAGATCTCTATGCCGAGATCCGTAAATCCCTTGGAAACTGCAGGAGACAACGGGGCGCCGCCGGAGATGATGTACTTAAGCTGTCCGCCCATCTGAGTGATAACGTCCTTAAACAGCTTGCGGCGGATATCTATATGGAACTTCAAAAGGAAGTTCGCGAGCTTCTTTGCACGCTCCACTGTCTTCGTCTTGCCCTGCTTCTCGATACCCTTTTCGACGGTCTCGTACATCTTGTCTATGAGCGCGGGCACACCGAGGAAGAACGTTACGCCGTACTCGGTAAGGTTCTGCTTGATATAACGTATGCCGTCGGAGAAGACGTTACGCATGCCGTCCGCCAGCGCGAAAAGAAGTCCCGTGGAACCCAGTATGTGGTGGAAAGGCAGGAAGCAGATGTTGGTGGAGTGCTCGTCAAAGACCTCGAATACAAGAAGGTCTGCAACGTTACATGCGATACCCTTGTTAGAGAGCATTACAGCCTTGGACTTGGATGTAGTGCCGGAGGTGAACAGCAAGATAGCCATGGATTCCGGCGTAGGCTTAAAGTCAATAAACTCCTGCTTAACTTCGGAAGGAAGCTCACGTCCCTCTGCAACAAGATCCTCGACACAAACATAGTCTTCAGACTTCTCGTTCATGCAGATAAACTCGCGGATCTTCGTACGGCCGTTAGCCTTGATCTGCTCGATCTGCTCTTTATTCTTTACGTCAAAGACAACCGCATCGACCTCGGCGCGCACAAGAGAATCCTCCATCTCGCCTACAGGCAGCTCCTTGTCTATCGGCACCGAGACGATGCCTCCGAACAGACAAGCCAGATGCGCTACGACCCAGTAATACTGATTACGTCCGATGATGGCGATCCTGCCGCCCTTGAAGCCGCGGTTATAGTAGCATGCACCTACAGCATTAACATTCTCGATGAAGTCGGCATAAGTGTAGTCCTTATACTCAGGTTCCTTGCCGGGCTTGATCTTTACTCTGAAAGCAATGTCGTCCTTATACTGGTCAGACGTTGCCGAGATCAGTTCTTTTATGCTGTCGTAATACTTAGGCGTTTCCATATTAACCTCTTACGTTCTCTTTGAGAGTGGTTTAATACAATAATACCTAATTTACTTTGATAATCAAAGCAATTTTGTGGCAATTACTTATGGAACTTATTGCTGAAGGAATTTTCCGTGGGTTTGCCGTGGCCGTAATACAGTGTTCTGGGGCCCAGATCCTTTATCTTCTGAGCACTTCTCTTAAGTGCTTCGACATCGCTGTACAAGTGTCCGATCGCAGGAGATATCCAGTTATCAAGCTCATCACCTACGATGAGACTCTTCCCTTCAACGTCCACTCCGATAGAGCCCGCAGTGTGACCGGGAAGCTCAATGATCTTCGCATCGACACCATACTCGGAGAGGCTGTCGCCTTCTTTAACCTGGAAGCAGTTCGCAGGCTTCTTAACAGGAGTTTCCCTCAGCACCTTCAAAGACATGCCGAGGACAACCTTGCCCACCATACCATAAGACATAAGCGGCTGCTTATCGTAACTTTCGAAAAGCTCCTCGTCAGCAGCATGATATGCCACGGGGACATTAAAACGCGCCGAGAGCTTCGCAGCATTCTCCGCATGATCGAAATGCACATGCGTGAGCACTATAAGCTTGAGGTCATATTTCTCACACTCGGCGGCAACCTGCTCATAGCCTTCACCGCTTGCAGTATCTACAAGCACCGCGTTGTTGCCGTTGATAATGAGGTAGCAATTGTCTGTCTTACATTTAATATGTTTAATCTCGTGCATTGTCTGTCTTATTCGCCTTTCTTATACGTCAAGGATAGCCGCAGCATCCTTTAATAATTCTATGATAGGAAGATGCTGAGGACAAACGCCCTCACACTGCTCGTTAAAGATGTGCCCCCAGAACTTAATTATCAACATGTGACTCAGCTTCTTTGTGCATCGAATATCGATTCGTGGCACATAAAGATCTCTTCGTGGCTGATCTGAGTCTTAAACTCAGGATCATAATACTCGTCGAAGGCAGGCTTCGCACCTACCATCATATCAGTCTGTGCAAGAATTTCGCTTTTTAAGTTGATCCTCTTTCTTACAAAAGACTTAAAGGCTCTTATTACAGGATTAAGAAGATTATACCTTCCGAAGTCGTCATCTCCCTGCGCCTTTACCGTAGTTATCGCTACGACTACCGCAGGCAGCGCAAACGCACACGAGATAGCCAGGATGATGTTAACGGCAGCAGCCATATCAGGATTATTTCTGGCCCACCACTGTGCCCAAACGATAAGTGCGATAAGACCTCCCCACAAGGGCGAGAAGATCATAAGATTTGTAAAGTGATACCATGCAAGTCTTGCATTCTTCTTCACCTTATCAACAGGCAAATGTCCGTCAGTCTTTCCTGTCTGAGCATTGACTGCGATCTGATAATTAATACCGCCGTACTCATAGGTCAGAAGCCACACGGGGAACAGAGCATACTTCTGCTCTAGGCCCTCAGGCTTAACCGTACAGGAATCACAATGGAAGCGCTCGTAGCTCTTAAGAGATGTTGTAGCTGCTTCCTTGCCATATCTTTGAAGTCTGTAGATTATCCTGTCAGACAGCTTATCAACTGACAGGTCATAGCGCTGTGCATAGAAGCCCTGAAGATATGAAGCATTGAAAGGCTTAAGCTCAGAACAGTCATAAGGCTCGATCGACTCCATAAGATCGTCCTTCATATTGACGGCTCCGTCGAAAGGGACATTCTTCACTCCGATATCGATATCGGATACGACTGTATACTTATCCGAGCTTTTAAGATCTTCCCTGTAGCCGACACCGTGAGTATGCATCTTGCACTCGGCATCCATGAGCCAGAACGGAACATAGATGCCTGTAATCTTCTTTATGTTGTTGTCGTTAAAGAAATGATGCGGTGCATATTTGCCGTTCTTAGCAAACTCCTTTATCTTCTCAAGGGCCTGCTCCCTTGTGATCTTAAACGGGATAACATAGTCCGGACGGAACTGCTTTGTCAGACGCTGTGTAACCAAAGAAGGCGATCCGCAGAACGCACAGAAGGTCGCACTTGTATTGTTGTCAGCGATGATGTTTGCGCCGCATGAATTACAAACAATCTCATGCTTATCATCTTCGTTCTCATCCGCCGCCTCCTGATCTAGACTTACGATCTGAGAAAGAAGCTCCAGCTTCTCAGGGCTGAATGTTCCGCCGCAGAATGAACAGGTCAGCACCTGCTCCTGTGCATCGAAGATAAGATTGCCGCCGCACGCGGGGCACTTATTTGAATGTCCGAGATTCTCATTAATGCTCATTTATATATCCCTCCACATTCCAACATTAGAGGATATATTATTAAGAAATCCTTAAACCTGCCTTGACCTATATCAAGTCGCATCATTCTTCGGCTTGAATAGCGGGATATCTACTTCAGGCAGATCTTCATAATCCGGGAATTCATCATCAAGATACGAATAGTCGCCGGGCTTCATCCCGTTCGGTATGAGGTACTCTTCCTTGAATCTCTTAAAATAAGTATTCTTACTGTCACTATCTACACCATTACGGCGCCAGATTATATCAATGGGACTGTCAGAGTACTCATTGAATCCTCCTGCCGAATCACCCAGCACGTTAGACTTCGCCAGAAACTTCGACCATATGGCAAGTGATATGATCGTTCCGGCACCGGTGCCAAGAAGTATGGCTACAATAAGCTTAATGATAAACGCAACCATTATCCCTGCCTCCTTCTGACATAGTGAAGTGTCTGTGATGACTTAGTAAGCTGTAATGTGCTTCTGAATCTCTTAAGTCTATTGATTACTCCCGCGACAGCGGCACTTATTCCGGCAAAAGCATATACCAGGAACTGGAGGATATCCGAAGCCAGGTCACTGTTCATAAAATAGATGAGATAACCTATCACATGGTAGAGCGCATACGACAGCGCGACCGATAAGACTGCGGCAGTCAGTATGGTCAAGGAAAGAAATCTCTTCTTATCAAACGGGAACGTTCCTACTGCCTTACCCGTATCACCATTTATAAGCACGGTAAGAGGTTCGCCGTTATACTGCATGGTGATAAACCAGCACGGCAGCATTACATAAACCCTGTCATCATTTATCTCTGTATAAGGATATGAATCAATGAGTCTTACGTTTCTTGCATGAACCTCACTTACGACTGCCTGTCTGAACATGTCATCAGAACGGCGGTTGGCAGCATTGATGATCTCCTGCTCAGTAAGATCATTCATATCCGAGTAGAAGCCCGCCAGGTAATGCTCGTTAAAGGGTTGAAGCGCCGTCAGATCAAACGGCTCAAGCTTCTCGGAAGTATAGTCATTCAAAGCCTTGGAAGCATCGAGCAAAAGATTCTTGAATGTAGCTTTGCCTGTTCGCTCGAAGTACATCGTCTCGGTATTATCATTGTCGTTAGTAACCTTACCCGACAGGAACGAAGCGTTGTAGTGTTCAGCATTAACTATCCAATACGGAATATAAATGCCGCGAACAGACTCAGGCTTAAAATGCTTTATCTTATAGGGAACAAAGAATCCGGCCTTAATCCTCATCTGAAGGATCTTTACAGCCTGTTCCTGGGAGACCGAGAAAGGAAGAATAAATTCCGGTCTTCTCTGCTTAGCAACTCTGCTGAATACAACGGCCGGGTTACCACAGTAGATGCAGTAAGTAGATACTTCAGTATCGTTTACTATTATCTCGCCGCCACAGTGATCACATACATAGATATTACAATCCATGTATTGCTCTTCATATTCAGTCCTGTCCTTAACGTCGACGTCACGCACATCAAAATGCGTTCCGCACATCTTGCAGAACAGTCTCTCTTTTATCGGATCATAGATCAGCGGACCGCCGCAGTTTTGACATAACGAAGCCATAAAATCATCCCTGTAAAGTTATTCCTCTACTATTATACTGTATCGGAACAACTTATGAAGGGATGATTGTTCTATCAGATTACTTCGATCTTAAGTGTGCTGTTCTTACCATTAAGCTCGATGACATTGGAAGAAGCAGGATCGGCAACAGCTCCACACTCGATGGCATTACCCTTGCCCTCACACACTGTGCGGAAGCTGTAGTTCGAAGGAACCTTAAGCACTGCCGTTCCGCCCACCATGTTGATATCGATAGATCCTGTCACATTAGTGATCTGAACTTCGACACTGCCCTTGGCATCTATCTCACACTTCTCAAAGACCATCCCCTCCATCGTAAGCTTCGCGTCTTCGATATTGAGCTCGATATGCTCTGCTTCACCGGGAAGACCGATGTTGGCATTTGTCTTCTCCAGGATGTCGATGTCTACATTATGGCGGTCAGCATCAAGCTTAACATCACAAGGCACGCTGATGGTGTTATCACTTGTACCGTACACTCTGATCTCGCTGTTATTTCTGATCTTGATATCGTAGTCTTTCATTTCCCTAACCTCCGTTAAATGTTTTTGTTGTACTCATCTTAACGCGGGGCTGAAAGCAATACTTGAATAGTCTCTTATTTATTCCTTAATTATCTCTTAAATCGCAAGAATGCATGGATCAGGAAATATCGATCCAATAGCGCTCGAGATACAAATTCCTGCTTGTCTCATGAGCCATAGACTCGAAGATTCCGCCGTTATTCATAATGACTCTGCGGCTTCCCTCATTCCTGTGAAGACATGTAACAAGCACCATCTCGAGCCCGATCTTACGGCACTCCTTCAGTGCCAGTCTTAACATATCAGTGCCATAACCGTTACGCCTTTCTTCAGGCGCGATACAGTAACCTATATGTCCTCCGAACTTCTCCAGGAAATCATTCAGGCGATGTCTTATCTGTATCATGCCGATGATCTTACGGTCTTCTTCCCTGACATAGATATACTGCGTTGCAGGAACCAATCCTTCTTTCACCTTATCCGGGTCTTTGCAGGCTCTGACAAAAGATATCCAGCGCGAAGGATCTTCATAAGTCTTGAGAGACCCCGTTCCGTCCATCGTATCCCCGCACTGAAGAAGCCCCCTGCGGAACTCACGAATCTGCTGTGCGTATTCCATTGTCGGCTCGATAAGTCTCATATTGACATTATAACCTACGAAAGTAGTAAGATATACGCATGATTGAATACAGAATCGCAACTGACAAAGATATCGAACTTATGATGCAAAGCCGCCTTGAGATGCTTCGTGTGGTTAATAATCTAGGCGATGATTACGAATTCTCGGAAGACATCGTCAATAACAGCCGCGAGTATTTCCTGAACGGGGATCAGTCAACGGTACTAGTACTCGACGGTGACAAGGTCATCGGCTGTGCTTCCATGAGCTACATAACTATCATGCCTACGTTCTCTCATCCCTCCGGCAAGCGCGCTCATCTTATGAACGTCTATACCAACCCTTCCTACAGAAGACAGGGCATTGCACGTAAGATGGTGAATATGCTGATTGACGATGCATGGAGTAAAGGCGCGACAGAGATCAGCCTCGATGCTACCAAGTTAGGCCGTCCTCTTTATGAGTCTATGGGATTCATAGATTCAAATGAATGTATGGTGCTTGTAAAGAATTAAGCTTTCGCCCAAGTTCACGGGCGCTTTCTCTCATCTTATCGGAAACAATAACCTTCTTCGCCTTCTCTCTTATCACTTCGGCGCAGAATTCATCCTGTTCAAGCCTTATGCCCGCATTATTCTTCACGAGCGACTCGGCGTTGAATCTTCTCTCGAACACTTTGCCCGGCACCACGATCTGCGGCACGCCGTGCTGGAGGCCGTCGACTATACTGTTCTGGCCTCCGTGGTTTATAAACAGACACGCGTCATCCAAAAGCTCGTCGAACTCCCACCTGTGAGCAATCCAGATATTGCCGTCCGTTTCTTCTTTAAGATACGAGGAAGCTATATACACATCGTAAGGACTCCCTCGAAAAGCTTCTGAGATCTCATCCTTCATCTTCTTTGCCGTGATGGTCCCGTTGCCCATATAGACCAGGATCTTATTACGTTCACGCTCGTGCACATCCATATGCACTTTCTTGAGTGCCCCGCAGAACTTCACGCCTTCGCCAAAAGGCTCAAGCTCTTTTATACTGAAGCAGTACCTTTCGTCAGCCCAGTCAAAGAGCATAAGCGCAGACTCTACCTGCGGCAGCCCCACCTCCTGCAAAAAGCGGTTGAGACCGTGCGCGAGCTTCGCGCTATGCGCGTACGAATGCTGTGTAGGGTAACTTACTGTGGCAAAGAGTTTTACGTTCTCGAGCTTAGAGGCGATGATCGCAGATATGTTGAACTCAGAGTAGACAACGTCCGCCTTAAACTCCACGATAGCGCGCCTTATGTCAGACACGCTCTTTACTATGTACTTATAATCGAGATTGCCCGTTAAGTGCAGCACCTCGTCAAAGCTCGGTACCGCTTTATGCGAAGTGATGCCGAGTTTCTGAGCGACAGGAAAAGACTTGGTCGCGATAGGCTCGGGAAGGCCTAACGGCATAGGTATATCAAGGAAGTAATTCGTAATGCCTGTAAGAGGGCGGAAGTTGACATCTTCTGCCATGCAGGTCGCGACTTGGGCTCCTGCCTCTTTATACCCTTTCGCAAGCTTGCAGCACCTTGAGACCGGGCCCGAAGTCTCGGCCATAGCGGACATAGGTACTACAAGTATTCTCATCATGCTTCCTTCTTCTTATTTCTGAATATGAGCCAGAGAGCCCACGCACACAAGAGCACTTCAGCTATTACAGAAGGGATAGTTCCTTCTATGCCGAATGTCGGATCGTACCAGAAACTCGGAGATGCAGCCTCAAGATGCAGGAAAGAACCCTGTGAGACGATACCCGAGTTCGGAAGACCGAAGAGAATGCTCTGTGTGAAGTTCCACATGGTATGTATCGCATACGCCATCCAGATACTCTTTCTCGCATATACGATAAGGCTTAAACCAACACCGCAGATAACTATCTGCAGGAAAGAAGTAACCGTGATTCCCGTATTTCCGAGATGAAGCGCACCGAAGAGCAATGCATTCGCTGTTACTGCGAACCATGCAGGGTAACGCTCAGCATGAGACTGATAGATATAACCTCTCGTTACCATCTCCTCTGCACTGGACTGAATGCAGACACAAAGGAATGTGACTATAAGATACACGGGCATGAACTTGCCTACAGAGAAGTGCAGATCTCCGTGCAGCCAGGCAAAGAGGATGCAGCCGCCGTTCATGATAAAACCGATGAGAATTCCAAGAAGGAATTCTTTAATGGTATTGCCCTTCAAGCCGCCTTTACGCGCAGGAAAGAAAGTCCTGAATACCGGTCTGTCCACGAGGAAACAGAACAGAAGCACGCATACCCATATGCCGAAGAATGCAGCATAATCCAAAGAGAATCTCCACATATCAGACGGATCAAATATGCGGACTAATATCGCTTCTCCAATCAAACCGCCAAACTGACCCGCAATCGTCAGAACAAATCCTATAAGCAAAGGCCAAAGCCAGAAATGCAACTTTTTCTTAGGTTTGGTTGCAGTATTGTTTTCCATTTGATTTCTCCATATAATAAAGGAAATTTTACTTATTATACACGAAAGGGGACGTACTTTGTATGAGCTATGAATCTGAACGTAAAAGATTACTGGAAGGAAAGCTCTACTGCCCTTTCAAGATCCTCGATGATACATGGAATGATGTTCACAAGGCACAGAAAGAGTTTAACGAGTCGGAATTCTGGCACGACAACACTGCTTTCGAGAAGCTTAAGAAGTGCTTCGGAAGCGCACCCGATGACCTCGTGCTGATCGCACCGGTCTACTTCAACCACGGTGATAAAGTCTTCTTCGGAAAGCACTTTTTCGCGAATGCAGGTCTCACCATATTGGATGAGAATGAGGTCAGATTCGGCAACGACGTTATGCTCGGACCCAACTGCAATATCCTCGCCGCTTCACATCCTACGGATGCAGTTATAAGAAGAGAAGCACTTGTTTATGCCCTTCCCGTTACCATCGGCAACGACGTATGGATCGGCGGCAACGTTACGATCAATCAGGGCGTCACCATCGGCGACGAAGTCATAATCGGATCAGGTTCTGTCGTAACCAAGGACATCCCTTCTCACACAATAGCTGCAGGCAATCCGTGCAAGGTCATCCGCGAACTTACAGACGAAGATAAGAAGTATTGGGAAGACCAGCTTAAGGAATATCAAGACTACTGCAAAGAAGAAGAGGGCTAATGACGAAGACTTCACGCCTAACGATTAACAAATCCGATAAGATATCCGACATCGATGACAGACTCTACGGATCGTTCATAGAGCATCTCGGAAGAGCTGTTTACGATGGTATTTACGAGCCCTCTCATCCGAGCGCGGACGAGAACGGCATGCGCGAAGATGTCATAGATCTTGTTAAGGAACTTAACGTTCCCGTCGTACGTTACCCGGGCGGCAACTTCGTCTCTAATTACTTCTGGGAAAACGGTGTAGGTCCGAAGGAAAACCGTAAGAAAAGACTCGATCTTGCCTGGCGTACATTGGAGCCCAATGAAGTCGGAATAAGCGAATTTGTTAAGTGGGCAAAGAAGGTGGGAACTTCCGTTATGATGGCAGTCAACCTCGGCACAAGAGGAACTGCTGACGCACTTAACCTTCTCGAATACTGTAATCTCGATACCGACAGTTACTATGCTAACCTGCGCCGCGAACACGGCGATAAGAAGCCATTCGGATTCAGGCTTTGGTGCATGGGCAACGAGATGGACGGACACTGGCAGGTCGGTCACAAGACAGCATATGAATACGGACGCCTTGCTGCCGAGACAGCGAAAGCCATGAAGATGATGGACGACTCTATCGAGTGTGTAGCATGCGGAAGTGCGAACATCGATCAGCCTACGTTCGCCACATGGGAAAAGGAAGTTCTCGAACAGGCATATGAGTATGTCGACTACATCTCTTTGCACCAGTATTTCAACAAGAAGGACGGCAGCACAGAAGACTTCTTTGCATCCATTGATAATCTCGATACATTCATCGATACGGTATCTTCCATATGCGATGAAGTGAAGGCAAGCAAAGGAAGTGACAAGACAGTCTACCTTTCATTCGATGAGTGGAACTGCTGGTATCACACACTTGCCGAAGACGATGAGAGAATGAAGAACGATCCGTGGGGACTGGCGCCGCATCTTCTTGAAGACGACTATACATTCGAGGATGCGATCGTAAACGGACTTGCGTTGATCAAGTTCATCAATCACTCTGACCGCGTTAAGATTGCATGTCTTGCACAGCTCGTTAATGTAATAGCTCCAATAAGGACTGAGAAAGAGGGACCCGCCTGGAAGCAGACCATCTACTACCCTTATGAGCAAGCCTCGAAGTACGGAAGAGGAACGGCTCTGAAGGCGCAGATAACTACCGGCAAACACAACACGGATATCTATGAGAATGTCTCCGATGTTGAGGCTGCCGTCGTCTTAAGCAAAGACGAAGAGCAGCTTACAGTGTTCGCTGTAAACAGACTTACTGATGAAGATACTGTGCTCGAGGTTGAGCTTAACGGGTTTGAAGGATTTAAAACCGTTTCCTGGCAGGCACTCGAGAGCGACGATATGCTTGTTACGAACGACGCTGATAATGAGCGCATTAAGCCTGTAGATAAGACGGTTATTCTCGAGAACGGTGTGCTTAAAGCTACACTTAAGCCTGCTTCCTGGAATGTGATCGTATTAAGAAAAGAAGCCTGATAAGAATCAGGCTTCCATATTCATGTACTTTTCAAGATATGCCTTGTAGAGCGCCTCGCTCTCAGCATCCTTACGCTGTTTGAAGTCGTGCATGTAAGTGTCCGCACTCTGCACTGTCTTAAAGCGGTAAACGATAGCCGCGATATTCATGCTGTGGTCAGCGATTCGTCCGCAGCTGTAAAGGATGTCGTTGAAGACGAAGCCGTGATTAGGTGTGCATACGCCGCTCGACAAACGCTCTACGTGATTTGCCTTGAACTCATCACACATCTCGCTGATTACGATACGAAGAGGACCGATCTCCTTGGCAAGGTTAGCATCCTCATTCTGATAGCACTCTATTGTCTTAGTGTAGACTTCCTTAACGGCACTTATGAGCTTCTTAACTTCCAGATTAGCATCCGGTGAGAAGACAATCTGTTTTCTCATGATCTCTTCGGAAGAGTTCGCCATATAGGAAGCGTGGTCTGCGATTCGCTCGAATTCACCGACAGCCTGAAGCATTCTCGAAGCCTTGTTCTTATCCACTTCAGAGAGGTGATGCGTAGTCGTCAGCTTCATAAGGAACGAACCGATAAGGTCCTCATAGTTATCGACCTTCTCTTCGTTGTTCTTGATAAACTCGAAGTCTTCATCGTTATAACCGTTAAGAAGCATGTCCGTTGCTCTGTCGAGACCGTACAGTGCCTTACGAACCATCTTAGCCATGGAGTTACCGCACTCGGCAACAGCGATGGAAGGCGTGGTCATGAGACGTTCATCGAGCTTGAACTCAGATTCCTCGTCAGACTCCTTAACCACAATGTGAGCAAGCTTAACGAGCTGCTTTCTGAACGGGAACAGAAGAATCGTATTACCGATATTGAAGATGGAGTGGAATGCAGCGATACCGACTATACCCGCTGTCTTATCCATAAAAGCGAAGTCCATGATCGCGTTAAGAGAATAGAAGATAATGAGCCAGAAAGCTGTACCGATGAGCTTGATCGCCACATGGATAGCTGTAACTCGCTTAGCGTCTCTGTTAACTCCGATGGATGAGAGAACGGCTGTGGCACAAGTACCAATGTTAGCACCCATGATGATCGGGATGGCCATGCCGTATGTGATGCTGCCTGTAAGGGATAAGGACTGCAGGATACCGATGGATGCTGCAGAACTCTGGATGACGCCTGTAACGAGCGCACCGGCAAGAACACCAAGCAGCGGGTTCTCGAATGCTGTAAGGACTTTTACAAAGGAAGGCGAATCCTTGAGGGGTGCCATGGAAGAGCTCATCATGGTCATTCCCTGCATCAGGATACCGAAGCCTACGAGCATCATGCCGATGTCCTTACGTCTTTGCTTCTTCGAGCCCATGATCATGATCACGCCGATCAGAGCAACTACGAGTGAGAAGCACTTAGGCTCAAGAAGCTTCAGGAAGACATTGCCTTCACTGTTGATACCTGACAAGGACAGGATCCATGCCGTAAGCGTTGTTCCGATGTCTGAACCGAAGATAACGCTTACCGTGGAAGCAAGCTCCATGATTCCGGAGTTAACAAAACCGACCAGCATGACGGTCATAGCCGACGATGACTGGATGGCAATAGTGATCAATACACCGATCAGAAGTCCCTTATAGGGATTATCAGTAGCTTTCTTGAGAAGTTTCTCAAGCTTACCTCCCGCAGTCTTCTTCAAAGACTCGGAAAGAAGATGCATTCCGTACAGGAAAAAGGCTAATCCGCCAAACAACGTAATAAAAGAAAATATATCCATCATTTACACCATTACACCAATTATAATGTCGCGATTATCATTTGTAAAACAAAGATTTCTTGACATATAGACGCATATCTATATTACCGATTTGTGGCAATTACACGGCAGTTTACGGCATTTTATAGACATACGTTGTCTTTGTTATAGAATGGTCACTATGGTTACGTTAATTTACAAGATTATCGAGATCATCACATATATCCACGAGATGATCCTGACATGGAATGATAACTACGAATATAACTTTTCAGATAAGCAGCTCCACTTTCTGGTGGTAGGCGTTCTTGGCATGGGAATGCTGTTTGTGATACACCCTATCTTCAAATTCCTCGCAGAGAAGAAGATGACATTAGCTATCTCATGGATATACGTCGTAACACTTCTTGTAGTTATGACCTTCGCGATCGAGATTGGCCAGAGGTATACCAAGACAGGTTATATGGATTTCCGTGACGTCATCTACGGAATGGGCGGATTCTTTCTTATGTTCGCGGTATTCTTCGTGATACGCATAATAATTATGCTTATCATTAAACTGTTCAAGGACGACGAGCCGTCATCTTCATCGGTTCAGTAATTCTCAGAAGGAAGCAGCCTCGCGCACCTTATCGGCAGCATCAACAAAAGCCTTTGCAACAACAGGGTCGAAATGCGTGCCTGCGTCCTTCTTGATTACGTTCATGGCCTCTTCGAATGTGAATGAAGGCTTATAGCAACGTACTGACACAAGAGCATCAAAGACATCTGCTACTGCCATGATTCGCGCAGACAAAGGAATATCCTCGCCCGACAGGCCTTCAGGGTAGCCCTTGCCATCCCATCTTTCATGATGGCAGGAAGCCATATATCTTGCTTCGTTAAGGCAGCCGCTCTTCTCTCTTCCGACACGCTTTATTACATCATCTATGATCTTGTCGCCCTCGACTGTATGCGTCTTCATGATCTCGAACTCTTCGTCTGTGAGCTTACCGGGCTTATTAAGTATCGCATCGGGGATCATGATCTTGCCGATATCGTGAAGGGGTGCGGCGGCAATCACATCTGCCTTAAAGGCATCTGTCATCCTCTGCGCATAAGGATTGCCTTCCTCACTTAATCCTTCAACGATGATACGGACAAGACTAACTGTATTCTTGATGTTCTCACCTGTAGATTCATCGCACTTCTGAACGAATGTCTCCAGGATATCGCTCTCGGTCTGAGTCCCGGATGAATACTCTCCGGATTCAAGGACCAACTGTTTGATCTTCTCGACGATCTCACCTCGTATGCTCTCGCTGTCATAATCTTTGACAGTGGCAGCAAGTGATGCCTCTTTTTCTTCTTTCTTACCAGGCAATATCTTCTTAAGATCAAACTTCATAAGCACCTCTAAAGAACCATTACTCGTAACCCTTGCGTACGCTGTCCTCATCCTCTTCATGGCTGGATCTGCAGTCGTCATGTGTTGTTGAACCGTAATCCTGTGAAGGATAGCTTGCCTGAGGATAGTCAGCATTCGGATAATCAGCCTTAGGATACTCTGCTGTCATGGTAGGACCATTTTTCTTCTTAGCCTTAAAAGCCTTAAGGATACCGAAGATTGATACTCCTACGATAGCCTCCCAAAGGATACCGAATACCAGCATAAATCCGCCGCCGCCAACTCCCTGCGACAGAATCAATGCTACACCGGTGATTATCATAAAGAAGCCTACAAGCAGGAAAGGAACCATGAACAGTATAGTTATGATTCTTAAAACAACTGAAGCAGTTCCGCTGATCTCAGCAGGCATTCCGGCAGTTGCATTAGCTGCGGCACCGGCAAAAGACTGTGAACCGGAAGAACCAAACGACGAAACATAAGCTCCGTCCTCTTCAGTAAGAGGAACTTCCTCGAACTGAACCCCTCTGTCCTTGATCATATTCTTAATGATGACAACGATAAATACCAGGATGAACAATCCGATAAATATTACCGGCATCAAAGAACCGATCGAGGGTCCTCTCTTAGATACTACTTTTTCCGTCTTATCAGAAAGAATCTCGAATGCGTTAGTGATAGCCTCGCCGGGTTCCTGACCTGCCTCGAAGTTAGTATACAGGGTCTGATACATGGATTCTTCCATGTTTTCAGAGATGATACTGTCTGTCTCATCGCCCATCATGATCTCATATGCATAGTCAGGAATGTCGATGCTGCCATTCTGTACGCCTTCAACTTCATCCTGGGGAATAGCATAGATAAGCAGATAGTGCTGCTCATCCTCCCACTCGCTTACATACTTAACGAATGCGAAGCTCTCGAGGTCGACATACTCGCCCTCGTATTCCTCCATAACTGTCGTATAAACGATCGGGCAGATACCCGTGTTCTCCTGCATCTGATCAAGAACGTCCTCGAGTTCATCTTCATTATCGAGCACATCGATAGTGTCATAGACATAATGAGAGGGATTATCGTATACAGGATTGAGGGGCTTGGGAACAGACTTTGATACTGACAAGCCTGCGATACCTACAAACATGCCTCCGAACAGAAGCATAAAGATAAGGCTGCTTATGCCGGTCTTCTGCGGTCTGCCGTTAGAGTAGAAGTATTCATCCGGTCTGCCGTCGTTATAATAACGTCTGTATCTTCTTGCGCCGGGAAAATAATGATGGGAAGTTCTGTGTGAGCTTCCGTGTGATCCGTGAGATCCGCCATGGGATCCACCGCCGTGTGATCCGCCTCCTCCACTGTGTGGCATAAACAAATCCTCCTTTTCCTTATTCCGTGATTAATATACCACAAAGGAACATACCTTAGATAAAAGGAAGCCCGAATTATACTTTTCTTAACCCTTACGTAAAGCAAGCAACCACGCCGTAATATGGACCGCCTGCTGGAATTTTCCATCCTTAATAAGCTGCTCTATCTCATCCGGCGTATGCTTAACCACCTCAACGTATTCGGTATCATCAAGATCCTGCTCCGACACCCTGCGGCAGTTCTTTGCCATATACAGATGTCCGTAGTTATCCGAGATTGTCGCATTAGAGGGAACCGTCAGAAGGCGCTCCCACTCATCAGACTCGTAACCCGTCTCCTCACGAAGCTCTCTTCTTGCTGCATCCAGAGCATCCTCGGCATTGATATCCTTATCTCCGCCATACTCCTTGCCGTCAGTCCTCTCGATGCCTCCCGCAGGAAACTCCGTCGTGACCTCGCGCAGTCCGTGTCTGTACTGCCTTACACAGATAAGATTTCCCTCCTCGTCGAAAGGAACAATTACAACATAATCCCTGCGGCTGTAGCTGTAGTACGGCTCGTACTCGCTTCCGTCAGGAAACCTGTACCTGCTGCTTCGAAAATCTATCCACTCGTTCTTAATCAAGTGCTCCGTCTTAAGCTCTTCCCACTCGAGCGGGTCCTTCGCACTCATCTCACACCTCCGAGAAATCGGCGTCCATAGCCGCTTCTATATCGTAGTCCGGGAAGGCGTCCTTCACAGCTGCAACAGCACCGTTGCACACTTCACGTCTGGAGGGAGCGTCAAAGCTTACGACTACGTCGAATCTCATCTGCTTTTCGAGCTTATTTATGTAGAAGCCGTGCACGCCTCTTACAAATTCACGGCCCGCAATGATCTCTTTGATCTTCTGCCTCATGGCCATTATCTCTTCATCGTGAGAATTAATGGAATAAACACTTACTGCCGTAAGCAGAACGCGATGCTTCTCGAAGACTGATGCCTGAATCTTACGTGTAAGTGTATCGAGTTCATCGGCAGTCATCGTATCATCGACCTCAACATGAACAGAACCCTGCCATGTATCAGGTCCATAGTTGTGAAGGATCAGATCGTAAGCGCCATAGACTTCCGGGAATTCTCTGATAGTAGCCTTAATCTCCTGCGTGAACTTGGGATCATTCGGCTCGCCGAGGATTCTTGATACAGTCTCACGAAGCATCTCTACTCCTGACTTAATGATAACGAGCGATATGATCGCACCGAGCCATGCTTCAAGTGATACACCAAACAGGATAAATATACCTGCAGCTACAAGAGTCGAAGCGGAGATGATCGAATCCAAAGTCGCATCTTCACCGGAGTTAACCAGGGAATCTGAATTGACCTTAACGCCGACATTCTTAACATATCGACCGAGAACTATCTTTACTACAACCGCGACACCGACGATGATCAGAGCTGCCGCATTATACTCAGGAAGTTCCGGATGAATGATCTTCTTAACTGACTCAGTAAATGAAGTTACACCTGCATAGAGAACGATACCGGAAATCAACATCGCACTTAAGTACTCGATGCGCCCGTAACCGAAAGGATGCTTCTTATCTGCATCCTTACCTGCGAGCTTGGTTCCGATGATAGTAATAAGAGAACTGCCTGCATCGGAAATGTTATTAACAGCATCCAGTATGATCGCTATGGAATTGGTCATGAGACCTACTGCTGCCTTGAACGCTGCCAGAAAAACATTGGCAACGATTCCAATAATTCCTGTCTTTACTATTACCTTCTCGCGATTCATTCTTCCTTAAGCGAATAATACCTTTCAAGTCTTGGGCGGGCATTCTCATAAGCTTTCCTAAGCTTGGGGTCAAACTGAGTGCCCATCCCCTCAAGAATTATATTATTTGCTCGGTCAAAATCAAAAGCCTCTTTATAAACGCGCTTACTTACCAAGGCATCGTAAACGTCAGCGATAGCCATGATCCTTGCTTCGAGAGGGATATCATCACCTTTAAGCTTCTCAGGGTAACCCGAACCGTCGTAACGCTCGTGATGATAATGAGCTACATTCTCGGCGATAACCTTAAACTGTTCATCATCGGTATGAAGAAGGATCTCGTGGATAACACGCGCACCCTCTGCAGAATGCTTCTTCATCTCCTCATACTCTGCATCTGTAAATCGTCCGGGCTTTCTTAATACCGCATCATCGACCGCGATCTTACCTAAGTCGTGCATTGGAGCTGCCTTGATAACGTTCTTACAGAACTCAGGCGTCAGATCCAGTTCACCCTCTTTATTTATCTCATCTACCAGGATACGAACGCCCTCACTTGTCCTCTTGATGTGACCGCCCGTGGAATTGTCACGGCTTTCAACCATCATTGCAAGACTCATGATCAGGTTATCGTGCATATCAATGATATGCTTTGTCTTCTTCTCTACCTCGAGTCTTAAGTCCTCGTTAAAGGTATCGAGAAGCTGGATGTACTTCCTGTTCTCTGTATCATCATTGAATGTGATGATATATCCCCTTTTCCTTAAGCCGTCATAGAGATAATTAACGTTAACGGCATAGTATCTGTCGTTGTCGTGGTTGTCCTCATCATGTACGGTCAGAATACCGGTGTTGTTGGACGGATCCTGCTTAAAAGCCTCGAGGAAATGTCTGATCTTACGTTCGGAGGACTTATAGCCGAACGCCTCATCTACGGCAACGTCATTAAGTTCGGGAACGATCTTCCTTGCGACCGCATTACTTCCGAGATAGCGGTTCTTGAAGTCGAAAGATATATATCCGATCTCCTCTTCCTGCACCATCGAATCGATAACGGTATCTCCGACATCGTAAAGATTAACTCTGTATGCAATGAGAAGATACATGACCTGCGCCATGCAGTAGCCTACGGAAACAAATTCGATATCCGTACCGTAGATATTACG
The DNA here is from genome assembly GCA_017552455.1 of Clostridiales bacterium. Taxonomy (GTDB): domain Bacteria; phylum Bacillota; class Clostridia; order Saccharofermentanales; family Saccharofermentanaceae; genus Saccharofermentans. The sequence continues at coordinate 75,137 of JAFZPX010000027.1, forward strand.
CAGGACCGTATAACCCAATACGCAGATCACATCGGGAATTACAAGCAGAAGCAGGATCTGTCTCGGAACGTCTTTCTTGTTAAACCAGGAATACAGCAGTGTTATGATACCGACCAGGAAAAGGGTCGCCACAACGATAAAGAATACCGTATGCATAAAGCCGTACTCTCTTACGATAACTGCCCTTCCGTCCTTGATATCCAAAGAAACATTCTTATAGAAGAAGTCTTTCTTCCCTATGGTCAGAACTGACGCATATAAAGCGGCGCAGACGGCAAACAAAGCCACCCGCACCCACTTCGGAACATTTATCTTACAAAGATTGAATATACTCATCAGCACAAACAGCTGCAGGAAGCTGCCGCCGATGTAGATAATCTGCTGGGCCCTTATCGCTCCGTCGAGAGTGACAGCAACGGAGGAAAGGTAATAGCCGAGGCAGGCCACCGGCACCAGTGTGAAGATCATCGTGAAGTTCACATCAAAGTGCTTATGCCAGATGTATACATATACGCCTGCAAGAAGCAAAGACAGTATGAATGTTGCTTCGTAAAATACCTCTAACAAGGTAACCCGCCCCGTTAATTAATGCTTACGCAACCTCGATGTCGACATCACCTGTAGTAACACTTACACGGCACACACCGCCCTCACCGGAACGGGGATAGTCAGTGTCGCCCAGCTCAGTGTCAACATCAAACTCCTTATCCGAGAGCAAAGTCATATCAATATCGCCTGTAGTGCAGTCAACATAGATATTAGCTGCGTCACACATATCGAAATTAATATCGCCTGTTGTAACTTCAACACTCAGATCGCCTGACGCGACTACATTGATAAAGTCAATGTCTCCCGTAACTCCATTATAAACCAGCGTACCACATTCAACATCAGTAAGATCAATATCACCTGTAGTAATATTCATCTCAATAGCATCCGTGCAATTCAATGAGTTGATGCTGATATCGCCTGTTGTGGCATCGAGTCTTAAGTTTGTAAAAGTGAATGCCTCATCGATATAAAGATCGCCTGTCGTGGCATGAACGTAAAAGTCCTCATATACATTCTCGGGAAGATATACAGTGATCTTGGGAGATGTGGTATTGAACATAATGTTCAGACCTGCATTAACAGTGCCGTTTTCCTTCGATGTAACGAAGAGTGTATCACCGTCAACGTAAGCATCGTGCTCGATCTCCTCGAAGTCGACACACTCGACATGACACTTGTCATCAGAAGATGTCTTGATCAGAATATCATCCGCTATAACATCGATGTTGATGTTGCTAAAATCTTCATCAACATCAAACTCTGTTGTAACATAGGCCGTTGCATCGCTGTTTGTCCCTCTCTTTGCAAGAACGGAAATTGTGATTCCGCTGATGATCAGTCCTACAACAAGCACAACTGCCGCACCGATCGCTACTTTAGCTATCTTACTCATTATTAATTCTCCTTACCTATAAACCATGACTTGATTCCCAGAAGCATCTTTCTTGTTACGAAGACAACTCCCTTTACCACATATCCGCATCCGAAGAACATAAGCACCGACAGAGCTCCGCATACCATAAATGAACCGATCGATGCGAGACCTACCAGGGGTTCTCCGCCTATGAAAGCGACGAAGGCACTTGCAATTGATGCGATACATGCGACTGCGAGCGACAGGTCGACCGCATAAAGCGTAATTACGATAATCCAAAGTGTCAGATACAGCGAGAAAATCACTGAAACTGCCGATATCAGAAGCGGGAACCATACAGGGAATCCCAATACGAGAAGTACGATCGCCCATACAGGCATCTTCTTCTCGGGCTTTACCTTATTCTTAACGATCTTGCTTAAGGGTATCTCCGATACGATAGTCTCAACCACCTTGTCGACCGGTCCGATCTGTTCTACCGCTTCGTCTTCAGTCATGCCGTCTTCTACACGGTCATCGATCATCTCTGTGTAGAAAGATACTCTTTCCTCGATATCACTCTGCGGCAACCCGGATAGCTTCTTTCTAAGCTCACTTAAAAATTCTGCCTTATTCATTACTACCGTCCTCCCTGGTTATGAAGCGATAGATCGCTTCGATGTCCTTCCAGTCTTCCTTGAATTCATCGATACGAGCTATCCCCAGCTCCGTTATGTGATAATACTTTCTAAGTCTGCCCTGGTGCTCGACCATGCGGACGGTTAGCATCTGCCCCGCCTCAAGGCGCTTAAGGATCGTATATAGTGTTGACTCGGACAATTCGAGATACGGTCTCATATCCTTAATGATCTGATACCCGTATGAATCTTCATTCTTAATGGCGGCCAATACACAAACATCAAGAAGACCGCGCTTTAACTGAATATCCATGCCATACCTCCTTCCGTGTTATACTCCTTATTACGGTATACATCATAACGCGAAGTATAACGTGTGTCAAGGTATTACTTGGACTTTTTTCGATTCATTTTTCCTATGGACGCAAGCGTGGGAATACCTACAGGACAAACATCCATGCAGGACAGGGACTTAGAGCACGCGAGACCGAAGTGTTTACTGTATTCATCAAGTATCTGCCCGCTTTTACTGCGGTTACGGCTTGCGACCAGGTAGCAGTCGTTCGCGAAGGCCGCCCCGTAGAAAGTCTTACCTGTAGTGTAGTTAGGACAAACCTCAAGGCAAAGACCGCATTTAAGACATTTCGCTGCGAGGTACTGATGCTCGTGATCCTCCCCTTCAGGGTCGTATTCCTCTATGTATATATTAGACTTCTTAAGGTTCTCCTGTATGGAGGAACGGTCAGTAATAAGATCGTGAACCACCGGAAACTTCTTCAGCGGCTGTATTGTGACGACGTCACCTTTAAGGTCCCTAACAAAGGTCTCACACGCGAGCGCCGGCACCCCGTTTATCACCATAGCACACGCACCGCACATACCCTGCAGGCACGCACACTCCCAGCCTATCCTCGTCGTCTTCTTCCCGTCAGAAGTCACGATGTCGTCGGTAAAATTAATGCTGTCTATCACACTCGCGACAGAGCTTTCTGCCGGTCCGTTGTAATCAAACTCCTCCCAGTAGGGCTCGGACCCGGGGTGCACCTGTCGTAAGATCTTAACTTTCATACTCGCCCTCCGTATCAAGCCAAGTCCTGTACTTGCCGTTATCATAGGAGATCAGCGTCGCATACTTATAACTGTCGTCACTCTTTGTATAGTCACTTCTGTAATGCGCACCCCTGCTCTCCCGGCGCGAAAGCGCACTCGTCAGCACGGCACGAGCCAGGGTAAGTATCCCGGGCAAGCTGTAATTGAAATATTGCAGCACACTGTTGTCGTAATGTATCTTCCCCGCTGCCGTGATATAGTTGTCGATCTTCTCGAGGCCCTTCGTCAGCGCCTGCTCCTCACGCACTATACCGAGGTTCTCCTGCATAGTCTGCGCAAGCATTTCGCGTATATGTGCGTAAGCGAAAGTACTCTTCGTGTCTGCCATCTCGTTAAGCTTCGCCTGCGCTTCCTCAAGCTCCCGCTCGAAAAGCGGATGCTCCCCGCAAGATTCTCTTCCTGCCAAAGCCCTCGCCGCGACACGCCCGCCGTACATGGCTGCAAGAAGCGAGTTTCCGCCTAAGCGGTTCGCGCCGTGATAGATGGAGGCACACTCGCCTACGGCAAACATATTCTTTATATTCGTCTCGTGCTCATTCTTAACAGCGATGCCGCCCATGAAGAAATGCACCGACGGCGCCACGGGAATCGGTTCGCGCGTTATGTCGATATCTCTGTACTTACGGCACAGGTCGCGCACCTCAGGGAGTCTCTCATCTATAAGTTTTTTGCCAACGAAAGATACATCAAGATACACATCTTTGCCCGTCGCCCAAATCTCGCGAGACACCACGTCACGAGTCTGCAGATTACCGTTCGGGCCGTACTTCTCCTCCATAAAATATACCCGCTCTTCGACTTCGTTATAGAAGAGTCTTCCGCCTTCACCGCGCACGGCTTCCGATATCAGCATGCGCTTCTGCGAAGTCTCCATCGTAGTCGGATGGTACTGTATGAATTCAAGGTTCTTGAGGATAACGCCCTGCTCGAAGAGCTTACCCGCGGCATATCCGTCGCATTGGGTCGAGCCTGTGGTCTTGCCGAACAATGCGTTCTGTCCGCCCGTAGCCATAACAAGCGCATCCGCATAGATATTCTCAAGTCGGTTAGCAGCCTCGCTGTACATCATCGCGCCGTAGCACATGCCGTCTTTTATAAGTGCGGAATGGAAACAAAGGCCGAGTCTTCGCTCTATAATGCCTTTGGCTTCGAAGCGGCGCACCTCCATGTTAAGTGCCGTAACAATCTGCTTTCCCGTCGATGCTCCGCAGTAGTATGTCCTCTTATGAGACTGACCGCCGAACGCTCGGTAAGCAGGGCGGCCTTTATCATCAACGGAGAATACCGTTCCTATGCTCTCAAGGTAACGTATGATATCGCCCGCTTCTTCGCACAAACCGGTTACCGCTTTAGTTCCTGCAAGATGCGCTCCGCCCTTAAGCGTGTCTTCGATGTGAGATTCTACAGTGTCACCTTCTCCGTTTCCGGGGAGCACCGCATTGATGCCGCCCGCAGCCATAACAGACTGTGATCGTTCCGAGGGAAAAGGAGACGCGAGGATAACGTGTATGCCCTTTTGCGCACAGTTTATCGCACACGACATCCCGGCTATTCCGCTTCCTATGATCAGTACGCTATTCATACTTCGCTCACCATGTTAACAAGTGCAATGTCTGTTTTGGTTACTGCATAAACCGCAGCCGCGAACAGACATCCGCAGATAACAAACACAATCCTGTCGATCCTTTTCTTTTGTCCTTGCGAGGTTATCCTTCCCAAAGTAATAAGGGCCCTGGGGATCGACAGAGCAATGTGAGCCAGAACATCCCCAAAGAAAAGTATCTGAACAACAATCAGAAGCCCGATAACCACGGTGTTCCCGATCTTCGCATTCTTCATAAGCAAATCAAAAGTATTGGCATGGAGGAATAAAAGAGGAAACATAATCATTCCGGTTATGCGCTGAATGATCGTGTTCATATTCTGCTTTGGATAGAGCTTAATATTAGATCCGTCACCCATAACTGTTATGGCAATCATTCCCAGAACAGCATGAATAATGGTAAGCGTCATAAACACATCAGCAGTAATGTGAGTAAGCATTTCGTTATGAATGAACATAAGATATGAGATCACATTATATATGATGTGTATAAGGCCTGTAGCTGCAGTTAGCAGCGCCAGTCCCGCGTTGATTTTCTTAAGCTTCATTACCTACAAACTATCAGGATGATGAAGAGGATGATGAACCGGATGATGCAGCCTGAGCATTCTCCCTGTCTTTGATGATGTGCTGCAGCGTAATAAGAATAGCTACTACTTCCTTCTCATATACAGGCTGGTAGATATCGATGCAGTACTTGTCGTGGATCGAGATAAGCTTCTGAGCGATGACCGCGATAACGCCGCCGTTCTCATCATAAAGCTCGAAGTTCAAACCGAGGATGTTGCCTCTGAGCTGCCAGCCGAGTCCCTCAAGATTCGTAATATCCTTAATGATATGGAAGAGCTCGTTTGATACTTCAAACTTCTTACCGTCAGCCATGGTGACGAAGTGTCTCTCGTGAAGAGTAAAGAGCTTCTTCTCAATATGTGCGACCGGATTGCCCTGGGCATCAGTAATGTCTGTCTTGTCATGCAGTGACGGGAACTTGGTATTTGCCTGATATAGCACATTCTCAGCGTCGTCTGTTATATCAATATGATGATGAAGCGTGAAGACCTTTGATGTAGTAAACAAAGACTTGGCGGGCTCACCAAAGCGATCAACGTTATTTACATTAGCCTGCTCTCCGGCCTCTCTGAATCTGTTAACTTTACCTGTGATACCCATAATCGTATCCCCCTAAATAAAAATTACTCTTCTATTATAACAAAGTGCTTATAAGTTAAGCTCATACAGACTGAACTCAGGAATATCCTCAACACCGCGTCCCAGGTCCATCGTTCCCACATAAGTAAACCCGTTCTTCTCGTACAGCTTACTTGCAGGAGTATTAGTAGGAACGAGATCAAGCCTGACAGCTTTGTACCCTTCTCCTCGCGCCTTGTCTATGCAGAAGTGTACTACCCCGGTTCCTGTTCCCCTGCCGTGAAGTGCGGGCTCCACTGCGAGCGCATGTATAACCAGATACGATCCAAGCGGAAGGTCCTTGCTCCACGGAGCTTTATCGTAATCTCCCTGCGGGTCTGCATTCAGCACGAACGCACCAATAAGCTTCCCGTCTTCCTCACACAAATACTGCACACCTTCTGCCGTCATCTGGCGGACATAGTCCTCATTCGGATAGATCTTATACTGCCACTTCGGGTAATTAACATGCGCATCAAGGTACTCCACGACACGATCGTAGAACGCCCCTACCGCAACTATATCTTCTTCAAGACACTTTCGTATCTGCAACATATTACGCTTGGGGATTCTTTTCCTTTTTATGGAAAGAAAGCTTCTTTTTGAAGAACTTCTTTCTCGGCTCAGGTGTATCAGCGAGCGTTCTTGCCGCCACGAGTTTGGTCATGCCGTCGTCCTCGACCTCGCCTAAGACCTCGAATCCGTTCTTCTTCCAGAAGTGATTCGACTGCGGATTCTCCTTATCGATCGCGAGGCGGATCTCACTCATTCCGATACTCTTAAGATAAGCTACGACCTCATCAATGATAGCCGTTCCGATCTGCTTGCCCTGATATGAAGGATTCATCATAAAGAATCCGATATACGCGATATCGTCTCTCGGGTAGCCGTCGATAAGATCCATTATCGCGACCAGAGTCTCTTCTTCGTAAAAGCCTACGAAATACTTATCCTTTATATCCGTATCCGGAGGTGTCGCCGTTAAGGCATAAACAACATTGTCCTTGCTCGGACCCGTCTTGTAATAATCATAAAACTGGGGATTTCCCACACAAAGATCAAGGACCTCCTCCGCCGAGGACAGATCCATGATGCGTGTCTTATATTTACTGCTTAAATTACTAATATCAATCATCACTTAATTATACTATTCGTAAGGTCAGAATCTTCATACTTATGTGATCCCTGCTGGCTCTTTTTGTACTTCCAGCACCGGATCGCCTCTTCAAGAGGGTGTCCGGGATTATGCTCGAAGAAGTCTCTTATATATGTGTTGTATTCGAACTGACTGTCGATAGTCTTCCTTCCGCCTTTATCTTTCTTAATCTCTTTATATGCTTCCACCGCGTCCCTGTACGTCTTGCCCGCGTTGCTCTTAAGCCACTTCTGGAACTTAACGTTGAACGTGAACGACTCGCCGAGCTGTGTCTTGAAGAAAGCTCTGTGCTTCTCGGAGCATACGAAGTTCTCTTCTATTACCGTGTCGGGCGTGATGTCACCCGCGGACTTCTTCGATGTTCGTCGCGTGCGCTTGGGAGCATTGACATTACCCGTGTCGAGGAAGTCCGCGATCCTGTCCGTAAGCTCCGTCTTCCCGCCCGTCACAGGCAGCCCGTTCTCCCTTAAGAACTCAACCAGTTCGTCCTTAAGCCAGTACCACGCACGAAAAGCAGCACCGCTCAGATTCTTATCTAACTTCGGCCGCTCAGACATGTTACTACTCTTCTTTCTTTTTTGAAACCGCACTTAAGCGCCGTGCTTCCGGAGCCGATATTTGTTTCCGCGTGCGACCAGACGGGTCTTCTTCCATCCGCTGTTATCTCCTCACACATCTTCTGTGCAAGGGCTGCCGCAAGTCCGTTCCTTCTGTATTCCTCGTAAGTCTCGACTCCGATATCGACTTCTTCATCACTTACTGCAGACGAGAATGCAACTGCACAGATGTTATCGTCTTCCATCGCAACGAAGCCCACGCCGTTCTTCAGGAACTGCTCATCACTTTCCCATGAGAATGACGGAACGATCCTGCCTTGAATCTTCGTGATGTTGTATTCGTCGATTGGGACAATACGGAATCTGTCTGTGTCTAGAGTTACCGGATCAGCGCCCTCATAAGAATACTCGATCCTGTGATCGATCTTGCAACCGTAGTTACTCATGAACCTGATCACCCGGTCATCATTCGTGATGAGAATAAGTCTGCGCGTTCCCGTTTCCAAAAGATCATATACTTCATCAAGGAACGCGTCAGAAGGATCGCCGCTTATATACGCGAACCCGCAGTAATGCCAAAACAGGACAGCCTTGCCGTCATCGCTTTCATAGATATCACCGGTCTGAAGTCCAAGCGCGATCGACAAAGGATACGCGTTATCTGTCGTAACAGCCCGCGCCCGCGAAATGTATTCAGCGTATTGTTTAAGATCGGCTTTCCTCATGAATCCTATATCCCCCTGAGTTATAATCTTATTATATACTTTTCGCGGAGGCGTAATATGAACGAACTTTGCATGATCATAAAAGACATGGTTGTACCCAACTTCATGAATATAAGAACATCAATCCGAACTTACGACAGAGATGCACTTTGCTGCGGTGCGCCGTGCTGGAGATGGGCTTACCACGCAGTTCATTCTGCTGATAAGTGGTTCATCAACCCTTGTGTTTACGAAGAGCCTTCTTTCCACAAGGAAGGGCTCGACAATCCTGATAAACCGTGTGATGTTGTGCTTACGGACGAGCAGCTGCTTGAGTATCTCGACCAGGTCGAGAAGAAGACTTTGGATTATCTGGATACACTTACGGACGACATGCTCTATGAATGTCCCGAGAACTGTGAGCACACGAGAATGGAACTGGTGCTGCGCCAGTTCAGACATATCTCCTTCCATACAGGAATGCTTAACGGACAGACTGCACTTGCCACAGGAGAATTCCCGATGTGGGTATCACAGGCTGACAAGTATGTCGATGACGGCATCCTCTTCGGCCGCTACCGCAAAGGTCAGGTCACGAAATAAGCATAACAAAAACTCCCCGGCGGCTTACCGGGGAGATTTCTAATTATGTAGTTTACGCTATGTGATCAGAATACGTGTGCTACCTTTACACTTGTACCGAAGGGCATGAGTGACAATCCGGCAAGCTTGAAGAACTGAAGTCCGAAAGGAATACCTACGATAGTTACGCAGAGTACACAGCCGATAAGGAACTCTGTAAGAGCTGTCTCCCAACCTACCAACAGGATCCAAAGTACGTTAGCGAGGAATGATCCTACACCGCCGTTTGACTCAAGCTCCTTGCCGAAAGGCATTGCGCACAGGTCAGCCATCTTGAAGCACTGGATTCCGAAAGGGATACCGATGATGGTAACGCACAGAAGGAGACCAAGGATAACATGCTCCAACCAGCAGATAAAGCCACCGCATACAAACCACAAAATGTTTAATAAGATTCTCATTGTTTTTTCCTCCATTCAGATTGTTTGATTGAGTATCTGTACTCATTCTATCCGCTGTGAAAATGCAAGCAATGAGCAATACTCAAGGCATATGTCGCTTAATCAACAGTCAGGAGCCCAAGTGTTTATTTGCATGAGAAAAAACTCTTTGCTCAGAGAATTTTCTTCTCCAAATATCCGCACGTAAACGGGAAGAAATCGTATTTAACCGTACCCGTGTGTGTAAACCCAAAGCTCTCGTACCACTTGCGAAGAACTTGATTCTCTTCGACTATACTGAGCTTCATTATCTTGCATCCGAGTTCCTGTGCGTGCTTAATGGAATCATTAAGCAATTCTTCGCCTACGCCTTTATGTCTGTAATCCGGCAATACGCAAAGGCTTCCAAGTTCGCACTCTTCATCCTTGACCATAAGGTTATAGTAGCCCAGAAGTTTACCGTCTTCGTAAAACCCGTACATCGGACGCTTCTGCTCATCCATCCAATAAAGAATCTTCGCTTCATCTGTAGCATATGCCGTAAAAGCCGGAGCATTCTCCGGAGTAATATCGAACTGCTTTGCCACAGTCATGAAACCCGACTTTATTACTTCCACACATTCCGGTATATCGTCATATCCAATTGCTCTTATACTCATACAACATTCCTCTTCTTTTCCAGTCTGATCAGATGCTCTTCATCAGGCTCGGTGATACCGTTTTTATAATCATAGCCCATCTTAAGATAGAACGGCACGCCGGTTATTGATGCAGGGATCTCGATGCGCTTTGCCCTTAAGAAAAACTCATCCTTTTCGAGAGTGTTGATTATGGCCCTTCCTACACCCTTTCCCTGATACTCGGGAAGGACGAATATTGTGAAAAGGCTGCTCTCGTCTTCTTTGCCCCAGAACGGACCGATGGCACCACAGCCTATGATCTGTCCGTCATCAACAGCTACATAGAAGTGTGTCCATGATGCTCTCTCAAGCACATGCTCAGGTGTCTCGGATTCTATGAGAAGCTCCATCAACTGCAGCGGATAATCTTTGGTGTTGGATATTCTTATCGTCTTACGGATAAGATCCGATACCTCTTTTGCTTCTTCCTCTTTAAACCTTCTGATCTCCATTTTGCTCTCCTTCCCGAAAACAAAAAGGCCACTTCTCGAGATGCCGGTTGTCAACCAAGTTCCAGCTTCGAGGGCAGATCTTTCCATAAGTCTTCCCTGCTTGTATGCTCCCTTAACGCACGGACAACAGCAGGGTCAGGTACGGGATAAATCACCATGCCATCCTCTTCCCCGAGCTCCGGACGGATGGGGAAAGCGAGCTGCTCTTTATTAAGTGAGAACTTAGCATCCACGCCGGGCTTGTTGCCGCGCGCATCGAGACGGATCCACTTTCTTCGCTCATTGATATACACACCGTTAAGTCCGTGAAGGATAAGCACCGGTGAAGTCTCATCATCTAATATCAGCTTCTGATAGCAAAAGCCGGTCGGGATATTCTTACGGCGAAGAAGCGCCGCGAGAAGATGCGACTTGGCAAAGCAGATGCCGTGTCCTGCTTTCAGAACCTCCGAAGCAGAGCATGTCACCTCATCCTTTCCTGCATCGGCTGAATGAGAGATACTGTCTCTTACAAATTCATATGCTTTCTTTATGAAGTCTTCTTCGTTCCTTGAGCCCGCATACAGCATATCGGCCAGTTCGATTATGGCCGGGTTATCATGATCGATTACATCATCATGCTTAAGATAGCTATAAATATCGTCTGTAAATTGTTTAAGCCCCATACTTTATTATATCAGCAATTTCATTGTTCAAGGATACATAAAGAGAGCCGCCCAAAGGCAGCTCTCACATTAATCAATTATTCAACTGATCAAACGTTAACACAGTAGTAAGCACAGATGCTTGCCCATGCAGGTTCTGTTGCAAACTGATCAATAAGCTGATCACGAGTAACGTTCTCAGAAGCAAGTGCATTAGTCCAGTTAGCGAGGCCCTCTGCATCAGGTGTTGAGTTGCAGAATACTCTGTAAAGAACTGTTACATACTCTTCATCTGTCAATTCAAATCCGAGGAACTCCTGGCTTCCGAAGAATCCTCTTACAACTGCTGTTGCTGAACCACTGTCGAGCAGATACTGTGTCCAATGAGCCTTACCTGTCTCATCATAAGTTCTGCCTACAATAGCGATATACATGTTATCTACGAAGTTCTCAACAGACATTGCTCTGATCTGCTCTTCGGTAAGAATAACAGGAGCGGGTCCTTCATCCTCTGAAGGAGCAGGATCCGGAATAGAATCAGGTGCCGGTGTCGTATCCGTATCAGATCCGGAATCGGGTGCAGGAGCAGGCGGATTAGGATTAGGTATGTTCTCCCAATAAGCTGTAAGCGTCAAAACACCATCATGCATCCAAGACATAGGATGATAGCCACCAGATGCAACAAAATCACTAGTAAACTGCAGTGTCTCTCCATCATATGCATCTGCGATACCATCAGTAAGGAAGCACCAGCCCCAGAAATAGTTGCCTTCATTGGTGAACAAAACATGAGGAAGAGTTACTGAATCGCCATACTGGATGCCGGTAATATCGTCCATGCTTCCCTCACCACCCTGACCGGGCTTAAACTCAATCTTGTAAGAATCATCATCTGCCAAAGCCATTCCTGATACGCTCATGATCATAACTGCAGATATAGTAATACTAAGCATTTTCTTAAGAATCGATCTATTCATCTACATTTCCTCCTATTCGAGTAGTTGATGATTTGATTCTATTGGATAAGTATTTCTTTTTTTTTTTTCTATGAACATATAATCAACAAGAAGCTGCTTTTATTAAGCGACTGTAAAAATGGCCAAACTATGTAAACAAAAAACTCCCCGAATCACGCGGGGAGCTCATATAAGTCAATAAATATTTATACTACCCGGCGTAGACCCTCTGGATTACCGGAACGATAATCTCCCTCTCAACTCTGCCGGGAACACTGTAATATCTTGACAGCATATCCTGTGCATAAGAAAGAGGTTTACCATTCTTCTTCAACATAATAGCTGATTCCTCAGCCTTCTCAAGGATTACCTCCAAAGGAGCATCATCATATAAACCGCCGCCTGTAATCTCTTTTAAAATGTCTTCATTAATAGTCTTCATTGTTCGATTCCTCCTGATAATTATTTGTGACCGCTTATCGATCACACCATTATTATCAAGCGATTCAAACTACCAAACAATGAATAACTTCAGGCTATTTTGTCGCTTAAGCGACAGTCACAATTGCAACTGTTGCTTTAGTTTGAATACCACTTCTTTGAAAAATCCATACTACCGTCCCATAAAAAGTGAGTTTCAAACGCAAAAACCTGGAATTTTCCAATAGACTTAAGCCTTATTCAGAAGCACCACGCACTCCACGTGCTCGGTAAAACAGAACATATCCACAGGACACGCCTTAACAGCTTTATACCCTTCCGCAGCGAAAAGCTTCAGGTCTCTTGCCAAAGTCTCGGGGTTACATGAGATATAGACGATCCTTGAAGGGGCGAGCTTACCGCAGGCACTGATAAACTCCGGCGTCGTTCCTTCACGCGGAGGATCAAGAATGACTACATCGAAGCGTTCGGGTTCAGATGAAGAAGACACCTCATTCATATACTCGGTGGCATCAGCCTTAATAACGCTCACATTCGATGCATCGTTAAGACGGATGTTCTTCTTCGCATCTGATACTGCACGGGGATTGATCTCCACGCCGACTACAGAGCCACAGCGATCCGATGCACAGATTCCTATCGTTCCCGTTCCGCAGTATGCGTCAAGTACTCGTGAAGACTTATCCAAAGATGCATATTCAAAAGCCTTGGAATAAAGCTTCTCGGCCTGATCATGATTAACCTGATAGAACGATTCGGCACTTATCGTAAACTTCTTGCCGAGCAGTGTATCCGTTATAAATCCGGGACCATAAACGACCTCCGACTTATCGCCTAAAATCATTGAATCCTTACGCTTATTTATATTGATTACAATCGATGTAATCTCGGGATGCTTGCTGACAAGAGTCTTAACAAAATTCTTCTTGCCCGGAAACATGAAGTCACCGAGAACAACAACTACGAGCATCTGTCCCGTGCCGTCAGCAGTTCTTATAAGAACGCGGCGAAGAAGACCTGTACCGGTCTTCTCGTTATAGACACTCATATGATACTTGTTGGCGATCTTTACGATATCTTCGATAACAGCGACAGCAGCCTCGTTCTCAAGATCATTTCCGCCGCCGTCGATAATACGATGCGTTCCGGGCTCATATGTTCCCGCGATTACTTTGCCGCGGGATATTCCCACCGCCGCATGAACCTTATTACGATAGTGCAAAGGATTATCGGCGCGCACGACAGGCTCGATCTCGGGCACAAGTCCCGAGAGAAGCTTCTCTACGTAAGCCTGCTTCTTTATGATCTCCTTATCGTAACTTGGCATTCTGAACTACTGCGCGAAGCAGAACGGAAGTAGTAACTGATCCGACGCCGCGGGGCACGGGTGTGATCGCATCAACAATCTCAGATACAGCTGCGAAGTCTACGTCACCGCACAGCTTGCCTTCCTCATCGACATTCATTCCTACGTCGATAACTGTCTGACCTGCACGGAAGTAATCTGCGTTAAGCATCTTAGCCTTACCTGCGCACGCAACAACGATGTCTGCCCACTGGCACTCAGCCTTAAGGTCTTCAGTCTTTGTATGGCATACCTTAACAGTCGCATTATCCTTAAGAAGGAGCATCGCGACAGGCTTACCGATAACGAGCGAACGGCCTACTACAGTAACCTTCTTACCCTTGATATCGATACCGTGGAACTTAAGCATCTCGATGACAGCCTGAGCTGTACAAGGAGCGTGTCCCTCACCTGCACCGGAGAAGATATCTGCCATGTTGGCAAGGCCCATGCCGTCAACGTCCTTAACTGCACTAATTGATGCAAGGACATTCTTATCTGTCAAAGGCTTCGGCAGGGGTCTGAACATCAGGATACCGTCGATTGAAGAATCTGCATCAGCAGAAGCAACCGCAGCATCGAGCATCTCCTGTGTGACATCTTCAGGAAGCTCAATCTTCTTTACAGCACAGTTCGCACCTTCAAATCTCTTTGTAAGACCTCTCTCGTAAGCAAGGTCATCTTCTCTTGCACCTACTCTGATAACGGCCAATGTAGGTACTACGCCCTTAGCCTTAAGCGCCTCTACGTCAGGAGCCAATGACTCGACTATAGAATCCGCAACGGGTTTTCCGAGTAATTCTCTCATGCTCCAAGTCCCCCCTTTACTTCTTCGTAAGCCTTATCACAGGCACTGCATACATCTGCAACCAAAGCCAGAGTCTCTTCGTTAAGCTTAGCTGCAACCTCGCGGTCCTTCATGAGCTTAGTGTTGATATAAACGTTCATGGAAGCGCCTTTCGCGCACGCCTCGCAAGCGGAAGCAGCTACTCCGACGTCACTTATGGCAAGGCGAGAACCCTTTACCACGAGCTCCGAGATAAGCTCCGATACTTCCTTGGACTTCTTCACGATCTCGAGGGGAGCAAGTGCTGCCTCATACAGAGCCTTCTCCAAGATCTCGTCTCTTCCGGGCTCTTCCTTCGGGATGGAGTAAGCTTTTGCCAAGGGCTCGAAAGCCTCCGCATCCTTTTCGATAAGGGTGAGCATGTCCTCGTTGAGGGCTACGGCAGAAGCTATAATGCGCTCGATGTCTGCCTGGTACTCGGCATACTTCTTCTTGCCTGAGGTAAGGTTACCTACCATGGAGCAAAGTGAAGCTGAAACAGCTCCCATAAGTGCAGAAGCACCGCCCCCTCCCGGGGCCGGTGCTCCTGATGATAATTCTTTTGTAAAGTTGTTAAGGTCTAATTCTCTCATGTGATCCTCTTGTATATCAGATAATTGCTTACCTATTATACATCAGATCGTTCGTGAGATTACCTCCAGATATCGGAAGGATCAGAACCGTAGTCACCGCTGATCATTGTCGGTGCATTGATGCCTGGCATATCGAACGGGATTGTGGAATTCTCAGAATAAATTCTGATCTGTGAATTGCCTGCGCAGTGCTCCCAGATCCATCTTGCATCATTTGCATTAAGAACGATGTCACCGTTTGTGCAGGATGTTCCGAGTGTGTTGTAAGCGGATACAGACATTGTGTCGTGATTGCCCTGTACATAGTACCAGGATGTGTGGAACATCGTAGTTCCGTTGATAACGGAGATGTACTGGTTGTATCTTGTCTGACCGTTGATTACCTGAGCGCCCCAGCTTGCACCCTTAGAGATGTTGAATGTTCCCTGAGGAGTCTCAGATCCGGGTGCACCTGTTGAACAAGCCATAGCCATTACAGGAATGTTGTACTGTCCGCCGGGTGTATCCTGTGCATAGATGATGATAACGTTTGTTGTAAGGTTGAGCGACAGGAAGTAAGATGTCTGATTTCCGATAAGACCGCTTACGTTCTGAACAAGTCTGTACTCCTCATCGAAGTAGTACTTAAGACCGTCGATGAACTTCCAGCCCTTTACAGCCTTGCCGTTGTTATCGGGATCGAAGTAGTATCTGTATCCCTCATATCTCTGCCAGCCTGTGAGCTTGATGCCCTGGTCGTTGTAGAAGTAAACGCCGTCGGACTCACGTGAGATTCTTCCTGTGTTGCTTGTTGTGTTCTGTGTAGGAACTACTGTAGAAGCAGGTGCGTTCTGAACAGCTGTTGCTGTGCTTGCATCTGTCGGGAGTGATCCGACTGCGATGTTATAAGCTGCACAGATCTGAGCATACTCCTGTGAACCAACGAAGCCTGCGAGGATGTTTACTCTGGGTGTTCCCTGTGCAAGGAAGTTCAGCCAATACTGAAGACCTGCAGGGTCGCACTCTCTTCCGAGAACTACGTTGTAAAGAGTTCTTACATACTGCTCGTTGCTTGTGTTGAATCCTCTGTACTCAGCACTCTCGAAGAAACCGTAAGCGCATGTAGCACCTGTTGTCTCTCCGCTAAGGATTCTGGACTTCCAGTACTCGAAGCCTGCAGCTTCAGAGCTTCTGCCCAGTACCATTGTGTACATTCTCTCAACGAACTGTCCTACATACTCGTCACGGGTCAAAGCACTAACAGTACGGCCCTTAGGCAAGAAAGTGAACAGAATTGAGATCAAAAGGATTGTCGAAATGATCTTGGTCAATCTTCTCATAATCTCGTCTCCTTTTCCTGAGGTCATATCGATTAAGACCGATATTTCCCCGCTAAAATAGCATTTGCTTACAAACTATTTTAACAATGTAAAGGGAGCCCACTATTTCGCTAGTGTGTGGATTATATTGCAATTGTATTACAGTGCGTAAAAAACCTTATACGTCCGTAGGATCGTGTCCGTAGTCGCCTCTGATGACGATTGGAGCCTGAGGTTCCGGTCTGTCAAAAGGAGCGGGCTCATTCGATGAGAACAGATATACATTTGATGTGTTGGCGCAGTTCTCATAGATCCAGCGTGCATCCGCAACGCAGATTCTGATACAGCCGTGTGAAGCAGGGTTGCCGAGACGGTTATACTGGGAAACGCACAGCGAATCAGGATTGCCATTCTCATAATACCAGCATGAATGGAACAGATAATTGCCGGAGATCTGGCAGGTATACTGACCGTATACCCATGCTCCGTCGTTACCTAATACGCCCCATCTGCTGCCTCTTCTTATAGGATATGTACCCTCGATGTTATCGTAGCCTGCTCTTGCGGAGGAGCATACCATGCATCTTACAGGGATGTTGTAAGGACCGCCTGGAGTCTCCTGCGCGTAGATCATTATCGTCTCCGTCGCGTGGTTTACAGTTACATAGTAGGAGGACTGTCTTCCGATAATAGAGTCAACATTCTGTACCAGTCTGTGCTGGTCATCAAAGTAGAACTTAAGTCCGTCGATATAAGTCCAACCCGTTGCTGCACGTCCGCCGTCAGCGGGGTCAAAGTAATAGCGGTTGCCGTTAATTCTCTGCCAGCCGGTAAGCTGTGTTCCGGATGTGGAATTGAAATAGAGGTTACCGTCCTCATCAGTCGTGAGCGAACCCGGAGTTCCTATACGGACGTCGTTAGGATCCATGGGAATCTCACCGCGGGTGATACCATAGGAATTACAAATTGAATTATATTCATTGGAATTAACAAGACCTGCAAGTACGTAGAGTCTCGGTGTTCCGCCTGCAAGGTAGCTTAACCATGTTGTAAGTCCTTCAGGATCAACGGATCTTCCGAGGATGACCGAATACAGTGCTCTTACATACTGCTCATCAGACTTGTTCTTAGCCTTATACTCATCACTTTCAAAGAAGCCGATCGCACAGTCTGCTCCTGTGAGCTGACCGTTAAGCAGTCCTGAAGTCCAGTAGTTTCTGCCGTAAGCATCACTTGTTCTTCCAAGGACCATCGTATACATACGCTCAACAAACTGCGCTGCATACTCTTCTCTGGTCGTTGCGCTGACAGGTACGCTGAGTATAGACATAAAAATCGCGGCTGTCAGAATTCCTACTACTGCTTTTTTAAGTGATCCAAGGTACCTCATAAGACTCCTTTGTTCCGGAAAAGATAAAGGTCGCACCGTATACCGATGCGACCTTATTATACTTCAAGTAATATTTCGTACTGATAACAGCTGTATTACTCTTCGCCTCTTGCCTCAGCAGCCTTTGCTTCAGCCTCTGCAGCTAATGCATCAGCCTCTGCATTCTCGAGCTCTACCTGCTCAAGATAAGCATTGCGGAACATCTCAGCGTTCTCGGAAGAAGGATCGTACTCTTCACCTGTCAGAACCTTGCTGTTCTCCTTGATAACAGGAACAGCTGTAACATCTCTGTACTTAGGCACACCAGTACCTGCAGGGATGATGGAACCGATGATAACGTTCTCCTTCAAGCCGATGAGCGGGTCGATCTTGCCCTTAACTGCAGCGTCTGTAAGAACTCTTGCAGTTTCCTGGAAGGAAGCAGCTGACAGGAAGGAATCTGTAGCAAGGGAAGCCTTTGTGATACCGAGGAGCTGTCTTCTGCCCTCAGCCTTTCTAAGGCCAGCCTGCTCTGCCTTCTCATTCTCAGCAGCAAAGTCGAGCATATCAACTGTAGTACCTGTCATGAAAGGTGTGTCACCCGGATCGTCGATACGTACTCTTCTCATCATCTGTCTTGTGATGATCTCGATGTGCTTATCATTGATGGAAACACCACCGCTCTTATATGACTTAACAACTTCGCTTACGATGTACTTCTGAACACCACGCTCGTCCTTGATTCTCATGATGTCTGCAGGGTTAACTGCACCATCTGTGAGCATGTCGCCAGCCTCTACTTCGTCGCCGTCAGCTACCTTCAATGTAGCGGATGTAGGAACTGTGTAGTGGCACTCAGCGAGGAGTACGCCTTCCTTATCTGTAGCACCTGCTGCAGGTGTGATGACGATCTCACGCTTAGCGGACTCGTTTGTGATGAGCTTAACTGTACCGTCGATCTCAGAGATGATAGCTTCACCCTTAGGCTTTCTTGCCTCGAAGAGCTCCTCGACACGAGGGAGACCCTGTGTGATATCCTCACCGGAGTTAGCGATACCACCTGAGTGGAACGTTCTCATCGTAAGCTGTGTACCAGGCTCACCGATTGACTGAGCAGCCATGATACCAACTGCCTCACCGCCTACTGTAGGCAGACCGTTAGCAAGGTTGATACCGTAGCACTTAGCACATACACCGTGACGTGAACGGCAGTCAAATACGGATCTGATCTTAACCTTCTTATTGCCTGTAGCTTCAATCTTCTTAGCATCGTCTGCGGAGATGAGCTCGTTTCTTGCAACGATAACCTCACCTGTTGTGAGATCCTTGATGTCCTCAGCAGCATAACGGCCTGTGAGTCTCTCAGCGAGAGTCTTGATGACATCCTTCTTCTCGTTAGATACGTTAACGATCTCCTTAACCCATGTGAAGTCGTCTGTACCGCAGTCTTCCTCAGAGATGATGATCTCCTGAGCAACGTCAACAAGTCTTCTTGTGAGGTAACCGGAGTCAGCCGTCTTAAGAGCTGTATCGGAGAGGGCCTTACGAGCACCGTGTGAAGAGATAAAGAACTCGAGAACGTTCATACCTTCACGGAGGTTGGATCTGATCGGGATCTCGAGAGTGTTACCCTGAGTATCCTCCATGTTACCTCTCATACCAGCGAGCTGCTTGATCTGGTTATCGTTACCACGGGCACCGGATGATGACATCATCTTGATCGGGTTATCGGACTTAAGGTTAGACTTAAGAGCCTTAGTGATATCGTTTGTTGTATTCATCCAGACCTTTACGACCTGACCGTGACGGCCCTGATCGTTCAAGAGACCTCTCTCATACATGTGGTTGATCTTCTCAACCTTCTCGTCAGCTTCCTTGAGCATCTTCTCCTTAACATCAGGGATGATCATGTCCTCGATACCGATGGAGATACCGGAAACTGTTGAATACTTATAACCCATAGCCTTAACGGAATCGAGGAACTTAACTGTTCTTGCGGCACCGTTAACTCTGATGCATCTTGCGATGATATCGCCGAGCTGCTTCTTACCGATCTGGAAGTCGCACTCGAGAGCGAACTCATTATCAGGGTTGGATCTGTCTACATATCCAAGGTTCTGAGGAATTACTTCGTTGAAGAGGAAACGTCCGTAAGAGGAGTAAACAACCTTGCTCTTCTTAACGCCGTCAACTTCCTTAGTCATTCTGATACCGCACTTTGTCTGAAGCTCGATATCTCTGTTTGTATAAGCCATAGTAGCCTCATCGAGAGATGAGAATACCATTCCGTCACCCTTGCACTCGGATCTGTCCATGTTCTCGTCGCGCTGCATTGTGAGGTAGTAGCAGCCGAGGATCATATCCTGTGTAGGAACAGTAACAGGGTTACCGTCCTGAGGCTTCAACAGGTTGTTCGGGTGGAGCATGAGGAATCTAGCCTCAGCCTGTGCCTCTGCAGAGAGAGGTACGTGTACAGCCATCTGGTCACCGTCGAAGTCAGCGTTAAAAGCTGTACATGCGAGAGGGTGAAGCTTGATAGCACGACCTTCTACGAGGATAGGCTCGAATGCCTGAATACCGAGTCTGTGGAGCGTAGGAGCTCTGTTCAGGAGAACAGGGTGATCCTTGATGATCTCTTCGAGGATATCCCAAACAGCGGGATCCCATCTGTCGACCATTCTCTTACCAGTCTTGATGTTAGATGTCTTGCCCTCTTCAACAAGTCTCTTGATTACGAAGGGCTTGAACAGCTCGAGAGCCATCTCCTTAGGAAGACCGCACTGATGCATCTTGAGCTCAGGTCCGACAACGATAACTGAACGTCCGGAATAGTCAACACGCTTTCCGAGGAGGTTCTGTCTGAAACGGCCCTGCTTACCCTTGAGCATGTCTGTAAGGGACTTGAGCTGTCTGTTGTTTGTAGCGGAAGTGGAACCTGTAACAGGACGTCCTCTTCTGCCGTTATCGATAAGAGAGTCAACAGCTTCCTGGAGCATTCTCTTCTCGTTTCTGACGATGATGTCAGGAGCACCGAGATCGAGGAGCTTCTTAAGTCTGTTGTTTCTGTTAATAACTCTTCTGTAAAGATCGTTAAGATCGGATGTAGCGTAACGGCCACCATCGAGAGGTACCATAGGACGGAGCTCAGGAGGGAGAACCGGCAGTACATCGAGGATCATCCACTCAGGCTTGTTACCTGAATTTCTGAAAGCTTCAACAACCTCAAGTCTCTTGATGATTCTAGCCTTCTTCTGGCCTGTAGCTTCGTTTCTTTCCTTATCGAGCTTCTCAGCAAGAGCGTCGATATCAACTTCGCGCAGAAGCTTCTTTACAGCCTCAGCACCCATTCTTGCATCGAAAGCTGATCTTCCGTACTTAGCTACATACTCTCTGTATCTTGCGTCGTCGATAGTCTCGTTCTTAACAAGGTCTGTCTCGCCGGGATCTACTACGATATAAGATGCGAAATAAAGTACTCTCTCCAATGTCTTCGGAGGGATGTCGAGGAGCAAGCTCATACGGCTCGGTACACCTCTGAAATACCAGATGTGTGATACAGGAGCAGCGAGCTCAATGTGTCCCATTCTCTCACGACGAACTGTGTTCTTTGTAACCTCAACACCGCATCGGTCGCAGATCATGCCCTTATAACGGATCTTCTTATACTTACCGCAGTGGCACTCCCAGCTCTTTACGGGTCCGAAGATCTTCTCGCAGAAGAGACCGTCGGTTTCCGGCTTCTGTGTACGGTAGTTGATTGTCTCAGGCTTCTTTACCTCACCGTGTGACCATCCCTTGATGACCTCGGGAGAAGCAAGCTTAATACCGATAGCCGTTAAATGATTTGAATCGTACATTTATCTTTGGTCTCCTTCTATCAGATATCCTCGGAATCGTCAAAATCCGAATCGTCATCGCCAAAATCTTCTTCACTTATGTTGCCGTCTTCGTCAGCTTCTACGAAACCGTTGTTGAACAGCTGCTGTGTATCGATCTGGCTCTCGTCGAACTGTCTTCTTGTAGCCTCATCCATCTCTGTGAGAGTCTCCTCCTCAGCAGAATCCGTAGCTCTGTACTCCTTGTTGTCGTCTGTGTAAAGGGAGACATCAAGAGCCAAAGCCTTGAGCTCGCTCGTAAGAACGTTAAAGGACTCAGGGATACCGGAAGCAGGAACGTTCTTACCTCTGATGATTGCATCATAAGTCTTGGAACGGCCTTCGATATCATCGGACTTAACTGTAAGGATCTCCTGGAGAGTATGAGCAGCACCGTAGGCCTCGAGGGCCCAAACTTCCATCTCACCGAATCTCTGACCACCGAACTGAGCCTTACCTCCGAGAGGCTGCTGAGTAACGATGGAGTAAGGTCCGATGGAACGTGCGTGCATCTTATCGTCAACGAGGTGGTGCAGCTTCATGTAGTACATGACACCGACTGTTACTCTGTTGTCGAACGGCTCACCTGTACGTCCGTCGTAAAGGACTGTCTTACCGTCCTTATCGATACCTGCGAGCTGGAATGCATCCATGATGTCAGCCTCGTTAGCTCCATCGAATACAGGAGTAGCGATCTTCCAGTTCAAAGCCTTAGCAGCTCTACCGAGGTGAACCTCAAGGAGCTGACCGATGTTCATTCGGGAAGGAACACCGAGAGGGTTAAGGCAGATATCAAGTGTTGTACCGTCAGGCAGATAAGGCATGTCCTCTTCAGGAAGAATTCTTGAAACAACACCCTTGTTACCGTGACGACCGGCCATCTTATCACCGATAGCCAGCTTTCTCTTCTGAGCTACATATACACGAACCATTGTGTTGACAGATGTCTTGAGGTTCGGGTTGTTATCCTTTGTGAAGACGTCAACCTGAACGACTACACCCCACTCACCGTGAGGAAGTCTCAGGGAAGTATCTCTAACTTCTCTGGCTCTGTCACCGAAGATTGCTCTGTAGAGTCTCTCCTCAGCCGTAGGATCAGTCTCACCCTTAGGAGAAACCTTACCAACGAGGATATCGCCGGCCTTAACCTCAGCACCGACACGGATGATACCGTTATCGTCGAGGTTTCTTAAAGCATCCTCAGGTACGTTAGGAACTTCTCTTGTGAGCTCCTCAGCACCGAGCTTTGTATCTCTTGCTTCGCACTCATGCTCCTCGATGTGAATGGATGTATAAACATCATCTCTTACGATTCTCTCGTTAATGAGAACAGCGTCCTCGTAGTTGTAACCTTCCCATGTTGTGAAGCCGATGAGAACGTTTCTACCGAGAGCCAGCTCACCGTTATCTGTAGCAGGACCGTCAGCGAGTACATCGCCGGCCTTAACCTTCTCGCCCAAAGCGACGATAGGACGCTGGTTGATGCATGTGCTCTGGTTGGATCTTCTGTACTTAGAGAGCTTATATGTATCTTCAACTCCGTCAGCTCTTGTGACCTTGATAAGATCAGCGGAAACGTAGCTTACTGTACCCTCGTTCTTTGCAACAGCGCAGACACCGGAGTCCTTAGCTGCTCTGTACTCCATACCTGTACCGATGATAGGTGCTTCAGGCTTGATAAGAGGTACTGCCTGACGCTGCATGTTCGAGCCCATGAGAGCACGGTTAGCATCGTCGTTTCCAAGGAACGGGATAAGAGCTGTAGAAACAGATACGAGCTGCTTAGGAGATACGTCCATGTAGTCAACCTGTGAAGGGTCAAGCTGCAGGAACTCATCCTTAAATCTGCAGACGATCTTCTTCTCAACGAACTTACCGTTATCGTCGAGCTCTTCGTTTGCCTGTGCGATGTAGTAGTTATCCTCTTCGTCAGCTGTCATGTAGACAACGTCAGATGTTACGACACCGTTCTCCTTATCGTACTTTCTGTAAGGAGTCTCGATGAATCCGTACTTATTAACACGTGCATATGTTGCAAGTGATGTAATAAGACCGATGTTAGGACCTTCTGGTGTCTCGATAGGACACATTCTTCCGTAGTGTGAAGAGTTGATGTCTCGAACTTCGAATGAAGCTCTGTCTCTGCTAAGACCGCCGGGACCCAAAGCAGAAAGTCTTCTCTTGTGAGTAAGCTCAGCAAGAGGGTTGTTCTGGTCACCGAACTGTGAAAGCTGTGAAGAACCGAAGAACTCACGGAAAGCTGCGCTAAGAGGTCTTGTGTTAACAAGCTGAGCAGCTGTGAGCTTATCGGACTCATTCTCGTCGATAGTGGACATTCTCTCACGAATGTTCTTCTCGAGTCTTGCCATACCCTGTCTCATCTGGTTCTGGAGGAGCTCACCAACGGATCTGATTCTTCTGTTACCGAGGTGGTCGATAACGTCGATGGAACCGATACCGTGACGGAGTCCGATGTAGTAAGAAACCATAGCGTAGATATCATCTACAACGAGGGATCTGGGCATGAGCTCATTTCTTCTCTCATCGAGAGCGTACTGGAGCTCGGAAGCATATTCCTTCTTATCGTGGTTAGCTCTGATGTCATCAATGATCTCACGCAGAACGCTTACACGAACACGCTCATTGATGGGTGTATTAGCGATATCAAAGTCCTTGATATCCTTTGCAGGGAAGCTTGAACGGATAAACTTGTCGCAGTCGACTCTTCCGTTACCGACAACGATAACTGTCTTGTCCTCGTCAACCTCTTCAAGATCACCGACCTTACGTACAGGATGAACCTTAACAGCATCGATACCTGCATCTTCGATCTCTCTTGAAAGATCAGATGTGAACTTAACACCCTTCTTAGCAAGAACCTCACCGTCAGCTGTAACAACGTCCTCAGCTGCGATGTGACCCGTGATACGGTCGGAAAGACCAAGCTTCTTATTAATCTTATAGATACCTACTCTAGCCAGATCGTACTTTCTGGGATCGAAGTAGAGACCGTTCAGGTGAGAACCTGCAACCTCAGCAGAAGCGGGGTCACCCGGACGAACCTTGGAATAGAACATAACAAGAGCATCAGATCTTGTATTACATGTATCCTTCTCCAAAGTTGTTCTGAGGCACTCCTCGTCACCGAACATATCGATGATCTGCTCGTCTGTCTCGAGGCCCAATGCTCTCAGGAAAGTTGTAAGAGGGAACTTACGTGTACGGTCTACACGAACGTTCATTACGCCGTTCTCGTCCTCTTCGAGTTCGAGCCAAGCACCTCTGTTAGGAATAATCTGTGAAGTATAGAGGATAGCATCTCTGTCCTTCTTACCTGCCTCACGGCCAAAGTAAGCTCCGGGAGATCTTACGATCTGAGAGATGATAACTCTCTCGGCACCGTTGATAACGAATGTGCCGTGGTCCGTCATGATCGGGAAATCGCCGACATAAGCGTCCTGCTCTTTGCTCTCGCCTGTCTCTGTGTTACGCAGACGCAGCTTGATCTTCAAAGGAGCAGCGTAGTTGCTGTCCTTCTCGTGGCAGTCATCAAGTTCACATACAGGATGTGTGGGATCGAATTCTCTTCCGAGGAAATAAATCTCCCAAATACCCTGGGAATCCGTTACCGGAGATACTTCCTGGAAGATCTGCTGGATTCCTTCATCAAGGAACCAGTTGTAAGAATCCTTCTGGATCTCGATAAGGTTGGGGACTTCAATGACTTCGTTGATACGGGAATAGGACTTGCGCTCGGTCTTGCCCTGTTTGACGGTATGAACCATTATCAAATCACCTCTTAACATGCTTCAGATGCGCATCTGAGCGGCTTTTAACAAAAGAAACGCGTTGTGGTTACCACAAAATCGCATTTCCGTCAAGTGAAAAGGGCATAATACCCCCACACCTTGCGACGCATTAAAAGATTATACGCACGATGTCAAGTGTTGTCAATCAGAATTTTTATAGATTTGTAATGGTGTCGATCAGTAAGAAAGACGCCTGATGAGGTCGTAAGCGATAAGGTATGTCGGGTTGTCCGAGAGAATATCGTTTGACCAGCTGTTTACATAACCTGTAACGAGCTGTGTTCTTGCTGTGTACATCCACTCCGGAACTACGTTCTCGAAGTAATAGATTGTTACATAAGAGCTGTCATCAGAAGGAAGAACGAGTGTATCGCCCTGTACTCTGGCCTCGTCGAAGAGCCAAGCACCGAGTGTTGTCTCTCTTTCAGTAAGAGGATATTCTTCAGAAGACTCGAATCTGGAAGCAGAAGTTCCATCGTTGTAACCGGCTGTGATGATCTCTGATACAGAATCAGAGTTTGTCTTTACTGCATCTGCGAAAGCAAGAGAATCCATAGGAGTTGCTACGATAGCATTTGCCTCAGCGATCGTCTGCTCGAGCCCTGCCTGGATGCTCTCAGGTGTAGCACCTGCTTCCTGTGCTGCTTCATTGTAGATTGTAAGTGTTCTGTAAGTAGCTGTAGCCTCGTCATTTACATGTACGTTGCCGAACATAACTGCGTAAGCACCCTGCTCTGTCTCGATGACAGTTGTGTCACCCTCAACTCTGTCCTCAGCGAAAAGGAAGTCACTCATGCCCTCTGCGATCATGTCTACAGAAGCGTTTGTGTAACCCTCAACGTGAGTGGGGTTGTAATCGTCAGAGAAGCCTGCGAGTTCTGCTGTCTCCTCACCGATAATGCCTACTACGAGGTCTGCGAAGGAATCAGAGTCTGTTGCACCGTTTACAACATCGTTGGCATGCTCAACAGCCTCAGTAACGTCGTAGTTACCTTCTTCATCCATCTCACCTGCGAAGAAATAATAATCAAAG
This sequence comes from Clostridiales bacterium, assembly GCA_017552455.1. Taxonomy (GTDB): domain Bacteria; phylum Bacillota; class Clostridia; order Saccharofermentanales; family Saccharofermentanaceae; genus Saccharofermentans. The sequence continues at coordinate 101,841 of JAFZPX010000027.1, forward strand.
TCTACTCTCTGATATACGAGAGGGTTTGCATCGTAAGCTGCGTTGAGCTCTTCCTCGGATACTGTGAAGAGGAACTGTCTTACATAGTTCTCGAACTCCTGTGTGAGGCACTGTCTCTCAAGGCAGTTTCTGAGAATTCTTGAAGACATGCCCTTGCCGTAAAGCGCCTGGAGATACTGCTCAACAGAGCCAAAGCCGTAAAGCTGTGCTGTCTGTGCAGCGGACTCAAGGCTCAAATCAGCATATCTTGTAGCACCGGAATGAGGGAGATAACCCATCTCCTCCGCTTCCTGGTTAACGATTGTGCTGTTCATAAGCTCGTTAGCAGCCTGATCGAGGATGAGCTGACGGTATGTCTTACCTGTTGTTGTGTCATAAACAGCATCCATGTCCATGGAACTGGAGATGATGCCGTAGTTCATATAAGAACTTAACACCTGATAATAGTGGTAGTTTGTCTCGGCTACGGAGATATTGTCGATTGTCTGTGTAACGCCATCGACAGTCTTCTGGATCTTAACACCTGTCATAACCTTAGGAAGGAATCCTGAGATATAGATGAAGAATCCGATAACGATAACAGCGAATGCGACTACAATAGCCGTAACGATCGCCTTATTCCTGCGAGCTGTCTTAATTCCGCTGTCTGCTCTCTTCTTGTCTTTAGCCATGTTCTTCAAGCCACCCTTTATCTATTAACATATATGCATTTGTCGTTGATTACAAAAAAGCAACGTATATTATAAGACCTTGCCATGGGTATTGCAAACTTTAATCCGTCTGCTCCTTGTCAGTCTTATCTTCTCCGTCTTCGCTGACCTTAGGAAGCTTATGTATAAGCACCTTCGAGATCCATCTGTCTTCTACATGAAGAACCTTGATAGACAGATTCTTATATGTAACTATCGGTTTCTCGCGCTCCTCAGGCACTCTGTCGAGGTTCTGAATCACGAGACCTGCAATAGTATCATATTCATCATCTTCGAACTCGATATCGAGAAGTCCTTCGAGATCGGAAAGTGTTGTATCACCTGCAACTATCAGATCACCGTTCGACAGCTGGATAAGATTCTGTCTCTCCTCATCGTCGAATTCATCGGTGATGGAACCAACAAGCTCCTCGAGCATATCCTCGATAGTACAGATACCCATCGTTCCGCCGTATTCATCGACAATAACTGCCATCTGCAGTCCGCCCTTCTTCATCTCAGAGAACAATGAGGATATCTTACGGCTCTCGTGCACTATGAGAGGATCTCTCATAAGCTCGGACAGATCGTATGTCTCCTCGGATACACCGAGAAGGTCCTTGATATGAAGGATACCTACAATATCGTCGATCGTTCCGTTATATACAGGGATTCTTGAGTATCTTTCCTCGCTTGCGACCTTAACAGCCTCTTTATAAGTAGCATCGTCGGGGATTGCCGTGATCTTCTTTCTGTGAGTCATGATCTCGGAAACTTCCTTATCATTGAACTCGAATACGTTGTCGATCATCTCCCTCTCGGTATCCTCGATATTACCGCTCTCGGATCCGACATCGACCATCATTCTGATCTCTTCCTCGGTTACTTCCTTGTCGTTATCGTTAGGATCGATCTTGCAAAGGCGGAGTATTCCGTTGGTCGAAGCTGTGAGAAGCTTAACAAAGGGCTTCGTTATAATTCCGAAGAATCTTACGACACCATATGCTGCAAATGCCCACTTCTCAGGCTTGTTCTGAGCGATACGCTTGGGAACAAGCTCGCCGAATATAAGTGAGAAATAAGCAAGAACAATAGTAATGAGCACCGTAAACAGCGGCTCCGGCCAGCTCTTTGTTCCTGAAGGATCTACAAGAAGCGCGAGCTTGTCTGCGAAGTTGCTCGCTGCAAAAGCGGATGACAGGAATCCGGCGATAGTAACGCCGACCTGAATCGTCGCCAGGAAAGTTCCGGGGTTATTAAGGAATACAAGCATGCGCTGGGCATTCTTGTCTCCGTCCTCGGCAAGCTTTCTCATCTTTGTGTCGTTCAAAGAGATGACCGCCATCTCGGTACCCGAGAAGAATGCGTTCACAAGAACGAAGAATGCTACTACCAGAAGACCTACGATCGTCTTAACCATATAATTACTTCATCTCAGACAGAAGCTTCTCGAGAATGTCCTTTACTGTCTTAGGATCAGCCTTGCCGCGAAGCTCTCTCATGGACTGACCGATGAGGAACTGGATATTCTTCTCATTTCCTGCAAGATACTCGCTTACGGCCTTCTCGTTGCTCTCGATAACCTTCTTGATCGCAGGCTCGATAGCAGAAGCATCTGAAACCTGTGCAAGACCGTTCTTGTCAGCATACTCCTGAGGATCAACATCCTCTTCGAATACAGCTGTGAGGATCTTCTTACCGCTCTTACGGTTGATCTTGCCGTCGTTAACCATCGTGATGATAGTGCCGAGCTTATCTCCGTCAAACTCCTTGTCCTCAGGTGTTACACCCTCGTCCTTATAGAGCTTGAGAAGATCTGTGAGGATCCAGTTCGCAGCATCCTTATAGTTGCCGCACTTAGCTCCTGATGTCTCAAATACCTTAACCAAAGTAACGTTGCCTGTAATGATGTCGGCATCGTACTCAGTAAGTCCGAGCTCGCTTACGTAGCGCTCACGCTTTGCATCAGCGAACTCAGGAAGAATAGCCTTAATGCTCTCGAGATACTCCTCAGAGATAACTACGGGCATAAGATCAGGATCCGGGAAGTACTTATAGTCCTGAGCATCCTCCTTGGATCTCATCGCATATGTGTACTCCTTCTCGTCGTCCCATCTTCTTGTCTCCTGAACGACCTTGCCGCCGCCCTCAATGAGGTCTATCTGGCGCTCGCACTCATACTCGATAGCTCGCTCGATAGCCTTGAAGGAAGCGATGTTCTTCATTTCGGTACGTGTTCCGAACTCCTCCTGGCCTCTCGGTCTAACGGAGAGGTTAACGTCAGCTCTCATGGAGCCCTCCTGCATCTTACAGTCGGATACGCCCAGGTACTGCATGGTGTCACGGATCTTTGTAAGGTAAGCGATAACTTCCTCAGCAGATCTGAAGTCGGGCTCGGAAACAATCTCGAGCAGAGGCACGCCGCAGCGGTTGAAGTCAACGCGTGTCATACCCGTAGCCTCGTCATGAACGAGCTTGCCGGCATCCTCCTCCATGTGGATCTCGTGGATACCGATGGACTTTGTGCCGTTGCTTGTCTTGATGTCTACGTGACCGTTCCTGCAGATAGGGCAGTACAGCTGTGAGATCTGATATGCCTTAGGAAGGTCGGGATAGAAATAGTTCTTACGGTCGAACTTGTTGTTACGTGTAATGTCGCAGTTAAGCGCAAGTCCTGCCTTTACGGCGAACTCCACCACCTGCTTGTTAAGTGTAGGAAGAGTACCGGGCATTCCCGAGCAGACTTCGCACACGTGTGTATTCGGTGCACCGCCGAACTTCGTCGTGCATCCGCAGAAAATCTTTGATTCAGTCGAGAGCTCGCAGTGAACTTCAAGACCTATGACCATCTCATAATCTTTCATCCTGAGCCCTCCTTAGATTCCCTCGGCTGTCTGCTGCTCGTATGCCTTGTCTGAAGTCAGGCGCTGATACAGTGAAGTGAAGCCGAGTATTGTCTGTTCGTCAAAGTGTTTACCGATAATCTGCATTCCTACAGGAAGCTTCTCTGAAGTAAAGCCGCAAGGTACGGAGATCGCAGGTACACCCACGATATTGATGAGTACCGTGCAGATATCGCCCAGATACATCTTAAGAGGATCCGAGAGGCTCTCGCCTGCCTTAAGAGCGGCAGTAGGAGCAACAGGTCCGATAACGACGTCGTACTTCTCGAACGCCTCGTCAAAGGCCTTCTTGATCAGAGCCTTCGCCTGCAAAGCCTTGTTGTAGTAAGCATCGTAGTATCCCGAAGACAGAACGAAGTTACCGAGCATGATTCTTCTTTTAACTTCCATGCCGAAGCCTTCAGATCTGGACTTGATGTAAAGGTCCATCAGGTCATCAACGTCATCAGGAGCGTAGCCGTACTTGATACCGTCATATCTGGACAGGTTCGAGCAAGCCTCCGCACAGCAGATGATGTAATAAGTCGGGATAGCGTAGTCCATGATGGGCATAGGGAAAGTCTCGACCTTAGCTCCGTTATCTTCGAAAAGCTTAACGGCATCCATAACAGCCTTTCTTACATCCTCATCCATACCCTCTGCGAAATACTGCTCCGGAAGACCTATAGTCTTGCCCTTGCAGTCGAAATTCTTTATAGCCTCGAGGTCTACCTTCGAGGAGGAAGCGGAAGACTGATCCTTGGGATCCTCGCCGCTTATAACGTTAAGCATGTAGGCTACGTCGAGAGCATCACGGCCCATGGGACCGATCTGATCGAGTGAAGAACCGAATGCTACGAGACCGTAACGGGAAACCTTGCCGTAAGTAGGCTTAAGACCTGTGATACCGCAGAATGAAGCTGGCTGTCTGATCGATCCGCCCGTATCTGAACCAAGAGAAATAGGAGCGAGTCTGCCTGCTACGCAAGCAGCAGAACCGCCTGATGAACCGCCGGGAACACGGTTGTCGCCCCAAGGGTTAACAGTGGGACCGAAGTAGCTGGTCTCTGTTGTGGATCCCATGGCGAACTCGTCCATGTTTGTCTTACCGAGGATGACCATACCCTCTTCCTTGATCTTCCTTACCGCTGTTGCATCGTAAGGAGGGTTGAAGTTATGGAGCATCTTGGATCCGCATGTCGTTAGGATCCCGTCTGTACACATATTGTCCTTGACGGCTACGGGAACACCTGCGAAGTCTCCCGTAAGCTCGCCGGAAGCTATCTTCTCATCGATGTTCTTGGCATCGGCGATAGCATCCTCTTCTCTAACAGTAATATAAGAGTTGAGCTTGCCGTCGAGAGCCTTGATAGCATCAAGATAAGCTCTGGTAGCTTCTTGCGAAGTAGTCTTCTTTTCTTTAATGGCTTTTCCGAGTTCGAGCGCGGAAAGCTTTAAGATCTGTGCTGAATCCATTATTCTTTCCTCCGCTTAATCGAACGTCCTGGGAACAAGGATCGTCTCTTCGTCCTTACGGGCTGCATTGCCGATGATCTTGTCCCTCATGTCGCCGTTTGTTACAACATCTTCGCGAACCACGTTTGTTCTTCCGAATACATGGCTCAACGGCTCAACACCTGTGGTGTCGAGCTCGTTCAACTTATCGATATAACCCATGATGGAGCTTAAGTCCTTCATGGTCTTCTGCCTGTCTTCTTCAGAAAGGCGAATGCGTCCGAGTTTCTGTAGATAATCGATCAGTTCCTCAGTTATCTGCATCTGTATCCTCCTCTTTGGACTCCTTCTCTACCTTCTCATCGCTCTTAGCGCCCTTGCCCTTCGACAGGTGCATTACACCGAGAGCAGCAAGACCGAGAACTGCAACTGCACCGATAACGGAAAGTGAGATAAGAAGGATATCAAGACCCTTGTTACCTGTCAGTGAACCTACGGAAGAAACAGGCTCTGTTTCTGTAGGAAGCGGCTGACCTAAGATATCAGTTGCCAATGTCTCAGCAGGAACAGGTGTAGGAGCAGCTGCATAAGCATCGTTTGTATAGAATTCGTATTCGTTGTTATTGATAGCATCAGAGATCATCTCGCTCATCTTCTTAACGATAAGCTGATCCTGAGCAGACTGGTCGATCTCAGTAGTACCGATGTATGCAACAATGAAGTATCCGAAGTTCTCGGAATAGATCATGTCGAGATCGCCTTCCTGTCTTGATTCATCCCAAGCCCACTGTGTGAAGACCTCGTCGATGGAACCGTCGTCAGGTACACCGATCTCACCGTAATCTGCAACCTCACCGTTTGTATAAGCAAGAGCCGCGCTTACTGTGAATGCATCAACATCACCTGCAGCCTCTTCAAACATTGCAGTAGCGGCAGCCTCAGCAGCAGCTTTGTCTTCATCAGTAGCCGTAGTGGGATCCACCATAAAGAGTGTATATCTGACATTAGGAACTGTGATCTCTTCGGGATCGAGCTCATAGTTCTCGATGAAGTTCTGTGTGTAGTAATCAGCGAGGTAGTAATCGATTACCGTAGTTCTGAAGTCCTCAAGATTAGCACCCTCACCGTAGTAGATGGACAGATACTCATCTGTGGAGAGGTTAGCCGCTGCAGCAGCGCTGTTTAACTCTTCCATCATGGAATCGATCTGAGCCATTGTCGTATCGGGAAGTGTAAGACCTTCATCAGCTGCGAGCTTGTTGATGATGCAGGCACTCTCGATCATCTCCTCGGAGTAAGCTACGAAGAAATCACCGAATGTTGTGTACTGGGATATCTCACCGCTCAAGCCTGTGGAATCAATAGCCGCTGAAAGATCGATAAATCCTTCAGAAGTAGCCGGATAATAGTAACCAGCATACTGTGTGAGTTCAGAGAATGTATCGATGAAGTAGAAGTTAGACTCCGTCATCGGTACAGGCTGGCCCTCGAAGTAATACTGGTGATTAAGATAATTCGGAAGCTGATTGCCGTAGATAGTCTCGACAGACTCACCTGACAGGTCTACAGTCGTCTGAGTCGTAGCATAAGGGTCGAAGACTGTAGTCTCCGTGGTAGCTACTCCGTCATTAGCGGTACAAGCCGCGAGTATGAAAGCGCAGGAAAGCGCTGCTGATATGGTTCTGATTCTGTTATTCTTCATAATCTTTACACTCCATTCAACAGAACATTATAACTTATCTTGTGGTTATTGTCAGCGAGTCAGTGTCTACGGGCTCGTTGTTCTCTATTACATAGACCTGCATGCGGTCCATATTCATATCCTGTGTAATAACCTCTCCGGTATCAGGATCCTCATAGGAAATCTCATAAACTGTAGGATAGGTGGATATAAATACCATATTGCCGCTCGATACCCAGTGACGGGGCATCTCTGTAGGGTTCGCGATGCTTGTGTACCATGCAGCATCCGCTGAAGGCATATAGTCGTATACTCCGCAGACGTCATAATAAGGCGCGAGGCGTCTGAACTCCTGAAGGTCATTAACGACCGTCAGCTCTCTTCCCGACTCGAAGTCCGCATAGCCGTCATCTATTTCCATATTAAAGTGGATACCGCTCAATCCCGGCGTATATATAAGGATCGCAGCATAATCGTGAGCATAATCGCTCGAGAAGAATGAATAGAAAGCCTGGGCACGGTAAGACATCTGCTGTCCCGTAACCGCATCATTGCTTCTATATACCATATTAATATTCATTGTAAGTTCAGCGCCCGCGAAGAACAGGAATGCTGTCACGAGCATACCGGGAACAAAGGCAGCCATCCTCTTTTTGGACAACACATTGATAAGTATCGATATAAGGCTTGCAAGAAACAAAGCCCATCCGAAGTAGCACAGCGAGGATGTAAGGTAGCCCTTGGCATTTAAGTCTCTTACCCACATCTGGTAATTAGCAGTAGCCGCATGCGGGAGTGTGTAGAACACAGCGAACAGCAAACCCGATATGGCGAGCATAAGAAGGTTGAAGCTGATGTCTCTTAGCTTCTTGGGCGAAACGCAGGCACTTCTTGCTGCGAAGAAAGCACATATAACGGAGGCTGCCGCACAGCAGGCAAATACCGGAAGAAACATGCCCTGCAGCAAAGTCTGGAAGCTCGTTACGACATTAACGTTGTCTATGCCCGACAGCGGGAACAGAGCCAGAGAGAATGTCTGCCACGTATTCGCGAAATCATAGAAGTCACCGTACTCATCTACAGCAGTAACAGTTACGGTAGACACCACAGGGTGTGCCTTCAGGAACTGCAAGATGGCAAAGAACACAGCTGCCGTTGCCGCGTGCGGGATAAGTCTTACAAAGAACTTAAGGAAAGCTTTCTTTCCATGCTCTTTTCGCTCCTTCCACACATGTGCGAATGAGATGAGAGCATATATCGTGCAAGCCGTGATGAAGGGCTCATAGACCGTCATGGACTCGTAGTAGAAGAACGCGCTCAGGATGATGCGGATAACGTTGCGACGAGATCCGAGGTGGCAAAGCCAGCTGTCGTAGAAGTACAGGCCGAGCACCATGAGCGACATTCCGTACATGAAGTCAAACGGATAGCAGTTCATGAGATTGTGGTTAGTGTCAATCTGGCAGAAGACTGCGTAGAACGTCACGAATATGAAGCCATAGACGGGACGAGACTTACGGCCGACGACCCAACCTATAAGACCAACCGTAAACCAGATGGGGATCTGCTGCAAAAGCCAGATGGCAGTAAAGTTTCCCGTGTGAAGTACGGCATATCTTAATGTCAGAACGAATGACGTTAAGAATCCTACTCGGCCTCTTGCGAGGTTAAAGTCTAGTGCACGGTTGAACCATCCGGAGAAGTCATGCATCCTCGCGAAGATGAAGTCTTCAAACGAGTCATGGCAACCCAGCACTTCATCCTTAAGGAAGAAGCAAACGAGTGCGGCAACAGCCACAGCGAACAGACCTGATAAGAGGGTCCAGACAGTTTCCTTATTAAGCTTTGCTGTCTTCAGACTCATCAAAGTTGATCCTCTCCTCCTCTACTACAAGAGGGCGATTCATGATTCGCTCGTTAATATTAAGAATGTACTCTCCCAAGAAGCCGATGAAGAACAGCTGTATCGAACCTAACAGGAACATACCGATAGTTACAGGCGCCATACCTGCAGGGAAATCATTCCAGTTGCAAAGCTTCAGAATAAGGTAAACGAGAGCAACGATTACGCTTAATGCTGCTACGACACCGCCTCCGATAGTCGCGATGCGAAGACCGATCTTCGTGTAGGAAGTGATCGACAGCATAGCCGTATCGTAAAGCGTGTAGAAATTGTTGTGAGTCTTTCCCGCTCTTCTCTGAGGCTGCTCGAAGGGGATGGTCTTTATCTTAAAGCCAAGCTCGCCGACGATTCCTCTTAAGAAAGGCTTAGGATCCTTAAGGTCTCTCATTACATTAACGAAGCTCTTGTCGTAAAGGCCTGCACCTGTGAAGTGCTCGATCTGCTCTACGTCAGAGAACTTCTTTATTATCTTGTAGTAAACGCTTCTCAAGAAATAAACAAAGCCGTTCTCCTTGGATGAAGTCTTAACTCCGACTACGATCTTATAGCCGTTCTCCCACTCGTGAACGTACTTAGGGATCATCTCGACAGGGTCCTGGAAATCGCATGCCATGGAGATCGTGCAGTCTCCTGTGGTCTGGAGGATTCCGTAGTAAGGGGAGTTATTCTGGCCGAAGTTTCTGGCATTGAAGATAGCCTTGATCTTCGGGTTAGCTTCACAGATCTGACGAAGCTTCGGACGTGTCAGATCCTTCGAATCGTTATCTATGAATACGATCTCATAGTCGTAATTCGGAAGGTCTGTCTTAAACATCTTAACAAGAGCCTCGGACATCGGTCCTACGTTCTCTTCTTCGTTATAACAAGGGATCAGCACGCTTATCTTCTTCATGCTCCAAACTCCTCTCTGAACCATTCCACTGTTTCTCTGATTCCCTGCTCGAATGTATACTCGGGAGCAAATCCGGTATCTTCGACCAGAGAAGAAGTATCGGCACAAAGGTACATTACCTGGCCGGGATAATACTCGACCTCACCGAATCCTATGGGAAGTCTCGGATCGATCGCGTCTCTTATCGCTTCGATATATTCGCTTAAGCGTCTTACACTGCCGGAACCTACAGAATAGACTGCACCGTCACGGCCCTTGGTAGCCGCGAGGAAGAATGCCTTAGCCGCATCCTTGCAGTACAGATAATCCCACATCTGTTCAGCCTTCGTGTAAGAAGCTTTCTTTCCTTCAATCATTTGTCCGATGCCGCTCATTACCATGGTATGAGCACCGTCGTAGGGACCGTATACGCTTAAGATCCTGCACCATACGTGCTTTAACCCGAGCTTCTTAGCCTCGATCCTCGTCATCTGTCCTGCAGCAAGCTTACCGATGCCGTATCCGTTTGTCGGGAAGCAAGGTGTATCAGGAGCAACTTTCGCGCCGTCCTTTAAAGGTCCGCACTCAGCCTGTGAGCCAGCACCGAGGAAAGCTTCACACTTAAGTGCAGCCGCTGCTCTGACTGCTGCGATGGAAGCCTCGATATTTGCCATCTGAATATCCATGTCATCTCTTGAAGCACCATGTGTGCCGTCCCAGGAGAAGTGGAAGAACAGATCCGCGGAATCAATGCCTGAAGCACTTAACACCTCGGGCAGATCCTCGATATCGTTAAGGTCGAGCTCAACGACAGTTACGTTGTCGTCATCGGGTATATTCATAAGTCTAGATGACCCCGGACGAGCAATCGCGACGACCTCATATCCTTCCTTAAGAAGAACTTCGATCGTTGCAACTCCGAGCATTCCCGTTGAACCTGTAACTATCGCACGACTCATATTTATACCTTCTTTCCGGGGATCGATGCCTTGAGCGCATCGAACTCTTCTCTGTCGAGGAACGGGAACATATCATCTATCGGCGGTGATACGATTCGTCCGTCGGGCAGTACTTTACTGCTGAGCTTCGGCTCGAAGTTCTGCTCGTGATCGACAATAACCTCGCACAATACGGGATCGTCACCCTGCAGAGCCTCATTAACCTTAGCCTCTATATCATCTGTATTATCTATCTTTACATAACGCATTCCGTAAGCAGGTGCGAGCTTGGACAGATCAGGGAAAGACAATCCGTTGCCGTCGCATACACCTACGAGCGGCGGATTGAACTTCGCCGTCTGTGTCTGTCTGATCGAGTGGTAACCATTGTTATTGATGATGAAAGTCTTGAGCGGCAGCTGGTTGTAGATAACAGTCTGCATCTCCTGAATATTCATCTGGAACGATCCGTCGCCGTCAACGCAGATCGTTCTCTTATCGCCTCTTGCAACAGCGCATCCGAGTGCTGCCGGGAAACCGTATCCCATCGCTGCACAACCGGAATTCGTAAACAGTCTCGTCTCATCCTTAACATGCATTCCCTGGAATGTAACTACGCATGCAGATCCGTTACCGCAGATAACCGCATCGTCCTCTGCGAGCACCTTTGAGAATCTGTCTATGAACACGTAAGGATTGATAGGGCTCTTCTTGCTCTCGTAAGAAGGGATGCAAGCAGGATACTTCGCATCAACATCGCGGCTCCACTTAAGCCATTCAGCGTGAGTGTCACCGCCGTCAAATCCTGAAGCTATGATCGAATCAAGCACATCCGTTACGTCCGCATGCACCTTCATGTCGATCTTAATCGTAGGCTTGTTAAGCTCCGCCTCATCGATGTCTACCATGATCTTATAAGCATCCGGAGACCATCCAGCGAAGTTATAACTAATCTGTCTTATATTAAGTCTGCAACCCATTGAGAGGATGAGGTCGCTTCCCTGCATTACGAAGTTACCGCCGCGCGTTCCGACTGTACCCGGACGTCCGCAGTAATATGGATTATCATCAGCAACAAGATCGTGTGCGTTCCATGCGGTAACGACAGGTATCTTGAGCATGTCCATTACCTTGAGCATCTTGTCCTTCACGCCTGCGAATCTTATTCCTTCACCGACGATCATGACGGGGCGCTCAGCCTTACTTATCTTCTCGAGGATCTCCTTCGTCAAAGCCTCATCGTAAACGGGCTTCTCCTGTGCGAGGATTTCCTTCTCCTCTTCACTTCCCTCGAAATGTCTTAACTCATTTTCCTCCACGGGTGCTGCCTGCACATCGAGAGGGATGTCGAGCCAAACGGGGCCCTTACGGCCGGAGTTTGCGAGGCACCATGCCTTTTCGAGGTGGTAGTAGATGTCGTTAGGTTCCGTGATCATAACTGCATACTTTGTCATGCAGGAGACCGCGTCCACGATGGGGAACTCCTGGTCGCCGAGCTGTCTTAACTTGAGGTCGGGCACGGACCACAATGTCGTCTCGCGCTTTACCTGGCCTGAGATGACAAACATAGGAACGGAGTCCAAGTAGCCTCCCATGACGCCGGTGATGGCATTGGTGCCGCCGGGGCCGGAAGTTACGCATACAGCAGCGATCTTACCCGTGAGTCTGCCGTAGCCTTCAGCTGCGATGGAGCAGGCCTGCTCGTGGTGGTTATATGTGCACTTAAGTCTGGGGCTGTGACCCAAAGCATCGTTAAGATGCATCGCGCCGCCGCCCGTTATCGTGAAGACGTCAGTCACGCCTTTATCTGCAAGAAAATCCGCAACAATCTGCGCTACTTTCTTCATACTCACTCCTCCTCGAAAAGCACCGTCATCTCCATCGGGTGATCCGCGTAGAACACGTGCTCAAATTCATTAATATCTTCGCCTCCGAACTGACCGAAACCGAATCCGAACGAGACTCCGCAGAAGGGCGAACCTGCAAGCTTAGCTCCGTTCGCATCGTGGTTGGAGTCACCGACCATGAGGACCTTGGAAGCATCTTCAACTCCCAAAGAATCTATGCACATCTTGATGATGTCTTTCTTCAGAAGCTTTCCGCCGTAATCAGAACCGAAGATGTGATCTGTGTACTCGCCGAAGCCCATCGCGAGCAAAAGCTTCTCGGCATAATCCTGCTTCTTATAAGTCGCGATACCAATCGGGATATTCTTGTTCTTAAGGTAATCCAGCAGATCCATGATTCCGTCGTAGGGCTTTGCCAGAAGCAGGTTATGGTTGCTGTAACGATCGCGGAAGTACTTGCATACTTCCGTAAGCTTATCTCCCGTTACGCCGCATCTTCCCTCGAATGACCACTCGATCGGAGGACCTATGAACTTCAGAATATCCTCTTCGGGAGGGCACGGAAGATCAAAGTGCTCTATCGTCTCTTTTACTGACTTAACGATACCCTCCGAGGTATCAAGGAGGGTTCCGTCTACATCAAATAAGACCGCTTCATATCTTCTGCTCATGTTATGTCGTACCTTGTCGTTGTTAAGAAATTGACCTTGATGTCATCCTTGTGAGAACGGATGAATCCCGACATGTAGTTGTTAAGGTAATCCGCTTTCTGCTTTGCAAATTCGTATTCCTTACCTTCGTCGAGATAGTTCGCATCTGTTCCGGAATAACCGTCGAAGCCTGCGAGATTAACTTCCTTTATACCGCTTCTCATAAGCACCTTAAGTATCATCATGAGAGAGTTATCGGCATACTCGGAAGATCTGTCGAGCAGCTCGCTTATGTTGACTACATAATCAAACGGCTTGTCAGTCGGAGTGACGTTTGATGTCGCGATAACAGGCACCTTCTGCTTGGAAAGCAACGTCGACAGCTGTATGTAACGCTTGCTGTTCGTAAGGAATATGTAGTCCGGCATAAACGCCTTGCTTGCATAGTTTATGGAAATGATGACAGGATTCCTGCTCATGACGAATTCGCTTATGCGGCGGCTCTCCGTCTCCATGGTGGTTCCGGGACCTGTGATAAGAAGTGTCTTGCCTGTAAGCTTATCGGCGAGCGCCTTAAGAGACTCTGTATCATTGATCTCCTTATCCTGGAATTCAAGGTAAAGCTTCTCCATGTAGTCCTTGTCGTACAGGAGCTTCTTCTCGCCTTCGAGCTTACCAAGAAGCTCGGTCATCTGACTTATAGACAACGTGTGCTTATTCGTCAGCTGCTTTACATAGTCGGGGTGGCAGTCGTTACTCGCCGCGATGAAGAAGAACAGACTGTATCCCCATGTCGCCGGCTGATAGAACTGCATGATATTGGCATCGATAGCCTCGAGGTACTGGCTTAACTGATAGTCCTTGCCGTACTCGTTATTCATGTGCATGGCAACAAGCTCGATAGGCGCATTGCCCGCACTCTTACCCATGCCGTACAGAGAACCGTCAACGAGGAGATCCCTGTCAGTCTCCTTCGAGTAAGCAAGTACCATCTGGCAGTTCGCATAACCCATCTGGAAGTTGTTGTGACCGTGATAACCGATCGCGATATCCGCATCGAGATTCTTATCAAGGATCTCGAGTATGTGTCTTAAGTCATTCTGATGAGTAAGTCCGTAAGTATCTACCATGGATACGGCATCGGGCTTTCGTTCGTTTGCGAGTCTGCACAGGTCCAAAAGTTCTTCGTCAGAGTAAGCAGTAACGCTTACGAGCTGTGCGAAGACTATATATCCGAGCTTCTTCAACTCAGCGCAGAAATCGAGAGCCTGCACTCTTAAGTGTTTCTTGAAGATGACTCTTATACCATCAAGATAACTCTCATCACACGGCTTAATATTCTCAAGACCGCATGTGCCGTAGTCGATCATGCCAAAGACCTTCGTGTTCTTACGGTCGAGATCTCCGTAGATCTTCTCTACACTGTCCGTATCAGGCATGATGCTTCTGTTGTAATCGAAAGGTCGTCTTTCATCAAGGAAGCCGATCTCTATGATGTCAGTTCCGGCATCAACTACACGCTCGAAGATGGAGACCATATTATCGTGGTCGAACTTCCAGTCGTTTACGTATCCGCCGTCGCGAAGCGTGCAATCAAGCAGGCTGATTCTCATCACTCTCGTCTTTTCCTTTCTTTTGTCCGTAAGCCCAGAACTTGTTAAGAACGAAGTTTATCGGAACCGCCACTACAAGATTGATAAGCGGCGGGATGTACTTGTTTAAGTGGAAAACATTAACACCTACATGCGAGATGAGGTTGGAAAGTCCAAGTCCCGTGAAAGCATAAGCAAGATAAGTCTTGATCAAAGTCTTCCACCAAACTCTCTTCTCCTTGCTCTCATCTTCCTTGAAGACGAACTTATTACTGAGCATAAATGCCCACAGTACGCTCAGGATGAATGCAACTGTATTTCCGATATAGATATCCGTATTTGGGAACAGATTGTACTTTCCGAGTATAAATAGTGTCGCCGCATTGATAAGGTACGAGACAACTGTGTTCGTAACACCTACAAGTGCGAACTTAACAAACTGAAGGAATGATTCGGCTGCTTCACCTTCGAGCTTCTTGCCGAAGGGCATGAGCAGAAGGTTCATGCACCAGAGCACGAACCTCTCGAACCAGTTCCTTTCCTGTATTGTTTCCGTATTCTCCATTACTGATTAAGCGCTTCCTTGATAGTCTTGATCATGTAGTCGATCATCTCGTCAGTCATGCCGGGATATACGCCAATCCAGAATGTATCATTCATGATCCTGTCTGTATTCGTAAGCTCACCAACGATGCGGTAGCCTTCGCCTGACTCACGAAGCTCATCGAAGCAGGGGTGCTTTGTAAGATTACCTGCGAAGAGGTTTCTTGTCTGAACACCATGGTCCTCGATGTACTTAACGACCTTAACTCTGTCTACGCCTTCCTTGACTGTCATCATGAAGCCGAACCATGAAGGTTTGGAGTTAGGTGCTGCCTCAGGAAGGATGATCTTATCCTGACAATCCTGAAGTCCTGCCTTAAGTCTGTCGAAGTTGTGTCTTCTTCTCTCTACGAATGAAGGGAACTTAACGATCTGAGCGCAACCTACTGCAGCCTGAAGATCTGTTGCCTTGAGGTTATATCCGAAGTGAGAGTAAACATACTTGTGATCGTAACCTGCAGGAAGAAGTCCGTACTGTCCGTCGAATCTGTGTCCGCAGAAGTTATCGCGGCCGGAAGGACAAACGCAGTCTCTTCCCCAGTCTCTCATGGATCTGATGCACTTATTAAGAAGCGGGTTGTTAGTGTAGATAGCACCGCCCTCACCCATTGTCATGTGGTGCGGAGGATAGAATGAAGATGTTCCGATATCACCGATCGTACCTGTGAACTTCTCCTCACCGTCGATCGTATACTTGGAACCCAATGCATCGCAGTTATCCTCAACGAGCCACAGGTTATTCTTAACGCAGAACTCCTTAACTGCCTTCAAGTCGAACGGGTTACCAAGTGTATGAGCGATCATTACAGCCTTAGTCTTATCGGACAAAGCCTCCTCGAGCTTAGTAACATCGATGTTGTACTGAGGGATAGTAACATCAACGAATACAGGCACTGCACCGTACTGGATGATAGGAGCTACTGTCGTAGGGAAGCCTGCTGCTACAGTGATAACCTCATCACCGCGCTTGATTCTTCTTTCCTTGAGAAGAGGGCTTGTAAGAGCCATGAAAGCTCCGAGGTTCGCGGAAGAACCGGAGTTAACAAGAGAGCAGAATCTTACTCCCAGGTACTCAGCGAACTTCTTCTCGAACTCGTCTGTATATCTTCCTGATGTAAGCCAGAACTCGAGAGCTGAATCAACGAGGTTGACCATCTCCTCCTGTCCGTAAACTCTTCTTGCATAAGGAATTCTGTCGCCTTCCTCGTAGGGCTTTACTGCGTGATACTTCTGCGCGTATTCCTTAACCTCTTCGAGGATCTTAGCGCGTGCGTCCTGCTCGTTCATGTTCTCAAACATTATCTTTGTTCATCCTTTCGTGATGTAATCGTTGATCTGCTTATCCATTACAGCGGGGATATCTCCGCCTGCTTCATATACTCTTGTCCACTCGACAACGCGGAAGACCGCCTCATCGATATGCCAGTGCGGAGCCCATCCGAACGTCTTCTTAAGCTTGCTCGAATCAAGCTTCAGAAAGTTAGCCTCGTGGGGCGCATTCGCCTCGGACTTATCTACTCTCTTAACGCCTTCCCAGTTGCTTACGAACATATCGACGATGTCTCCTGTGCATACACAGTCGCAGTCGTCGGGACCGACGTTATACCAGCCCTGAACAGCCTTGTTCTCATACTGAGCCTGAGCGATCATCAGGTACGCGAACACGGGCTCAAGTACATGCTGATAAGGTCTTGTCGAATACGGATTTCTTACGATGATCTCCTTAGTGCTCATGGCAGCTCTCACGCAGTCAGGAATGATCCTGTCGTTCGCGAAGTCGCCGCCGCCGATTACGTTACCGGCTCTTGCAGTGGAGATTGCAGGACTGTTCTCAAGATTGAAGAACGAATCCTTATATGAATGTGTGACAAGCTCGGAACAGGACTTGGAGTTGGAATAAGGATCAAATCCGTCAAGCGGTTCATTCTCCCTGTAGCCCCAGATCCATTCGTTGTTCTTATATACCTTGTCAGTCGTTACGTTAAGGAAAGACTTAACACTTGAAGATGCTCTTACACACTCAAGGATGTTAACTGTTCCCATAACGTTTGTCTCATATGTGTAGCGGGGATCCTTATAGGAATCTCTTACGATAGGCTGTGCTGCCATGTGGATGACGATCTCAGGCTGTGCCTCATCAAAGGCCTTCTTCAGAGCTTCCATGTCTCTGATATCGCCGATAACGGATGTCATCTTGCCCTCAAGCCCTGCCATAGAGAACAGGTTCGGGTCAGTAGGTGCTTCAAGCGAATAGCCTGTAAGCACTGCACCGTGTGTTACGAGGATCCTGCTCATCCACGAGCCCTTGAAGCCCGTGTGACCTGTGAGGAAGACCCTCTTGCCGTTCCAGAAATTAAGGTCTGTCACAGTATCAGTCCTCCCACTTTATCCAGGGAGCCTTGCCCTCTTTGATAAGCTTCTCGAGAAGATCCTTATCTCGCTTTGTATCCATGCACTGCCAGAAACCTTCGTGAATGAAAGCATTGAGCTGGCCGTCAGCTGCAATCCTCTCAAGAGGTGCCTTCTCGAAAGGCACATCATCGCCGTCGATATAGTCGATAACAGAAGGCTCGAGAACCATGAAGCCTGCATTTACAACAGTGCCATCCTGGTCTGCCTTCTCTCTGAACTTGGTAACTGTGCCGTTATCGGCAATATCGATACAGCCGAATCTCTGACCGACCTTGGCTGCCGTGATAGTAGCAAGCTGTCCCTTGCTCTTATGGAAATCAACGAGAGCCTTAAGATCGACATCGCTTACGCCGTCGCCGTAAGTAAGCATGAAGGGCTCGTCTCCGATATAATTCTTAACTCTCTTGATACGGCCGCCTGTCATAGTATTGAGACCAGTATCTACAAGTGTGACCTTCCAGGGCTCTGTGTGAGTCGAATGGACGATCATCTTATTCTCGGCCGTGAAGTCGAATGTAACATCAGAAGTGTGGAGATAGTAATCAGCGAACCACTCCTTGATAACATACTGCTTATATCCGCAGCAGATAACAAAGTCATTGAACCCGTAAGTGGAGTAGTACTTCATGATATGCCAAAGGATAGGCATACCGCATATCTCAACCATGGGCTTGGGTCTGTAAACGCTCTCCTCGGAGATTCTCGTTCCGTACCCGCCCGCAAGCAAAACTACCTTCATGGTCAGTCCTCCGCACATAGTTAGTCATTCTAATTATACTATATGCGCGCGGTTATTCTTTAAGATAGTTGTTATACTCTTTTACAAAATTATTAAACTCTTCCGCGTTCTTGTATATGACGTTTATCCTCGCGTTAGGCGTATATCTCTCATTATCGATCAGTGTCTGCAGGTCAGCGCCCGTCCTTCTGATGTCTTCCACGAGAGCATCGCGAAGCGAAGGAATGTACATAATATCGAGCACGCGGGAGTGTATTCCCAGCATAAGCTCAGGAGAGCCCTCCCTTAATCTGAACGAACACTTCTTCCTGATATCTGAAGAAGAGAAGCCGAGACTCACCTCGTAGATACCGTCCTCTATGAGGAACTTGCCGTAGTCTTCGCTGTAAGAACCGATGTCGTTTATGCTGACCTCGAGTTCATAATCCGCACTCTGTCCTGCCTTGAGCTCGTATTTACCGAAAGCACGAAGCTCCTTTACGGGCTTGCTCTGCATAGACACGGAATCGCCCACATAAAGCTGAACCACCTGTGCGCCGTCTCTTGTGCCGGTATTCTTAAGCGTGAAACTGACCTTTACCGTATCGCCAAGAGCATACTCACTCTTATCAAGATGCATATTCTCTATCTCGAAGTCCGTATAGGAAAGGCCGAATCCGAACGGGAACAAAGGCTCGACCTTACGCTTCTCATAACCTCTGTAGCCTACATAGATATCCTCGCCGTAGACACATGTAAATCCGTCAGGATAGTTAAGGAACGCAGGCGTATCCTCGTAGCGCTTAGGGAATGTTACCGTAAGCCTTCCCGAAGGATTGACCTTGCCGCTCATGATGTCGTAGAGCGCACGCGCGCCTTCCATGCCGGGATAGTAGATCAGGAATACCGCATCGATATCGTCGATGAATTCTGTGAGCTCTACGGGGCCCGGCACATTAAGGACCAGGCAGATCTTCTTGGAGCCGTCATTGATAAGGCCTCTTATAAGCCTTCTGTACTCGTCAGGAAGCTTAAGGTCGACTCTGTCAGTACCTTCAGCTGAAGGCAGCGATACTACAACAACAGCTACATCGCCGTCCTTGTTCTGCCCGAAGACATCCTTAAGAGAAGGCGCCCTGTCGGTAATTACCTGCGCACTTCCGCTTCCGTAGATCCTGAGCTCATCGCTTCCGTAAAGAGTTACTCTGTTCATATCATCAAGCGGGAACAGCGCATTCTCATTCTTAAGCATGACTATGCCCTCGGCGCATGCATCATAGCAGGCCTTACGCCCCTTCTCGATATATTCGTCATACGGGACAGGGAAAGTAGTATCATTCTTGTTGTACTTGATACCAAGCTCGATAAAGCGCAGGCAGGCGTCTTCAAAGTCCTCCCTGCTGAGTCTGCCGTCAGCTAACGCGGCAAGTATCTCATCCTCTTTATTCCAGGGACCCAGCATCAGAAGATCGATGCCCGATGCGACCGAATCACCTGAATCGCCCACACAGGCTCCCCAGTCAGTCATGCAAAGACCTTCGAAGCCCCACCGGTCCTTAAGGACCTCACGAAGCAGCCATGGATTCTCCGTGCAGTGCTCGCCATTGATCTTCGGGTACGCCGCCATAACTGTCGCGGCTCCTGCCTTAACACACTTCTCGAAAGCAGGAAGATACATCTCCTCCAGTGCTCTTCTAGAAATCCTCTGATCGATACCTGAACGGTTGATCTCAAGGTTATTAGCAGCAAAGTGCTTAACATCCGAAGCGACCTGCTGCGACTCGACTCCCTTCACCATCTCGCGGCCAAGTAGTCCTCCGACCAGCGGATCTTCAGAATAACCTTCGAAGAACCTGCCGTTACGGGGCTCACGAAGAAGGTTCACATTAGGTGTTCCAAGAAGACATGACACCTTATACATTCTTGCCTCAAGGCCTAAGGCCTGTCCGTTCTCATAAACGACTTCGGGATTCCATGTAGAACCGAGCAAGATGCCCGGAGGATAGCAGCCGGGGTGCGGCTCGAAGCCTCCCGTATAGCGGGTCAGCTTCTCGAACAGCTCATCTCTTAGCTTCTTCTCCTCATCTGTAAGGTTATCGAGCTTATAAAAATTATGGATGACGTGGTCGAACTGCTCTCGTGTGTAGCCGTTCTCGATCGCATACGCGATAAAGATATCTCCGAACAGCTGCTCGAAGTTCATTCCGGTACCGCCGTCCAGGAACTGCATTCTGTCGATGCCGGCCTCTTTTATTTCTCTCGTAGAGAAAAAACCGGCACCGCATAATAGCGATGCCTTTTGTTGGTCATTTAATTTATTAAGTATATCGATAGCTGTCATGATGATCACCGCCGCAACTTGAATTCGTTGCTAACAGTATATCATCTGCCGTCTCATACCATAATAGCGAACTTCAACGTGCACTGTACTGCGACCTGACCGTCGACAGTAGCAACAGCCTCACCTACACCCATAGGGCCTCTGACCTGAGTGATCTTAGTCTCGAATCTGATAGTGTCGCCCGGAACAACCTGTCTTCTGAACTTACACTTGTCGATACCTGCAAAGACAGCGATCTTACCCTTGAACTCTTCCTGTGAAAGGATAGCTACAGCACCTGTCTGAGCGAGAGCCTCTACCATGAGAACGCCCGGCATGATCGGATACTCGGGGAAGTGGCCTCTGAAGAATGACTCATCGTAAGTTACGTTCTTGATGGCGATGCAGTACTCACCCGGTACATAATCCTCAACCTTATCGATGAGAAGGAAAGGATGACGATGAGGGATGATCTCCATGATCTGCTGTGTGTTAAGCGAATTAGCCATATCAGTATTCTCCTTTATGAATTACTCAGCATACTTCTTAAGAAGAAGTGTAGCATTGTGTCCGCCGAAGCCCAATGAGTTGCTCATAGCATAGTTGATATCGAGTGAGCGGCCCTCACCCATTGTATAGTCGAGATCGCACTCATCATCAGGCTCTGTAAGACCGGATGTAACGTGGATGAATGAATCGAGGATGGACTTAACGCATACGATAAACTCAACACCGCCTGCGCCTCCGAGCAGGTGACCGATCATAGACTTTGTGGAGTTGATAGCAACCTTCTTGGCAGCATCGCCGAAGGCATACTTGATAGCACGTGTCTCGAACAGGTCGTTGTGGTGTGTGGATGTACCGTGAGCGTTGATGTACTCTACCTGGGAAGGTTCAATACCTGCTTCGTTCATTGCAGCCTTCATAGCCTCGCCTGCACCGGAACCGTCCTCTGCAGGTGATGTGATATGGAATGCATCGTTTGTAGCGCCGTAGCCTACAACCTCAGCGTAGATATGAGCACCTCTTGCCTTAGCATGCTCGAGCTCCTCGAGAACTACGACACCTGCACCCTCACCGATAACGAAACCGTCTCTGTTCTTATCGAACGGTCTTGAGCATGTATCGGGATCTGTGTTTGTGGAAAGAGCAGTCATGTTTGTAAAGCCCTGTACGCCGAGAGGGCAGATAGCAGCCTCAGCGCCGCCACAGACCATAACATCTGCATCATCAAACTTGATAGCCTTGAAAGCATCACCGATGGAGTGTGAACCGGAAGCGCACGCTGTTACGATAGCAACATTCTTACCCTTCATGCCGTACTGCATAGCGATGTTTGCAGAAGCCATGTTAGCGATCATTACAGGGATATAAAGAGGGCTTACCTTCTTGCCTTCCATGAGCTTCTGGTGCTCTCTCTCGTTAGCCTGCATGGAACCGATACCGGAACTTACGATAACGCCTACGCGGTATGGATTCTCCTTGCTCATATCAAGAGCGGAATCCTCTACAGCTTCCTTAGCTGCAACAACTGCAAACTGAGTGAAGCGCTCCATTCTTTTCGCTGTCTTGAAGTCCATGTACTCAGTCGGATCAAAGTCCTTGATCTCGCCTGCCATCTTAGCCTTGTACTCTGAAGAATCAAAAGCGCTGATCTGAGAGAAACCTCTCTTTCCTTCCTTCAAACCCTGCCAGAAAGTCTCAACGTTCTTTCCGATAGGAGTGATGGCGCCCATTCCTGTTACTACTACTCTTCTGCCGTTCATTCTCTTATTCTCCGATTCTTTCGAATTACATGTGCATTCCGCCGTCTACGGAAAGGACCTGACCTGTGATGTAAGAAGCATCATCTGATACGAGGAATCCTACCGCATTAGCGATATCTTCTACCTGACCGTAACGCTTGAGAGGGATACCTGCGAGCATCTGCTCCTTAACCTTCTCAGGGAGAACGTCAGTCATGGGTGTCTGAACAAATCCGGGAGCGATCGCATTACATGTGATGTTCTTGCCTGCATACTCTCTTGCAGCACTCTTTGTGATACCGATAACACCTGCCTTGGATGCAGAGTAGTTAACCTGGCATGCGTTACCCTCGAGACCTACGATAGATGAGATGGATACGATACGGCCGTACTTCTGCTTGCTCATTACGGGTACTACTTCACGGAAGAAGTTGTATGTACCCTTGAGGTTTACTGCGATAACAGCATCGAAATCCTCTTCCTTCATTCTTACGAGGAATCCGTCTCTTGTGATACCTGCGTTGTTTACGAGAGCGTCGATGGAACCGAATGTTGCTGCTACGTCTGCAACTGTCTCCTTAACAGACTCAGAGCTTGATACGTCGCATCTGTAAGCCTTTGTCTCTACGCCGTACTCCTTCTTGATCTCGTCAGCTGTCTCCTGTGATCCTTCGATGGGGCATGCATCTACAACTGCAATGTTGTAACCCATCTTGGCAAGCTTAACTGCGATTGCCTTACCGATTCCTCTTGCACTTCCTGTTACGATTGCTGTCTTTGCCATTTTTATCAATCTCCTTATTATGCTTCTAATGCCTTGAGGCTCTCGGGAAGAGCCTCGGCTTCTTCTACTGTTGATACGTTGATTACAGGGATCTCAGGGATCGTCTTCTTAACGAAGCCTGCGATTGTCTTTCCGGGACCGATCTCTACGAGAACATCTACGCCAAAGTCCTTAAGCTTAAGAAGTGTCTGCTCCCACATAACGGAGGAGTAAACCTGCTTTTCGAGAAGGTCTCTTGTCTCCTTGGTGTCGTTAATAACCTCTGCATTGAAGTTAGCGATGTACGGGATCTTAAGGTCAGAGATTTCTGCCTTATCAAGTTCTACACGAAGCTTCTCGCCTGCACCCTTTAACATGGGTGAGTGGAACGGGCCTGATACCTTGAGCTCGACCGCTCTCTTGGCACCCTGCTCCGTAAGCTTCTCCATACCCTCGTGGACTGCATCCTTCTCGCCTGTGATAACGATCTGTCCGGGGCAGTTGTAGTTTGCTACCTCAGCACCCTCGATGCCGTCGATGCACTTCTGTACAGTCTCCTTGGGAAGAGCGATGATGGCTGCCATCGTGCCCTGACCTGCAGGTACGAAAGAACTCATGAGGTTGCCTCTGATTCTTGTAAGTCTTACAGCATCAGCGAAAGTCATGGCGCCTGCCGTTACAAGCGCGCAGTACTCACCGAGAGAAAGACCTGCTGTGATGTCTGCCTTGATGCCCATGTCCTCGATTGCCTTCGTCATGATGGAGCAAGCCGTTACAAGACAAGGCTGTGTGTACTCAGTAACGTGGATGTCCTCGTTCTCTTCGAAGAGGATCTTCTCCATGTCGAAGCCTGAAGCCTCTGTTGCCTCTTTGATCATATCCTTAGCCCAGTCGAACTTCTCAACGAAGTCCTGAGCCATGCCAACTTTCTGAACGCCCTGACCGGGATAAACAAATGCTATCTTCATCAGCAGATCTCCTTCGCATTAACAAGGAGCTTGTTGGCGTCTGCCATCATTGTCTCGATGATATCCTTAACAGGTCTGATCTCGTTGACCATACCTGCAATCTGGCCTGCCATGAATGTACCGCCCTTAACGTCACCGTCGATAACAGCCTTGCGAAGAGCACCTACACCAAGGGCCTCGATCTCCTCGAAGCTTGCGTGTGCTTCCTCGAGCTTGATGAACTCATTTGTGAGCTGGTTTCTGATCTGTCTTACGGGAGCGCCTGCGGATCTTCCTGTTACTCTTGTGGAGCTGTCCTTGGCCTTGATGATCATGTCCTTGTAGTTCTGGTGGATGTTAACTTCCTCGGAAGCGCAGAAGACTGTTCCGCACTGAACTGCTTCAGCGCCGAGCATGAATGCTGCAGCTACTCCTCTGCCGTCAGCGATACCGCCTGCTGCGATAACGGGGATGCTTACCGCATCAACTACCTGAGGAACGAGAGCCATTGTTGTGATCTCACCTACGTGTCCGCCGGACTCTGTACCCTCTGCGATGACAGCATCAGCACCGTCCTTTTCCATCTTCTTTGCAAGAGCTACACCTGCTACAACAGGGATAACGATGATGCCTGCTTCCTTCCACATGGGAATGAACTTACCTGCAGAGCCTGCACCTGTAGTAACGACCTTTACCTTCTCCTCAGCAAGAACTTCGGCAATCTGCGGAGCTCTGGGGTTCATGAGCATGACATTTACACCGAACGGCTTGTCTGTTAACTCTCTGCACTTATGGATCTGATCTCTGATCCAGTTCTCGTCTGCGCCGCCGCAGCCGATGATGCCGAGGCCGCCTGCATTGGAAACTGCAGCTGCAATGTGATAGTCTGCTACCCATGCCATACCGCCCTGGAAGAGGGGATACTTGATGCCAATCATTTCTGTGATCTTTGTCATGGTCATTACTCCTTTATAAACTGCTAATTAATATTCGATATAGTTGGCGTCCCATGTAAGTCCGCCGCCGAAGCTTGCAAGTACAAGCTTCATACCCTTCTTCAATCTGCCGTCCTTCTTCATGGTAGACAGCAATGAAGGGATAGATGCGCTCGATGTGTTACCTGTCTCCTGCAGTGTCATAGGGAACTTCTCGATGTCGATCTTAAGCTTCTTTGCAGTAGACTCGATGATACGTGCGTTAGCCTGGTGAAGGATGAAGTAGTCAACTTCGTCCAAGCTGAAGTTATACTTCTCGGACAGATCCTTAATGAGCTTCGGAACCTCAGTGATCGCGAATCTGAAAACGTCTCTTCCTGCCATATAGAAATATGTGGACTGCTCGAAGTCTTCCTCGTCGTATCTTCTAGGCTGCTTTCTGTTCTCGCAGTGGAGGCACACACCTCTCTTACCCGAAGATCTCATGATCAGCTCGTTCTTCTTGCCTTCCTCGGCTCTTAAGACAGCAGCACCTGCGCCGTCACCGAAGAGGATGCATGTTCCTCTGTCGTTCCAATCAACATAGTTAGAGAGAGTCTCTGTTCCTACAACCAAAGCGAGCTTGGAATTGCCTGCCTCGATAAAACTCTGAACAGCATTGAAAGCTGCGATCCATCCGGGACATGCGGAGTTAACATCGAAACATCCGACATCCTCAGTGCAGCCCAAAGCTTCCTGAACACAAACTGCTATAGAAGGAAAAACAACATCAGGAGATGTGGAAGCGGCAACGATAAGATCGATATCCTTAGGATCGATGCCGGCATCCTCGACTGCAGCCTTTGCAGCCTTGATAGCCATAGTGGAAGACTTGTCCTCCTTACCGTCGGCGATGTGTCTTCTCTTGATACCTGTTCTTTCTGTGATCCACTCATCGTTGGTCTCTACCATCTTCGACAGATCATCATTAGTGAGGATCTTCGGGGGCAGATATGAACCCAACCCGATAATCTTTCCTGTCACCTGAGCCATTAAAATAACCTTCTTTGATAATTCCTTTGATTATCAAAGTATTACATAATGACCATGTATAGTCAATAGATACGCCTCATCTTATGAGGACTTCAGCCCAGCATCCTTCGATAGGTGTGTCATAGAGGGGAACTATTCCCGCCTTGATAAGTTCACGAGTGCTGTCGTACATAACCTTGCCCTGATGAACGGGGCCCATGTAGCAGGTTACGTTCTTCTCGCGGGCGCGCTTAACAAGCTCCGCCAGCCCCTTCACAGACTGCGTTCCGCTGTGGTAAGTCTCGACAAGGATCGTGTCATACTTTCCGGGATCAACATCGTCGAACGGGAATCCCGGCACATCAGGTATAGTAAGAATCTTCTTTATAGGGGAAGCAAGATACTGCTCCACTTCCTTTTTATTAAGCGTGCGCACTACAGGCTTTGCAGTAAACTTGCCGTAGTCGCCTGAGTAGTTCGCATCCGTAATTCGGTTCGCGTGAACAAAGACCGTATCGCCCATCATCTCATCCGAGTAGACAACGCCGAACGTGACCGAGCCGACTTTACCTTCGCACGCCGCAGACAAAAGGCCCATGGCGTAGTTGACGTTTCGCACGGCATCACTATGGGGATCTTCCATGGGAAGCTTTGACCCCGTTATGACAACCGGTATCTCAAGATACGACAGCACCCTCACAGCCAACTGCGCGAAAAAAGCCGCCGAGTCAGTCCCGTGCAGGATAAGTATGCCGTCAGGCTTATCCTTGTTACACTCTTCAACTATAGCCGACAGAGCCTTACGGAAATATTCCTCGTCAGCATTCTCGGAAGAGTACAGGATAGGTGTCATGTATGAAAGCTCGTTTTTCTTCTTAAGCGCCTCAAACAGATTCTTATCGGGTGCAGTACGAAGCTTTATCGTATCCCCCTTCTCCACTGCCGAACAGATGGTGCCTCCGAGTGTAACTACAAGTATCCTGCTCATTTTGTCTTTCTCCGTGTAACAAGTAAAATATAGGAAGATTATACCAAACCGAGGTGTCTGTATGAGACTTGTAAGCTGGAATGTAAATGGTATCCGTGCCGTAGCGGGCAAAGGTTTTCTTGATTCTTTTAAGACTATTGATGCTGATATATTAGGCATACAGGAGATCAAGGCTCTGCCTGAGCAGGTGCCTTCCGAGATTGCAAACATCCCGGGCTACAAGAGCGTATTCTATCCTGCTGAGAAGAAGGGATACTCCGGCACAGGTTTGTACTATAAGGAGTCACTTAACCCCGAGATCACCCTGGGCTTCGGCGTCGATGAGTTCGACCACGAAGGCCGTGTCATCAAGGCAGACTTCGGCGACTTCGTTCTTTTCAACATCTACTTCCCTAACGGCGGAAGAGGCGACGAGTTCGTGCAGTTCAAGCTTCGTTTCTATGACTGCTTCTTAGATCAGGTAAAGCAGCTTAAGGCGCAGGGTAAGGAAGTCATCTGCTGCGGCGACGTAAACACCGCGCATAAGGAGATCGACCTTAGCAACCCGAAGGCCAACTCCAAGATCTCAGGTTTCCTTCCCGAGGAAAGAGTGTATATGGACCATTTCGCGGAGGCAGGACTTACCGACACCTTCAGAATGCTCTATCCCGACAAGGAGAAAGCTTACAGCTGGTGGTCCTACAAGACATTCGCCCGCGAGCGCAACGTCGGCTGGCGTATCGACTACTTCTTCGTCACGGAAGGACTCAAGAATAAAATAACGGAGTCCAATATGCTAAGTGACATAATGGGCTCCGATCATTGTCCGATATTTATCGATCTGAAGTAATTAAGACATATTCTCTTTCTCTACGAGTCTGTCTGCGCCGTACTTCTTTCTTAATGCGGGCTTCTCGATCTTACCTGTCGCGTTACGGGGAACGTCGGCGAGGATGATCTTCTTAGGTCTCTTGTAACGGGGAAGCTGCTGACAGAATAGCTCGATCTCTTCCTCCGTACATCCTGAGCCGGGCTCGATCTGAACGATGGCACCTGTGATCTCACCGAGTCTCTTATCAGGCAGACCGATGACTGCAACGTCCTTGATCTTCGGATACTCCTGCAGGAAGTTCTCAATCTCAACAGGGTAGATATTCTCACCACCGGAGACGATAAGATCCTTCTTACGGTCTACAAGGAAGTAGAAACCATCCTCATCCTGTCTTGCCATGTCACCTGTGTAGAGCCAGCCGTCGTGAAGTGTCTGTGCTGTTGCTTCAGGATTATGGAAGTACTCGAGCATAACACCGGGGCCCTTAACGCAGAGCTCACCGACCTCACCCTGAGGTACTGTGTTGCCTTCCTCATCGATGATCTTGCACTCCCATCTGTAACCGGGAACACCGATAGCACCAACCTTGTGTGTATTCTCAAGTCCAAGGTGAACGCATCCGGGGCCGGTCGACTCGGAAAGACCGTAGTTAGTATCGTACTGATGCTCCGGGAAGTAATCCTTCCAGTGACGGATCAGTGAAGGCGGAACGGGCTGAGCGCCGATGTGCATAAGTCTCCATTTCGAAAGATCGTAGTCTTCCATCTTGACCTCGCCGTTGTCGAAAGCATCGAGGATATCCTGTGCCCACGGTACGAGGAGCCAAACGATGGTGCAGCCCTCATCGGAAACTGCCCTTAAGATCATGTCCGGCTTGGTGCCCTTAAGAAGGACTGCCTTGGAGCATGTCCAAAGTGAGCCCATCCAGTGGAATTTCGCGCCGGTATGGTACAGAGGAGGAATGCAAAGGAAGCAGTCGTCCTTCGTTGTCTCGTGGTGTACAGCCTCCATCTCTGCAGCCTGTGTAAGGCTTCTGTGAGGGTGAAGGATAGCCTTCGGAAAACCTGTCGTTCCTGAAGAGAAATAGATTGCAGCAAGATCGTCTTCCTTAAGCTCGATGCCGGGATCCTTACTGGAGTAGTCAGCTACAAGTGACCAGTAGTTCTCAGCAAAGTCAGGGCGCTGACCGCCGCCAACGTAGATGAGAAGTCTGCCTCTTGTGATCTCGTCTGCATTTGTCTTGAGACGGTCAACGAACTCGGGTCCGAAGATGAGTACCGATACCTCAGCGAGGTTGGCACAGTATGAGATCTCATTTGCTGTATATCTGAAATTAAAAGGAACTGCGATCGCACCTGTCTTCAGGATGCCGAAGTAGATCGGCAGCCACTCGAGACAGTTGAACATAAGAATGGCAACCTTATCGCCCTTCTTGATGCCGAGGTCAAGGAGCATGTTAGCGACACGGTTCGCCTTCTCCTCGAATACACCCCAGGTAATCTGTCTTCTGTAGTGTGAGTGCTGCTTTGTCTGCTGTACAAGATCGAATTCCTTGAATGAATACTTTCTTGAATCTTCTTCTAATGTAGGATTAAGTTCTACGAGAGCAACTTCATCGCCGTGCTCCAGGGCATTTCTTTTAAGTAATTCGGTAACAGGCATCTTTTGTCCTCCGCCCCTGATTTTCAACCTTATAATTCTACACCCCGTTATAAAACCCGTCAAAAAAAGGACTGCCTTCCGACAGTCCTTTTAAAGTCGAATAAATCTACTGATTAATAATTGTCAGCACGAACCTCGAAGTAGCTCTGAGGGTGAGCGCATACGGGGCAAACCTCGGGTGCGTTTGTTCCGACTACGATGTGGCCGCAGTTTCTGCACTCCCAAACCTTAACCTCACTCTTAGCGAAGACTTCCTTCATCTCGACGTTGTTAAGAAGTGCACGGTATCTCTCCTCATGCTGTTTCTCGATAGCAGCTACCATACGGAACTTGGCAGCAAGTGCAGGGAAACCTTCTGCTTCAGCTGTCTTAGCGAAATCCTCATACATGTCTGTCCACTCGTAGTTCTCGCCGTCAGCTGCAGCTGCGAGGTTCTCTGCTGTATCGCCGATGCCGTTCAACTCCTTGAACCACATCTTAGCATGCTCCTTCTCGTTGTCAGCTGTGTGCAGGAAGATAGCTGCAATCTGCTCGTACCCTTCCTTCTTAGCCTTGGAAGCGAAATAAGTATACTTGTTTCTTGCCTGGCTCTCGCCTGCGAAAGCAGCCTGCAGATTCTTCTCGGTCTGTGTACCTTCATACTTGTTTGCCATGTTGTTTTCTCCTTATCCTTTTAATAATAAAATTCTATCATGAAGCGGAAGAAAGATTCTTCTTCTCGTATTCATCGAGACTAACGGGACGTGCAAAGTAGTAGCCCTGGAAATAGTCGCATCCCATCTTAGCAAGGAAGTCGACCTGCTCTACTGTCTCAACGCCCTCTGCGATAACAGGAACATCAAGGCTCTTGGCAAGATCAATGATCAAAGACATGATCTTCTTTGTTCTATCGTCCTGTGCTGTATCCTTAAGGAATATCATGTCGAGCTTCAACACATCGACCGGCATGTCCTTAAGCATGTTCAGTGATGAGTATCCGCTGCCGAAGTCATCCATCTCAACGATGAAGCCTGCTTCTCTTAACTTATCGATCGTCTTGAGCTTCTCATCGATATCATCCATCATGATGGTCTCAGTGATCTCAAGTCTTAAACGCTTTCTGTCGAGTTCGTACTTCTTGGCAAGACCAATGATGATCTCAGGAACATCCATCATATAGAAATCCTTGGGAGAGATGTTGACTGACAGATACAGATCATCGCGTCCCTCGAACGACCATCTTCTTAAGATCCTGCATGCACA
The DNA here is from genome assembly GCA_017552455.1 of Clostridiales bacterium. Lineage (GTDB taxonomy): Bacteria > Bacillota > Clostridia > Saccharofermentanales > Saccharofermentanaceae > Saccharofermentans. The sequence continues at coordinate 132,506 of JAFZPX010000027.1, forward strand.
TTCCCAGATATACTGATCGATCTTACCGATCATGCCGTTCTTCTCAAGAACAGACAGGAACTTTCCGGGAGGCATAAAGCCTTCATCAGGATGGATCCATCTAACGAGGACCTCAGCACCTACAACCTTGCCGTCACGGTCGACCTGAGCCTGAAGATACGGAACGATCTGTCCTGTAACGATAGCGTTGTCGAGCTGCTCAGTGATCTTCTGACCCCACAGCATCTGATCTCTTGCAGTATCTTCATAGTATGCGACCCTACATTCAGCTTCATTCTTTATTCCCGCGATGGCAATAAATGCGCGGTCGAACATGGCTGATACAGGTATATTCTTATCCTCGATCTCATATACACCTGCGTGCATGATGATCGGGATGGTCAGATTTCTCTCGATATTAGGAACCTCGTTCATGGCCTGAACGAATACGTTCTCTTCATAATGCTCTTTCTCAATCAGGCAGCCAAACTTGTCGCTTCCGAGTCTTCCGTATCTTGTTGTAGGAGAAACTGCCTTCTCGCCAAACAGCTTAGCGATCCTTATGAGGAGTTTATCAGCATAATCTCTGCCGTATCTGTCGTTAACGAGTTTGAATTCCTTGATGTCTGTAGTAACTACATAGAACTCCTTATTGGGATTCTCCTGTAATACCTGTCTTACCGAGTCATAAAGACGATCAGTATTATAGATACCTGTAAGCTTATCGTGCGTCGCAAGGAATCTGTTAACATTCTCACGCTTGGTTCTCTCTGTCGTATCTGTAATCTTAGCAAAGGATCCGATAAGCTTTCCCTGCATGTCGTGAAGCTTGTGGAATTCGATATCGTAGATATACTCCTCACCGTCTTCCATCTTCGTGCATGTAAGAACCTTGGAAGAATAGTTTGCCGACTCTGCCCTGTCCTCTCCCGTGAGTGCAAGGAGCTTCTCGAATCCGGAAGCTGTCTCATGAAGATCCATGCCCAGCTGGAATGTAGCTGCCGGGTTAGCGTAGATACAGTCACGGTTCTCATCGAAGAAAAGGATACCGTCATTAACAGTTGCAAGTACCGTCTTCTTCATCTCATCCATGAGGATAGAAGGTACATACTCCATCGCGTAGATATAGATGAACAGTCCGCATGCGCAGATACCGATAATTGACTGATCAACAACACCATTGGTGAACACATGGAATGATTCCCAGAACGATGCAAGGATACACACGATAAGGATCACGATATATCTGTCTCTGTAAAGCTTGGATGTCTTAATGCACTTAACCGTCAGAACTATGATCGAGATGGCAAGAAGTAAAGCTGAGATACCAAGATGGATCTTGTGATACCACAAGGACTGGAAGACAACATCAACCTCTCCGCCTTCCTCAACGACACTTACTGAGAATACGTGATTGAACACATAGTTCAAAGCAAGGTTGACCGCATCGATGGCAACTATGCCCATCATGAGATTGCTGGCGAAAGACTTCTCTGCGAAATTACAGAACTTGATCGCGAACTCTGCGAAGTAATACAGAAGCACCGTTGTGCTTATGAAGTAAACAGTGAAACAGAACTTACAGACTTCGGGATCATCACTTAATGCGATAACGATATTGGAAATGATAGGTATGAGTAACCAGAAAAGGCAATGAGATACATAGGGTGCGATCTCCTTGTCGCTCCTTTGTGTACGGACAAGACAAAAGATCGTGATTATCGCGATCAAAGCCACTGTTACTACAAACCAAAGCATACTTTGATTTTAACATGGTAAAAGATTTTATACATCTGACCAATTATTAATTAACTTTAAACAAAATAATAAATAAAGGCGGGGCTTAATGCTCCGCCTTTGTATCCCTATTCCATATTCCATTATCAAACTTATTCGTCTTCCCGATACTCGAGTATATCTCCCGGCTGACAGTCCAACGCCTTACAGATATCGTTCAGTGTCGAGAACCTGACAGCCTTTGCCTTCTGGTTCTTCAGTATCGACAGATTAGCAGGTGTGATCCCGATCTTCTGGGCCAGGTCGCCCGAGGAGATCTTACGCTTAGCCATCATAACATCAAGATTTACAATGATCATAATTCTCTCCTCCTTTCATCAGATCGTAAGATCCATCTCTTCTTTCATAGTGATCGCCTTATCGAAGACCACTCTTACGCATGATACTATAAGTGCCATGAACAAAGCGACCATGGAAAGGAAACTTGTTCCGATCCAAGCTATGCTTCCTGCTGCACATACAGCTGCAATAGCGATCAGCGCGATTACCATTATCTTCATGAGTCCTGTGTTTGCTCTGTCAAATACGATGTCCTTGCTCATGTTCGTAAGAAGCTTATAAACACTGATAAGGATGCCGTATGCACCTACCGTACCCAGGTACCAGACTGTAGTCAGAAGCATTACTGCGAACGTATCTGATCTCTCAGCCCAAACAAGACTTATGTAGGATGAGATGACCACTCCGAACAGATCCGCTACAAACACCAAAGCGATAAAGATTATAGTCGCGATCTTGGACCATGTGATTATCCTGTTATCGTATTTCATTACCTTATTCCTCCTTAGAAAAGAAATGAGCATGCTCTTATGACATCATAATAGCACGCTCAATATTGTTTTGCAAGTACTTTTTATCGTTTTTCGATATTTTCTTACTGCGCAGCGAAAAATGTACCTATATCATCCTGGTCCAGGATCTGCTCTAACACATGAGGCTCCGAGCCAGAAGCTATAACTCCGTTAATACCCTTGCCGTTTACCATCTGCATCGCAGTGATCTTGGTATACATGCCACCGGTACCGAGTTTGCTGCCCGCACCCTTGGAGAAACCGAGCATCTCGTCAGTGATCTGCTCAACATAAGAGATACGCTTTGCTGTCTCGTCTTCCCTGGGGTTGCCCGTATAAAGACCGTCGATGTCAGAAAGGATTATAAGAAGGTCTGCATTCGTAAGGATAGCTACATCAGCAGATAAAGTATCGTTATCACCGAACGTACCGTTATGCCAGATCTCAGAAGTGGATACAGTATCGTTCTCATTGATTACCGGGATCAGATGCTTCTCAAGCATGGCCTCGATGGTATTCGTGATGTTGTGGCGCTGAAGCTTGTCTGCGATACCGTCCTTTGTTAGGAGGATCTGTCCGCACACATAGGAATACTCCGCGAAAGACCTCGTATAAGCATTCATAAGCTCACACTGTCCTACGGCTGCGATGGCCTGCTTCTGCGGGATATCGTCGGGCTTCTCGGGCAGGTTAAGACTTCCTATGCCGACACCGATGGCTCCGGATGTAACGAGGATAACCTCACGTCCGCTGTTCCAGATGTCAGCAATACCGCGGCAAAGCTTATCGATGTTGCCGTGATTCATCTTGCCGTTCTCGTAAGTGATGGTAGAAGTGCCTACCTTAACCACTATTCTTTTCGCGAAGTTCACGGCATAACGTGAACCGCCCTTGTCCTCAACCTGCATAAAGCAGCTCCTTCCCGTTAATACAGGCGGCCTGATCGCTCAAGCCGCCCGTTAAGAATATACTCAAATGCACCAAAATACAAGTTTAAGCAGAAGCCTTTACTGTATTCCAGATCTCTGTGTATCTCTCCTCGTATTCAGAAGAGGAATAGTAAACTTCCAAAGTCTCGAAGATCTCAACTGTAGGATAGTAGTAAACGTTACCGGAGATATCGGGATCGAGCATCTCTCTTGCAGCAACGTTAGGTGTGGAATAACCAACATACTCGCAGTTCTCAAGAGCGATCTCAGGCTCGTACATGAAGTTGATGAAGTCGTGAGCACCCTCGTAGTTTGCAGCGTTGGAAGGGATGCACATCATGTCTACGGACCAGTTGGAACCCTCAGGAAGAACGAATCTCAAATCGATATCATCGTTGCCTCCGAGCTCAGCGATTCTGTCGAGCATAACGATGTGGTCACCGGACCATGCAACAGAAGCCGCCATCTCGCCTGAAGCCATCTTATCCTTGAGGTTATCTACACCGTATGTAGGATTGATGTTTGTCTTCTGGTCGATGAGAAGCTGCATAGCCTCAGCAAGCTCGTCCTCGTTCATGGAATTGATGGAGTAGCCAAGATAGTTCAGAGCAACGCCGATAGACTCTCTCATGGAATCGTACATACCGATGTTACCTGCGTTAGCCTCGTCGAAAAGCACACTCCAGATAACTGCAGGATCCGTTGTGCCCTCGGGAAGGTCGATCCTGTTAGCATCGTATACGAGACCTACTGTGCAGTACAGATAAGGGATAGCGTAGTCGAGAACCTCATTGGAAAGCTCCTCGTCCTGAGAGTAAGTCATTGTGTTGAACATGGGGTCCATGTTTGCTGTTACGTTAGGAAGCAGTGACATATCAAGAGGCTGAAGTCTCTGCTCGTTGATGAGTCTGCATACCATGTACTCGGAAGGGATGATAACGTCATATGTGTTATCAAGGTTAGGGTACATTGTCTCGTTTGTCTCGAATGTTCTGTAGATTACTTTGTACTGAGGATAAGCTGCCTCGAACTTAGCAATAGTATCCTCTGCAATGTACTCACCCCAGTTGTAGATGATAAGTTCCTGTCTGTTGTCACAGGCAGTTACACCCAACATGGAAACGGCAAGAAGCGCCGCTGTGCTTGCGATGCTTACAAGTCTTCTTAAACTCTTCATTTCTTCAAACCTCCATTTTTATCTTTCGCTCCCTTGATGCGGGAGAAATTAGATGCGATAAGAAGCAGGAATACTGCTACGAACAAAATAGTAGTCAACGCATTCATCTTCGGATTAACACCGAACTTAGCCATCGAGTATATCTTCATCGGCAGCGTCTGTACAGATGAATTTACGTTGAAGTTACTGATGAGGTAGTCATCTACCGAGAGAGTAAATGTCAGCATCAAAGCGGACAGGATACCCGGCATGATCTCGGGGATGATTACAAGTCTTAGTGTCTGTATTCTCGTTGCGCCTAAGTCCATCGCGGCCTCAGACAGGTTCTTGTCGAGCTGACGGATCTTAGGGTCGATCGAGAGGATCGCGAACGGAACGCAGAATGCGATGTGCGCACAGATCAGTGTAAACTCACCCTTCTGAACTCCCAGGAAGGAGAACAGGAGCATGAACGAGATACCTATAACAAGCTCAGGCATAACGTTCGGGATGTAAGTAACGTTCATGAGGACGTTCTGGAACTTCTTGGGAAGGTATACCATACCAAGACAGCTGATGACGCCGAAGATCGTTGATACGACAGATGCGATAGATGCGATCTTCAAAGTCTCAAGCAAAGACTCAAGAAGCTCTCCACCATCACTTCCTGAGAACAGACTCGTGTAGTTATTAAGTGTGAATCCGCCCCAGATGAATGACTTCGGCACACTGTTGAATGAATAGAAGATCAACAGTGCGATAGGCAGATAAAGGAATACGATTATCAAACCTATATAGATATCAGGTATAAGCTTACGAATTAATCTCACAGTACCATACCTCCGCTTCCGGACGCTTCCTTGTCCTGATTACGAAGCAATCTCATCGTGATGAGAACGAATATAAGAAGTATCAATGACAGAACGTTACCTGCCTGCTGATACGTTGCACTCTCGTTAAGGATGAACGACTGTACAGTGTTACCGATGGTTGTTTTCGAGCCCTCTGTGATGATGTCAGGAATCATGTAGAACGTCATGGAAGGCATGAATACCATCTGGATTCCGGAGATGACACCCGGCAGTGACAGCGGGAAGATAACTTTCGTAAATGTCTGTACGCGGTTCGCGCCGAGGTCAGCTGCAGCCTGTCCCAAGCTCTCGTCGATCTTAACGAGAACGGAGTAGATAGGCAGGAGCATGAACGGCAGGAAGTCGTTTACGAGAACGAACTTCGTGATGATGTCACTCCACATGGGGTCCTTCAGGAACAGGATGGGCTCTGCCCTTCCGCAGACATTGATAAGGAATGTGTTGAGGATACCTGTCTGTGAGAAGAACGCTCTCCACGCATATGTTCTGAGCATCGTGTTCATCCATGTAGGAAGAACGAAGAGAAGAAGAAGCTTACTTGAAGTCTTGTGAAGTCTCTTGGATCTTGCCTGAAGGATGTATGCCAAAGGATAGCCTAATACAAGGCAGCCGATTGTTGTCCAAAGAGCGTAGTCGAGGCTTCGAAGGAATACGGAGAAGTACTCCTGGAGCGTGACTCTGTGTCCGTAGAACTCAGCCGTTACTGTCTTGTTCTCGAACAAAGTCTTGAAGCCGTCGAGGTTGAATGTGTAGCCGCCTGAAGTCTTGGCAAAGAATGCTCTGAACAGGATCAGTACAAGAGGAAGGATAGTAAAGATGACTACCCACGCGATGTACGGATAGGACAGGAGCTTCATGTTCATGGTAATGCCAAGTGCTCCGTAGATGGATGCGGCGATACCTAAGAACAGGACAACGCACAGGATGTTACCGAAGAGCGACTGAACTACGTAGAGGCGCTGTGCGGTAAGACCATTTGCTGAGATCATCTCAGGTGTTACGAACTTATTGAGTGTTACTACGTGAAGAGCAAGTCTTAACGCGAACAGGATCATTACTGTAAGACAGCCGAGTCTTTTGGACTTTCTTGTGTTCGAGTAAAGCTGGAATCCGAGTGACAGTGTAAGTGCCGCTACTGCGACAACGATTGTCAGCGTGAACATCAGACCGCCGAACTTTCTGAAGTCGAGATCTACCGTGCAGTCACGAAGCTCAACATAAACTTTGGGGTTCATTATGATGGAGAACAGTGAGTAAACACGCTCTCTCTTATACTGAACGAACAGCTCGAACATGGGAATGAACACCGACACGAATGAAAGTGTCGCTGCTATGCACATGATAATGCCGTGAAGCGGCATCAGCTTAAATCGTGATCTGATATCGCTCATGCCTTCTCCTCTGTGACGTCATCATCCTTAACACCTCTTACGCCGTAGCTTCCGGGTGCGGGTGAGAATCTGGACTTTCTCATTATCTGAATGTCATCAGGATCTACTGTGAGACCTACTCTCTTGCCTACTTCAACAGGATCAACATCCTGGATCATCCACTCGATGCCAGTGTCGCCCTTTACGATGATCTCATAGTGAACGCCCTTGAATACGATGCTCTCTACAGTACCGTTAACATATGCATCGTTCTCTTCCTTGATGTAGATATCCTCGGGACGGACAACAACGTCAACGTCGTTAACAGCGCCTTCCTTCATCTCAGGGAACAGCGGGTCAACGCACTCGAACTTCTTTCCTGCGAATGTGACCTCGTGATCCTTAGTCATGGTGCCGGGGATGATGTTGGACTCGCCGATGAAGTCTGCAACATATGCATTCTTAGGCTCGTTATAGATATCGATAGGAGTGCCGATCTGCTGGATGTAGCCGTCCTTCATTACGATGATGGTATCGGACATCGTGAGGGCCTCTTCCTGATCGTGTGTTACGTATACGAATGTGATGCCGAGCTCTCTTTGCATCTGCTTCAATTCGATCTGCATCTCTTTTCTCATCTTAAGATCGAGAGCTCCGAGAGGCTCATCGAGAAGAAGTACGCGGGGCTTCAGGATGATAGCTCTCGCGATAGCAACTCTCTGCATCTGACCGCCTGAGATCTGATCGATGTATCTGTTGCCGAAGCCGTCGAGACCTACTGTGTGAAGTGCCTTGTTTACACGCTCCTCTACTTCCTTTGCAGGAACCTTCTGCAGGTGCAGACCGAATGCGACGTTATCGAATACATTGAGGTGCGGGAACAGAGCATATCTTTGGAAAACCGTGTTGATATGTCTCTTGTGTGCAGGCACCTTAAGAAGGTCAGAGCCTTCGAAGTTTACGATACCTGAATCAGCAGTCTCGAAGCCTGCGATGATCCTGAGTGTCGTTGACTTACCGCAGCCCGAGGGGCCGAGAAGTGTAATAAACTCGTTGTTTCTGATAAAGAAAGTGATGTCGTGAAGGACCTGGTTACCGTCGTAGCTCTTGTTTACGTCCTTGAGCTCGATGATATGCTCCATGCCCTTGTCGTCAGGCAGCAGCTGCCCTGCCAAAACCTTTTTCTCTTCGTTATCGCTCATGCTCTTCCTCCTTAGAAACTCGGCGGAGTTGAGATCCAAAGGATCTTCGCCGGTCTCTTTCCTTCATTCGAGATATAGTGAGGCTTATCAGGCTTGATAAGGAAGCTCTCTCCCTTTTTTGCCTGATACCTGTTCTTACCGATATGGATAGTGATGATGCCCTCGAGCACATAGCCCGTCTCCTCACCCTCATGTGGGTTGTCAGGATACGTTCTTCCCTCGGGGTCTATGGTAACGAGTATGGGTTCCATCTCGTTCTTCTGTGCATTCGGGATAAGCCAGCAGACCTTGTTCTTAAGCTCTGCGTCTTCCTTTACAGCGTAATCATCCCCGCCGAAAACCACCTTCTCCTGCTCCTCGTCTGCGAAGAAATCCGCAAGGTTTGTGCCGAGTGCTTCAAGGATGTCCTTGAGGGTAGCGATGGAGGGCGAGGTCTTGTCCTTTTCGAGCATGGAGATGAAGCCCTTGGACAGCTCGCATCTGTCGCCGAGCTCTTCCTGGGTAAGGTTATTCTGCTGTCTTAAAAATTTGATTTTCTGACCGATCTCCATATTAATCCTCTTAACTTGAAGTTTAGTTATATTAAACTCGGAAAGCGAAGAGGATTATATAATATATTGAACCCGGTGTAAAGTATTTCTTAACTTATTTTATAAGATCTTTTCCGTACTCCGTGGAATCGAATGTAGCGAAGTAATCATTGAGTGTCTCGGCACGTCTGATGAGCTTCACGGAACCGTCTGTCTGAAGCAGAAGTTCAGCGGACTTAAGTCTTCCGTTGTAGTTGTAACCCATGGCAAAACCGTGAGCACCTGTATCGTGGATAACGAGATAATCGCCCATGTCAATCTTGGGAAGCTGTCTGTCGATCGCGAACTTATCGTTGTTCTCGCACAGCGAACCGGTTACATCGTAAGTGCACTCAGGTTCAGCATTCTCCTTGCCGAGAACTGTGATGTGGTGGTATGCACCGTACATGGCAGGTCTCATGAGGTTTGCTGCGCATGCATCAACTCCGATGTATTCCTTATATGTGTGCTTCTCGTGGATAGCCTTTGTTACGAGCTGGCCGTAAGGAGCGAGCATGAATCTTCCCATCTCTGTGTAGATAGCTACATCATCCATACCTGCAGGAACGAGGATCTCCTCGTACTTCTTCTTAACACCTTCGCCGATGATCTTGATGTCATTCGGAGTCTGGTCAGGTCTGTATGCTACACCGACACCGCCGGAGAGATTAACGAAAGCGAACTTGATGCCGACTTCCTTCTGGATTCTTACTACGAGCTCGAACAGCTGACCTGCGAGCATAGGATAGTAATCGTTTGTAAGTGTGTTGCTGATAATGAAAGCATGGATACCGAACTTCTTAACACCTCTGTCCTTGAGCATTCTGTAAGCTTCGAACAGCTGCTCCTCAGTCATGCCGTACTTGGCATCGCCCGGGTTATCCATGATGCCGTTGCTCATGGTAACTACACCGCCGGGATTAAAACGGCATGACATTACTTCGGGATACTTATCACCGATGATACCGTCGAGGAACTCGATGTGTGTGATGTCATCGAGGTTGATGATCGCACCCATGTCGTATGCGAGCTTATACTCTTCTGCAGGTGTATCGTTCGATGAGAACATGATGTGATCGCCGTCTGCCTTAACAGCGCCGGACAGAACAAGCTCTGCCTCGCTTGAACAGTCGAAGCCGATATCGTAATCCTTAAGGATATTCATGATATACGGGTTAGGTGTTGCCTTTACCGCGAAATACTCACGGAAGCCCTTGTTCCATGCGAATGCTTCCTTTACGGCCTCGGCATTCTTCCTGATACCTGCCTCATCGTAGATGTGGAAAGGTGTCGGGTATGTCTTAACTATCTGTTCGATCTGTTCTTTGGTTACAAACGGTTTCTTTTCCATGTGTCATTACTTCCTATAAAACAATGTTAGGATAATAACACAAACCTTTTGCGTAATAAACTATTGATTGAATAGGTAATTATTTAACGACTATACGGTTCTTTCCCGTTTCCTTCGCCTCATAGAGAGCATCGTCAACGCGCATACAGAAAACGTCCACATGTTCGCCCGCGACAGCCGTCGTCACACCTACAGATATCGTATGCGAACCGGATACTTCAAACTTCTCGTCCTCGAAGGCCTTGCGCAGTGTCTCAGCAAGTTTCTTCACATCATCGAAAGGAAGCTTTGGAACGAGGATCATGAACTCTTCTCCTCCCCATCTTCCGATGCTGATATCTGATGCCGCCTGCGCACATGTCTCTCGCATGATCTGCGCGATACGCTTTATTACTATGTCGCCTTCATGGTGTCCGAATGTATCGTTAACTTTCTTAAAGTTATCTATATCAAGCATGATAAGCGAAGGTGCAGGAATTCTGTCGGGCGATGCCGAGTACTTCTTGTTTGCCGCGGTTATTCGGTGCTGGATCTCAGTACGGTTAAAAAGCTTGGTAAGGCCATCTGTTATCGAGGACAACTCAAGCTCCTCAGTCGCAGCCTGAACGAAGTTCGCTAGTCTGTTTACGAGCGAAGCCTGTCCGTCGAGTGAATGATCCTTTATCCTAAAGTTATGCATATTGCCTGTTACCGGACCTTCACGAAGACCTGTTACGAGCAAGGTTACATTATGCTGATTAAGATCCTTGCCGGTTCTCATGAACTCACCGGATGTATAGAATCCGGAAGTCGAAGCTATATCCTGGAAAGGCGAGGTCTCCCTGTTCGATCCGTTATCACCCCAGAATGCTCTTCTGGCGGCACATGAATACAGGAAGATAGCCTGTGGCTCGAACACAGACAGTTTCTTTCCTACTGAATTAACCTGCTCAAGGATTGTCCACGGGTCGCCGTATGCCATATAAGTCTCGACGCCTTCTTCTATATCCGCCGTCATTACAAGTGTTCCGTCTTCGAGGCACGCTGTCGGAGCTCTTAAGATATCTATACCGTTATGCTCATACATGAACGGGAACTCCAGAGTATGCTTAAAGAACAACTCATCATTCGCTATGTTCAGATACTTGTAGTAGGTATCATATGCAGGCTTATTATCAAGCTCATGAAGCATCGCATGATCGGCCTTGGTGATCTTAAGCTTACGGCCCAGAGGCTTCCAGCCTGTTACCCATTCAGAATAGACGCTGAGGTTATCGCCGCCCATCAACGTGAATACTACAGCATGATCAGAACAATCATTACCTGAAGAATAGACAAAGGAAGCGACTTCATTCAGATCATCGGAGAATGAACCGCCGCCGTATAGCTTGATATTCTCATCGATCTTACTTAAGTCCTCGCAGAACTTGGTCATGGAAAGGCCGCGTATGGTAACGAGCATCTCTATCGCCTTGAGCCATGGTCTGTCTGCGACAATCTTCTCCATTTGCTGGGATACCATGGGCTCTGTCGCTTCAGTAAGAGGCATCTGAATGACCTCGATCTTAGTAGCAGGATCGTCGAATATAGTGCATGTAATGGTTATATGGGACTTATTAAGTCTGCCGTCCATGACATTCCCGCTGGTGGTACAGCCGACATACAACGCATCGGGAAGCGCGAACTCTATGAGGCTTGTGACATGACGGATCTTCTCGGCTTCAAGATTATCCGAGAAGACATGAAACAAAATGGCGGTAACTCTGTGATTCTCCCGCCATCTGTCAATCCTGTTGAGCTCCTGCCTCAAGGTAGCATCTTCTATGTATTCGAACTGTATCTGCTTCATACTTGTGATTATATAGGTCAAGTATGGACATAATATTGGCGAGAATGTAAATTTTTTATTAGAAAAAGGCTCCGGTCAAACCGGAGCCTTCTTAATTCTATCTTTCAGATCGTATTGATTACTCAATGATCTTGGAAACTGTACCAGCACCAACTGTGTGGCCACCCTCACGGATAGCGAACTTGAGGCCCTGCTCCATAGCGATAGGAGTGATGAGCTCAACAGTGATTGTTACGTGGTCACCAGGCATGCACATTTCTGTGCCTTCGGGAAGGTGAGCAACACCTGTAACGTCTGTTGTTCTGAAGTAGAACTGAGGACGATATCCATCGAAGAAGGGCTTATGACGTCCACCCTCATCCTTTGTAAGAACGTAAACCTGACCCTCGAACTTTGTGTGAGGTGTAACAGAACCGGGCTTAGAGATAACCTGGCCTCTCTCAACTTCCTTACGATCGATACCACGGAGGAGGCAGCCGATGTTATCACCAGCCTCAGCCTGATCCATCATCTTACGGAACATCTCAACACCTGTGATTGTTGTGGACTTGGGCTCATCCTCAAGACCAACGATCTCAGCAGCGTCACCAACCTTAACGATACCTCTCTCGAGACGGCCTGTAGCAACAGTACCACGACCTGTGATCGTGAATACGTCCTCAACAGGCATAAGGAAAGGCTTATCTGTAGGACGCTCAGGTGTAGCGATGTAAGCATCTACCTGGTTCATGAGCTCAACGATAGGAGCGTACTCAGGAGCGGAAGGATCTGTAGATGTGGACTCGAGAGCCTGGAGAGCGGAACCTCTTACGATAGGTGTGTCATCACCAGGGAACTCATACTGGTTGAGAAGGTCTCTGATATCCATCTCAACGAGCTCGAGGAGCTCCTCGTCATCAACCTGATCGCACTTGTTCATGAAAACTACGATATAAA
>JAFZPX010000028.1 GCA_017552455.1 Clostridiales bacterium
GCGTCCTTCCAGTGGTTGAGCTGGGAAAGGTAGGAATCATACTGTTTCCTTCTTGTCTCATCAGGAGAGTTGTCCGGGTTCGGCATGTGGCCGAGGAGGAAGTCGAGGAGTGAATCCTTGGTGGCATATGCGAAGTTGCCGTCCGTATAGCACCACTTACAGTAGTCATCATTAAAGACACCGTCCGGCTCGCGGCTGACCATATCGTCTTCTGTCAGAGGCATACCGCAGCACTGACAGATGAGCTGTCTCGGTGAACCGAGCAAAGTGTTGATCGACACATTGTATTCCTTGGATAAAAGCTTCAGTGTCTCTGTGTTCGGTTGTGTCTCTCCTGTCTCCCAACGGCTGACTGCCTGTCTTGTGACCATCACCTTCTCAGCCAGCTGATCCTGCGTCAGTTCATTCTTCTCGCGTAAGGTCTTAAGTATATCTTTGATCTCCATGTGTTTATCCCCCTGTTGTTGATGATTCGATTATATGGCGATAGAGATGAAGAATAAAGAAACGGGCTGTTGCTATATAGCAGCAACGTATTGCCTCGCTACGTATCTCTGCTTGCCTTTATCTCAGCATTTATCTCATCAAGGCTCATGTCTTCTATGTCTTTCGCCTCATTTCTCAATGCATCAAAAGCAGACATGAAATCAGATCTGTCCGATCTATTAACCGGCAAGACAGCATCAAAGGGAAGTCCTCTTACCTGCTTGCTCTTCTTCATAAACATCCTAAGAGCTGTAGGAAGATCCATTCCTAATTCTTCATATATCTCTGAAACTTCCTGTTTCAGTTCTTTATCCATTCTGAATTGCACAAGCACTTGTTCTGACATATTAATACCTCATATTACTCAACTAACAATCTTAGTAACAAAAGATAGCTCCTCATCATCTTCAAGAAAGGTGATAAGACGACAAGCGGGTCCTGTTGGATGAGTTCTTCCTCTTTCCCATGCCTCGACAGTCTTAACTGACACACCTAGATAATCAGCAAATACACGCTGTGTCATTCTAGCTTCCATACGTATTCTTCTTATCTGATCCGCACTATACTCGGTTACTGGTTCTATTTTATAAGTAACAACTCTTGCCTTACCCTCGCCTTTGGCATAATCAATCGCCTGGATTAAGCCTTCTTTTAAATCATCAAATAGTGTATCCATATAACCTTACCCCCTTCTATTTCTCTCCACCTCACGCAAAGTCTTAACGAACTTACGAAGTGTATTCTTCTCTGCATCTGTCAGATTATCTTGGTCGCCTTTTGAGAAAGCGGTTATAAGATACGTAGTCTCATATTCAGCAAAATCAACATAGCAAACACGAACGCTACCTCTCTTACCCCGATGATCCATTGGGAAACGGATTTTACGAATTCCTCCTGTGCCTTCCATTAACGGTCCCTGTTCCGGATCCATTAATAACGCTATCTGAAGTTGAAATAACTCTTTGTCTGACAGTCCTATTTCAGTCCAACGTTTTGTGAACAATGGGACCTCGATAAATGTTCGATTCATGCGTCCTCACAATCCACTAACAGTCACATAATACACCCTATTATGTAGGGTTTGCAACTGTTAGTCAGTTAGATTAATTGATGCGAATTAAAACAAAATGGCAGGATTCAATTCCTGCCTTCAGTGGTTCAACGAGCTCGCGCCCCAAACAATAATCTCCACTTTCATAATTATGATACATCTAATCTTTGTCGAATTCACCTACAAAAACACGACAATTTCCGACAAAATATCCCCAGCGGAGCTGACGCTCCGCTGGGGTTGGTCTTCTTATTATTTCTACTATTTTGATTACTCTGCAAACAAGGCTGTAGATAAGATAGAGCAGCAACGTCTTACCTCGCTACGTACTCCGCGCTTCGCTTGTGCGTAAGTCCGCTCGGCGAATTCGTTGCTCACTCACTGAACAAGGCTGTAGATAAGTAACGGTCACCCGTATCAGGCAGCAAGGCAACTATAGTCTTGCCCTCATTCTCAGGTCTCTTAGCGAGGTCGATTGCTGCGAACAAAGCGGCGCCGGAAGATATACCAACCAGAACACCCTCAGTCTTGCCAAGTTCTCTACCTGTAGCAAATGCATCTTCATTAGTGACGGGAATGATCTCGTCATAAACCTTCGTGTTAAGAACGTCAGGTACAAATCCTGCACCGATACCCTGAATCTTGTGAGGTCCGCCAACGCCCTTGCTGAGAACAGGAGAATCAGCAGGCTCTACTGCAACTACCTTAACAGAAGCCTTCTGCTCCTTAAGATACTCACCTGTACCTGTGATCGTTCCGCCAGTACCTACGCCTGCTACAAATATATCGACCTCTCCATCAGTGTCCTCGAAGATCTCAGGACCTGTTGTTGCCTTGTGGATGGCAGGATTAGCAGGATTAACAAACTGTCCGGGGATGAATGAATCAGGTATCTCCTTGGAAAGCTCCTCTGCCTTGGCGATAGCGCCCTTCATACCCTTAGCGCCCTCTGTAAGAACCAACTCAGCGCCGTATGCCTTCATAATCTGTCTTCTCTCGACGCTCATCGTCTCGGGCATTGTGATTATAAGCTTATATCCCTTAGCTGCTGCAACTGATGCGAGACCGATACCTGTGTTGCCTGATGTAGGCTCGATGATTGTCGCGCCGGGCTTAAGCTTTCCTGAAGCCTCAGCATCCTCGATCATTGCCTTAGCGATACGATCCTTTACAGAACCAGCGGGATTGAAGTACTCAAGCTTAGCAAGAACCTTTGCCTTAAGACCGTACTTCTCCTCGATGTGTGTCAGTTCAAGAAGCGGTGTCTTACCGATCAATTCTGCTGCTGATGAATAAACCTTGCTCATATGCGATTACCTCCGATAGGTATTATAACCCTGAATGGGCTAATGATAATACTATTAACCTACCGTGTCAATGGGTATTATAAAATTTCAGTTAAAGTCCCTGCTGCTTAAGGCTTGCGTACCTGTGGATCTCATCCACTACCAGCGAATTTATAGACTGCACCATCTCACCTGCAGGCATACCGATATAGTATCCCTGAATAAGATCTATGCCGAGCATAACGACAGTCTTCAATTCTTCGCGCGTCTCGATGCCTTCAGCCAGAGCCTTGATACCGTTCTGATGCGAGAACTCGATGATATCCCGAACGAAATGCTGCTTCTGCGGCGACTCTTCAATACCCGACAGCAGCTCGCGGTCTATCTTCACATAATTAGGCGTGTATCTAAGCAAGTTATTTACATTAGAGTATCCTGTACCATAATCATCTACCGCAGTCTCGATACCGATACGTTCATAATCATTCTTCATCCGCTTCAGATCTTCATCGGATACCTCCGACTGCTCCGTCAGCTCGACGACTATCGACGACGGATGCTTACCCACATACGCCTCAAGCAACTGAAGGTCCTCACCGCGCAGCATGAATCCCGGTATCGAATTGATAAACACCTTCTTGCCCGCGCGTAAAATCTTCTCATTATGGCTCATCGTATCGATAACCCCTGAGAACGTCGCCTTCTCTACATCGTAGAGGCGTCCGTAGAACTGTGCATACCTGAGCACTACCGGCGGCGCGAGATACGGATCGACCTGCGGCCTCATCAGCGCCTCGTATGCATATATCTCGCCCGTCCTTCCGTCGACGATCGGCTGGAAGTGATATGCGATTTTATTCTCATCCAGGATCGAACTTACGACCAGAGCATCGTGCCGCTCCTCGTCACTAAGCGATGCATCCGCCGCGAACTTATATACATTCTTACCTCTGTTCTTACTTGAGATAGCGACATTGACGAGCCTCTCGACTTCCTCCGAAGACTCAGGACTTCCGCTCTCACTCGCGTAATAAAGCTCTATATCGTAAGGCAGATCCGCCTCACCCGAGACTTCCTTAATCCTGTCCAGAAGCTTATCCTTCACGCTCTCCAACTCGTCCTCATCAGGATTAGACGTGATCCTTAAGGCCACGAGCTCATCGTTACCTGCGCGGAAGCAAAAACAATTTCGCGACGAGAACACATTCTCGAGAGCACTCGCAACTGTTATGATCGCGCGGTCGCCCTCCTTGCGTCCGTGAGCCTCGTTGATCTTCTTAAGATCTTTGATATCGACTGCGAGCGCACCCATATAACCGCCGTTATTCTTCATCAGGTGCAGGAACGTTTCCAAATTCTCGAGGAAGCCCTTGTAGTTGTTAAGACCGGTCAGGCTGTCCGTCGTGATTCCGCGGCGCGCGATAGTCGACGAACCGATCAGGGCATCGTTTCTTCTGTAGCACTCGATACCCCTCGCGACACTCTTTAACCACGCGCGGTATTCGGGAGGTACGACCTCCACGCGGTTCTCATATCTGATCGCTCCGTAGCCGAACACTGAATCGTTAAAGTAGATCGGCATGAAGTAGTAGACCGACGGCTTCTCGTGATATTCATACAACTCAGGCAGCATCACTTCGCGCGGAAACTTGCTGTCATTAATTATGCGGTCGTTATTCTCTTTCTCTGACCCGCAGCGGATGGCCTCCATGATCTCGTCCTCGAACTCGCCGCGGCTCTCATCACCGAGCGACGGGTTAAGACACAGGCTGAAAGAATCAAAGCCTCGGATCAGGTGCAGGTTCGAGAAGATCGTGCTGACCATTCCCGTATATGTCGACTGCTCGATCATATCCTCGTCCATATTGTTAAAAGGAGAGTATATAGTGCCGAGGGACTGGTCCGTATCCCATTGCTCACGCTTCGGATATTCGCATTTGCAGCTGTCACAACCGCATCCGCATGTGCCTCCGATAAAGAGGTCCGGATCCTCCTTCGCGAGCATCGGCTCCTTGCCCCTGATCATGGCATCCGCGAACACCGCCGCATTCATACCCAGGTGTCTTGAGCCCATCGGCACAGACGTAATCGGGATCGGCGCCTGCATACCCTCGACGTTGCAGTCGAAGCCAACTACCTTGATGTCCTCGGGGATACGCACACCCTTGGACGTGATCCTCTTGCAGAAACCCACCGCCATCAGGTCGTTCGCGAATGCGACCGCCTCAGGCATGTCGTCCGGTTCCAACAGAAGGCTGTCCGCTAGGCTCTCGCCGCTCGTGTACCAGAAGTCGCCGTAGAAGATGCGGTCCTCTTTGACCTCTATGCCGTGCTCCTCGAGCGCGTTCTTATATGCCTGCAAGCGTAACTTGGAGTGGGGGTGCCAGCTCTTTCCTGTAAGAAAAGCGATGTCCTTCACCCCATGCTTCTCTATAAGGTGCGTGATAACCTTCTTCTCAGGGATGTAGTTATCTATGTGTATGGACTGGAAGTACTTGCTCTCCTGATCTACGAACAGCACCTCTCCCCTGTACTTATCGTGCAGCTCACGCTCTATCTGCTGCGCCACACCCTTAGTCTGGATCGAGTCCGCAAGCACCACGATGCAGTCAAACTTATCGTAATCTACTAACTTAAATATGGAGGACTCTCCTACGGAACGCGCGGGCGTGTTCTGATACTTTATATACATCGCGAACACGCACACATCGAGGTCGTGTGTAAACGCCTCTTCTATAAACCCCTTCAAAAAGAGGTCGTACGCGTACTCTTCCGGCTGCGCGAGCAGAACCGCGACTCTTTTACGATAATTATCCACCATATACGTATGATAAAACTTTCGCCCCTCAAGAAAAAGTGACTTCTCGTTATAAGTCTTTGAACTTTTTGTGTACTTCTCCTGCTCGAAAAGCAACACATCCCATAAGAATTGTTGCTTAAGCGACACTTCGCGCCGTCATTGCCCATTGGTTTGCCGTCCTGCAAGTAGTTTCATAAAGGTGTATTAAAAAATACGACGAGAAGAAAAGACACTACAAATGGCAAACGACGTTATGGACTTCGGCATAAGACTTACGGGCGGTCAGCTCATGAGACTGGCAGCGCAGCACTTCGTGCAGAACCTTTATGTGGCAGCGCTCGGTCGTCCCGCCGATAAAGAAGGACTGACTTACTGGACGGATCACATCATCAAAGAGAACGGATCCGCATCCGAGGTAGCAAAGAGCTTCCTCACAGGAAGTGAATTCATGAGTCAGGACTTGGATGACGAGGACTTCGTAGAGACACTTTACATGGTCTACTACAACCGCATCGGAACTTATGATGAAGTCAATACATGGGAGTCCGCGCTCGCGGCGGGAACGCCGAGAGAAGATCTCATCACCGCATTCGCTTCTTCTTCAGAGTGGGCCAACGAATGCTTAGCATATGGTATCAACGTCTGAGAAGACGCTCGATATATTTTAGTCATGCTCCATAAGGAAAGCGGGCCGTCTCGATAACGAGGCGGCCCCTTTTCTTTTATGACTTATCAGACTACTTCGAGTACCAGCTTCATCGCATCTTCTGCAGTCATCGGGCGTCCCCAGACGAATCCCTGGATATAGTCGCAGCCGATCTCCTTCAAGGTCTCGACCTGATCTGCTGACTCGACACCCTCGGAGATGACCTTGAGGTTCATGATATGACCGATCGATACGATCATGGCAACGTACTGCTTGGATGAATCGGAATCATTCATGACATCGATAAATGACTTATCGATCTTAAGAAGGTCCGACGGCAGATTATTAAGATAACTCAAGGAAGAATAACCTGTTCCGAAGTCATCGATCGCGATCTTGATGCCCATGTCCTTGAGCTCGCTGATCGTATTAAGAGCCTTCTCTGTCGAGTCGATCATGATGGACTCAGTAATCTCGATCTCTATGCAGTGAGGCGGAACATTATATTTCTCGAGTACGCCCGTGATCTCTTCGATGAAGTTATTCTTCATCAGGTGACGTACAGAGACGTTAACGCTCATCGTGATGTTGGTCAAAGTCTCATTGATAACATCGCTTACGAACTTGACCGCCAACTCGAAGACCCGCGAGTCAATCTGATCGACAAGACCGGTCTTCTCCGCTACAGGGATGAAGTCTACAGGAGAGATATTATTCCCTTCCTCATCCTTCATACGCGCCAACGCCTCGAAGCCTCTAAGGCGGTGACCGATATCATACTGTGGCTGTAGGTTAAAGGTGATCGTCTGATTATCAAGAGCAGTACGGATCTTACGCTCAATCTCAAGAGAATATGTATCACTAACAAGGTCAGGATCAAATCCCATGATGCCGTTATCACCCTTGGTCGAAGCCACATGCATCGCAGCATTCGCGCCGGAGATGACCTGATCCGTAGTCACTCCGTCCTTAGGGTAAACAGCATAGCCGAAGTTGGCAGTCATAAAGTAATCGCACTCTTCGATCGAGATGACTCTCTCAAGCTCAGCCTTATAAGTATAGAGGGTATGTGTGATCTGTTCGACATTCTTATAGTCACGGATAATAAGACAGAACTCGTCGCCGCCCAATCTTCCGACGAAGTCATTGGTCCCTGTATTGCCGGATTCAGCAAGACTTCTCCAGCGGTTCGCGATCTCGATCAGAAGTTTATCTCCGAACTCATGACCCATCGTATCGTTGATCGACTTGAAATTCACGATATCGATCGACAGGAATGTGAATCTGACCTGATCACCGATCAGCTTATCGCACAGTTCGCCGACTGCGAATCTGTTCGGAAGACCAGTCAGACGGTCAGTGATCGCCTGGTTCATGACCCTCTGCTGATACTTAAGATTCTTATTGTTAATCACGTAAATGATCGTGATGGTAACAAGAGTAAACAAATTCGAGAAAACTCCCGACACAGCCGTCACATTACCGAATACAAAGAACTGTATGATCAGCGTCGGGAACTGATAGATAAACATGATCGCGAGCGAAGTAAAGTATCCGAGCTTTCTGTACAGCAACGCCAACAGGATCATGCAGATATTACCCAAAGATGAGAATACGCCGGGAAATGATGAGAACGGAACCTCTCTTCCGAAGAACATTAGAGAGCCTTCATTAGTCGCGACCACGCGCACGAAGAAAGTCGCTATGGCATAGAGAATAATGAGCAGTACGAATCCACTCTTAGGAACACTTGTACCGACGGCAAGGTCCTTAAGCGTTATATCAACGCCTTTACCTTTTATACTCTTAGTCACGCCAAACCCCCAAAGCGCATAATAAGACATAGTCTTGATTTACTCATTATAGCACCGTAAAACATGGGCAAACCGCGCCGGCGGATTACTTAATACAAAGTTTACTTTGTTAACTTTCTTGTCTTACAAAGTGGGGATTATCTGGCATCCGGATCGTCGCCGCGGGATATCTTTATCGCCCTCTTATCGGCATACATAAGCTTATCCGACTCCTCTAAGATCGCGTCGATATCGTAAGGCTTATTACCCGTCACGATACCGCAGGCGATGACGCACTCGATGCCGTTGCCTTCTGCATTTACGTCTGCGAGGGCCTTCCTCCAGCGCTCTTCTATCCTCTTGCCCTTCGCCTCGTCAGTATCCGCGGCGATCAGCATGAACTCATCGCCTCCTAATCTGAATGCGAAGATATCCTCTTCATCTGCCACCGCCTTTAATGACTTCGCCGCCATGCGAAGCAAAGTATTACCCGCCTCGTGACCCATGGTGTCGTTGATCCTCTTAAGGTAGTTAACGTCGAGGTTAAAGATAGTGATGTGCTCGCACATGCGGAACCTTCCGTTCATGAGTTGGCTGTACTTCGCCTTATTAAAAAGACCCGTCAGGTGGTCGTGCTCACTCTCGTAGACGACCTTTTCGCGCAGGAGAGCGTTTTCTATGTAGAGCTTAAACATACTGAAATACATCGGCAGCATACGGTCCGAATTGTCTGCCCCGGGCACCGCGACGTAAAGTCCGTACGAGTCTCCGCTTATCGTGCAGCCCTTGGTAAAGCACAGGAACTCCCCGTGAAATCCCGGCAGTTCGTAGTACTTGCCCGAAGTGTGCTGTCCTGCGAACTCGATGAAGTCCATGTCGCTCATCTTTTTCTTGATGACCGTATCCATCTCAGAAGCGAAGACATAGCGCTTAAGACCGCCCATCGTCCTGTCGACAAAGAGCACGGCGCACTCCGCCTGAAGATGCTTAACAACTATCGGCAGACAGCGCGTCAACGGGTCTGACAGCACGTTCATCAAGTCACTTTGGCACGTGGACATCGTTCTCCACATACGTGAATACGAAGACAGATCCTGGAAGATGCTCGCGAAGTCACTGACATCCGTGATCTGGTGCACGAGGAAGCTCTCGCGGTCGATCACGATTTCCTTCGTGCGAACCCTGTAGTAGAGTTCCTTATCCTTCTCCGCGATCTCCCATTCCATGTCGAGGTTTTCCGTCGGGTCCTCGCTATAAAGCCTGCACCAGCGCTTCCACTGATCTTCGCCGATGAGGATAGAACCCTTGCAGTAAAGGATCTTCCACTTGGTGTCCGTTACTATATAGTTTCCTACAGCCGATGACTCGAAATACGTCTGCAGTATCAGATCAAAATTCGCCATACGTTTCTCCTTAAGGCCTTAGTAACGCGCTCTGATATCCATGATAGCGCAGGCCTCGCCCGTCAGCGCGGCATAGACCTCGTTTGTCCCTTTCTCGATGGGTACCGTGCAGCTTACCATGATGCCGCCGTTCTCCGTCGCGAAAGAAACCTTATTACGTCTTCTTTTAAATTCAACTTCGCACTCGAAGCCCTTCTTGTTGAGTGTCTTCCACGCATCCCATCCGTCGAAATTATCCCCTCTTATAACTTCAAGGGTATTCTTCTCGTGTTCGCCTTCGGTTACATCCTCACCGTCAAGGCGGATGCATGCACATTCGTGGTAATTCTTGCCGTGTACTCTGCCGTCATCAGCCGTATAGATGATTACATAAGGGCAGCTCGATACGAGGTTCGCGGAAGGCAGGGTCTTACTGTGGAATGCCAGACGCAGACCGTCGTCGATCTGAACACCCTCCGACTCAGCGGATCTTCTGTTATCAGCCTGGATATTCGGAATATCAGCATCGAGAAGATTAACGATGCTTATTTCATCCGCTATTCTCGGGATATAGTACTCGCCGATCTTGATGTCGGTCGTCTCGATGTTTACCTTATCGATCGTGCAGTTCTCACCCGCGATACTGATGAACGATGATCTCGCCGAATCAGGCAGCGCGACGATCGTATCGATGGTGTTCTCCGGCGTCTCGATCGTGATTCTTACATGATCCTTATAACGGCTCGCCTCGATATCGTACTCGATATACTCAGAAGGCTGCGTCTCTGCCTTGTCTTTCTTAAGTCTCGCATCATCCTTTCTCGGGATGATATCGACCTTCATGTTACGCGCCTTGGTGCTTATGTAATTGCCGTCGAACCAGATCTCTGCAAACTCCAAGTAATGGAGGTTTCTGATCTTACGGTCATCCTTATGAACACAGCCATCGAACGCATCGAACAGGATTATCGCTGGCAGTGAATTCTTCGGCACAGCTCCCTCGTTCACCTTGTATCTTAAGTGGATATTAGTTACCGAATCGACGATCTTAAGTCCGTCACTTACGACGCCCTTATAATCGCCGAACTTGATCTGCTTAACCTTTGTAAGATCGACAGACTCCGCACCTTCAAGATCGCTGTCCTCGACTGCCTGGAACTTATAATCCGTATCCTGGTCGATGATCTCTACCATGACCGCTGAGAATCTCGGATCGAACTGCTTGCCGGCGCCGCTGATAAGAAGCTCTCTGACTCTTCCCTGCGGCATGGGGCCTCTGGTTCTCTTCGGAGAAGTCATGCTGTCGTATACATCAGCGACCGTAACGATTCTTGCATACAGAGGAATCTTCTCACCCTTAAGACCGTCAGGATAACCGGTGCCGTCGAATCTCTCATGGTGATGCAGTGCCGCATCCTGAAGATATGGATAATCACTTATCGATGCTAAGATCTGCGCGCCGAGTCGTGTATGCTGCTTGAATATCTCTTTATCAGCCTCTGTCGGCGCGTGCTCTCTTTTAAGCAAAGAGTCAGAGATACTTACCTTACCGATATCGTGAAGAAGTCCTGAGAAGAACGCCTCATCACATGTCTTGGCATCAAGCCCTGCCCTCTCTGCGATCATGCGTGAGTATTTGGCAACACGCTCAGAGTGACCTTTGCAGTACTCGTCTCTTACGTCGACCGCATTTGCGATAGCCGTAGCAGCCTGGATGAACGCGTGGAGAATTATCGTCTTCTCTTCGATCGCAGTGTCGAGCTCTGTACGGGTCTCCGCACTCATCGTATCCGCACTCTCCTTCTGTGCGAACAGATACAGCAATACGGATGTTCCGACCAATGAGATATTGATCAGTGACAGACCGTAGAAGTAGTACTGGATGACCGCTGCGATGACCGGCAGTATGAAGAACAGAGCGAGTGAGATGCGGTGTCCTCTCGACAGCCGCTTGTAGTAGTTAACAAGCACTGAGAACTGCAGTGCGACGATCAGAAACGGAACGACGTACGACAGGAAGAACAGATCTCCTCGCTGGTAATTATTCTGTGCATCGATCGTGTAGTAGAAACCCAAAAACTGTGAAGCAACGACCAGTATCCAACCGATCAGTGCGAGGATCTCGACGATACGAAGCCTTCTCGGGATCTTCTTTAATCCCATCTCCGTAAGCGCCAAATCTCTAAGATACAGATTCAGCGCGTGCAGATAGCAGATCATCAGGAAGAATACGAGGAAGTTCGATACTCTTACGAGAACTCCTCCGGTTGCACTCGGATCGCCTTTGTAGAAATATGCGAGACGGTCGAACAACAGCATGAGGCCTGCTGACAACTCGATATAAACAAGAGGAATCTTCCTCTTCTTAGGAAGAGTTCTCGAGAATCCCGCGAGAGCAGCGAACGTGATACACACGCCTGCTAACGCGACCATCAGACCCAGTTGAAAATTCAGCAGGAACTCAATCATTGTCTTTTCCTTCTCTCGGCTTTAACATCATCTGCTCGGGCAAGTGATTCATGATTGTTTGCTCGAGCATCTCAGGATCGACCGGCTTAACCAGATATCCGTTATAACCCATCGACTTGAAGTATTCGTCTCTCTCGACCGCAGTGTTCGTCGTAAGTGAATAAAGCGGAATCTCAGGGAAACTCTCTCTAATCTTCGCGACAGCTTCCGTTCCCTCGATACCCGGCATCAGGTCGTCGAGGAATACGATGTTGTAGCCACCGTCCTTAAGCTTGCTTAAAGCATCCTCACAGGACTTGGAGACCGTGATGAGGATCTTCGTAGGCTTAAGAAGTTCCTTCATGATATGTACATCAGAAGCGTTGTCATCGATAAGCAGGATGTCCGCATCAGGTGCGATGAACGAAGGCACATACTTAGTCTTATGCTCATCTGCGCCGTCCTCAGAGAACTTACCGATCTCAGTCGTATCAGCGATCTTCTGTCTTACTGTAAGGATGAACTCAGATCCTTCACCGACAACAGATTCGCACTCGATGGAACCATCCATAAGACCAGCGAAATGCTTAGCTATATCAAGACCTAAGCCGGAACCCTTGATCTCTCCGATATTCACTTCATCGAAGTGCTCGTAAGCACTGAAGATCTTCGAGATATCTTCCTTCTTGATACCTATACCGGTATCCTTAACGGAAAGTCTTAACAGAACTGAAGCGTCCGTCTTCTCAAGAACTGCGACCTTCAGCTTAACGCTTCCGGCTTCAGTAAAGTCGACCGCATTAATAAGGAGATTAAGAAGGATCTGCTTGATCTTAACTCCGTCACCATAGAGTCTGATAGGAAGGTTCTCATCGACGTCGACGATGAACTGCAGCCTCTTCTCCTCTGCACGGCTTCTGGTCATTACGATCAGCTCACGCATCATCTGCGCAGGACTGTACTCGACCTCATCGAGCGTCATTCTTCCGGTCTCGATCTTGGTGATATCGAGAAGGTCGTTGATCAGCGCGAGCAGTGATATAGAAGCAGTCTTGATATCCGTCGCATATTTCTTAACGTTACCCGCATACTGCTCATTGCCTTCTGTGTCTTCTCTTAAGATCAGCTCATCCATTCCGATGATCGTATTGATAGGCGTTCGTATCTCATGGCTCATGTTGGCAAGGAAGCCCGACTTCGCGGCATTAGCTTTCTGAGCCTCGTCACGAGCCTGCTGCAGCTCGATGTACTGGCGCTTAACGATAGTACCCGTCATGACACGCCATACGATGACGCCGGCAAGTGCAAGTGCGAGAATCAAGAGGATGATCCTTACTGACAGAAGCTCGAAGAATCTCGGAGTCTTCGTGATGTTGAATGTCTCGTCAGACAGAACCTCGTTCGTACTCTTATCGAGGATCTGGATATGAAGTACATAGTTGCCATAGTGAAGGTTCGTGTACTCAAGTGAATCAAGTCTGCTCTGAACCGTCGTCATACCGGGATCGTTAGTACCCTCAAGATATACGTGAACAGTCGGATTTGACAGTGAGTAGTCAAGAACTGACGGGATGATCTGAATACGTCCTTCACCTTCAGGGATAATGTAATTACCGTCAGAGTCCGGCATTACCGGGATATCGTTGAAGTAGATATTTCTGATACCCGTAAGTACTGCGGCAGAACTGTCGTAGTAGTTATCGATATTAACTCTTGATACACCCGAGATGCCTGCTACATAGAGGTTGCCATTCTCATCGAGACAACTGTGACAGTGCGATACCGGAACACTCGTAAGGCCGTTCGCCATATCGTAGAGTCTGTAATCGTGTACATCATCATTTATAACGTCTTCTGCGCTCGTAACGTAGATACCCTGTGAAGAGAGTACCCACAGGTTGTTCCTGTTATCAGGTACCA
Organism: Clostridiales bacterium; assembly: GCA_017552455.1. Taxonomy (GTDB): domain Bacteria; phylum Bacillota; class Clostridia; order Saccharofermentanales; family Saccharofermentanaceae; genus Saccharofermentans. The sequence goes on from JAFZPX010000028.1 coordinate 13,813, forward strand.
CCTCGAAGTTATTGTTATAAGGGAATGACTCTACATTAGTAAGCACACCGTTTATCATGTACTCGATGGAGTTCGATGTAACTACCCAGAACAATCCGCGGTCATCGTCTCTTCTGATTCTCATTACAACGTCACTTGTAAGTCCGTTCGAAGACGACAGATGATTGACCATACCATCTCTAATAACGTAGATACCGTCACCATCTGTACCTGCATAGATCGTTCCGTCTGTGTCGGCGCAGACCGTGAGAATAACCGTATTCTCAAGTCCGTCAGCATCGTTGCAAACATCAGTGACTGTGTAATTCTCGATGATCGCGATACCGTCATTAGTCGCTGCAGCGATACTGCCGTCAGGAAGCTCCGTACAGCAGCGGACTCTGTTATGAGGCATACCGTTCGAAGTCGTGAGTGATATGATGTCACCATTCGGCTTCAGGCATACAAGACCCATGTCACTTGTGAATGTGGAGAACCAGATATTCTCAGAACTGTCGAGGAAGATATCACGGATTCTCTGACCTGCAAGATACTCGGTGATCTCATTCTCAACAACTGTAGTATCTTCTGTATCGATTATATAAAGACCATCGTCAGTTCCCATATAGAGAAGTCCGTCATCAAGACAAGTCGCATTGACTACCTGATCGGGGATTCCCGCTACGCTTGAGTAGTTCAGGAAGTTGTTGGTCATGATCTTCATGACGCCGAATCTTGACGAAGCGAACCACATATTGCCCTGATAGTCGGATGTGATCATCTCGAATGAATCATCGATCGGTACATTCTCAAGTGCAACAAACTCGCCGTCCTCATCGATGAATCCTGCGACGTGACCGGCTGCGAGCCAGAGTCTTCCGCATCCGTAATACATACAGTTAATATCTTCCACATCACCTGTATTGATCCTCTCAAGGTTCTGAGTACCCATACCGAACTGACCGTGATAGATACTGTTAAGAATAGTACCGTAATAAAGAACTTCCGGCTGCTCGGGATCAGCGATGATGCAGGAGATCTTAGGGATTCCGAGATTACCGCTGTCGTAGTATTCCTCGATGCCTTCAGTCGACACGCGGAAGACTCCGCCGTTCTTTGTAAGACCGTAAACATTGCCTGCCGTATCCGATACAAGATTAATGATGATCTCGCTGCTGACTCTGTCGTCATCGATGTTATGGATCACGAGGTCGCTGTCGATCCAGCAGATACCCATAGTTGTTCCGATATAGATGATGCCGTCATCATCTTCCGCGAATGTTCTGATGGAAGATGACGGCAGTCCGTCGACCTTCGTGAAATGCATATTCTCAGCGCCGTGCATTACGACGACACCGTTATCATTTGTAGCTACCCAGATGCGTCCGATCCTGTCTTCGAACATTCCTCTTCCGCTCGTAAGGCCTTCAACGGAAGTGACTCTCTCGAACGCCAAGCCGTCATATCTTATGATTCCGCTGTAGCCTCCGATCCATATATAACCGTTGCTTGCAGCAAGTACGCAGTTAGCCTCCGAAGTCGGCAGTCCGTTAGTCGCATCATATAATTCAGCAGAATAACCGACGCCCGGGATCTGACCTGTTACGGCATATCCGCCTCCGACGCCTGCGGCTGATTCCTGATTCTCTTCAGTACCTCTGGCGAATACGCCAAGGGAAAGCCCCGATATACACAAGGCCGTGATGATCAACGTTATGCATGCTTTTAACCTCAAACGTTTCATCATGCCTCCTTATACTTATTCATGATCTTGACGACTTCGTCCAAAGAATCCATGAACACTTCTACTACCTTGGGATCGAACTGTGTGCCGGCGCCCTCCTGGATGATGGACAGAGCCTTTTCGAGAGGGAATGCAGGCTTATAGACACGGGGCGAGACCAGAGCGTCGAAGACGTCCGCTACGGACATGACACGTGCAGACAGAGGAATGACCTCGCCGTGCAGACCTTCGGGGTAGCCCCTGCCGTCCCAGCGCTCGTGGTGGTAACCCGCCATGTTACGAGCTTCCTTGAGGTAAACGTCGCCCTCGACCTTGCTGATGGCACTCTCGATGAGCTTTCTACCCTCAGTGGTGTGTGTCTTCATTATCGCGAACTCTTCGTCTGTGAGCTTGCCGGGCTTATTAAGAACCGTATCGGAGACTGCGATCTTACCGATATCGTGCAGCGGCGCGCTCATCTCGACGTCTCTTATGTACTTGTCTGTAAGCTTCTCGATGTAGTAGCCGTGGCGCTTCAGACCCTCAAGGATGATCCTTACGTAGGCCGCAGTCTTCTGTACATGCGCACCGGTATCGGAGTCACGGGACTCGACCATGTCTGCCATCGTGATGATAAGACCGGTCTGCATCTTCGAGATCTCCTCAGACTTCATCTTGATGTCGTTCATCTGAACAACGGTGTCGGATGTCATCTTGCAAAGAGCCTTATACAGGAGCTCCATCTCGTCGCCTGTGTGTATGTCGAGGCTCTCCATCTTCTTCAGTTTCAACGCATACAGCTCGTCGTCCATGAACGCGACCTCGCCGGCGTACGCGGTCATGCCCGCGATAGGCATAACGATGCGGTATCTAGCTGTCCAGACTCCGATTACTACGATAAGGATGAAGAAGCCTGCGAAGAGGAGGACAACTCGTCCGATAAAGTCTGTGGTAAATGCGCTTACGACCTCGAGCTTGATGTTTGATACCGCGTAGCAGATGCAGTGTCCGTTCTCGTCGCGGACGGGGTAGTACGTCATGAGATAGTCGCCATACTCGTCGTGAACCTCGAGCGTCGGGATCGCGTCGCCCAGCAGCAGGTTCTCCCTGTACTGCGCGAACTCAGACTCGTAATCAACGAGCGCGCCGGGAGCGACACCGGGTACGAACCTTCCATCCGGCAGCGTCGCATCCATGTCAAAGACAACACGACAGCCGTTATTCTCAGGCTTGTACGCATACAGAAACTGAATGTCGTCCGAGCTGTTCATCAAGTCCATGAACTTTTGTGCGGTCTCCGTGTAGCCCGGGACTCTGTCGCCGAATCTTATGTAATCGTCGACCTTGGTGGGGTCGATGTAAGTCGATGCTATGTAAGCGATCTGCTCAGCCTGTGCTGCCGCCTGCTCGACGGTCGCATCGTAGTAGTTGATAAGGCTGAACCATGTGACGATGATCGTCATAATGAAGGTGGACATGACGATCGTGAGGATGGTCCTCATACCGATCGAGATGTGGCCCTTGATGTTCGAAGTAACGGAGCCCTGTTCTTTCTTCGTAAGTCTTCTGTGCTTCCAGCCGTAGACCATCAAGGTCTCGCGGATTTCCTCCGGGATGGTGCCGATGACGATCAGGGCGATCATGACGGAGATGGACTTATCCATGAAGTCTGTAAGGAATGTCGAGACTACATGGGCGCCGAAGATACTCATATGGAACGTATCCTCCAGCCACTCCATGATAGTTACGATCATCGGTGAGTCAGAAGGCTCGCCATACAGGAACCACGTGATGATCGAGCCGAGGCCGCCGCCGATGAGCGAGATTATCAGGATGAACATGAACTTGCCCGAGACGGTCTTGATTCTCTTGCTCTCGAAGAAGGCTCCCGTGGCGATGGCGATCATCATGTTAAGGGACGCGTAGAAGACAGACTCGCCGTCCATCGTGAAATTGATAATGTTGGTACAAAGCGCCGTGATGATGCCGGGGACGATTCCGCCGACCGCAGTTACGATGATAGTACCGACTGTATCAATGTAGAAAGGAAGGTCTGTCTGCCTTACGAGAGTTGACAGCAGGAAATTAACCGCGATTCCGCACGCGATGAGAATAAGCACGCGAGGTCGGAAGACCGTCCTGTTTCCGGGCGTTCTGCCGGCTATAATCCCCTTTTTCTGTTCAGAATTCTCTGACACAGTCAACGCTCCCCAATGTCATTTATATTTTATTATTATATAACAGCTTGAGGGTTAAGTTGTGAACTAAAGATTAATTTCGCACTCCTCGTCGGCCACAGCCTCCGCGAAAGCCCGGTCATGCTCGACGAACAGCATCGTCACTTCGCTTTCCTTCACAAGGCGCTCGATTTCTTTACGCATGTAGACGTCTATGTAATTCAAAGGCTCGTCCCACAGATACACGTCCGCCTGCTCGCACAGCGACAGCGCGAGCATTACAAACTTCTTTTGCCCGAGTGACAGCGCATCGACTTCGCGGTAGAGCATCTCCCCCGTGAAGCCCATCTTTACAAGTATCGTACTAAACTGCGTCTTGTCGGCGCCTCTGTCCGCGCAGATGTCGTAGAGACTGCCCTTGAGGCTCGACGTATCCTGCCCGACGTACGAGATCTTGAGGTCCTTGGCTATGTGAACGTCGCCCTCGACCGTGATTCCCTCTTCCTCTGCCACACCCGCAAGATACTTAATGAGTGTGCTCTTGCCGCAGCCGTTCGGCCCCTGAAGCGATATCTTCTTACCGCGCTCGAGGGTGAGGTTGATGTTTTCGGCAATGCGCTCGCCGTACCTTAAGACGCTTAAGTCCTTCAGGATTATGGGTTTGCGATCATGATGCTCCGAGCCCGTGATCTTCAGTGTCTGCTCGCGCTCGAGGTCCTTTAGGAGCGACTGCTTCTCCTCAAGCTTACGTTCATTACGGTTCTCTAGGTTCTTACTAAGGCTCATGAGCTTACTCGCCTTCTTCGCCTCGAACGCACGTCTGAAGTGGTCCTCCGCGCCCTTGGGGTTGTTACGGCTCTTGTCGCCCTCAGCCTTCTTCGACCACTGCGCGTTCTTCTTCATCGCGGCCTCGATCGAGCCCATCTCCTTCTTAAGCTGGGCATTGCGCGCCTGCTCGCTTTGCATGCGCGTCTCGTTGTTGTCCCACCAGGTGCTGAAAGTCGCGTTCACAAGCTCGATGCCGCTCCTCGTTATGACGAGCGTGTGGTCCGTACAGTGATCGAGGAAGTCACGGTCGTGCGAGATCATGATGAAGCCTTCCTTCTGCGACAGGTACTCCGCGACTTTCGCTCTTCCGAGCCTGTCGAGGTGATTCGTAGGCTCGTCTATAAGCGGGTAAATCCCGTCCGAAGCGAAAAGGTTCGCAAGCATCAGCTTCGTGCGCTCGCCTCCGGACAGCGTCTCCATCGGTCTCCACATGATGTCCGGGTCCGCACCCATTAAGTTAAGCTCTTTTCTCACGCGCCACTCTTCGCTGTCCGGGAATTCCTCCATCGGAAACTCAACCGTCGGCGGCACACCCGTGATGCTGCCCGCGTACTGCAGCTCGCCTTTAAGAAGCTTAAAGAACGTGGTCTTACCGCGCCCGTTTCGACCCGCGAGCGCGAGCTTCCACGACGTGTCGATCGTCACGTTTACGTTGTTAAAAAGATTATTCTCCGACCCGTCGTACCCGAAGGTCAGATCTTTGATTGTTATCATCGGCATATAGAATCCTCCTTGTAAGATCCTCCGCCGGACAAGCTGTGCAGAACCGTTCCCAAAACAAAAGCCGCGACAATCGGCCGCGGCAACAGTGCAAACAAAGTTCAAAGCAATATAAAAAGAACACACAAAAAGACTTATCCGCGAGGCATTATAAAACTTCAGCAGACAGTAACTTTCATCGGTGTTCCTCCTTGGTTGTTTTCTGTCCTAGAGATTACACGACATCTTACGTCTCGTCAACATAGACCTGAACATACGATATCGGCTTATCTTTCAAAGCATTATAAGACTTCGAATTAAGTACGAATTCCTTAAGATCCTCGTCGCCCTCTTCGAAGCACCGGAAATCGTAAGGTATCTTCTCGCCCTCGGGAATCTCGAAACCGACCTCGAGGTTAAGCTGGAAGAATTCATCATCAGCGGCGGGCGTCTGGCGCATCAGGATAAACGAGCAAGGCGGAGTGAACGGACCTAAGTCCTGAGGGTAATCGCCCGCAGCGTACTGGAGCATCTCATCATCAACAGGCTTAGCCTTACCGACAACAGCGAAGAAGGCTTCCACCAATTCCTCGAGAGTCATCTGATCGTTGACCGCCTGATGAAGCTTCTCGGCAAGCTTCTCCTGGTTATCGATCTTCTTACGTCCCTTGCCTCCGATCTTCTTCTCGGATTTTGGCGGCAGCAACAGATCGTCCTTGCGGCGAAGATCGTATGTGCCGTCCTCCTTAAGGTCGTTGATACAGTTAAACGCAGTCTTCAGGATAGTCGTGTCGCCGTCATACTCGAACTCGAATCTGGAAACGATCACAGTCGCGACATCCATCATGCTGCTAAACACAGAGTGAATCTCCGAGACACGTCCGTCCTTTTGCACATAGTAAGAAAAATGCGACGGCGTCACGTGACCTCCCATCACCATATAGCATGCGCCGGTATAATACCCGTCGTGATACTCAAAGATCTCATAATTATCGATAAATCCGCCGATTCTATTCCACACACCCATCGGGCGGTCCTCGGAATCAAGATAGACCGTAAGACTTGTCGGCACATGGGGATCATTAGGAGACGACATCGATGAATGATAGTAACGACCGAGATACTCGCCGTGCTTGTCCTTATCCATCAAAGCCTTGAGCCTCGGATCAGGATTGCCGTTCACTTCGAAGGCATCGTACTGCATGAGATCCACCTTCGTGATATCGTGGCTGTCAAGGTATTCATTCATCCCGTTAAGAAGCTCATTTACATTCTGAAAGTCCATCTCATTCCTCCTTCAGATCAAAAAGAATCTCTGTCCTGAATACGAACCCGCCTGACTTCGGCTCACACTCGACAGACAGTTCTCCGCCGTAGTTAGCTGCAGCCTCCTTCGCATTCGCAATTCCGAAGCCGTGGTTCTTCTTATCATTCTTATGCGTTTCGATCTGTCCGTCAACTATCACCGGACATGACAGGCACGGATTCGTAAGCGATATCATGAAGAACTTATCAGTCCTCTTGAAGATCAGCTCTATCTTCTTAAACTCAGGATCGACATCAGAAAGCGCCTCTTCACTTACGGCTTCTATCGCGTTGTCGAGAATGTTCGCAAGTATCTTACACAGGTCCACGGGTGTGAACTCCACTCCCGAGATAACACCGGAGACAATAAGCTCAGCGCCTGCCTCCGAAGCCTTACGCTTCTTGTCGGCGATGATGGCATCCGCGATGGTATTTCCCGTGTGAGAGCTAACGTCGGCCGCAGTAAGGTTGCCGCCCATCTCCTCGAGGTAGTCACGCATCTTGTCGTATTCACCGTTCTCAAGAAGCAGCATCAGCACCTGCACGTTGTTTTTCATGTCGTGTCTCATGGCGCGGATCTCAGTATCAGCCTTTGCCGACAGTTCGAAAAATTTTGCTTCAGCCTCGATGTACTCCTCGTTACGCGAGTTAAGTTCCGCAAGGTCGTTACGCTCTTTTCGCGTCACGCGCACGTAGAACAGCAGTGTAACGAACGCGAGTGCAGACAGTATGAGCATAATGATCGACGGCGAGGATGAGCGAAGGATCGTCGTGTCTGCGTAATCCGACGGAAGCAAAGACGTGAACAGCGTCAGAATAAAGAACATCGCGATCAACACCGGCATCGGAAGCGGCACATCGTCTCTCTTACGTCTTACCCTCGCAATCGCAACGAAGAGCAGGAACTCGAGAACGAGAATGAGCACCTCGTACCCCAGGTACCGCAATGATATAACGGCATGGTTGTCAGTAACGCCGAGAAGGTTTATCTCCTCGCGAAGGCCTCCAAAGATGGAACCTAAGTCAGTGATGATGCTCGTCGCGAAGAATACTACCGCGATCCTCTTGTACCACTTCTCTTTGATGTTGAAGCCGATGACGATCATCATGAATAATGACAGCAACAGCATCGGCAGGTCGGTGATTATTATCGCCTCTTTGACCTCGCCGTAGTAACCTCCGAAGAAAGTGAAGAACAAACCTGCGAGTGCCGCCACGACAAACGCGAAGATGTAGATAGTCTTCTTGTGTTTAAGTCTGTAGCGCAGGACCTCGTCGATGAAGTAGACCGTCATGGGCGACCCCAGGCACGGCAGGAAGATCAGAAGCACGTATATGACTTTGACCATCAGATCACTCATGTCAGCGTCCCGTCCTTCTTACATACTCGAACAGTTTCTGCTTGGCTTCCGCCGACGCGCTTCTTGCCACAGGCAGAACCTGCCCGTTATCCATCGTAACTTCAGCGGCAGCCATCTTCTTCACGTGGCCTAAGTTGATATAGTACGAGCGGTGGCATTTGTAGAAATCTTTCGAAGAATTGTCCACAAGCTCACACGCCTCTTTAAACTTCATGCGAAGCTCGACGGTCTGTCTTGTGAACACAAACCTCGTCGAATTATTCGAAGCCTCAACGTAGATCAAAGCCGAGATCGAATTAACAATCTGCTCGCCGTCTTTAACAAGAACTATCTTCTCGTCGACCTTAAGTTTCTTCTCAAGGTCCTGCAGAGTTTGACGAAGCTTCTCGCGCTCGACGGGCTTACCCAAGAAACGGAAAGCCTGCACCTCATATCCGTCCATCGCCATCTCCGTGTGGGATGTCATGAACACGATCGGGATGTCTTTATTGAACTCGCGTATTCTCTTCGCAGCCTCCATGCCGTCGACGTTCTTCATCTCGATGTCGAGGAAGACAGCGTCGAGTTCGAAGCCATTATTAAAGCTTCTTATGATCTCCTCGCCGTCGGCATAGTGAAAACACGAGACGTCCTCGCGCCCGTAAAGCGAAGCTATCTCTTCCGTAATCTGCTTACGGAAAACGTACTCGTCATCTACTACTGCAATGCGCATATGAGTATGAACACTTTCTTATAATCTTCGCCTAAGTTGTAGCGCTGCATCTCGGGGCGCTGCACAAGCTTCAGCTTAAATCTGTGAAGTTCCGCGATCTTATTCGCGACACTTAATCCCAGTCCGGACCCGCCGCCTGTGCTTCTGGACTTATCCCCCATAACAAACGGCTCGAAAAGTTCCTTCGCCAACTCCTCCTCAATCGGCGCACCCGTATCTGCGATGTACACTCGCACCTCATCAGGCTCGGCTTTGACATACACACCCAGCTTCGTTCCTTTGGGATTGTGTTTAACCGCGTTGGTGATCAGGTTATTAAACACACGCGTCAGCTGCACCTTATCTGCATCGATCATGATCTGGTCGTCAGGTATGTCGACATCGACCTCATCACCTGCCGCTTCGATATCGGAGAAGTTTGCTGCGACGCACTCTCTTACGAGCTCGCAGATATCTGTTTTCTGTTTTGCCAAAGTGAAGCCCTCGCTGTCGAGTCTTACGTAGTCGAAGAGCATCTGAACGATATCGTTCATGCGAAGCGTCTTATCGGAGATCGCGTCCAAGTATTCTTTCTGCTGATCCTCTTTAACCATGCCGTCAGACAACGCCTTAGCATAGCCAGAGACTGTGGTCATGGGAGTCTTCAAGTCGTGCGCGATGTCGGAGATCATGAGGTAACGCTGCTTTTGTTCCTGGGCGCGTTCCTTCTCGCGCTGTGCCTCGAATGCCTTAAGCTTACGCGTGACGCGGCCGGAGAAAACGACACCTCCTGTCACGAGCGGAAGTAGGGCCATTATGATCACGCCCAGAAGGCACAATACAACGATCCACTCCGAGCTGCCGGGGAGGTCTCTGAATTCTGAGAATGTGGTGACTTTCTGAAGTTCCGGGAAGACGTTATCAAGCACGAGCGGAATGATGTCATTAATCAGCGTGAACAGCATTATGAACTCGACGACCGCGATGATAACGGTAGTCCAGATAAAGCGTTTGATGATATAACGCTGGAGTTCCTTCTCGGTCATTACTTATCCATCCTGTAGCCCAAGCCGCGCAGTGTCTTGATGTAGCGCGACGGATCTTCTTCATCGAGCTTGGTTCTTAACTTACTTATCGATACCATGATGTTGTTGTCTGCGACGATGAAGTCATCGCCCCATGCATATTCATAGATCTGCTGCTTGGTAAAGACCTTGCCGGGGCTTTGCATGAACAGCTCCATGATCTTAAATTCAACAGGTGTCAGTTCGATCGTCTCATCGTCTTTTGTAAGAACGCACGAGTCGGTGTCGAGTGTCAGGTCTTTAACTTTGAGGTCTTCCTTATGAGCGACCGTCACGGCGGAGCCTAAGTCTGTGAAACGTCTCATTTGAGACTTAACGCGTGCGACCACCTCGAGCGGATTAAAGGGCTTCGGGATATAGTCGTCAGCACCGAGATTAAGTCCTAAGATGCGCTCGGCATCTGCAGTTCTTGCAGAGATTATTATTATCGGGATATTGCTTTCTTCCCTTATCTTCTTCATGACCTGAAGGCCGTCTATCCCTGGCATCATGATATCGAGAAGACAGATGTCGGGTTTGTTTATTCTAACTGCTTCGAGAGTGCCGGGGCCGTCCTGCGCCTCGACCACTTCGAATGATTCATTCTCGAGATATAGTCTTAAGAGATTTCTTATCTCCTTCTCATCGTCTGCAACCAGCACCTTGATCGCCATATTTCCTCCCCATTGCCCCATGCAAGCAGGAAAACCGGCGAGGATCTCGCCGGATTTCCCTTTGCTATTATACCTTAATTCCTTTATGTTGAGGGCACATTGTCTTATGCATTTACTACCTTAACGTCTGTTGTTGTACCGTACTTGATCGCCTCATAGAGAGCAGCCTGTGTGGATGCCTTGTAAGGCTCTGACCAGAAGATTCCTACGAGTCCGCATGTTGCGATGGATGCGAGGTCCCAGAGGATGAATGACAGATCGAGCACGAATGCATTCCACTTGTTGCCTGTCATAAGCTTCTTCGACTCTGCGAATGCTGCTTCGGTTGTCATCTCAGGGTTCTCAGAGAGAAGATAAGGAATCATCTTGTACTCATATGCCTTGACGATACCGGGGATGACGAACAGCATGCTCCAAAGAACGATGTACAGATCTCTCAAGAACATTGTCTTAACGATGTTCTTGTAGCTTGAATCGAATGCGAACATGATGTTGCTAAGTCCTGCGGGCTCATCGAGGTTTCTTCTGAAGAATCTCTTGCAGCCAAGCTCCAGAGGATTAGCGATGAATGCATCGATTGCAAGTGCTACAGCTATGATGAAGAGGCTTGCTACTGCCATGATGATGGAGAATGCTATGAATGCTCCTGTCGGGATCTCGATAGACTCAACCTCTCCCTCGAGCTCTTCAACTGCCTGATCGATGCCTTCCTCGATCTGTGCATCTGTATCTTCATCACCTGTGTTGATCTCCAATCCGATTCCGTCGCTGTCCATATCGGTGTCAAACTCGAAGTGCCAGTCGGCGTTTACTAGATTGATCGTATGTGTCTGATCTTCATCCCTGTGGCCGAATGCGTTTCCGCCGCCTCCTCCGAATGCTCCGGCTGTTCCGCCTCCTACGATCGCGAGGATCAACGCTGTCGCTACGCACTTCCAGAAGTTAGCTTTGAAGCTGCTCTTTCCCTTTGTCTTAATCTCTTTCCTTTTCCATGTTGTCATTGTAAGTTGCCTTCCTTTCGTTTGATCTTACAATGCCATTCTATAGGTCGAACCTTAACGGACAAATCGCTGAACCTTAACTTAACCTTAACGTTGTCTGATGGTTTCTTAACTGCCGCCGGCGCCAGATCCAGTGCCAGATCCAGTGCCACTTTTCAGAAAATGGCACTACTTTTGGCGCTGAGAGCGCCGTAGCGCCAAATCCAGCGCCACTTCGGCGCAAATGTCACCGAATGTGGCGCTGGGGGAGGGTATGGGACTTGGAGGTCTCCATGCTGGTTAGTTGGCGTATTAATTAACCGACCGTCTTACCGCTGTCGATGCGGACTGTACGAGTTCCGTAAGCGGCGCATTCGTCAGAGTGAGTAACCTGAAGGATCGTCATTCCCTTCTCTTTATTAAGACGGGCGAACAGCTCCATGATCTCCTTGGTCGACTTGGAATCGAGGTTACCTGTCGGCTCATCGGCCAGGATAACCGCAGGGTTGCCGAGAAGCGCTCTGGCGATTGCTACGCGCTGCTGCTGTCCGCCGGAGAGTGTGGCCGGCATAGCTTTGCGCTTCTCGGTCAGGCCTGTGATGGAAAGTATATCGTCAAGATCCTTCTTTAATTCGGATCTTTTCTTGCCGTTGATTGTCGCAGGAAGAAGAATGTTATCCTCGACATTAAGATTCATCACGAGGTTATAGAACTGGAAGACGAATCCCATGTTCTGAAGTCTGAGCTTAGACAGTTCGCGGTCCTTCAATGATCCGATATCCTTACCGCACAATGTGATCTTGCCGTCGAACTCTCTGTCGAGCCCGCCGATCAGATACAGGAGTGTCGACTTACCGGAACCCGATGCGCCCATTAAAGACACAAACTCGCCTTCACCTACATACATGCATGCATTATCCAGAACCTGATTAAGGCTTGTATTCTTACCGAATGCCTTACTTACATTATTAACTTCGATGATAGTATTCATATTACTTATCTCCTTACTCATTACTCATACTTGATCTGCTCAGCGATCTTCATCTTGCGAAGATTCTTAACTGGGAACAGTACTGTCAGTGCGAACAGAACAACCATTGCCGCCCACATGATAAGGATCGCGGGGATGTTGATCTGCAAAGGCAGGTTGATCGCATCTGTGTTATCGACCGCAGCCTTAACCACATAGATCAATATGGTTCCGACTATCGCACCTACAGTTCCGGAAACTGCTGATGTTATAAACATCTCGCGGAACAGGATGCCCGACAGTGTAGCTTTATCCATGGAGGTCGACAGCATGACTGCGCATTCCTTCTTACGTCCCTCGAATCCGATAAGCTGATTCGAGATCATACCAATACTTGTCATTACAAGTGCGACCACGATAACCGCTGAGAAGATCGTCTTGATCTGAGTTGAACTCTGCTCGTCCTCAGCGAGAAGCTCATCGCGTGTCTTAACAGATGAATATGCATTGACACCGTATGTCTTGATAGTATTTGCTACGCCGTCAGGATTAGAAGTCTTGATGACCATGTAGTACGGCAGATCGTGATAGATGCTGATGTACTCATCGAGGCTTATTACGAAGTTATTATTCATCGAATCGTAGCTTACGATGTTGAAGAACGACACAATCGTGAATGTCTTCTCTACCGGGAATACACCTGAAGGATCAAATGTAATCGTCAATTCATCTCCGATATCAAAACCATGCCTGCGTGCCCAAGATCTCTCGACGCAGATCTCGCCTGCGTTCAGTGACTCAGGAAGATCGTAGATACTTGTATAGTACTCATATCCACCGTCAGGAAGACCGTATACCTGTGCGATCTTTCTCTCACCATTTACATCCAAAGTCTCCATCTTGTCATAGACGTATTCATAATCATCAACATCATCAAGATACTGAACATAAGAGAAGTTCTTCGGAGCGGACATCATCGTGACCTGAACATCATACTGATATCTGTCAGCTGAGAGCATTCCGATCATCGCCATAGCGATGGAGAATACGATGATGCACATCGCGGAAGATGTTGCACACAGCACGCCGCTCGTAACTGTACTCTTCTTGGAGATAGTCTCGCGTGAAGCCAGCGCCCATCTTTCCTTATCAGCCTTCAAAGCCGAATCAGCGATCAGTCCTGAGAAGAACTTCAGGATCAGCGGGAACAGGAATGCCAGTGAGATTACACCGAAGATAAGGCAGAAAGCTGCGAAGAAGATATTGTTCTTAAGGAAGAAGAATACAATCGAGAGCACGCCTGCTGCGATTCCGATGATGCGTCCTGTCTTGCTGAACTTATACTCTGTGTCTCTGTTATCGAAGATGATATCTCTAATCGAGATCCTAAGAGCTCTCATGATCGCACGAAGCGGGATAAAACACTCGACAGCTACTGCACCCACGATTACTCCGATAGGAAGCAGTGCGGACATAGAAGGTGTATCAAAAGTTACCGCCTGTCCGTCCGATGTTGTACCTGTCAGCATCGCTGCGTACATTCCTGCTCTGATTGCAGAATACATAAGCACTGCCGGTATACTTCCGATTACAGCATAGAGCAGATTCTCGAGAAGCAGGATAAGTCCTGTTCCCCTGCTGTCCATGCCGAGGCTTCGAAGCGTTCCAACGAACGACATACGCTCGCCTACGATTCTGTCGCAGATGGAAGCCGTTACGAATACAACGAGCAGGAATGTTACTGCGAATACGAGGAACATAACACCGAGTATCTGACCGAGAGCTTCCTGGATTGACTCGTCCATCGCGAAGTTCTGAACAGAACCTGTGGGGTAAGCCTCCTCGAGCATCATCTGTGCCTGCTCAGCCTGATTGTCATCTGCAAGGTCGATCATGACCATGATGGAGCCGGGCTTGCCGCATGACAATATCTGAGCATCATTCTCAGTGATGAGCGCGCTGTCACCGTTAAGAAGAAGGCTCATCAGATCCGACTCAACAATCTGTGAAACGATAAACTCGTGATCGTCTCCGTGATTATCGTGAAGGATGACCGTATCGCCTACCTCGACGCCCATGTCTTCAGCAGCCTTATCGGTCAAGATCGTGTGTCCGTCTTCGAGCTCGTAATGAGCGATCATCTCCATTCGCTCTGCTGCCTCGAAGTCCATACCGTACACACTCAGATCCTTCTGAGTAGCATACATGGGCTCGCCTTCGATATCGCAGTAGATCATGTCTGAGAAATATCTCAGAACAACCTCATCATGCTCCGGGAAATCCGCAGGGAGTCTGCTTGTATCCTCAGCAGTCGCCGTCAGAATAAGATTCGCATTACCGCCGATCTTGCTGTAAAGGTCCATGATAAGGTTCTTCTCAGCAGCGCCGAAGTCGAAGCAGAACATCGCCACGAAGCTGCACATGAAGATCGAGAAAACTACCAGAAGCGTTCTGAAAGGCTTCCCGAAAATATTCTTTAACGTTGTCTTAAGTACTATATTCATCCTGCTTCACCTCCCGTCAGTGCCACCTTGAGATACGGTTCTCGGGAGCGATCCACATGCCGTCGCCCTCCCGCACATCGTATGTCTCGTAGAAAGCATCGAGAGTGGAAAGTATCGCATTAACTCTTATTATCGAGGGGCTGTGCTCGTCGTTATCAATCTGGTCTATAACGGCAGTATCAAGCTCCTTGCCGCACCATATTGTCGCGTAGCTCTCGAAAAGCTTTTCGAGCTGCTCGGGTGTGTGTGCGAGTGTTGTGATGCACTCGAGCGAGCCTAAGTCAGCGTAGTTCTCGCCGAGTGTCTGCTCGCCGTCAACGTGGTAGACGCCGAAGACAGTGAAGTTGTCCTCGAAGTAGGAGACTGCCTGAACATTGCGCGCATTCAAGGTAGCGACGTCCTCATCGCAGATCCACGAAGGGTTATAGTTGCCGTCCTGGTCGAATGCAATGCAGTTGCTGTCGAACGCGTGACCCATCTCGTGGCCGATTACCATGCCGAGGCCGCCCAAGTTAGTGTAGTAGTCCTGGTCGGGCGAGAAGAAAGGCTCGATCGTGATAGCCGCAGTGATAGTGATGTTATTCATCGACTGATTGTAGCAGGCATTAAGCATCTGCATAGGCATGTTGGCTTGAGTTCTGTCTACAGGCTCTGCAAGGCTTGCAGTCTTTTCCGCAAGCTTATGAAGTCTGTATGAAAGATAGAACGAATAGTAGTCGTCGTAGCAAAGGTCTGCCCACTCATCGGGGTCAGCTCTGCCGATGCTGCCGCCAGTTACATAGACGATGTTGTCGAGCTTAACGAGAATGCCCTGTCTCGACTCTTCAGAAAGCCATGTGGCATTCGTGATGAGATCCCTGTATCCTTCCCTGATGTCATCACACATGGAGATTAAAGCTTCGTCTGTCTCCTCTGTATAATACTGCTCAAGATAAAGCGGATCTGTCTGATCAACGCAGTTCTGATGAACGTAAGAGCGAGCCTGCTCTTCAGGTGTTGCATAATCGATAGTTACATAGTCTGCAAGTGCATCATATCCCATTGCGACAAAGTTTTGGTATTCCATTCCAAACTGTGCCAGTTTCCATGCTTTGAGGGCATCAAGATTATCTTCTGTGAGCGCATCATTCAGCGCGCCTAACTGTCCCAGATCAAGACAGGCGAATTCATCAAAGAACTCGGAGTCATATCCCATCTCGGTAAGATAAGCCGCGAAGTCCACATTGCTTAAGATCGCCTGCGCCTCATCAAATGTCAGCACCTGATAATAATCAATGGGGAACAGTTCTCTAACGACTTCAAGGTCGGTCGCATTATAGATATTCATCGCGATATAGCCGAGCTGCGTTCCGATCTGATCAGATGAATCCTTATCGTGACCCATTGCCTGACAGTAAAGGCTCGCATTCGTCTTAACCGTATCAAGAGGTGCGTATGTCTCTTCGAGCGAATCAAAGTCCGCACCGAGGAAGCCGCTCATCTGCTCGAATCCTAAGATTCTGTGATCGGCATTGAAGTAGTTAAAATCAACTCCGACATTAAAGTATGAAGGCACCGCATAATCTCTTGCGATTCGGGCATCAAGCTCCAAGAACTCCTCGATCGAACTTACGCCATCGATCTCGTGCAAAACCGCATCGAGGTCTTCCGGCACCTCGGCATTATCCGGATCATAAGCAAGTCTTAAGTTATATGCCTGCTGGATGATGTATTCTTCAGTTCCGTAAGCATACCCCGAACCTGCAACGACCTCGTCGATGATCCCGTCGATCCTGTCATCAACAAGAGATCCGTCAAAAGCCGTTCCTGCCTGGGACGCACCGTATTCGAACACGGCGTTCGCCAGGGCCTCCTCATTAACGTACATGTAGTAATCATCCTGCGGTCTGTATGGTCCCTGCTGAACGACGACGGTCTCGGACGTCTCGCCTGTTTCAGAAGGGATTTCCATATTCACTGAACAGCCGATGATAGCTCCTGAGGCTATCGTGGCTGAACAAAGCAGGGCCAATCCTCTCATTCCTCTCATATAAAATCTCCTCACCATTCTCAATGATGAGGAGATAGTATCATCGGGCCGGACCACCGGGTGGATTATGTGGTCAATTGCAGCTCAATGATGGTGAATTGCAAATTATTAATGTCTATATTGCCTATTTACTGCCGCCTGCCGGTGAACATAGTGCCGATCGAACCGAGGACAGCCACACCTCCGATCGCGATGAAGAACCAGCCGAGCCAGCCTGTCTCGCCGCCCATCTGAGCCGGGTTATCGGGATTGTAGTAGATAGTGATCATCTGACCTTCTGTCATTCCGGACTCCCAGACGTCGGAAGGACCTGCATAAATCTGACCGTCAACAACATACTCGACGTAAACAGTGTGCGAGTGCTTACTGTGCTTATTAGACGTGGAATGATTGGACGTCGTCGTCTCGATCTTGGTGATCCTCGCCTGCGCCGGCTCATAGCCGCTTAAGCGGAAGAACTGCATCCAGATGCCCGCTCCCAAGAAAGCAAGGCTGATGACCAACATAAAGATACCGGTAAATACTCTGCTGACGTTCATAATCAAATCCTCCCTTTAAATTATCTGTTAACGTCTATCCACCTGTTCTGCGCCTTCGGAACCGCATGGCTCTTGCACTCATTTACAGAATTATACTGTTCTCTCTTTACTATGTTGAACTGATAATCGAGACCGAGCAGCTCGAAGCCTGTCTCTGTCTGAATGATTGCGAGTCTCTCAACAGGGCATACCTTGAACACCTCGGGATTATCCTCGAGCGGGATCTTAAGATCATAGTATCTGTTGTAGTAAGAAGTGTATGCGACTACCTTGCATCCTTCGATAAACGCCGGGATGTCTCTGTTGTAGCTGTCCTTCTTGTTCATAATCATGTCAGGGATAAACCTTATGAAGAACAGCGGGATACTTAAATCCAGCAGCGCAAATACCGCAAGCCACTTGATAGGTGACAGCAGAAAGCCCGCCGCGATCAGTATTCCTCCAAGGAAAGGAACCCCTGAGAAATGCTTGTCCGTCTTCTTTGAAACGAGCGGCATCACTACATAGAAAACGATAACGAAAAACAGACCCGCTCCGATCAATATGGAACACAAAAGGTTCTCTTTAATAAAATCAGTCATAAACGCCCCCAAGACTTATTGTTTACTATTATACACATTATTCTTCGGCGGGTTTATCTCTGCTTATTCTTCTGGATGTCGATGAGATTGCTCTGTCGGGACACACGAGGATACACAGGTGACAGCCGACGCACTTCTTGCCGTTAAGTCTGACCTTCCTGTTCCCGTCCATCGTGAGCGCATCGTGACCGCCGTCTGCGCATGAGATAACGCAGCGACCGCAGCCCATGCACTTATCGTGATCGAACTTCGGGAAAAGTATCGTGTCTCTCTCGAGCACTTCAGTCGTGTCGCTTATCGAGTCGAGCGCGATGCCTCTTATCTGCTTGATATCGGTGACGCTCTTCTCCTTAAGGTAACGGATCATGCCGGACTTAAGGTCGTCAATGATCCGGTAGCCGTACTGCATGACCGCAGTAGTGACCTGCACCGTAGCGGCGCCCAGAAGAAGGAACTCGAGAGCATCAGTCCACGTCTCGATGCCGCCCATCGCGCTAATGTGCTTGTTCTTAAGATTAGGATTATGGCACAGCTCTTCGATGAATCTTAATGCGATCGGCTTGACCGCATTGCCGCTGTAGCCTCCGACCGCTGACATGCCATGCACCGCAGGCTCGGATACATATGTATGCGGGTTGATCCCGATGATACTCTTTATCGTATTGATCGCTGCGATTCCGCTCGCGCCGCCTCTTATCGCGGCGTCTGCGGCGGGGCTCATGTGACCGACGTTGGGAGTAAGCTTCGCGAGCACCGGAAGGCTCGTTCCCCTGCATGCACGCGCCGTGAATCTCTCTACTAGTTCGGGCGACTCGCCGATCGCGGATCCTAAGAACCCTTCGACCATATTCGGGCACGAGAAGTTAAGTTCTATCGCATCCGCGCCGTTCTCTTCACATATACGCGCGAGGTCCTCCCACTCCTGATCGTTCTGTCCCATTATGGACGCGAGTATGAATTTGTCCGGATAATTCCGCTTAAGTTTCCTGAAGATCGCCATGTCTTCTTCGACAGTGTGCGTGCTTAACTGCTCGATATTCTTGAAGCCTATGATCGTACCTGAGCTTCCTAAGATCGCGGAGTACCTCGGGGATGTCTCGTGAATATCTATCGAACAGATCGTCTTGAACGAGATGCCTGCCCAGCCCGCTTCGAATGCGCGGGCGCACTTATCGTATGTGCTTCCGACTACCGATGACGACAACAGGAACGGGTTCTCAATCGGCTTTCCGCAGAAGGTCGTCTTCAGGATATCTTCGTCGTTATCTATCGCTTCGACTTCGGGCTTGATCTCATCGTTAAGCCTCTTGATAAGATCCTTGATGTGAACCTCGCCCGGGCGGACGCACTCCTTCTCACAAGGAGCGTCACAGTTCATGCACGGGATACTGTCAGGAAGGGACGCCGCCGCACTCGCTTCGTTATCGAACCAGATGCTTCTTAGACGCCGCGCGGGATCGAGCCCGCCGCATGCCTTGGAGCACGGCGCATCAGCGCAGAGCACACACCTTATCATGTCTGAGCGGTGGATCTTTTTCGCAAACATAGGAGCGTCTCCTTTACCGAAGGTAGTCCCCTATATTATACAGTTTTTTTGATATTTACGCCCAGTAACCTACGTTGTCTATGATGAGCGCGCCCGCCTCGGTTCCGTCCGTTGTAACCGTTATGCCCGTTACTGCCGTGAAGTCGAATCCTGCCGCCTGCGCGAAAAGCTCCTGCGTTATCACTACCCTCTGCATCTGGTGCTTGTACTCGTAGGATCCGAAGAAGACATCGTCCTTCCAAAGCTGCACTGCGAGCGTGTGGTAGATGAATGTCGGGTTGTCGACAGTTACCGTGTTGCCGTTGATGTCCGTGAGTGTGACGGTGTAGTTGAAGCCATTTTCGATGCTCTCTACTTCCATCTCGTTCATGTCAGCAAGTGCGAATGAGATACTGCCGTTGCTGATGTCGACCGCGTCGAAGTTCAGGGTAATCTCAGGTGCAGATTCCTCTTCCCACTCTACGGAAAGAACGTAGTTCTCGCCTTCGCCGTTGTCGCCTCTGCTGTAGGCTGAGATGGTCCAAGTGTCTGTGCCGCTGACTTCTACCGACTGCTGGGCGCCGATGTCTACAGTGCCGTCGAACGTGAACAGCTGCTCAAAGTTACTGTCTTCGTAGTTTGTGATGTAAACCGTGTCAGGCAGGACGTTTCTGAACGCGTCTACGTTGCTTAGAAGCTCCTCGTAAGTGTTGTCGATGCCCAGTGTCGTGTCGAGGAAGACTCTGATGTAAGAAGCCGCGATGAACTGCTGGTCCTGTGGATTCAGGAAGTTGTGTGTGTTCAAGTATCCTGCACATGCGCCGGGGGTGTCGTAGCGGCCCCACTGCGTGTTGAACTGACCGTGGTTCGCGCCGAGAATGTAGACCTCGGACTTTAAGTAGAACTCGTCTGTCTCCCCTGTGAACGTTATGTTGTTGTACTGCTTCTCGCCCATCATGGAGCTGACGTCCTGGTCGTTAGAGCCGTGGATGAGAAGGTAGTTAACGTCTTGAATCTCGACAGAGCGGCTGACCGGTCTGTACTGGTCGACTACAGGTGCGATCGCGACTATGGATGTGATATTGAAGTGGTAGTCGAAGGTGACGTTACCGTCTTCAGGGTAGTAGTCGAGGTCGTTGAACAGGTATGCCGTAGCTACCATCTCGCCGCCTCTCGAGTGACCGCCGATAGCGACTGTGTCCTCATCGATAAGACCTTCTATGGCACTGCCCGCTGTCTCGTTAAGATCGAAGATAACCTTCATGTTCTCGAGAAGCAGGATGGCTCTCAGGTCGTTGCCAACTCCAGTCGCGTTGATGATGTTCTCGTCAACGGAGATGACAACATAGCCGTGTGACGCGAGTGACTGACCTAAGTAATCGTAGCCGAGGTAAGACGGAACGTACGAGTCGTGGTTGCCGTGAACGATGAAGAACACGGGGCAGTTTGTCTGACCCTGCGGGTACCAGATCTCGCCCTTTACCGGAGTCTCAGTAAAGTCGTAATCGTTGAACGCATCCATGAGCGCCTCGAGACCCTCGAGTTCAGTCTGATCGTAGATCGTGAAGTCGAGCGTGTCGGTGACGATGTCGTTGTCCGCCTCGGGACCGTAGCTTAACTCTTCAACCGTGTAAGGGCCGTCCTGCATGTAAGTCTCGAAGCCCTGAGCTTGAGTTGTCTGTGTTGCCGGCGCGAAGGATGTATAGAACTCGATCCTGCTGTCGCCGAAGATGTCGTTATGGTATGTGTAAGCATATCCGCCGATGACCGCAGCGCAGAGCACAAGTGCGATGTAGGCAAAGACCTGCTTGAATCTCTTTGTTTTGATGAAGCCCCAGATGATCCTGCCTATGATGTTGACTGCAAGTGCGAGTGCGTAGGAGAACAGAAGCGCGCCGGGAATCGCTTCACCCTGATTCGCAGCGATGTTTGTAAATGCCACGAGAGTTAATGCTGCGATGAAATAAGCTCTGTGTCTCTTGCCGCCAGCGAATAACAGCTTGAACAGCAGTGTCGCAAGTTCTGTGGTGATCGCTACTAACGCTGCACCGATGATGAATATCAGTATCGCGTTGAATTTGTTGTATGTGTAAGAATCGAGTATCCAGCAGCTAAACTGCGAAGCAAGGATGAGTTCCAATATCATCGCTCCCGCGCGGCCGCTCTTCATGAACTCGCGCGCCGGCTGCGTCTTACGCTTTATAAAGCTGAACGGCTTCTTGATCTTTTCTTTAACACTCATTTAAGAAATCCTCCACTATACTTGCGAACTGATCGGGGTGCTGGCCTTGAGGAGAGTGGCCGCAGCCTTCCATTGCGGTGTACTGAAGGCCGTGCTCGTTCGCGTAGTTTTCGACGAGTTCCGCGGGGCACGCCCAGTCGCACGAACCCGAGATGAACAGAACCGGAACCTGATACTGCCCGATATCATAAAGATTGAAGTTCATCATCGCCTCTTCGAGCGGCGCCTGAAGCTCCATGTATAGCGGATCTCCCATCGTGGCCTCAATCTCCAGCAGATACCATCTTGCATCATCTACACCTAATATAGGCGAGTAGATTGCAGCCGCGGTAGCCGTATCCGTCATGTCAGTCTGCGGGTGATATGCGGTCGTATATGTACGAAGCGTCAACAGATGCTCAAGCGACAGATCAGACATGAAATCCTCATACGCAGCTTCCATCGCGGAAGTATCATCGCCCTGTTCCTGCGCGATGCGAAGAGCATCTTCATATGCATAAACTTCGCCGTAGTAATCAGTCTCATTTACACACTGACCGACACCGATGTAAGCAGATATCTTCTCGGGATGTTCCATAACGTAAGTGGAGCCGAGCATTGAGCCGTACGAGTGGCCGAGGATGATTACCTGATCCTGACCGAATCTGTCGCAGCAATAATCTACAAGCGCATCGAGATCGGCGAGCTGCTGCTCGAACGTGAGACCTGCGTTGTCGGGATTAACATCGGCATTGTGATAGTACGAACGTCCGCAGCCGGTCTCATCCCAGGAGACGATCGTGTAATCATCGGTGAGGTAATCCTGCCAGTCGTAATCAATAAAAGATGTAGGTGCTCCGGGGCCGCCGTGAAGCGAGATGATAACGGGGTTCGACTCGGAAGTCCCGAAGACATTAATGAATCCCTCACTGCCGTCAAGTTGAACATAGACCTGCTCGTTCACGCCGTTGCGGTAAGCCCAAGCACGCTTGATCTGGTTTGCATTACGTCCTGCGATAGCGACGATAAAGAAACCGAACACTGCTACCAGAAGCAGGATGCCAACAACCTTCAGTGTGCCGAGGATGATTCTTACAGGAAGCTTCTTCTTGGGCTTCTTACCATAGACCTCACGTGCATGCTGTGTGTGGATGCCGATGTGACCGATGCCGAGGATTATCGAGCCTACGCACATCAGGATGTTTCCTCCGTAGATGCCAAGGAGCAGGAATGCGAAAACAGGGTACGTCGCAAGTGCCAAAGGCATGCCGCAGAAGCCGCGGTAGAAGTCCTTCATCGACTTTTCGGAACGGAAGTAGCGAACCCATGCGATGTCGTAGAGCACCATCATGAGAAACGAGATGCCGAGCACGACGAGCCAGAAGTTCCAGCCTTTGAAGTTGAAGTCGGAGAAGAGTACTGCGGTAGGCGTTACGATGAACTGTCCGACACGCTCGAATGCGAGAAGGATCTTGTTCTCTTTCGCCGCATACTCCGCGTAGCCCTTCGGCTGATGCTTCGTCCAGATGCCGTTCGGTATGAGCAGCATCGCAAGATAAATTAGACCGATGTAAGAAAAACCAAAATACATATCTATACCCCCTTAAGCGATATACATCATATCGCGAAGTATAGATTTCTGTCAACAGGGGTTTTAGAAATTTTGCTGTTTTTCCTGAAATCTTATGAGGTCTTCATTCTTTGTCGGGA
>JAFZPX010000029.1 GCA_017552455.1 Clostridiales bacterium
CTTCCACTCATATGCTGTAAGAGCATAAGCCGTAAGAGAGGAGAAGTATACTGCAAGTGCCGTAGCTGATGCAGAGATCAAAAGTGAGTTCTTGAAACCTACTGCTACGTTGAAGTCCTTACCCTGGAAAACTTTCCAGTTGCTCATAAGATACTTGGAAGGGATAAGGGAAATAGCGTGTGTCTGGATCTCAACTGAAGATCTCGTAGCATTAACGAGCAGGAGCCAGAAAGGCATCAAGCAGATTATGAGAAGAATGATACATACGATATAGATGATCGCCATGTATATGGGATTCTTTCTCTTATTGATCGCGGAAGGCTTCTTGACCTTTGCTGTTGTAACTTCAGCCATTTAAGCCACCCCCTTTGCCTTAAGTTTTGCTTCCCTGATAGCCTGCTTACGAAGCTTCTTAGCCTTCTCTGCATCTCTGTCACGTAAGAAGTAGAACAGAAGTGATGAGAAGAATACGATGATAGCCAACATGATAAGGGAAGCTGCAGCAGCTCTGTTGTAGAGGTATGCGCCCTTGAAGGCCTGATTGTAAATGAATACGTTCGTCGTAAGTGTGGCGTTATCCGGTCCTCCGTTGAGGAACAGGAAGGGAATATCGAACATGTTGAGACCACCGATAAGTGATGTTACAAGTGAGAACAACAAGATGGTCCTGATGCTCGGGATCGTTACGTAGATGAATGTCTGAACTCTGTTAGCGCCATCCATCTCGGCTGCCTCGAATATTGAAGGATCAATACCGATTACACCGGATATCAACGTGATCATTGTGTAGCCGAACCACATCCAGAACTGGATGAAAGCTACAATGTTCTGACCATTAGCTTTCTTGATCAGGAAGTTCTGTGCAGAATCCACGATATGGAATCTGAGCAGAAGGTCGTTTATCGGTCCGATAGGGTAGCCGAAGAATGCGTTGAACATGATAGCTACCGTAGCTGCCGTGATAATGTTGGGCATGTAGAATGCGACCTTGAAAAGTCCCTGCCCTTTGATCTTGCTTCTGTTATCCGTAAACCATGCGGTTAAGAGAAGCGCAAGTCCCATCTGGGGAATGAAGTTCATGATCCAGATCTTCCAGGTATTACCGAAAGACTGCTTGAACTGACTCGTTTCCAAAACCTTCTTGAAGTTTTCGAGAATGTCATCCTTAAGGATGTGAGGTGTAGTATTAGCTGCACCCTTGAGGTCAGTGAAAGCGATAAGGATCGTGTATACGATGGGATATAAAGTAAAGAGTGCAAAAGCGACTACGAAGGGAATCGAGAAGATGTAGCCCCATTTTGCATAACTTATAGTTTTCTTGCCCATAAACACCCGCCTCGTTAAGTTGTGTTTGCTTATTTTTATTTAAAGACAACAAGAGGGCGGCTCTCGGCAACTCCGAGGCCGCCCCTTGCTGTAATTAGATGATTAAACTACGCGTAAGCGCCGCAATATAATCGATCTTAATTGAATGATCAGAGACCAAGGTTCTCAGAAACGTATGTCTGGAAGTCCTCGATAGCTGCGTCACGATCCTTCTCACCGTGAGCGTAGTAGCTAGCCTGGTTCTGCCACTCAGAGTTGATTGTCTCATCGTACTGTGTCATGCCCTCGCCGGAAGCGAACTCATTAGCAGGTACGAATACATCGAACATGTTCTGGCCTGCAAGGAAGTCAGAAGAACCATCGGACATATCCATTACAACTGCAGAAGCAACGGAGTCAGATGTGTATGTACCCTCAGGCATTACACCATCCTCAGCGTAAGCGTCAGTATTGATCATACCGTTAGCCCAGTAGTACTGAAGACCTGTGTTTGTGCAATCAAGTGTGATCCACTCGATGATCTGGCCAACAGCTTCCTTCTTGTCGGAGTTAGCGTTGCAAAGAACCCAAGAACCGCCCCAGAAGAAGCCTACAGGAGACTGACAAACAGCCCAGTCACCGTATGTGTTGCCCTGTGTGAAATCGCCATCCTCGGGAGCAGCCTCTCCACCGGAGTGAGGAGCGATTGTGTAGTTAACGAGCCAAGCGGGACCGAAGAAACCGAATACAGGCTTCTCACCGATACCCTGCATATCTGCGAACCAGGAATCCTGCCAAGCAGAAGAGTCATTACAATAACCGTTGTCGATAAGGTCCTTAGCGATGTCAAGGAAAGACTCTCTGTTAGGGTCGATGTTAAGAGCGCCGTCAACAACCCAAGCCTCTGTACCGGGCTGGTGCTTAACTACGTTCCACATATCACCGATAGAGGAAACGATAGCGATGTCGTTAGCAGCGAGCTCATCTGCTGTATCCCAGAAAGCGTCCCAGCTGTTTGTGCCGGCACCGATCTGCTCAGCGATTGCATCGGGATCATCTGTACCGAATACTTCAGTAGCAAGAGATCTTCTATAGATGAAAGCACCACCAGTTGTCTGATAGCCGAGTGCAACTACCTTACCGTCAGGGTTAGTACCGCAGTCAACTGTGTACTGAGCGATCTGTGCTTCTTCGATCTTAGCGTCTACGTCGATACCGAGATCTTCGTAGGGAGCTGCATAAGATGCCATATCACCCTGTGTGTACTTGATGATGAATGCTTCCTCACATACATACATATCAGGTGCATCTGCGCCGCCGTTGAGAAGTGCCTGGTCAAGAGCGGGCTGATACTGACCTTCTGTTGTAGGTACAACTGTCTTATTAATTGTGTACTGTGCAGCAAAGTCCGGATGTGTGTCAAGGAAACACTGGCACATCATAGGAACTTCCTCTGTGAAAGCATAGAGGTTGATTACAGTCTTGCCGGCATCCTCGGGATTTGTTGTTGTATCACCCGTATCTCCGCCGCCGTTGCCGTTCTGAGTTGTTGTAGGATCGCCAGCAGCGCCGCCGTTACCGGAATCGCCGCAAGCTGTAGCAACTGCTGCCATCATGCAGAAACAGAGCATACCTGCCACAAATTTCTTCATAGTTTTTCCTCCTGATTTGTTGGAATGTTAGTTTTTCTGCTTACGCATTGTGTAGTTTGACTAAAGACCGGCCGGAATTTAGTATTTACATCGCAATAATACCCAAAACACCAATACTTTTCTTTACCAATGTTGCTCATTTTTATACAAATCTTGCTAAGTTTTGCACTTTGCACTAATACTGCCCCGTTTTTTTGATGAAATTTGTCATATTAATGTATAATCTGCTTACCAAACCAACAGGAACATGAAATTATGCGAGATCTACTTAAACCTACTAACCCTGTAATGAGATTCCTGACCGCTGTCTTCAATCTGATGATAGCCAATCTCTTCTTTATTATTACTTCTATTCCTATAGTAACGATGGGCCCTTCTCTTGTGGCCCTCTATAAGATAACCTTCGAGATATTGGACGGAGAGGAGGTATTCCTCTTCCAGGACTTCTACGGAGCCCTCTTCAAGAATATAAAGAGATCCGTCTTATTGTGGATCCCGATGCTCCTTGTAAGCCTCATCATGGGTTACAGCGTCTTCCTTGTATGGGCAGGCCTTGAGGGAACTAAGTTCTGGATGATGCTCCCCCCTCTTCTCTTCATCTTTATCATATTCTCCGTCGGAGCCTACGCATTTCCGCTTTTGTCACAATGTTACGACCCTCTGAAGGATGTTATAAGGAATTCATTCCTCCTCGCCATCGGACACCTTCCTACGACGATATTCATCTTCCTTCTTCACTTTGTCGTATACGGTATCATATGTCTCTTTGATTCCGTGTCGATCGTACTTCTCAGCGTGATGCTCTTTATCGGATTTGCCCTTATGGCACTCATCAGCTCATTCTTCTTAAGGAGGATCTTCCTTCCCTACCTTCCCAAGGAGGAAGAAGAGGAAGAATAACCCGACCGATATAAAACCGAGTAAATACAAACCGCCGACGTCTGATATACAGGCGCCGGCGGTTTACTATGGATAAGAAGAGGAAGGTAGTGTCTTAGGAATTCTTGATGCGCTCGTAGATGCTCTGTGCATCGAGCTTATAGAACTTCAGAAGCTCAGCAGCCTTACCGGACTGACCGAACTCATCATTCACACCTATTCTCGTGATCTTAGTGTTGTTAGGAAGATCTGCGGATGTGAGGCACTCAGCTACTGCACTTCCGAGACCGCCGATGATGGAATGCTCCTCAACAGTGAATACTCTGCCTGTCTTGGATGCGGAAGCGATGATCGTCTCCTCATCAAGGGGCTTGATAGTATGTACGTTGATGACTTCAGCGCTGATGCCGTCAGCCTCAAGGAGCTTAGCTGCCTCAAGAGCCTCAGCTACGCATACACCGCAAGCGAAGATGGAGATATCCTTACCGTCCTTGAGCTTAACAGCCTTACCGATCTCGAACTTGTAGTTGGCAGGATCGTTGATAACGGGTACTGCTGCACGTCCGAATCTCATGTATACGGGACCTTCCTTGAGAAGAGCCGCACGAACTGCTGCCTTAGCCTCTGTATCATCAGAAGGAACGATAACTGTCATTCCGGGGATGACTCTCATAAGAGCAAGATCCTCATTACACTGGTGTGTAGCACCGTCTTCACCTACCGTGATACCTGCGTGTGTAGCGCCGATCTTAACGTTGAGGTGAGGATAACCGATGGAGTTTCTTACCTGCTCGAAGTTACGGCCTGAAGCGAACATTGCGAAAGAGGAGATGAATACGGGTGTGCCTGTGGTAGCGATACCTGCAGCGATACCTGTCATGTTAGCCTCTGCGATTCCGCAATCGATATGTCTCTCAGGGAACTTCTTCTTAAAAACGGAAGTCTTTGTAGCACCTGCAAGGTCTGCATCGAGTACAAGGAAATCCTTGAACTCGTCACCGAGCTCTGCCAGAGCGTTTCCGTAGCTCTCTCTTGTTGCTATCTTAACAATATCATTACTCATGTTGGTCTAATTCCTCCACTCAGATTGCAGATCTAATCTCGGCAATAGCCTTCTCATACTCTTCAGCATTAGGAGCCTTGCCGTGCCATCCTGCGTTATCTTCCATGAAAGAAACGCCCTTACCCTTGGTTGTCTTCATGATGATAGCCGTGGGCATGCCCTTTGTCTCACGTGCCTTAGCAAAGGCATCTCTGATCTGAGCAAAGTCGTGACCGTCGATGTTGATAACGTTGAAGTTGAATGCCTCGAACTTCTTGTCGATAGGATAGATGTTACATACATCTGCTACACGACCGTCGATCTGAAGATCATTGTTATCAACGATGACCGTAAGGTTGTCGAGCTTGTGAGCACCTGCGAACATAGCAGCTTCCCAGATCTGACCTTCCTGGATCTCACCGTCGCCGAGGAGAGTATATACTCTGTAATCCTCACCCTTGAGCTTGCCTGCGAGAGCCATACCCGTTGCAGCGGAGAGACCCTGGCCGAGTGAACCGGAGCTCATGTCTACGCCGGGAGTCTCGTTCATGCAGGGGTGACCCTGAAGGTAAGAACCGAGCTTTCTGAAAGTCTTAAGATCCTCAACAGGGAAGAAACCTCTGTTAGCGAGTGCAGAATAATATCCGGGGGATGTGTGTCCCTTGGAAAGAACGAATCTGTCACGCTTGGGATCTCTGGGATTCTTGGGATCGATGTTCATCTCCTCGAAGAAGAGATATGTGTACATGTCTGCTGCGGACAGCGATCCGCCCGGGTGACCCGAAGCGGCGCTGAACACTGCAGTAACAATTCCTTCGCGGACCTTAGCCGCGGTTGTCTTAAGTTCAATGTCAGTCATTGTTAATTCCTTCTGTTACTTTTAGTTTTTTATCCGATCAAGCGAAAGGATTCTCGGAAGGATAAAGATCGCCGGCCTTACGATTGAAGCCAAGATCTGTTCCCTCGAGTCCGAGATACTTGAAGATCTCGAAGAGAGCCTTACCATAGTGACCGAATGCAACTGCACCATGGTGAGGGAAGTTGTTCTGGATAAGAACGTGACGATAGAATCTGCCCATCTCAGGGATAGCGAAGATACCGATGGAACCGAAGGACTTAGTAGCTACAGGAAGGACCTCACCCTCTGCAACATATGCACGGAGCTTAGCATCAGCTGTAGACTGAAGTCTGAAGAATGTGATGTCACCGGGAACGATATCACCCTCGAGTGTACCCTGTGTAACTTCCTCGGGAAGTGCTCTGGCCATGATGAGCTGATACTTCATTGAGCAAGCAGAGAGCTTTCTGGAGCATGTGTTACCGCAGTGGAAGCCCATGAACGTATCTGTGTGCTTGTAGTCGAACTTGCCCTTGATGGACTCGTTGTACATATCAGCAGGTACAGAGTTGTTGATATCAAGAAGTGTAACAGCGTCATCAGAGATGCATGTTCCGATGAACTCACTGATAGCACCATAGATATCTACTTCGCATGATACAGGAATTCCGCGGCCTGTAAGTCTTGAGTTTACATAGCAGGGAACGAAACCAAACTGTGTCTGGAATGCAGGCCAGCACTTGCCGGCGATACATACATACTTCTTGCTGCCCTTGTGAGCTTCGATCCAGTCAAGAAGTGTGAGCTCGTACTGAGCAAGCTTCTCAAGGATCTCAGGCTTCTTGTTGCCTGCACCAAGATCCTTCTCCATATCCTTAACTACGTCAGCAATTCTTGAATCACCGGCATGCTTATTGAAGCTCTCGAAAAGATCAAGCTCTGAGTTCTCCTCAACCTCTGCACCGATGTTGTAGATCTGCTGGATAGGTGCATTACATGCAAGGAAGTTCATAGGACGAGGTCCGAATGCGATAACCTTGAGGTTTGAAAGACCATAGATAGCTCTTGCGATAGGCACGAACTCGTTGATCATCTTAGCGCACTCTTCAGCTGTTCCTACTGGATACTCAGGAATATAAGCCTTTACGCCGCGAAGGTGGAGGTTGTAGCTTGCGTTAAGCATTCCGCAGTAAGCATCTCCTCTTCCGTCGATAAGGTCGTTCTGTGACTCCTCTGCAGCTGCACAGAACATTACAGGTCCGTCAAACTTCTCAGC
>JAFZPX010000030.1 GCA_017552455.1 Clostridiales bacterium
CAGGTATTTTACCGGGCGGATATAGCCGCGGATGTTCCTGCCGTTTACGATTATCAGTCTTACGAGAGCATAGATAACCGTGATGATAACCAGCATGTAGAAGAAGTAGAAGTTGGAAATTGCAGATAAGAATACGGCTGCTGTGAATATATTCGGCCTGCCGTTCTTAATGATCTTCTCGCACCCTGCGATGATAAGCGGAAGGTAGATTACGGGAAGGAGGAAGAAGAAATGCCTTGCGGTGCTGTATACGGCATAATATGAGAATACATACGCCAGCGCGCCCGAGAGAATACATACGTTTTTTTTGATCCCGCAGGTTCTGCAAAGAATGATAAAGGAAAGACCTGCAAGGTACAGCCTTGTGATGCATATCGCATCATAAAGTATATATGTGTGTTCGGGACTGAAAAAAACAGACAATGCGCACAGAGGCGAACCGACGGCATAGTAGTGAAGTACGTCCAGTATATCTCCGCCGTCTCCTATGGAGAAGCTGAATGACGGGATGTTTAAACTTCCTTCTGTGAAGACGGTTCTCAGTACGTTCCTTAAATGTTCTCCGTAGAATACCAGAACGTTGTGGTACTGCTTAAGTCCGTCTACGTGCCACACGAATGTCCTGCCCGTAATAATGTACCAGCAGAAAACCGACAGCGCCGTCACTGCGAAAAGAAGAGTGTACTTAATCAGGATGCTTTTGGTTGGTGATATACGCATATAAAGGGATTATACATCATTGCGGACCGTCATAATCAGCCGGGAGCGGTCTGTGGTAATATAGCTTGCGGGAGCGTGCGAAGATGAAACTTAATTTGTACGAAGACAAGAATAATACTGACGAGCGTGTTGACGTATATTACTCGAATATGCGCCCTGTTATCCGTCAGCTTATAGATACGGTAAACTCTGACAGACCGAAGCTTAAGGGCCGTCCTGCTGATGAAGATCTCGATGACGGAGATCAGATACTTCTGGATCCTAAGCAGATCTATTACCTCGATCACGTCGAGAGAAAACTGTTCGCTTATACAAGGGACGGCGTATACCGCATTATGGATACGCTTTCTTCCTGTGAGGAGATTCTGTGGAACTACGGTTTCGTAAGAGTCAGCAAATCAAACCTTATAAACATCTACAAGATAACGCAGCTTAAGCCGGATCTTAATATGAAGGTCTATGCTTCATTCGATAACGGCGAGAGGATCTGCATAAACAGATCATATAAGAAGAGCTTTACGGAGTATCTGCAGCGTATGAGGAGAATGTCAGAATGAGAGAGTATTTGAAAGAAACACTGATAGAACTGTGCTGTGCTTATACGATAATCTCCGTTGTGGGTGCGATAACGAATTTTATTTATGGCAGCGAGACCAGCAATGCGAACGTTATCATCATGTTCGTCTTCTGCGCCATCGCGGTATTCGTGCTGTCGCTTCATAAGATCCTGATACGTTTCAGTCCGCTGGTCATGATCATAATACAGTTCTTCGTGTCGCTCGGACTTTGCTGCGCAGTTGTCTTTGCTTTAAGTTTTATCGAGCCTGTTACTCCGAGAGGATGGTTCGAATTCCTGCGTTCATTCCTGATCGTTTATGTACTCGGTGCAGGTTTCTACTACTACAGAGTTTTTGCAGATGCGAAGAAGCAGAACGATCTTATTGAGCAGATACAGAAAGATCATCAGGACCGACAGTAAAGTTCAGGTTCTGCCAATCTGAACGGTGGATGGAGAAATTAACCGTAACCGTTCCGCCAGCCTGAAGCGTTCCCGACGAGCCTGCGGTGATGATGCAGCTTCCGCCCTCGAAGTTTCCTGATGTACCGGAAACCTCGGAGTACTGGCCTGAAGATGATGTCATGCCTGCGTGATAGCACTCGAATGTAAGTCCGCTTGTATCTTCAAGACTGATGCTTACCTGAACATCTGACAAAGATATGCTGCTTCCGCTTATATTCTCGATGTTCATGGATCCGGAGATAGAGTTTCCTCCGTTGCTGTCGAACTGAATGCTGACGGAAAGATCGTCTGAAGATACACTTCCTGAAGATGCTCCATTCGCGCTTGTTGGGGATGTGTTATTTCCATCGTCACCTGAACCTGTTCCGGGTACTACAGATGCACCTGCACCGGAACCGTCCTCATTAGGTTCGCTTCCGAATATAAGCTCGCCGCCCTCATAAAGACCTAGATACTCGCCGCTTCCCGATGCCAATCCAGCGAAAGAGAAATCATTGCTGTTATCCCAGATGCCGCCGGGACCTATGAGTCTTACCTGAACTTCAGACTTGTACTGCGACTGTCCGCCCGGATAGAGGGCGCCATCGTCGTAGATTATGGAAAGATAATAGATGTGGTTTTCTTCGTTCCATACCTTAAGTCCGTCGATACTGCCCGACTGCATGTAGTTTGTTGTAATCTGAACATCAGAAGCATCGTATCCGGCCTCATATAACTCTGAGAGATCTACGAAGTAACGAACCTCAAGATCAGTTGCAGCTCTTGCAGGCCACGCAGTCATGTTATAAACGATAGTCTTAACTTCTATGAAGCCTTCACCCTGAGCGTTGATGGAAGCCTCGACGTTGTATTCCTGCTCGACGGGCTCAACTGCACCGAAGTCTACGCGTGTCTGTCCGTGATAAACGGAATACATCGCTACAAGAAGACCTGTGAAACCTGCGTTGTAATCACATGCAACTTCGTTTGCAGTGTAGTCTGCAACGGTGTCTGTATAGTTGCCGGAAGCATCAGGTCCGCCTACGAGCGCACCATAAAGAGTGTGTCTGTGAGATGAGGGCTCGTTCATATTGTCGCAGTAGGACCCCTGTGCGGTTCTGTGGTGGGGATGCTCAGGAGCATTCTCTCCGAAGCCGACAACATAGGATCTGCCTGAGGAGCCGAGTGCGTAGTTGCACTGACTTTCGGCAAAGTTCCAATACTGTTCGGATTTATCTGAAGGGCATGAAGAGCAGTTGCTGTAGACAGCTGCGATAAAGCCCGTTGAGGTCGCATATCTTAAGACACCCCAGGAGTCGAGCCATGCGAGTCCGTCGGGAGTGTATGTGATGTCGTTGCACCAGAAGTCCAGATGCTGTTCCACTGCACTTGTGTATGCCGCATCTCCTGTGATCTCGGCAAGAAGCGTCGCGGCACCGATATGAACGTCATCCCAGCACATGGACCAGTTGTAGTCGTGTCCTGCCTGTGTGTAGCAGGCTTCTGCATTCTCAAGATACGCATTGTCGCCTGTGGCAAGATACAGCCACGCGCCTGCCCATGCGAGCTCGTCATAGAACCCGCTCCATGAATCATAGAAGCCGTTAGCAGCCGTGTATCCTGCATCTGATCTTGTTGTGTCAGCAAACTCATACAGACTCTGCGCATGCTCAAGACACAGCGCACTGTACTCTGCGTCATACGGCGCGAAAACAATACTTGCAGCAGCAAGCGCAGCCGCAGCTTCACCTGAAACTGCAGAGCCGGGGTTGCTGGAATCAACAAAGTAGGAGGGACGGTTCATGGTCATGACCTCACACGGTCCCCACCAAGAGTGATCGGCACTGCCGTCTCCGACCTGATAGTAATAGACATTATCTTCAGGATGACATCTGATCAGATAATCAGTGATCCATCTGATATCGCCTAAGGCATAGGCAAGCTGACCTGATTCATCGTAGGCCTGCGGATATTCATAAACTGACCAGGCAAGCATCGTTGCTGTATATGCCATGGGGAGGTTGAACTTAACG
Organism: Clostridiales bacterium; assembly: GCA_017552455.1. Classification (GTDB taxonomy): domain Bacteria; phylum Bacillota; class Clostridia; order Saccharofermentanales; family Saccharofermentanaceae; genus Saccharofermentans. The sequence goes on from JAFZPX010000030.1 coordinate 3,754, forward strand.
TGGTCGCCTGCATCATAAAGACCGCCTGTAAGATCGAGTCCTGCATCGGCTCCGTCTGTCAATCCGCTGTCGCCTCTCCAGTTGCATCTTGTCTGCTCAGGAAGATCACCGGATCTTTGAAGTTCGTAGAAAAGAAGTGACATCTGCAAAGCTTCGCCGTAGTTATAGTCGCCTGTGCCCTCGATGCCTTCATAACCGTTTCCTTCTTCTGAAAGATTACCTGTATCGATCGAAGATGAGCCGAACACCTGCTGTGACGGTTCGAATACCTCTGATTCTACAGGGACAGTACCTGTGGAAGCAGGCGAAGCTGCGCCCGGAACAGCACCTGTCTCTTCAGCTGGTTTTGCACATCCTGCAAGCATAGACAGACATAGAAAAGCGCTTAATAACTTAGCCTTTTTCATAATAGTAATCCTCATCTTCCTGATAAGCTTTGCCTTTATCGGCGACCAGGTTCTTGACCCATTTGTATTTCTTGTAGTGAATGAATACCACAGGCAGTTTGATCATCTCATCCAGGTTCAGGATGAAGTAAACAGCAAGGACGGGAAGGTTAAGGTAGAATGCCGCGATGAATCCGGCGGGCACGATAAATACCCACATCGTGATCGTGTCGCAGATGAAGCCGAACTTCGTATCTCCGCCTGCTGCGAATATACCGCCTATGGTGGTCGAGTTGATCGATCTTCCGAGTATGTAATATGAACACATCCACAGCATATATTTGAGATAATCAGTAGCCTGCGGCGTTAGATCGACAAGCATCAGTATCAACGGTGTGCATAAAGCAACGAGTATGCCGAGTATGGCGCCGCTGATGATCGTAAGATTAGTGATCTTGTTGCCGTATCTTCGACCCTGCTCGAGCCTTCCTGCACCAAGCTCGTTGCCGACTACGATGGCACCGCCGCTTCCGAGTGCGTAACAGAAGCAGGATACGAGATCCTTAACTACAGCTACGATCGCATTGGCAGCTGTGGCATCTGCTCCGAGGTGCCCAATGACTACAGAGATCATGGTAAAGCCGATGCCCCACAGAAGCTGGTTTGCCATGAAGGGTGTGGAGTACTTGGAGAACTCGCTTCTTATGTCAGGGTCGGAGTTGACGATGTATTCTTTTCGAAGCTTGACGCTGCACTTTTTTATGAGGAGGATGGCGCAGCCGAGGAAGCCTTCGAGGCCTGACAGAGTGGTGGCAAGAGCTGCTCCCGCTGCACCCATCTGAGGAAGACCGAACAGGCCGAAGATGAAGACTGCATTAAGTATGATGTTAACGATAACCATCGATATGCTGATGGCCGTACTCTCGCGAACGAAACCTGTGTTCTTAAGGATGGCTTCAAACAGCCAGGCAAAGCTTGTAAGGATATAAGAGAAACTTACTATGCGAAGGTAGCTTACGCCGTGATCGATTATGCTTGGTACATCCGTGTAGACGCGCATAAGGCCTTCAGGGAGCAAGAGCCCCATGAAGAAGAATAGTGCCGCTACAGGGATAGTAAGTTTAACTGCATAGCCGAAGAGCTTCTCGATGGATTTCTTATCGCCTTTGCCCCAGTACTGCGCGGCGAACATGTTTGTGCCCGCAGCAATGCCGAACAGGAAAAGGTTCAGTACGAACGTAACCTGAGTTGCAAGTGAAACTGCTGACATTGAATCCTGGTCAAGCGCCACCAGCATGACTGCGTCCGAGATAGGGACGAGCGCGAACATAAAGTTCTGCAGCGTGATGGGAATGATCAGCGATACAAGCTTCTTAGTAAACGTCTGATCTTTTTGTGTCATTCGATAATAATCAGTTATGGAAGGTTATATGTCAATAACCGAACTCCTGTGCCCAATAGTATGTGGAACCGGCATCTCCGCCATAGTACAGAGCAAATCCGCATGTGGAATAACCGCCGAGGATGTTGGCTCTGTGCCCGGGTGAAGCCATCCAGGAATTAAATACTTCCTGTGCGGTGGACTGACCGCTCGCGAGGTTCTCGCCATACATTCTGTCAGGATCTACTGTCCACCACTCGGAACCGTCGGGTCTTGTGTGGCTGAAGCTGGCTACTATCTCCTGAGCTCTTACAGCCGCATCTGCTGCGAGTGCGCTGTTCCAGGACAAAGGTGCGAGACCTTCGGCTGCTCTTGCATTGTTTACTAGATTGAACAGCTCGAGCATTACAGGATCTGATGGTGCGCTTACTGCCGGAGCCTGCGTAGGTGCAGGAGTAGGAGTGGGCGTAGGTGTGTTCGTAGGAGCAAGTGTCTCAGTGGGATCTTCGGACCCGCCCTGAGCTTCAGTTGCATCCGCAGGTTCGGTCTCGTCTGCTTCGACGCTCTCTTCGCCCCATACATCAAGATCGTATTCGGATCTTGACCCCTGAATGATGACCTCTTCGTCATCTCCGCCTCTTAATTCGGGAAGCTTGTCGAAAAGACACGCACAGTGTACATAAGCCTCTTCGCCATAGAAGTCGATGAGATACCAGTCGTTGTCATCGCATGTGGCGATAACGTGGACATCTCTTCCGTAGAACATACGGCCTATGCTCTGATAGTAAACGCCCGGGCCGCATCTTATGGAGAAAGGAGCGGCTGCGCGCATATACATGTTGTTGGCGTGATAAAGGAACTCAACCTGATCGTCTTCGTTCGCTCTTGTTCCGAGGTAATTGGCTTGCTCATTAGGCAGGAGAGGAAGCTCCTGAGCTGAGACGGTATAGACCTGTGTGCCCCAAGGGAACTTCAGCTTGTTATTCTTGTAATACCAGTATGACCACTGACAAAACAGTGAACAGAAGATAAAAGTAAGAGCCAGAACCAAAGCCTTCTGACCAAATATCTTTTTAAGGTTTTCTTTCTTGTTTCCATTCTCACTCATAAAGCCTAATGCCCCCATAAAGCCCCTAATAAAAATATTATATGGGGGCGGAAGGCGTCATACTACCAAATATCTTTGACGGTCGTTTAACAAACTGTAAACTTTGTTTTTATTAATAAGGGGCGTATAATCGTGGAGTATCACTAATGGTTAGGGAGATCTGCGCATGCCTGTTTTCAAGACGCGACCGGCCGGACTTAAGATAATCATCGTCGGCGCCGGAAAAGTGGGAACGACACTCGTTGAGCAGTTGAGCCGCGAAGGACATGACATAACGATTGTCGACAAGGTCGCATCCAAGGTCAATGACATAGCATCCACATATGACGTAATGGGTTGTGTCGGTAACGGCGCTACTTATATGACATTGGTAGAAGCAGGCGTTAAGGACGCGGATCTTATCATTGCAGTAACTGAATCCGATGAGCTTAATCTTCTTTGCTGCACCATCGCCAAGCAGTTTGCCAACTGTTCTGCGATAAGCAGATTAAGAAATCCCGACTATTCCAAGGAAGCTAATTATCTTCGTGACAAGCTGGGTCTTTCCATGCTCATCAACCCTGACTATGAAGCAGCCAAGGTTATGAGCCGTGTTCTTTATATCCCGACTGCGCTTGAAGTAAGATCCTTCGCGCACGGTCAGGCTTTGATAACCAAGATCAAGATCCCTGAGGGCAACATCATCGATAAGATGACGATCGCCGAATTAGGTTCCAAGATCACAAACAACATCCTTATCTGCGGTGTTGAGCGTGATGGTAACGTATTCATCCCCGGCGGTTCTTTCGAGCTTTCCGCAGGTGACATCATCACAGTCGTTGCTACAAGTAAGGAGCAGAACAATTTCCTTAAGAGCATTGGATTCGCGATGAATACCATCAAGGACGCGATGATAATCGGAGGAGGAAGATCCTCGTACTATCTTGCAGACATCCTTATTAAGAAGGGCATCAGCGTTAAGATCATCGAGCAGAATATGGCAAGATGCGAGCTTCTTAACGAGCTCCTTCCCAAGGCAACGATCATTCACGGCGACGGTACTAACACAGAGCTTTTGCTCGATGAGGGGATTAAGAGCGCAGATGCATTTATCCCTCTTACGGGTATCGATGAGCAGAATGCGATGCTTGCACTTCACGCCAAGAAGATCTCTTCTGCCAAGCTCATCACTAAGATCAACAGAACCGGCTTTATCGATATCGTCAACAGCCTCGACTTAGGAAGTGTCTTCTATCCGATGTTCATTACAGCGGACATGATCCTTGCTTATGTCCGTGCTAAGACGGCAGCTCCCGGAAGTAATATCGAGACTGTTTATCATCTGTTTGATTCAAGAGCGGAAGCGATCACATTCAAGGTTACCGACGACTCGAAGATTACAGGTAAGCCGTTAAGAGAACTCAAGATAAAGAGCAACACGCTCATCTCATATATCGGCCATAGCGGAGAGGCTATCATCCCTACGGGTAATGACGTTATCTCCAAGGGCGATACGGTCATGGTAGTTACGATGCAGACCGGCTTTGATGATATCGGAGATATCCTGGAGTAATAATGAATATCCACATGATACGCTACATACTTTGCCAGGTTATGAGGATCGAAGGAGCCTTAATGCTTCTGCCGTGCCTCATATCCATCGTCTATGGTGACGGCGAGGGTCTGTACTACGGTATCGTGGCGGCAGTTCTGATCTGCACAGGTTTCGTTGGCTGCCATTTTGTTCCTAAGGATCAGTCTATCAATGTTAAGGAAGGCTACACGGTTACAGGTCTTTCATGGATCGTAATGAGTGTGTTCGGATGCCTGCCTTTCTGGCTGTCGGGCGAGATACCTTCTTTTACAAATGCATTTTTCGAGACGGTGTCGGGCTTTACCACGACGGGTGCAAGTATCCTTTCTGACGTAGAAGCGCTTTCGCACACGGCTCTGTTCTGGAGAAGCTTTACGCACTGGATCGGAGGCATGGGCGTTCTCGTATTCCTGCTCGCGCTGATCCCGATGAGCGGCGGCTCCAACATCAACCTCATGAAAGCGGAGTCCCCGGGACCTTCCGTAGGAAAGCTCGTTCCGAAGATCCGTAAGACAGCGCTTATCCTTTATGTCATCTATATGATACTGACATTGATCGAGACAGTACTTCTCCTGTTCGGAGGTCTGAACCTGTTTGATTCTTTCTGTCTTGCGTTCGGTACTGCCGGTACGGGTGGCTTCGCGGTTAGAAACGACAGCTTCATGAGTTACGGCATCTACATAAGATGGGTTGTAGCTATCTTCATGTTCCTGTTTGGTGTTAACTTCAATGCATATTACTTTATGCTCATGCGCCAGTTCAAGAAGGCTCTCCTTATGGAAGAAGTGCGCGCCTATGCATGTATCGTAACTTTATCTACGCTTATAATCTTCTGGAAGATCCTTCCCATGTATGAGAGTTCTCTTACAGCTTTGACGGATTCTTTCTTCCAGGTAATGACCGTTACATCTACTACAGGTTACGGATCTGCAGACTTCGATCTGTGGCCGACTACTGCGAAGGTTATCCTGTGTTTCCTCATGTTCATGGGTGCCTGCGCAGGCTCTACGGGCGGCGGCGTTAAAGTATCGAGACTTGTTATCCTGTGGAAGTCGTTTGTAAGGGAAGTTCAGGCTCTTATCCATCCGAAGATCGTTAAGAAGGTTAAGATGGACGGCAAGCCGCTCGAGCTCGATGTTGTCCGCTCTACTACCGTATTTCTGGCAACATATATGATCATATTCCTGGCTTCATTGCTGGTAGTGTCTTTGGACGATTACGATCTGACTACGAGCTTTACGGCGGTTCTTGCAAATCTGAATAACATCGGTCCCGGACTGTCCCTGGTCGGACCTACATGTAACTACGGCTTCTTAAGCTGTCTTTCCAAGTGGGTGCTTACATTTGATATGCTTGCGGGAAGACTTGAGCTGTACCCCATACTCGTTCTCCTCGCACCGAGTCTTTATAAGAAGTAATCAGCCTTTAAGGATATTAAGTATCTCCGCGTAGGATGAGGCTCTGTGGTCTATCCTTAAGATTTCTGCGCCTTCCGGGAACTTGCCGTCCTTCGCGAAAAGGCAACAAGGCAGCCCCGCATTATTCGCGCCTTTCATGTCTGAGGTAAGACTGTCGCCTACAACAAGGTAGTGCTCCTTGTCAGGGTCCTTTATGGTGTTCAGCACACACTCGAAATACCTGACATCCGGCTTATCATAGCCTATATCGTGACTTACGAAGATGTAGTCCGCGTATCGGTCGATGCCGGAAGCTTTGATGCGTCCGTTGGCGGACTGGGAAGTACCGTTCGTGATAAGGCTTATCGTGTGGCCGGGAAGAGCGCGTAATTCCTTAAGGAAGTCTTCTGCACCGGGAAGGTAGATCCCGAGCTTTGAAAGCTCTGTCATGTAGATGGAGTTTATCTCAAGGAAGGGAGTATCGACCTTTATATTCGCAACTTCGAAAGTATTGGCCCAGCGCTTCCAGAACATATCCTCGCGGGCCAGGGTCTTCTGCTCGATCTGCTTCCAGCATTTTATGTTCTCTTCGGTGTAGATCTTACAGATACTGTCGACATTATCTATGCCAAGTTTTTCCATGGTCTTTCCAAAGGCGATCTTCTCGCTTTGGGGGAAATCGAAGACGGTATCGTCCAGGTCCAGAAGTATATGAATATAGCTTTCCATGTGCTGATTATAACACATATAGATTATGGTCTATATGAATATATTTTCGCTTTGACAGGGTGCATACTGGCATATATTATTAGGGCAGGTTACGAGGTGTTTAATTAGAAATGGAACTTTTTACAAGTGTACTTGCACTCCTTTCGGGACTTGCTATCTTCATGTATTCCATGAAGATGACGAGCGGCGGCCTTGAGGCGGTTGCAGGTAATAAGCTTAAGGGTGTATTACAGAAACTGACCGATAACAGGCTCAAGGGTGTCGGCGTCGGTGCCGGCGTAACAGCCCTCATTCAGTCTTCGACTGCTGTTACGGTAATGGTTATCGGATTTGTTAATGCGGGTCTTCTGAATCTGCATCAGGCACTTTGGGTCATAATGGGTGCCAATATCGGTACAAATATCACCTCCCAGTTGATCGCCTTCGATATCGGAGAATTTGCTCCTATCCTTGCGGTTATCGGTGTATTTGTCGTTATCTTCGCAAGAAATAAGAAATTTAAGAGCTTGGGTGAGATCGTAACAGGTCTGGGCTTCATCTTCATATCCATGAACATCATGAAGGATGCCATGGCGCCTTATGCGACAGACCCCAGACTTACAGGTCTTCTTCAGAGAATGGATAACCCTTTGCTCGGTATCCTCGTAGGTATCATATTCGTTAACATCATCTCAAGCTCTGCAGCTGCTGTCGGTGTCCTTCAGGCTTTGGCTATGGCTGCTGCCGGTTCAGGCGCTATCGATCTTGAGCATGCGATGTACATCATCATGGGCTTTAATATAGGAACGTGCGTAACTGCTCTGCTGTCTTCCATCGGAACAACGAAGATGGCATCGAGAGCAGCTCTTATGCACCTGTTTTTTAATGTTATCGGTACTTTGATCTTTACGGTTGCTGCATTTATTCTTCCTATCGCTCATTGGGTAGAGCTTCTCTCACCTAATGACGTAGCAAGACAGCTTGCAAACTTCCACCTCGTCTTCAACGTAGTCGGTACGCTTATCCTGCTGCCTGCGGGAGACCTTATAGTCAAGCTGGTTAATATCTGTGTTCCCGGCGATGAGGCTGAGAAGGAGGGTCAGCTGTATCTTCAGTATCTGACTCCTGCAATGCTTCGTCCTGACTTCCAGATTGCAGGTTCCGGCGTCTACATCACAGCGGTTACGAATGAAGTTAAGCGTATGCTCGATAAGGCTACGGAGAATGTCTCAAGAAGCCTTAGAGCCGTTCTTGATAACAACGACAAGATCCAGCAGGAGATCAACGAGCAGGAAGAGTATGTAGATTACCTCAACAAGGAGATCTCTTATTACATTTCTCACTGCCTTACCCAGGAACTTACAGAGGAGGATGCTCTTACTTATTCCGCTCTGTTCAAGATCACAGGTAATATCGAGAGAATGGGCGATCACGCGACCAACATAGCAGGTTATGCCAATATGCTTCAGGACAAGGGCCTGAAGTTCTCTGAATATGCAACAGCCGAGGTCGAGTCGATGATCGAGATAATCGAGAAGACTGCTAAGATCCTTTCTCACAATGACGGCGACGATATTCATATCAGAGTCGCCAAGGCAGAGCAGAAGATCGACGATATGACCGACCAGTACAGGCTTAATCAGCTCGACCGAATGAAGACGGGCGTCTGCAGCGGCGAGGCGTGCGTTATCTACTCTGAGATGCTTACGGACTTTGAGCGCCTTGGCGACCACATGCTGAATATCGCAGAGGCCCAGGAGATGGTGCCTGAGGTTGTAACGGCACCTGCAAGAAAGATACGCAATGACAAGAAGGCTTAACGTAGTACTCTTTGAGCCGGAGATACCGCAGAACACGGGAAATATCATGAGAACGTGTGTGGCGGCAGGCTTCGAGCTCCACCTCATAAAGCCTTTGGGCTTTGATATCGATAACCCTAAGTTTAAGCGCTCCACTACGAATCACATTACCTGGGCGGATTATGAGCTTTATGAGGATTATGCGGACTTCGTGGCAAATAACCCGGGCGAGTATTACTTTATGACCAGATACGGCAAGGTGCCGCCTTCAGATATAGACTTTAAGGCCATTCCTTCCGACAGGAATATATATCTCATCTTCGGCAAGGAGAGCACGGGCATCCCGAAGGAGATCCTCAAGGATAATCTCGACAGATGCTTCAGAATCCCCATGACAGGGGAGTGCAGAAGCCTTAATCTGTCTAATGCGGCGGCAATCGCCATTTACGAGTGTTTAAGGCAGTTAGATTACCCCAATCTGTCGTTTACGGAAGTCCAGAACGGCGAGGATTACCTCGAGTCTTACGACGCTACCATAGGAAAATAAAAATCGCCCGCACACGCGGGCGTTTTTAATGATAGAATGAGTGGTACAAAGATTATTTAAGGGTTAAGTATGAAGAAAGTATTGATCTTAGGCTGTAATGCCATAACGGAGTTTATAGTCCCCAGATTGACGGGGCTTGCTACGATTAGTGAGATTATAATCGCATCCAGGGATAAGGCAGAATGCGATGAGTTAAGGAAGAAGTATTCCGGCAAGGGCGCAAGAATAACTACTGCAAGAGTAGATCTTGATAACGAGCAGGGAACGAAGATGATGTTATCCATCACAAATCCTGATCTTATCGTAAACCTTGCTCCCGCAGAGCTTAGTCTCAAGGTTATGAAGCTTGCTCTTGAGGCCGGCACGGATTATATAGACGGCGTTCTATATGACTGGGAGAACGGTAATCTCCTTTCCAAGCAGTTCGAACATTTTGCGGAATTCAGAAGTGCAGGTAAGATGGCTGTCGCAGGATGTGCGATGCGTCCGGCACTTCTTGCCGCTCTCGTTAAGAATTCGATGAGAGATGGCTTCGATGTAGTTAACAGCGCTGATTTCTATGAGATCAACATGACTGTGGAAGAGCCCCGCGATGCGGTTTCTGTTGAAGAAGGAAAGATCATTAAGAAGCCTGCAAAGTCTGAAAGTATTAAGCTCGACAAGACATTCGGTAAGTTCGAAGGCAACAGCCTCTATCTTACAGATAGTCAGGTCGTGCAGGATTTCCTCACCGAGATTCCCGGTGTACCCAACGTAAAGTATTACGTCTCATACGAAGAAGAGATAAAGGAAGACTTCACTCCTGAGCTTACAAAGCTCGGCATGCTTTCTGAGGAGCCGATCGAAGTGTTCCCGGGCGTTAAGATCAGCCCCAAGGATTTCTGGAATCTGCTTCTTGAGTCAAGAAAGACAGAGAAGGTCTTGGCCGGAGCCTGCGGTGTAGGTGTTGTTGTGGAAGGTACATTCCGCGGAGCAGCCAAGAAAGAGTTCATTTACTTTACCGGCGATAATGATAAGTGCATGGAAGAGAACGGTATGTCCTCGATGGGATTGTTCGATGCTTATGCTATGTTAAGCGGTATCACGCTTATCTGCTCAGGCCGCTGGACTAAGAGCGGTGTGTTCACACCTGCTGCTTTCGAGCCGGATCTGTTTATCAACGGTATCAAGACATCCGGACTTAAGATAGAGTCCAAGGCTATGTGAGGTCTTTATGAACGTTAACGCACCGAGAGTCCTGATAGTAGAAGACGACGAGAATATAAATAATCTCCTTCGTGAAGCTCTTACGAAGCATGGTCTTAACTGCACAC
>JAFZPX010000031.1 GCA_017552455.1 Clostridiales bacterium
CATTGAAGCAGCAACCTCATAAAGATGCCTGTTGATGTCAGGATCCTCACGATACATCTCATATATATCGTCAAAATAAAACGTCGGCATCACCGACGTTTCCTTCCTGTTTCTTCTCTTGGGGCAAAATGTAAACCCGTCAAGAACCTTACCTCGTTTTGTCACCGGCATAAGTTTCATCTCGTAATCCTCGTATTCCGGACCCATAACCTCCGGAAACCGCGCACAAAATGACTCTTTGAACTCATCGTAAGTTAGCATAGGTTTCTATCCTCCATGTATTTTTTGCATGCAAAAACACCACGGGGTCTCCGCGGTGTTCTTCATACTTTTATGAGTATATGCTAATAGCCTTCAGGAAGAATTTCAATACCAATTTTGTTCCATTTTTCAGGGCTATTAATGGGACATTTCAGAAAGCCGGAACTATCAGAACGCCCATTTTACCGCTATTTACGCGAATCACGAACGAATCGGAACCTTGTTCCACTTTATTACTTACCGACAGCGAGGACCCCGGAATCAGGTCAGTATCATCAAGTCTGTAGTACAGACCTTCACTCGTTACTCCTTTAACTTCAGTAAAAGGTATCAGTGATATCGCGAGATCTTCAGGATCCTGTATTCCCGAGATACTTATCTCATCAGGGCCACACAGAGGGATGAAGTCATTAACACCGTCAGTCAGCGTTATATCACGACCTTCTGCATGCGCTTTTACGGCCATCATCATATTAGACAGCACATGATCCGGGCGTCCGGACAAAGAACATATAAGAATAACTTCTGCTTCATCAGGAACTTCGTTCAAACAAAGCTCCGAATCAGTCATATCCTTCTCAGTAGGAAACTGTTCTAACGGCACACACTTGTGCTTAAGAAAATCAACAGTCTGAGGATCAATGGAATCGAGATCGCCTATCACCTTCTGAGGCATCACGCCGCTGGCACAAGCAATATCCGCACCGCCGTCAGCCGCCAGTATGATGTCACATTCAGACGCTATCGAAGCAGCCCTGTCAGGGTCTATTCCCGGACCGCCTGCAAAGATAACAGCTCTCATCAGAATTCTTCGCCCAAAAGCTCGTACAAAGCCTTAGCTGCAAGTCCGGGGTCTTCCTTACCGAACACAGCACTTCCTGCAACCAGAAGTCTTGCACCAGCATCTGCAGCTTCTTTTACCGTGCTTACATTAATACCGCCGTCAACAGAGAGGATAGCTTCGGAGCCGTTCTCATCAATGCGCTTTCTGTAATCTGCGAGACGAGCCGTAGACTCAGGGATATAGCTCTGTCCGCCAAAACCTGGCCGAACAGACATAACAAGGATAAGATCAACAGCACCCTTCTCAAGGAAAGGATAGATCTTCTCAGCAGGTGTGTCGGGATGGATCGAGATACCAGCCTTCTTACCGAGGTCACGGATTCTCTTAATGAGTTCGAAGGGCTCGTCAGAGCACTCTACGTGGAATGTGATGTAATCGGAACCTGCGTCTGCGAAGGGCTTAATAAACTCCTCAGGATTCGTAATCATGAGGTGCGTATCGAGAATAAGGTCACTATGCTTTCTTATGGACTTGATAACAGGTACACCGATAGTAAGGTTCGGTACATAATGTCCGTCCATTACATCAAGATGCAGGAACTTACAGTAAGGTGTAATGCTGTCCACATCCCTCATGACGTAACCGAAGTCAGCTGAAAGAAGCGAAGGTGATAACTCGAATTTTCTCATTTGTATCCTCCCGCAGAATTAGGTCTTCTGCTGTATAAATATTCGTAGAATTCGCGGTATCTGTTGTATCTTCCCTCATCGATTCCGTCACCAATGAGTTCTCTTACGCGGCACTGCTTCTCCGCGATGTGCCTGCAGTCTGCGAACTTACACTCCGACGAAGCTGCCCTCATCTCAGGATAGCCGCCGGATACATCTGTATATAATACACCAACCTCGAACAGATCAAGAGACGTGAATCCGGGAGTATCTGTTATGAATCCCTCCTCATACTCGAAAAGCTCCGCATGCCTCGTAGTATGCTTTCCTCTCTTAAGTCTGTCAGAGATATCTCCTACCTTCATCGTGCCTTCACCAAGAAGGTTGTTGCAGAAAGTGCTCTTTCCTACGCCCGAAGGTCCCGCAAGACCTGTAAGACCGGTCCTGATAAGAGCCTTCACTTCTTCCTGTATGGGTTCATCCTTACTCATGGGGAAGCAGTCAAAGCCTGCATTCCTATAGATGGATACATACTTATCGCAAGACTTGGGATCCTTATCGCTCTTCGAGAAAAGGATAACCGGCTTGATCTTCAACACACCGCAGATGATAAGCATCTTATCGAGAAGCTTAAGGTCCGGTACCGGATCCTCACATGCAAATATCAGAAGCAACGTATCGAGATTAGCAAGCGGAGGCCTTACAAGATAGTTCTTTCTCGGAAGGACTTTTTCCAATACAAAAGGGATGTCGGGATCACCCGACTCCCCTGTAAGTACGATATCACCGACAAGAGGCGTTATCTTCTTTAATCTGATGTTGCCTCTTATCTGGCAGGATCTGATGCTGCCATCTTCGCATCTGACGGTATATACACCGCCGACACCTTTTGTAATTACACCTCTAACCTGTTCCGGCATGCTTCTTACATCGGCGGAACGGCACCGGGATCAGGTGCCAGAGGCTCGAATACCGCAGTGTAATTGATTGTAGTCGGTGTGAGCGGATCACCGTCCGGATCATAGACTACGAATGTATAAACGTTAGACTCAGTTACTACGTTGTTGTAAGGATCGAGCCATCTTGCGAATCTGTATCCTTCAGCAGGTGTTGCAACGAGAGTTACTGTTGTATTGACGTCATAGGAACCGCCGCCCTCTGCTGTACCCTGTCCCTGGACAGTAGTAGCTACATTTACCTGTGAAGGTGTAGGCGTAGGTGTTCCGCCTCTTTGAACATCTTCCATAGTACCGACATAAAGTGTGATGGAAGATCTTCTCGGGAGTGTGATTCCTGCGACAGGATCAGTCAGGATGATATACTGCTGGTTCTCAGGGAGAACGATAACATCAGTAGCACCCTCGATATGACCGATATTGATCTCTTCTTCATCGAGAAGCTCTCTTGCTTCCTCAAGTGTAAGTCCGTGCAGATCAGGAACAGTAGAGCTTGTAGGAGCCTTAGCATAGACGATAACGATCGAAGAACCGACTTCAACAACGGAACCCGCCGGAGGCTCAGTTCTCAATACCTGTCCGGGCTCGAAGTCTGCATTCGTCTCTTCAAGAACACTTACCTGAAGTCCCAAAGATGAGAGCATCGAGTAAGCCTCGTGGAAATCAAGACCTGAATAGTTGCTGAGTGTAATTGTCTCAGCCTGACCGGCTACAGTAAGCACGATCTTATGGATGTCAGAACCTGAAGCGATAACAACGCCCTCATTGATATTCTGCTCGATGATCGTACCGGCAGGATAATCATTAGTTACCTGAGTCTGTATCTCATATGCGATACGGTTCGCTTCAAGCTCGGTAATTACCTCGTCAACACTGCGGCCGACATAGTTACCGACAGTATAGTCGTTGTTCTCTTCGATATGCGTAGCTGTCGAGATGGAATTAAGTATCAGTACGGAAACACCGACCAATACACCAACGATAAGCAATACGACAAATACAAGCAATATGTTGTCACGAAGTCTGGAAAGTCTTCTTGCCTCAGCAGACTTCTCAAGATCAGCTATCTTATCGTAGTTAGGATCCTGTCTGAAAGATACAGTTCCGGAAGGAGCTGTCTGCTCAGGCTCGTCATTACCTGCACCGATGATTCCGTATACACCGTTAGGATCAACCATGAGAGCATCAAGCTCTGTAACCATCTGACGCATTGATGCATAACGTCTCTCAGGAGTCTTCTGCATACACTTAACGATGATGGCATCAAGTCCGCGCGGTACATCAGGAACATACTGTGATGCGAGCGGCGGTCTGTCCTGCAGATGCTTAACTGCGATAGCGATATCAGAATCGCCGTCAAAAGGAACTCTTCCCGTTACCATCTCGAAGAGCATGACACCTACAGAATAGATATCTGAAGCGGGACCTACATTGCTGCCCCTTGCCTGCTCAGGCGAGAAATAGTGAACCGATCCGACAGCACCGCCGGAAGACATCGTGATCGTATTGCCTGTAGCGGCTCTCGCGATACCGAAGTCAGTGATCTTAGCGATTCTGTCACGGCTGATAAGTATATTCTGCGGCTTGATATCCTTGTGGATGATGCCGTTCTTATGTGCATACTCAAGGGCCATTCCTACCTGGATAACGATCGGCACTGCTACCTTCCAGTCAAGATGACCATTCTGATTGATAAGGTCCTTAACGGTAATACCGTCAACAAACTCCTGAACGATATATCTGAAGTTGCCTTCGTGACCTACACCGAAGACCTTAACAATATTGGCGTGATTAAGCGAAGATACGGCCTTAGCCTCCGTATCGAATCTTCTGATGAATTCTTCATCCGCTGAGAACTCGGGCTTCAATACCTTGATGGCAACCTTGATCCCGGACCCCATGTCCGTTGCAAGATAGACATTGGCCATACCGCCTCTGCCGATAAGCTTGTTTATCTTATACTTGCCTGCAAATATCATGCCCTCAGGGCTTTGTGCGTTCATCGAATTACTCCTCAAAACAGACTAAACTATATTATATTATAAAATAAATGCGTTTCCACCAAAGTTATAAGTTCGTTACACTTCGCCCTTGCGCTCTTCTATACCGCGCCTTAACTGTCCGCAGGCAGCCATGATGTCGGAGCCCATTTCGCGCCTTAAGGTAGCGTTTATGCCCTTGCTCTCCAAAGCCTTGCGAAAAGCTTCTACCCTCTTCGGCGTGCACCTTTTGTAGATTCCACCCGGGAATTCATTGGCAGCAATGAGGTTTACGTGGCAGTTTAAGCCCTTAAGAAGCTTAGAAAGCTGCTCTGCACAAGCGAAAGTGTCATTTACCTCGTTAAAAAGCGAATACTCGAAAGTTATTCTTCTTCCCGTCTTATTCACATACTCGCGGCACGCATCCATAAGTTCAGCTATGCTGTATGCGGAAGCGACCGGCATGAGCTCGCGGCGGAGCTCATCATTAGGAGCGTGGAGTGATATCGCGAGATTGACCTGAAGTTTCTCCTTGGTAAACTCACGGATCTTAGGCACAAGTCCGCATGTGGAAACAGTGATATGCCTTGCACCCATATTGATTCCGTCAGGATTATTCATTATCTTGATGAATCCCATGAGGTTATCGTAGTTATCAAAAGGCTCGCCGATACCCATGACAACGACAGTCCTTATCTTCTCGCCTATGTGATCCTGCGCCATCAGAACCTGGGCCACCATCTCACCTGCGGTGAGCGAACGGCCGAATCCCGCCTTGGCAGACGCGCAGAAAGAGCAACCCATCTTGCATCCGGCCTGTGAAGAGATACAGATGGAAAGACCGGTCTTGTACCTCATGATTACAGTCTCGATGATATTACCGTCAGGAAGCAGATATACGAGCTTTCTGGTGTCGTCGATCTTGGAAATGAACTCATCGATTATCTTCATGTCAGAAAACAGGAAGTCCTCTTCGAGCTTCTGTCTCATAGCAGCAGGAATATTGGTCATCCTTGAAGTATCAGTTACGCCCGAGTTCAGCCATTTGCTGATCTGACCCGCGCGGAACTTAGGGAACCCGTTATCCAGGCACCACTTAAGGATCTCCTCTTCGGTTAGATCCAGACAGAAACGTCTGTTATCTCTATCCATTCTTCCTCCGTAATCTGCTTATAAAGAACCCCTCACATCCGTCCTCATCAGGCAGCATTGTGAGTGTCCCGTTAACGTGCGAAGATTTTAATCTGTCGGGCAGTATATTGTCAAAAGGATCGGGCTCGAAGTCAGGATGGCTTTCAAGGAACGCGGTGACCTGATCCTCATTCTCGCCTTTATTCACGGTACAAGTGCTGTAAACAAGCACACCGCCCGGCTTAACCAGCTTACTTATATTATCGAGTATCTGCTTCTGCTTAGCGGTAATCTCCACGATACGCTCGTAAGATATCGTAAGCCTTATATCAGGCTTTCCGCCCATAATACCAAGGCCGGAGCATGGCGCATCACACAGGACAAGGTCAAATCCGTCTTCATCATCAAAGACAGAGCTGTCCGCTTCTCCCGTTCTTATTCCCTTTACTCCAAGTCTGGACGCATTCTGCTTTATTAGTTCTATTCTTGATGCATTGATATCAAGTGCAAGGATATCCGCCTCATTCGAAGCCAAAGCCGCCATATGCGTTGACTTACCGCCGGGAGCCGCGCAGCAATCAAGTATCTTCATACCCTTAGCAGGCGAAGCTACTAATGAAGCGAGCTGTGCTGCCTCACCCTGCACCATAAACTTACCGTCGATAAAAGCCTTCGACTTCTCTATCGAAGGCGAGGAAGACGTAGGCTTAAGTATTAATGCATCATCCATAAACGATGCATCTGATATCCCGAACCCTTCAGCTTCAAGTTCCAAAGCAAGCGTCTTCTTATCAGTCTTTAAGGTATTCACTCTTATCGCTAACGGTGAAGGAGCAAGAAGAGCACGCGCAATGGAAGGAGCACGTTCAGCGCCGTACGACTTCTTCAGTATCCCGTAGATCTCAGGCTTAAGAGAGTATGCTGCTTCCACGCTTTTGGAAGAGCTTAAGTCGCGCTGCTCCGGGGTTAAGTCACAAACCTTACGCAGAACCGCGTTAATTAAGCTTTTCGCGCGGGGTGCAAAGGCAGAAGCAAGTTCTACCGAAGTGTTGACCGCAGCGTAGTCAGGAACCTTCTCAGAGAACAATATCTGCCAAACGCCAAAGCGCAGTATGGTGCGCACTTCAGGATCAAGCGAGGATACCTCCCTGCCCGATACAGACTTGATCATGTAGTCTTCAGAGAAAACATAAGTGAGTGTGCCGTAGACAGCAGCACGTACAAAGTCATCCGCATTCTTGTCACCGAATGCGAGATTAGAGAACGCTTTGTTCTCGAAGCAGTCAAATAGTATGGAATAAACGAGTTTTCTGTCTTCCACTTAACTTCCGAATCTTTGTCCCGGCTTGTAGTTATGTGCGCAGTCTATAGCCTTCAGGCGCTTACCGCCTTCGGACTGAAGCTCGAGGATATAGATCGAGCCCTTGCCGCACTTAACCTTAAGATCTCCCTTGGAGGCCTTTGTGATCTCACCGGGCTGGGCCTCTTCACTATCGTCTTCTTCAAGCTTTGAATCGTAGATCTTAATTCTCTTACCGTTAAAGACCGTTGAACATCCGGGCCATGAGCTTAATGCTCTAATCCTGTCGTGAACCTGACGGGCATCCTGTGTAAGATCAAGGACGGCATCCTCAGGCTTAACGGGATAAGTAACAGTTACAAGTGCAGGATCCTGAGGGATCGAAGTCAGCTTACCCTCGATGTAATCATCCATCGTAGTAAGAAGCAGATCGCGGCCTGCATCAGCAAGCTTTGCCATAAGCGTATCTGTATGGTCATTGATATCGATCGGAACCTCGACCTGTGTAAGAATGTCGCCTGTATCCATGCCGGCATCCATCTTCATTATCGTTACACCGGTAACATCATCACCGTTGATTATCGAGAACTGAACAGGAGCCGCACCCCTGTACTTAGGAAGCAGCGACGCATGCACATTGATACAGCCAAAATTCGGGATATCGAGCATTCTCTGAGGAAGGATCTTACCGTAAGCAGCTGTCACGATAAGGTCAGGCTCCTTGCTCTTAATAAACTCATAAGCCTCATCCGTCTTAAGAGAATCAGGCTGATAAACCTCTATGCCCAGATCCTGCGCCTGTACTTTTGCAGGAGGTGCCGTCAGTATATGCTTTCTTCCTACAGGCTTATCAGGCTGGGATACGCTTAAGATAACCTCGTATCCGGCATCGTGCAGACCCTTGAGAACCGTAGCGGAAAGCTCGGGCGTGCCCATAAATATAACTTTCACATTATTTCTCGGCATGAACTTCCTCGATCGATCCGGGGATCGCCTTATCTATAAAGAGAATTCCGTCAAGGTGGTCATACTCGTGGCAGATGCAGTCAGCAAGAAGGCCTTCAGCATCCATCTCGAACGGATTACCGTTGATATCAAGAGCCTTTACATGAATCTTCTCGGGACGCATAACCTCACCGCTCTTTCCCGGTACTGACAGACAACCTTCAGAGCATCTCTGCTCACCTTCTTTGTATGTGATCTCCGGATTGATAAAGTTGATTCTTCCGTGCTCGTCACCGATATCAATGACAAACGCACGTCTTAAGACGCCAACCTGAACAGCAGCGATACCGATACCTCTGTTGTCGTAATACATGGTCTCTGCCATGTCATCAATAAGCTTAACGATCCTAGGAGAAATCTCCTCGATCTCCCTTGATCTCTTACGCAGTATAGGATCTCCCTCGGTTACGATGTTCCTTAAAGCCATAAATAGTCACTCCATTTGATTTTTACGCGTAATATTCTACCACAATCAGGCCTTGAGGTTTTTCTGCGAAGTCTTGAGCATTCCCGCGACCGTATCAAAAAGCCTCTTGGTAGAAGACTTGAAGCCCTTCTTCGTCTCGGCATCCATCTTCTGATAAGTGCCAATAATCTTGGTCATCATCTCTTTACGCTTCTCGGTAAACTCGGCAAGAGTGTGAGCATCAGCGCACATCATTAGATTAAAGACAGTATCAACAAACTGCTCACGCTGGATCTTATCAAGGCCCTGAATCCAGTCCTTAAACGCCTTATCAAAGATCTTAGTCTCTTTGCTTACTTCCTTCTTGTGGATAAAGGAAACGGGACCCGTCTCCCATGAAAGAATCTCATGCTGCATGATGCCTGTCAGGTCTGAATGAACGACAGAATAATCCTCGAGGTGCTCAAGAAGCATTCCTACGACAGAGAACTCGGGCACAAAGGTATGTATCTGATGCTCGATTCTTTGGAATTCTTCTGTATTCATTATCTTCTCTGTAAAACCCGGCCCGTCAAAGTTATATATATCCGTTACCGGCGAGTTGTACTTATCATCACAGTACGTTGCAGCATATATAGAGAGGTTTCCTCCCTTAGAGTGTCCGCCGACAATGAACGTTCCGTCTTTAAAGGATGCAACCGCATTCTCGAAATACTTGAGCGCTTTCTCCTGCGCAGGCACGGGAAACTCGAAGCCCATATTAAAGTCTTCTTTCCAGCCAATTATGGTGTTGTCTGTGCCTCGGAAAGCTACGAAATAATTCTGCTCTCCGTCAAGGTCAAAAAGGCATGCGGAGAACTGAATCTGTCTTTCCTCATCGATGTCGTTGACATAGCCCGAGATTCTCATATTGGCAAATCTGGGGGCTTCCTTGATGGCTCTTATAAACTGTATGTCGAGCTTCTGATCGATAACATCACTATGCAGTGTAGGAAGATTTATAAGACTCTCGCAGACTTCCTTTACGACTGAGAACTCGCGGAACGCAGGCGATACGATACCATCAAAGGGCTCATATGAGAATCTTGCCAGGATCGCAGCATCGACCTCATTGAAGGGATACTGCTTAAAAGTAAGATCGCCGCGCCACTTAAGATAATCGAATATAGTATCCATTATCAGCTGCCTCCTGCATCATTATCGAACGACAGCGGATACAGGTTAGGATCAAAATCCTCCATTATCTGCCGGAAGACCTCGTTCAGATAGGATTTCTTATGTGATTTTATCATAAACACATTACGGTATCTTCCGCGCAGCTCATATATCGGGGCCGGCACAGGGCCATAAAGCTCGAATCCAAGACTCTTATCCTGATAGGAAAGAAAATCCTTAAGATATCTTCCAACATCAGCTGTCCTCTTCATGAGCATATCTTCATCAGGAAGCGACAATACGACTTCTCCCACAGCCTTGAACGGAGGAAGCTTCATAACTTCCCTATAAGCTATCTCGGATTCATAGAAGGCCTCATAGTCCTGACTTGCAGCATACATAAGCAGAGGATTGTCCGTGTGAAGACTCTGAAGGAATACCTTACCGGGCTCATTGCCTCTTCCCGCTCTTCCTGCAGCCTGCGTAATCAGCTCGAAGGCTCTTTCCGAAGACTTATAGTCTGAAGACATCGATATAAGATCTGCACCCAGCACACCTACTACCGTAACACTCGGAAAGTCATGGCCTTTAGCTATCATCTGTGTACCGACAAGGATATCAGCTTTATGATCTCGGAACTCTCCTAAGATTCTCTCATGCGCACCGGGCTGCATGGTCGTATCCTGATCCATGCGAAGGACCTTCCTGTCGGGATAAAGTTCCTTGAGCATCTCTTCAAGCTGCTGTGTTCCGACACCGGCCCTTTTAAATTTGGCTCCATCACACTCACGGCAGACACACTCACCGGAAGGTATCGTATAACCGCAGTAATGACAGATAAGAAGCCTCTCAGAAGATCTTCTGTAATTGTGCAAAGTCATAGCTACGGAACAGTTCGGACAGTTCGCAGGTTCTCCACAGGTACTGCATACCAGTGTTCTCGCATAGCCTCTTCTGTTAAGAAAGAGCATAACCTGCTGATTCTTAGAGAATGCCTTAGCCATCGCGACTCTAAGAGGACCGGATATGAGTTCACCGTAGCCTTCCTGTATCTGCTTCTTCATATCAACTACTGTGACCTCAGGCAGCACAGCATCTTCCGCAGCACGCTTATTAAGCTTTAGGAGCTTATAAACGCCTTTCTGGGCAGAATAATATGAAGTCACAAGAGGCGTAGCAGAACCGAGTATGAGAGGACATGAGCTGAGCTTCATTCTCATGATCGCGATATCTCTTGTGTTATATCTCGGGAATGACTCAGACTTATAAGATGAATCATGTTCCTCATCAATGATTATCAGCTTAAGATCTTCAACCGGTGCGAATATGGAGCTTCTCGGACCTACAACAATCCTTGCCTCACCTCTTCTTATTCGATCCCATTCGTCAAATCTCTGACGGTCAGTAAGACGGCTGTGCATTACGGCAGCTGTATCTCCGAATCTTCCTCTTATCCAGCTAACTGTCTGAGGAGTTAAAGAGATCTCGGGGACAAGATAGATAACGCATCCTCCACGGTCAAGCACTTCGCCTGCACACTTAAGATACACTTCCGTCTTACCGCTTCCTGTAATACCGTGGAGCAGGAAAACCTGCGGCTTACCTAAGCTGTCGCAGACTTCTTTATAAGCCTTACCCTGCTCACCGTTGAGTTCATGTACCACTCTAAAAGAATCCGAAGACACTTCAGCCGGTGACTGAACTTCGCTTTCTAGCTCATCTCTTGAGAGCATCCTGGTCGTTATCTCGATAAGATCCTTATCACGAAGTCCTCTTAACTGAGCATCAGTCGCCTTCGCAGAAGCAAGAAGGGTCTTACGCTCTGTGGGACCATTTGCCAGAAGCTGCTCAAGAATATGAATATGCGTAACCGAGCGAAGTTTTCCTGAAGCAAGAACAGCCTCAGCCTCTTCCCTTGATTTGATACTGACGAATGATGCCTTCGCCTTAGCGACCGTGCCGACAGCCGACGGGACCATCATGGTGATGACATCGCCTGAAGTACAGAGCAATCTCGACTTCAAAGGCTCGATCATAGCCAGCTGATCTTTATTCACAACTGGATAAAGATCAAGGAGTGAATCTATGTCTTTAAGCTTCGACGGAGCAAATCCCAAGTCCTCCGTGTAATCGCTCACACTTACAACAAGAGCAATCTGCTTTCTGTTACCGAATCCGAACGGCACCTTAACATAAGATCCCTGAACCACCTTTTCTTCCATGTCAGAAGGAATCTTATATGTGTAGGCCTTATCAGTCTGCCGTACGCATTCTCTCAGAAGGACTTTGCAGACTTTCATAGATTACAGCTGACCATCCATAAATGAGAACAGGTCGATCTGGGCAGATTCAGGCAGGTCATCAATAAGACCATATTTATCCAGTGTCTCTATGGCAGCCTGACCGATCTTACCTCTTTGCATAAGATCTTCTCTGTTCTTGAAGGGGGCCTCATCTCTTGCGGCGGTAATACCTCTTGCCATTGATGCAGAGATTGAATCAATGCAGTCAAGCGGAGGAAGTATCAATCCCTTATCAACCTTTGTAAAGTCAGTAGCGTGGCTCGTCTTAAGATCTATGGGAGCAAACTCGATTCCGCGGTGATGCATCTCAGCAACAAGCTCACACAGGAAGTATTCATCCTGTGCCTTCTTAGCGGAGCTCTCCTTCGAATGCATGAGAGTCTTAAGCACTTCCATACGCGCCTTAAGCACCTCCATATCCTTACACATATACTGAGCGTCAAATTCTTCACCTCTGATAGTAAAGTACGCACAGTAGTATTCTTCAGGATAGTAGACCTTGAACCACGCAACTCTTAATGTTGATATCGAGTATGCGGCAGCATGTGCCTTAGGGAACATGTACTTGATCTTCTCGCAGGAGCCGATGTACCAGTCAGGAACATTACACTCCTTCATCATCGCCTTCCACTTCTCCCACTTCTCAGCAACAGCACCGGAAGCAACCTTACCCTTACGTACGGCCTCCATAATATCGAAGGCGTCCTTATTCGGAAGTCCCCAATAGATAAGAGTCGTCATAATTGAGTCACGACATCCGATAACTGAATTAAGGTCGCACGTACCTTCACTAATAAGGTCCTGGGCATTGCCCTTCCATACATCAGTACCATGTGAAAGACCCATGAGCTGAACGAGGTCATAGAATCTCGTCGGCTTTGTCTCCTTGATCATGCCTCGAGCCATAGGAGTACCAAGCTCCGACAGACCGATCGTCGCAGAACCTGCCTCCGACTCCTCAATCGGGAATCCCAACGCATCCGTAGACTCAAGAAGGCTCATTACCTTCGGCTCCGGAACAGGGATATCCGTAATCTCTACACCCGTTAGAAGGTGAAGCATACGAAGTACAGTAGGATCCAAGTGTCCGAGGATATCAAGCTTAAGGATAGTATCGTGCAAGGAATGGAAGTCGAAATGCGTCGTTATGATTCCGCAGTCCGTCTTATTCGCAGGATACTGTATGGGCGTAAACTCATATACGTCCATCTCCTTAGGAACAACGACGATACCTCCCGGGTGCTGCGATGTAGTTCTCTTTACACCGAGAAGACCGCGTGACATATAAAGGAGGTCTCCGGTCGTGTACGGCACCTGCTTCTTGTCGCAGACATTTCGCGCGATCATGAGTGCGTTCTTGCTTGCGACAGTACCTACAGTACCGGCCTTAAACGTGTGTGTAGTACCGAAGAGGTAGTCTACATACTTATGCGCTGAAGCCTGGTTCAAGCTTGAGAAGTTAAGGTCGATATCAGGCTGCTTGTCTCCGTAGAAGCCAAGGAACGTCGCGAAAGGTATATCCTGTCCGTCTCTGTGCATGTTTGCACCGCACTCGGGACAGTTCTTCTCAGGAAGATCGTAACCGGAGCCGTATTCACCCGTGTTATTAAACTCTACGTAATTACACTTCGGGCACCTGTAGTGAGGCACAAGAGGATTAACCTCGGAGATACCGAGCATGGTAGCCGTAAACGAAGATCCTACGGAACCTCTTGAACCTACGATAAAGCCTTCGTTATTCGAGTTCTTAACAAGTCTGTACGCGATATAGTACATGATCGCGAAGCCGTTACCGATGATGGAATTAAGCTCGCTGTCGAGTCTCTCCTTAACGACAGGATCAAGAACTCCGTTATGTCTGTATAGCTTGTTCGCTCTTGTATATGCGATATCTCTTACGTCAGAAGCAGCTCTCGGGATCATAGGAGGATATGTGCCGTCCGGGAAAGGCTTGATACCGTATTCGATCTTATCGGCGATCATATTGGTATTCGTAACGACCGCAGCAAGAGCCCTTTCCTCACCTAAGTAAGAGAACTCGTCGAGCATCTCCTCTGTAGTTCTGAAGTAAAGATCAGACTGCATCTCAGCATCGGCAAAGCCCATATCCATGAGCATATTCTTACGGTACATACCGTCTTCCTTGTTAAGGAAGTGAGAGTCTGTAGTCGCGATCAAAGGAAGCTTAAAAGCATCAGCAACATCAGCAAGCAGTATGTTTGTGTTCCTGATATCTGTCTCGTTAAGAGGCATAGGTTCACCCGCAGCCTTATCGGGATTTCTCGTCATGAACATGTTGTTGCACAAAGGCTGAATCTCGACGTAATCATAAAGAGAAAGAATATCCTTAAACGTCTCATCTTCCTTCAGCGCTTCCAGAGCCTTGTTAACGTCCTTACCGCAGTCCTTGTATTTCGCCATGGCATAGCGGTATATCTCGCCCTGCTCGCACGCGCCTCCGACGATTATCGAAGACTTATAGTACTTAAGTAAGCTCTTAGGAGTTCTCGGTCTTCTGTAGAAGTAATGAACATTAGACTCTGATACCAGATGATAGAGGTTATAAAGTCCGAGATTGTTCCTTACAAGCCAGATAATGTGATAAGCCTTGCTCTCCTGAGATAGTAAAATATCGGTAGTCTTGTGTCCGATCTTAAGGTTAAGAGCCTCAGGATCTGCAGAACCTTCAGCAGTAAGATAATCGATTACGAACTGAGCGTCTTTCCTCGCCTTATCGATAAGGTCATTATGAGTCGATTCAACAGATTCTGTTATATTCTCAGGACATGCGTACTTTCTTATATCCTCGATGGATATAGCAGGCATGTTGAACTTGTTTCTATAGTACTTATGATCCTCTATATTGATACCGTAGCCGGCACGTCTCAAGAATCCCAACGTATCAAAGATATTCTCACCGGTTACAAATGCATCACCAATGAAGCCTACCAGCTCACCCATACGGAAATAAGCATCACAAGGCTCACCTGATCCCTTGTAGATGATATCTTCTACATCAGCATAGAAGTCAGCAACATGCTCGTATACGATTTCTTCGGGAACTACCAAAGTACCGTCTTCAGAATAAGGAGTACCAATACGGTCATCGATATTTGTGATGTGATTTACATCCTCCTCACCATAAGAAGGCGTACCGGGAAGATTCTCATCTCTTAAGCTCTCGGGAATCTCATCAGGCTCCCAAAGGCTTGTGTCTATATCATGGGACGCGAACTCCTGAGCCTGTGCATCAGTCTCACCTTCGATCTCAGGGCGGATACCCTGAAATCCTTTAAGTCTGTATTTACTTGCAGCGACACGCGTGAAGGTGTCCGTACAAGGATCATCACCATTAGTCTCGATAGCTAAAGTTACGAACTCGCCTACAGCCATGGGAGGCTTGGGAAGACCTGATTTACTACCCGGAATAAAAGGCAGGTTATAGAAGATAGTGGGACCGTCATCTACGAGATAACCCTCGCAACCCAAGATGGCCTTGAACTTCTCTTCTCCCTCTTCTTTCTTCTTATTAATTCCTTTAACAGCATCAACAGCTTCAGGGAAACCCTGAACAACACCGTGATCCGTGATGGCGCATGCTCTGTGACCGAATGAAGCTGCAAGCTTCATGATGTCGCCCGGATTACTTATCGCATCCTTCTCACTCATCTTCGAGTGGACATGAAGCTCAACTCTCTTATATTCGCAATTCTCACGACGTGCAGGCGGCGGATCAGCCTCATAAATACCGTTGACTCTTACACCCTTCTCGCCTCTGTCGTAATTCGTAGATACCTGGAATCCCGCGTAACCGCCCTTACCGAAGGTCTTCTCGAATATATCGGCTTCTTCAGGCTTCAAGAACATGAGTGCACTTGTACCGCCGGTGGCATCTACGATAAAGAACTTCGCGATAACACATGTTCCGCTCTTGGACAGCTTAAGGATATCGGCCATCTTCTGGTCGTCCATAATAACGAAGTTACCTTCGATATTTACATTCTGACTGTAGTCATCAAGATCCTTAATATCAATCTTGGGCATGCCGGACATAACACGGCCCATCAAAGAATCAGAATTCTTACGGGGCTTAAACTTACTCTTGGTCTCCCCGTTACCTGAAGCCTGTTCCTTAAACTCCTTAGCCTTTGCAACCCATGAGTTCTTCCCCGTATCAGGCTCAGCTTTCTTCTTAGCTTCAGCTCTTTCCTTCTTAGCCTTC
>JAFZPX010000032.1 GCA_017552455.1 Clostridiales bacterium
GCACCTGTAACGGCACACTCGAGGACATAAGGCAATTCCATGATAACGTTCTCGATCTCGAAGGGTCCGATACGGTAGCCGGAGGACTTGATGACATCGTCTGTTCTTCCGACGTACCAGATATAACCGTCCTCATCCTGCCAAGCTGTATCGCCTGTGTGATACCAGCCGTCGTGCCAAGCGTCCTTTGTGAGCTCGGGTGACAGGTAGTACTCGAGGAACAGTCCCTTCGGGTGATACTTCTGTGTGTTGATGCAGATCTCGCCTGTCTCACCGGGCTTGCACTCGTTGCCGTCAGGATCCAATACCTTAACTTCATAAAGCGGGTTGGGCTTACCCATGGAACCGAGTCTGATACCGGAACCTACGAGGTTAGCGATAACGAGCGTTGTCTCTGTCTGACCGAAGCCCTCCATGAGACGGATGCCTGTAGCTTCCATGAAGCGGTTGAATACCTCAGGGTTCAAAGCCTCACCTGCAGTAACTGCATACTTGAGGGAAGAAAGATCGTACTTAGAAAGGTCTTCCTTGATGAAGAATCTGAACATGGTAGGCGGAGCACAGAATGTTGTGATGTGGTGCTTCGCGAACATGGGAAGGATCTCTTCAGCCTTAAATCTGTCAAAGTCGAATGTGAAGACAGGAGCCTCACACAGCCACTGTCCGTAGAGCTTACCCCACAGAGCCTTACCCCAACCCGTGTCGGAGATGGAGAAGTGCAGGCCATTAGGGTCAACGTTCTGCCAGTATTTCGCTGTGGTGATGTGACCGATAGCGTACATGTAAGAGTGAAGCGCCATCTTGGGGTAGCCTGTTGTACCGGATGTGAAGAACATTACCATCGGGTCGTAACCGCAGGCATAGTCAGCGGGTCTTTCAAATTCATCGGAGAAGTTTACGAACTCCTCATCGAATGATCTCCAGCCGGGTCTTGTGCCGTTGCACAGGATCAGAGTCTGAAGTCCGTAAGCTGCAGCTGCCTTCTCTACCTCATCAGCTGCATCATCATCGGATGTGCAGACGATAGCCTTAACGGAAGCAGCCTGGAAGCGGTACTCGTAGTCCTTGTCACGCAGAAGGTGAGTAGCAGGGATAGCGACAGCACCGAGCTTCTCGAGACCCATCATGGCGAACCAGAACTGGTAGTGACGCTTGAGAACGAGCATTACCTTGTCGCCCTTGCCGATGCCTAGGGACTTGAAGTAGTTTGCTGTCATGTTGGAGTACTTCTTCATGTCTGTGAAAGTGAAGCGCTTCTCTGTAACGCAGTCTTTCGCAACCCAGAGCATAGCGAGCTTCTCGGGATCCTTGTCTGCGATGGCGTCAACGCAGTCGAAAGCGAAATTAAACTTCTTGCACTCAGGTACGTTTACCTCAACGTCAACGAGGTGTCCGTGCTCATCGAGAATGCCGTTCAAGTACTTAGCGTAGATAGGATCCTTCAAGTTAGCAGCATCGACATTCGTCATGCTGTCAGTCTTGATCTCTGTCTTATAAGGAGGTATATAGTCTTCGTTCTTGTCGGCAAGCTTCGGGTCGATGATGATAGCGTAGAACTCGCAGTCCTCGCCGCCTACAGCAAACTCGGCGTGGGGTGTCTCAGGATCGAAATAGATAACGTCGCCTTCGTGGAGCACCTCGAAAGAGTCACCGAGCATAACCTTAAGTGAACCTCTTACTACGATGTTCATCTCCTGGCCGCCGTGAGTAACGAGCTTGTAAGGAGGATTCAATGCCTCATCAGAGTAAGGGAGGATGACGCGATAAGGCTCGCACATCTTGTTCTTAAATCTTGATCCGAGACGCAGATACTTTGTCTGGGAATCAGCACGTCTTACGATCGGGCGGCCCTGACCTCTTCTTGTTACTGCGTACTCTGTAAGTGAAGGGGAGAAACCTTCGAGAATGTCTGCGATGTCAACCTTAGCAAGGTTAGCGAACTTGAAGCAGAAAGAGAAGTTAAAGTCCTCTTTTCCTTCCTCATAACGCTCGTACTCCTCTACAGTAAGCTCCATCTTCTGTGCAGCTTCCTCGAGAGAAAGACCCATGTCCTGTCTCAAGGACTTTACGCGGCCAGCGACTTCAAGCAGCTTAGCTTCGACTTCGTTGTTTAAGTTCTCTGCCATCTTTGTTACCTCCGTTTGATCGGCATTTCTTCTTAACGCCGGGGAAATAAAAAAGCCCCAACGTTCCTTGAACGTTGAGACGAATTACCGTGTTACCACTCAACTTGCACCTTGTCATTAAGATGCCACTTCAGGTTCCTATAAACCCTATGCCTTAACGCGGCCATACGGATGCGGTCTACTCGAAGTTAAACTTCATTCGGCACATCAGCTCGGAAGCGATAGTCACTTGGTAGTCTTTGTTGTCGGGATCTCAGCATCCCCGGCTCTCTGTGTACATCAACTGCCGGACCTTCTTCGTCACAGCATTTTTGCTATAAAACACTGCCATAATAACCGCAGTGCAAATGATTGTCAACAACATTTTGTTTACATAGGTTTAACATCTAGGGCATTTAAATATTAATTTATAAAAATTAAAATTATGTTATCTGAGTTTTATTGAGGTCAAGAGAGGGAACAATTATGATGTACCAGAAGTATCTTGTTACCGGTGCGAAGGAACCCGTCGGTAGATTGGTCGTTCAGATGTTGTTGGCGGAAGGATGCCAGGTTCGTGTATTGGTACCGCCGGAAACAGATGCATCCTTGCTTAAGGGCATGGGAGCAGAGATCTCTGAAGGTGAGATCTTCGATAAGGATTCGCTTAAGGATTTCTTCACGGTAGATGATCCCAGAAAGTCTGCTGTTATCCATACTGAAGAGATCGTATCCATTTCCAATAACAAGAATCTCAATATGAGAAGAGTAAACGTTGCCGGTGCGCAGAATGTCATCGATATGGCAATGCGTGCGAAGATCGGCAGATTCGTTTATCTCGGTTCAGCTTATTCACTTGATCCTGACTCAGCGCTTTCGGGCGAGACCGTACACTTCGACAGATCCAGAGTAGACGGAGACTATGCCGAGACTAAGGCAGAGGCTTCCGCTTACCTCATGAATAAGATTGATCTTAATAAGTTCAATGCATCACTCCTTCTTCCTACATTCATCATTGGTCCCGGCTTCTCCGAGGATTACGATATGAACAAGATCCTGAAGAAGTTCCTCGAGAACAAGGTATCTACAGTATCAGGCGGACATGCATTCGTTGATGTACGTAATGTAGCATCTGCACTCGTAGCAGTCTGTGAGAATGGTGAGCCCGGCGGAACCTATATTCTTAATGGTGAATATAAGTCAGCTCAGGAGTTCTTCTCTGAGGTTACTGCCACATCCGGTGCTGAGATGGTTAAGGAGATGCCGAAGTGGGCACAGAGCAAGTCCATGGATAAGTGGGTAAGCCGCTTCTGCAGAATTACTAAGAAGGATAACCCGAAGGAAGTTTATGCTCTGTTCATGAACAATCCTGATGCCAACTATGAGAGTACAGTAGATGCGATCCTTCCTGAGAGTGAAGTACGTAAGGTACACGATTCACTCGTAGATGTACTGTCCCGTCCGGGTAATGATGTACGTCCTGACAGGATTGATCTTGAGAAGTCTGCAGCTGCCGCTGAAGCTGCCAAGGCTGCTAAGCCTGCTGAAGATAAGAAGCCTGAAGAGAGTAAGGTTTCTGAAGCAGTTATGAAGAGAGCTGAAGAGTCTGCTGCCAAGGCTGCACTTTCCAATGAAGATGCAGAGAAGAGAGCTGCCGCTGCAGCTGCTGCAAGAGAGAGAGTACAGGCTAAGATTGAGGCAGCCAAGATGAAGGCAGAGCAGAAGGCAGCTATCGCAGAAGCAGAAGCTAAGACAGTAGCTATGGCAAAAGAGACTAATAGTGAGCCTGCAGAGTCTAAGAAGGATGAATCATCTTTCGCTAAGATATCAGTTGCTGATGCACTTGCACAGGCAGAGGCAAAGAAGAAGGAAGCTCCTGCACCGGCGCCCAAGGCGGCTCCCGCAGCAGCTGCTAAGCCTGCTCCCGCAGCAATAGTTGATGATATCCCTGAAGTAGCAGTAGAGGATATCGTTGATCAGATTGTAGCGGACGCAGTGAAGGCACCCGCTCCCGCTCCTAAGCCTGTTGCACCTGCACCTAAGCCTGTTGCTCCGGCTCCCGCACCCGTTGCGCCCGCGCCGGCACCTGCACCTGCAGCTCCTGCACAGCCCAAGCCCGTTGATAATGGTTCGAATAAGCCTTTGTGGGAAAGAATTACCACCGAAGAGATCTCGGAAGAGGAAATCTTCGGCGAGGATAAGTTCTAAAGATAAAGGTTTTATTTATAATAACTAACTCTGGAGAGAGGGGGATGCGAGTGAACCGCATCCCTCTTTTTCGCAGAGGCCAGCGCCAAATCCAGTGCCACTTTCTGTAAAATGTCACCGATTTTGGCGCTGAGAGCTTCGTAGAGACAAATCCAGCGCCACTTTCTGAAAAATGTCACCGGTTTTGGCGCTGAGAGGGAAGTGGTACAATAGACCGCATGAGAATAATACTTGCAAGTAAGTCACCGAGGCGCAAAGAGATAATGAGACTTATCACACCTAACTTCGAGATAAGAAGTGAGGACGTGAACGAGCGTGCGATCGAGGCAAATGTCCTGGCTGGCGGCGGCACTCCGGATAATGTTCAAAGAGAGCTCGCGAGGGCGAAGGCGTCCGCGGTCTTTGCAAGTCTTCCTATTAACGAACGTAACGAGAGCATCGTGATCGGCGCGGATACCTGCGTTGTGTGCGGCGATGCGATCCTGGGTAAGCCCGCGGATAAGGACGAGGCCCGCAAGATGCTTCACATGCTCTGCGGAAAGACACACGAAGTTATCACAGGCGTGTGCGTTAAGTCGCCGTCGTTTGAGCAGGTTTTTACTGAAGTGACGAAGGTTAAATTTGGTGTGCTTGATTCGTTCCAGGAGGAACTGATCGAGCGTTATATCAATACAGATGAGCCTTACGACAAGGCGGGAGCATACGGCATTCAGAACGGCGGCGCTCTGCTCGTCGATACTGTCGAAGGCGATTATTTCAATGTTGTCGGATTA
Source organism: Clostridiales bacterium (assembly GCA_017552455.1). Taxonomy (GTDB): domain Bacteria; phylum Bacillota; class Clostridia; order Saccharofermentanales; family Saccharofermentanaceae; genus Saccharofermentans. Next base: position 5,087 of record JAFZPX010000032.1, read on the forward strand.
CCTGTAAGAAGACTGTCCATGGTTCTCGGACATCTTCATATAGGATACTGATCAGTTATTCTTATAATTCTTTATATAGTCGATCACGCGATCCTTCGGGATGGGCTCGTACAGATATGTTCCCTGGAAGTATGTGCAGCCGTAATCACGAAGCTTCTCGAACTGCTGCGCGGAGCTTACGTTGGTAGCATCTACAGGGATGTCGAGTTCCTTGAGAAGGCTGATCATGGAACGTGTCAGAACGTCCTGTGCAGTGCCTTCCTTGAGATCTGATGTGAAGTGTCCGTCGAGCTTTACGAGTGATATCGGAAGCAGCGGGATACTGTTCAGTGAAGAGTAACCTCTGCCGAAATTATCGAGCGACATTGTGATACCCGATGACGCGAATGCATCGAGAGTATTCTGTATCTCGGAAAGATTGATCGTCGCGCCGTCTGAAGGGATGTCGATGATAACGTTATGAAGATCGCATCCGGCTTCATCTGCGAGTGTAAGCAGATCGACCTGAAGGTCAGGAGTATGAAGCTGAGTCGTAGACAGATTGTTGGTCATGGACAGCTTGGGATCGATCGCGTTGATGAGGGCGAGCATCTCGAACGACTGTCTTAGTGTCAGCTCGCCGAGTGCGTAGATGTGACCTGTCTTCTCAACATAGAAAAGGAAGTCCTTCGTGTCTACCGTGCCGTGTCCGGGGCAATCCCAGCGAACGAAAGCCTCGAAGCCCGTGAGGTTACGCTCGGCATCGAAGCGGGGCTGGTATACCATGAAGATCTCGTTGTTCTCGAAAGCTTTATCGAAAAGCACCTTTATCTCATCTATAGCAAGATCTTCGAGGAAGGAGCATCTTGCTTCGCCTGCCTTGGGCTCGTAGATCTTAGCGTCTGTGTCCTCGTTAACAGCATCGTACATTGCAGCCTCTGCGTGCTGGATGAGCTCGCCTGCAAACATGGCATCTCTGGGGTACTGTGCGATACCTGCGAAGAAGTTTCCGTCTGTCTCTTCATTAAGAGCCTTCGCGATCTCGATGGCGTAGAGGAGAACTTCTGTATCATCCTTAAGTCTTGTGGTGATGATCGCGAACTCGTTGTTGGCGATACGTCCGACGAAGTCCTTGGAGTCTGCAGCTTCGCGAAGACGGTGGGCCATCGTCTGGATGAACAGGTCAACGACGATGTGGCCGTTGCTCTGTGAGAATCTGACCGGATCTGCAACTGTAAGATAGATCGCATAGATCGGATGGATGTCGCACATTGTGCCCTTATCAGCCGCTTCGCGGTAAGCCTGCTTATAGTCGAGGATCTTGATGTCGGCATGCTCGTTGATCATGTGTCTGTTAGGAAGAGTTGTGAGCGGATCGAGTGCGATATAACGGCTTGTCTCGACGGCTTCTGCATAACCTGTCTTATCAGCGATATCCTCATGTCTTACGATAGTACCGGGACGTGTGGCCATGTTCTGTGTGACCATAGCCGAGGTCTCGAAGCTGATGCGTCTTGCCTTCTCGTCTGAATACTTCTTGCCAAGCTTATCGATACGGTCGCCGACACGCACGATGAAGAATTCGAAGATGGTGTTAATGAGGAAGGACAGCAGTGCGAGACCTACGAGCACGAGCATGTTGCTGCTGTGTCGTGAAGAGAATGCTGATGTGTAGATGAATATCTGAACTATAGTCAGAGCCGTGGAGATCCAGAAGCCCGGGATACCGAACAACAGATTAACAAAGAAACCAGCGATGACTAAGAAGATGGAAATGATGATCTGAGCGTAGTCAACAAATACGAAGTTCTGTAAGAAGAGCCCTGAAAAGAACACCAGGGTATATATGATCATCGACAGTGCGAACGCCGCACGACTTCTTATAAAGATCCGCCTCTCATCATAATCCATGAAATCACTATACAGTATGCGTTTTACTAAAGAATGAACAAAGCATTAATCTTTAATAAGGTCGCGCCATAATTTAAAAGAATAGTCAGAAATTTTTGTCATATTGATCCATTCGTCTTCAGATCCGGCTCCTATGAGGTCCCAGACCGCACATGTGATGAAGCCGCCTTTGACCGCTCCGTTAAGTGCGATGGGAACGTCTTCGAATATGACGGTCGATGAAGGTGCGGCACCGATGAGCTTGGCGGTGTGAAGATATACGTCAGGCTCACTCTTGTCCGGAAGACCCGGAAGGTCATCGAGTGCGACTATCACATCGAACAGATTGTGTATCCCGAGACGCGTAAATGAGGAGTTGATATTCTCGCGCGTGAGCGCAGTGGCGCAGGCTGTCTTAAAGCCCGTCTGCTTCGCGAGCTTAAGATACTCGAGCGCGCCGTCCTTAAGAAGCACGTCTTCTGCATAAGCTCGGTTAACAAAAGCTTTCCACTCCGCCATGATCTGCTCGGGAGTATCAGGAAGATTATAGCGGTCGCGTGTGTAGACCGCGGCATCTTCGATTCGTACGGATTTGACATAGTCCGTGTAGTCGGGCGTTACCTCGAATCCGCGCGAGTTAAGAAAAACGGTATCCGCTTGATTCCATACAGTCATGGAATCAAGCAGGGTACCGTCTACATCAAATATTAAAGCGTCAGCTTTTCCCTTGAGTGAAGAAAGGAAAGGAAGCATCAATGCATGAACTGAACTTTCTCTGAAATCTCGGGAACGAGCTTCTCCTTACGCTCGTTGAACTTGACCTTGTTGTCGTCGATCAGGTTGCCGCCGTGGCAGTCGATGGAAACGATCAAAGGTCCGAATTCCTTAGCCTTGAACTTCCACATAGCCTCAGGCATTCCGAGGTCGAGCCACTCAACGCCCTCAACATCCTCGATGCACTCTGCAGCAACTACTGCGCATCCGCCGGGGAAGATAGTATGAACAGCCTTGGAAGCCTTGCAGCCCTCAGTTGTCTTAGGACCCATGCCGCCCTTACCGATAACGATTTTAACGCCGGTCTCAGCGAGGAATTCCTTCTCAGCCTTCTCCATTCTCATGGATGTTGTAGGACCTACAGCAACGCACTTCCACTTGTCTTCGCTGATCTTCTTCATGATAGGACCTGCGTGGAAAACAGCCTTACCCTTAAGGTCTACAGGACACTCTCTGCCCTGAACAACTACTCTGTGGTGAACGTCGTCTCTTCCTGTTGTAATGTCGCCTGTAAGATAGATTACGTCGCCGATATGGATCTTCTCGATATCCTCATCCGTTACAGGTGTAGTCAGATGCCAAATACTCATAATGTAACTCCTTTGCTCGTGACGAAATCATATGTTAAGTCGGGATTAATCTTGATGCAGCCTCTTCTGTGTGCCCAGCATGCTGTAGAGATACCAACAGCGAGTGTAGCGGGGTGACGTGCAGCCTGCTCAATGTTAACGCCCATAACGGAAAGCTTGCCGGAAAGTCCGCCGGGTCCGAGGCCGAGCTCATTCAAGCCCTTCTCGAGCTCTTCTTCCATCATTGCAGCCTTAGGGTTCTCATTGTGAGATCCGACAGGTCTGAGCAAAGCCTTCTTGGAAAGCTTAGCAGCAACTTCAGCGGAACCTGCGATACCTACACCGAGGAGTACCGGAGGACATGCGTTAACACCATAAGATGTCATCTGGTCGAAAATAATTCTTACGATACCTTCATAGCCTTCGAGGGGCATGAGAACCTTAGCCATACCGGGGAGAGAGCATCCGCCGCCTGCCATGTAGACATAAAGCTCGATGTCGTCTCTGTCAGGTACGAGTTCCCAGTCAATCCACGGTACACGTACACCTACGTTGTTACCTGTGTTGATCTCATCGAAAACCTGTACAGCATTGTGTCTTAAGGGAGCGCGCTCTGTTGCCTTGAGAACAGCCTGCTTCAAAGCCTCGGGGAGCTCGTTCTGATAAGGATAGTTTGTACCGACCTTAGCGAAGAATTGGATGATACCTGTGTCCTGGCAAGAAGGGCGCTTAAGCTCATTAGCAAGCTCCATATTGTCAGCCATAGCCTTGTAAATCGTGGGAGCAAAACCCTCAGTCTCTACCTTAGCCATCTCCTTGAGCTTCGCATCAACGTCATCGGGAAGATGAGAACCTGCGTAGCAGATAAAGGAGGAAACCAAATCAGAGAGCTGATCTACAATCTTTTCATCGTACATAGAAAAACCTCCGTCCGGATATTTAATCCTGCAAAAATCTTTTTAATTATATCACGAAAGTCTGTTGTGTGAGACCTTGCTACTATTAAAAGAAGTAAGTATAATAAGCCTTGCTTAATTACACTTTCGGAGTCCCACTAAGATATGTTCCTGGATAAATATGCAGCACAGAAGCAGTGCAAGGAATTCATAAAGAACTGCACTAAGAACGATACCATGAGAATGGCGTCAGAAGTGTTGCCGACAAATTGCGATACAGAATGCGATATTTGTTATGAGACTCCTGACATCCCTGAGCACAGACTTGATATCTACAAGCTTAAGGGAACCCAATTGGGAGATACAGCTTTTTTCCTCATCCACGGCGGTGCGTTTGTTTATGGGTTTAAGGAACTCGACAAGAACTTCGGAATGAATCTTGCCGTATTCTCTGAGGTACCTGTAGTCAATGTTAACTATCATCTTCTGCCGAAGCAGTCTATGTCAGGCGTTCTTCGCGACCTGTGCACTGCAGTCGATTTTATCTCGAAGGACAGAGGCATCCGTAAGCTTCACCTGATCGGTGATTCAGCCGGCGGTTATCTCGCGGTCATGATGGGATGTCTTCTCCGAAGCAAGACGATCAGACATGATCTCGGAGTCTTCGTGAATTCCGATGTCGAAGTATTATCAGTTAATTCCATCTGCGGAGTCTATGATGGGGACCCCACAAAGTTTCCGGGTTATTTCTTTAAGAAGCCTGTAGGAACTGAAGGCGGAGATATCGACATTCCTGACTACATTTATGACCTGCGCGATGCTATCAAGCTTGCGGGTCTTCCTCGCACATGTCTTGTCACGGGTGACAGAGACTTCCTCCATGACTCCAATATAAGGATGAGAGATTTTCTTAAGGAGCAGGGCATCCCTGTACAGTTCTACGATGCAATTTCTTCTGAGACGAGGAAAGCGGAACATGTATATGCCATCTCAGATCCTGCATGGCAGGAATCACATGCGGCACTGATGCTTATCATAAAGAATGCTGTCGGCTGAATTTGTTCTTGTTCTTTTCTACTATGAATTAGTCTTCGGTTTCTCGGTCTTCGGATCGGGGTTTACTGCGACTATACCCGGCATCATATTAAGTTCACTCTATATCGGTATACCTGTTGCCTTGCTGCTTTTGTGCTTCAGAGGTAAGGGAAGAGTAGCGGCTGAGATCATCGCGCGTGTCCTTACAGCGATTCCGTTCCTTGTCGAGTTCTTCATCAATATGCAGTTTAAGACTTTGTACGATCTTCGCACTGTTTTCTTCGGAGGCTCAGATGCGCTTACAGGTTTCTCATCTACGATCCGCGGATTGATAGTAAGCCCTTCAGGTATAGGTCACATCGCTTTGTACCTTGTACCGACCGCACTGTTTGTTGTAAGAGTTCTTCTGGGTAAGTTCCACCCTAAGATGCCGGACAGATGGAAGATAGGAATACTTGCTCTTCTTATGCCCGTGTCATTCTTTTCCAACACGATAATGATCGCAGTTAATCCTGCGCTTAAGGCAATACACAATACCGAGTATACTTTCCCGGCGGCAGCTGAGAAGTTCGGTCTGTCGGAGGCTGTTGCTCTTGATATCAGAAGCCTTCTTAAGGGCGATTCCGATCTCGAGTTCCAGACTGTGGATGTTCCTTTGACGGCTCTTCCCACAGCGACACCGACACCTACACCGATACCTGTTCCTACAGTGCCCGGTGCTACACCTACGCCTTCACCTTCTCCTACGCCTACGCCGTATCCTCATGTGATGGATATCGATTTCGAGCAGATCGCGGAGGACGAGAGCGGAACGATAGCAAGCCTCGCGGCTTATTGCGCGACGCTCGAGCCTTCCATGAGTAACGAGTATACGGGGCTTTTCGCAGGGAAGAACCTTATCATGATCACTGCGGAGGCGTTTACGGCAGAGGCTATCGACCCTGTTATCACGCCGAACCTTTACCGCCTCGCGACGCGCGGAATCAATTTCACGGATTCGTATGTACCTGCGACCGCGGGTACTATCGGCGGTGAGTTCTCGCATATTTTCGGATTGCTCCCGCAGGACGGCGGTGTGTCTTTCTATCACATGGCTGCGCGCGGAAACACTTTCCTTACGATGTCTCAGCAGCTCAATGCCTTGGGCTATTACGGAATGGCTTTCCATAACAACGACTACCAGTACTACACACGTAATGTTACGCACAATCTTCTCGGATACTCCGAGGGATATATGGGCTGGGGTAACGGACTCGAGGCTTATGTCGATCCGGTCTGGCCTGAGAGCGACCTTCAGATGATCGAGGCGACGGTGCCGATGTATATCGACCAGCAGCCGTTCAACATCTACTACATGTCAGTTAGCGGACACTCGAATTATTCTCAGTATGCGAATGCGCAGAGCCGCGCGCACTGGGATGATACAGCTTCTCTGGCAGGTCAGTGCTCGGATACAGTGCGTGCATACATAGCATGTCAGGTTGACCTCGACCGCGCTGTCGGATATCTGCTCCAACAGCTTGAGGCGGCAGGTATCGAGGATGATACAGTAATCGCTATCTGCGCGGATCACTATCCTTACGGACTTGATAACGAGCACCTTTCTGAGTTGTACGGATATGATGTAACCAACACGGTTCTTCGTGACCACAACCGTCTGATCCTGTGGTGCGGATGTCTTGAGGATGAAGATCCGATCATTATCGATACACCGACGATGTCTATCGATTTGTTGCCGACGCTGCTTAATCTGTATGGTATCGAGTACGATTCCAGACTGCTGCCGGGTCGTGACGTCTTCTCTGACGCACTGCCGTTGTACTTCAATGCAGGACATGACTGGAGAACAGATCTTGGAACTTACTTAAGCGGAACGGCGACATTCTATCCGAATGATCCTGATGCAGATATTCCTGAAGGATATGTCGAGGCAGTCCGCACGATCGTTAATAACCGAATCAATTACTGCAGCGGAGTTCTGTCTTCGAACTTCTTCCGCTACCTGTTCGGCGATCCGAACGGAGACTACACACAGTATATTATCGACACGGAGCCTGTTCGCATCTATGAGCCGGAGCAGCCTGTTGAATCGACACCTGTCGAGACCGGTGAGCCCGCTCCTACAGATGCACCTCCTACGGAGAGTGTCCCCGGCGAGACACCGCCTACGGATGCCGCACCAATAGAAACGGCACCGGCGGAACCGGTGCCTGAAGTGCCTGTTGATCAGCCCGCTTGATTAGTGTCAGCGGGTTTTCTTATAAGTAGAATTAATCAGCTTTGAGATCGGCTTATATACCCAGAAAGTGATAAATCCGATAACCAATCCCTTGAACAGATTGAAGGGAAGGAATACCCAGAAAACGAGGCTCGTCTTATCTGAGATCATGGGGTTAACTGCTGCACCCATTTCTACGATTGCTTCTGTCGGGAAGTGAAGTACTGATCCGTAAAGAGGCAGAGTGATGAAGTAGTTAAAAGGAACTGCCAGAAGTGCCAATACTGCTGTCGCGATGAGCATGGATACAATCGCACCTTTTCTTGTTCTGATCTTCTCGTAAATCTTGCCTGCTGTAAATACATAGAGGCTTCCTGTGATGAAGTTACTCATCTCGCCGATGCCTGCAGTAGCTGTGACGGGAAGATGAATGAGGTTCTTAAGAAGCTCAATTACAACACCGTAGATCGGGCCCAATGCGAACGATCCGATGAGTACCGGAAGCTCAGAGAAATCGAACTTCAGGAACACAGGCATGAACGGGAGGTTGAACTCCAGATACATGAGGACTACTGCCATAGCAGTGAAGATGGCAGTTACTGCGATCTTGCGTGTGTTGACGCGTGTACGTGTTACAGAATCTTTGGTAATTTCGGACATAAAAAACAACTCCTTCCATCCGGACTTTAACCGTCGGCCGCGAAATCTCATCGCGTCAGTCCCGTCATAAGATTTAACGGGAGTTGCGGGCTTACCTTACTGCATATCGCTTTGAAGGCTCACCGCCGGTGGGGACTTACACCCCGCCTTGGATTCTGTGGAGATTATAAACACATGGAGTTGTTAATGCAACAAGATATCAGATTTGTTCTGAGCGAAAAGCGTTCTGCTCTGCGAGTTCCGCAGACGCTTAGAGCTCACTCATCCCAGGGGAGGACCTGCTCGCAGCCGTAGTAGGCTTCGAGCGACATGTCGTTCTCATACAGATAAGTCGCGATCTCGACACCAACATAGCGGTAGTGCCATGCCTCGATATCGTAACCTGTCTCGTAGACCCACTGCTGCTGGAAGCGTCTTACAAATCCGAACTCATGGCAGTGCTCGTTGACCCACATTCCTGTAGTGGTCTCGCCGAACTCGTCGAGGATCTCGTACTGGCCCTCAGGCGTGATGTCGAGCGCGAGGCCGAGCTGATGCTCAGAGCGGCCGGGAATCGCGTTCTTTCTTACAGAGAAAGTGATGCCTCTAAGATTTGTAGACCTGTCGAAAAGGTACTGCTGTATATTCGCGTCTCTGTAGCCCGAGACAAGGAAAAGACCTTGACCGGTTGCTTCGACACATGCGGCATACATTGCTTCCCACGCTTCACATGCTTCTGCTCTTATCTGCTGGTTCATCGAATGAGGAGCATCGACAAGATCCGGCGGAACATAGTCCAGGGGAAGTGCGTAGTATTTGTTAACGAGCACAGCGATGTCTTCAGGGTTGTCGACGATCTGTGCGCGGACTGATCTTGCATCTACAAATCCGTTGTACCATGTCTCTTCAAACTGAGGTTCTACATACTCAGGAACCGGAGTCGGCACGGGAGTAGGAAGAGGTGTGGGAGACGGTGTCGGTGAAGGAGTCGGAGAAGGCGAAGGTGTGGGAGTCGCGCAGACGGTTGTCTCGATAACAGTCTCTGTAGCAGGCTTCGCGCATGAAGAAGTTCCGCTCAAGAAAGCGGAACCTGCGATAAAGACACATACCAGCTTAAAGAATCTGTTATCTGTCTTCATATTCCTTACATGTCTTCTCGTAGTTTTCTAATGTACCGATGTCGATGCATGAACCGTCACCCTTGAAAGCGTAGACGGGCATCTTCTTGTAAAGCCATGAAGGGAAGTTGCCGGGTGCATCCGGTGATCCGCCTTCGGCGATGTATTCTTTAAGCATGGGAAGGATATCGCGGCCATAAAAATATGTGGCATAGATACCCCATTCACTCTTGGGTTCCTGAGGCTTCTCTTCCATGTCGAGGACACGTCCGTCTTCATCGAGGACAGCGACTGCAAGCTTCTGTCTCTGATGAACCTCGGGAACGTTGATGGCAATCAGAGTAGGTGCTTTCTTCTCCTGATAGAAGTCGTACATATTCTTCATGCTGTATGTGAAGATGTTGTCGCCTGCGAGGATGCAGACGTCATCGTCAATTCCTAATGAATCGATCGTGTAGATGATGTCGCCGATGGCGCCTCTCTTGTTGGAGTCGTCTGTCGTGCCGTCATCGAGTACAACGATGGGAGCCTTGCCTTCGCGGTCCTGTGAATCAGCCCACTCGCAGAAGGCAGGATAGAACTTCGAATTAGTGATCAATGCAACTTTTGTAAGACCGGGAATGATATCGACTGAATCCATAATGTAGTCGATGATGAGACGGTTGCCCAAAGGAAGAAGTGACTTCGGTTTGTCCTTCGTCAGAGGGTAGAGTCTGGTCGCATAACCAGCAGCCAAAAGAATAGCGATCATGAAGAATCTCCTCAATAGATTTTTACTTATTATACACTACAAGCAAATTATCTTTGTTATAATTAGTGGACAAAAACTTTTCGAAAGAAGATGCATTTTTATGGATATATGTGCAGTAGTAATGGCGGCAGGCGATGGTAAGAGAATGAAGTCCTCTTACTCTAAGGTAGTACATCAGGTTGCAGGTAAGCCGATAGTAAAGTGGGTTTACGATGCACTGTGCGAGGCGGGCTGCGAAGAGCAGGTTTACATCGTCGGTGACAAGCAGGAGCAGATAAGAGACGTCTTAGGTGAAGGTGTTGCTTACGTGTTCCAGGAGAAGCGTCTCGGTACCGGACATGCCGTTATGCAGGCAGAGCCTTTCCTCGAGGGAAGAGGCGGATACGTTATCGTTCTTCCGGGTGACTGCCCTATGGTTTCTGCTACAACTATCGCGAAAGCACTCACTCACATGGAGCAGGGTGATTACGCTGCTGTAGTTATCACGGCAAGTGCTGATGATCCGACAGGTTACGGAAGAGTAGTAAGAGATGAGAACGGCAACGTTCTGAGAATTGTTGAGCACAGAGACTGCAATGAGGAAGAGCTCAAGATCAAAGAGATCAACTCTTCAATGTATGTGTTCAAGACATCACTTCTTACATCTGCTCTCGGAAGACTTTCCGCAGAGAATGCACAGAAGGAATACTACCTTACAGATACGATCGACATCCTGATCAAGGACGGCGGTGTTGTAGGTTCTGTTATCTGCGACTTCGAAGATACACTTGGAGTTAATGACAGATATCAGCTCATGCAGGCAAGTAAGATTATCAACAAGAGAATCTTGAGAAAGCACATGATGAATGGTGTCGAGATCGTTGATGAGGATACGACATGGATCCACTCTGCTGTCGAGATCGGACAGGATACGATCATTCTTCCCGGCACAAGACTCATGGGTAATACGATCATCGGTGAGGACTGTATCATCGGTGAGAATACGAGACTTGACGGTGTGCAGGTCGGAAGCGGAACGACTATCGATTCATCTATCGCTTCTGAATCTGTTATCGGCGCTGACTGCCGTATCGGACCGTTCTCTCATATAAGACCGGGTTCACTCATTAAGGATCATGTAACGATCGGTGCTTATGTTGAGATCAAGAGTTCCGAGATCGATGAGTATACAAGAGCAAGACACCTTACATATATCGGTGACTCGAAGGTCGGTAAGAACGTTAACTTCGGTTGCGGTACTGTTACTTGTAACTACGATGGTGTTGATAAGGTCGGATGTACGATCGAGGATAACGTCTTCATCGGCGGTAACTCCAACATCCTCGCTTCGGTAGTCTTAGGTCACGACAGCTACATCGCTGCAGGCTCCACCATCACAGATGACGTTCCTTCTTTGGGCCTTGGTATCGCGAGATCCAAGCAGGAGAATAAGAGCGACTGGGTAGCGAAGAAGAACCGTCTGCGCGGAGCAAATTACATCAAGCTCGATACACGCCGTTCGGAGGTCTGATCAACAGATGTCCGATGCATGGCTTATCGCCGGGTTAGGCAACCCCGGAAACAAGTACGCATATACATGGCATAACTGCGGCTTTCTTGCACTCGACATGCTTGCCGAGCGTAACAACGTTCGCGTGGACAGGACGCAGTTTCATGCTCTTTTCGGAAAGGGTAAGATCGGCGGGCACGACGTGTTCCTGATGAAGCCCCAGACCTTCATGAACAACTCGGGGCAGGCGATAGGACCGTTCGCGGCTTACTACAAGATAGACCCCTCGCACATCATAATCGTGTATGACGATATCGACATCAATGTCGGAACGATTCGCGTGAGATCAAAGGGAAGTGCGGGCACACATAACGGAATGAAGTCAGTCATCCAGCATCTCGGCACGCAGGAGTTCCCGCGCGTTCGTATCGGAACAGGACCTGTGCCGGAGACGACGGATCTGATCTCATATGTTCTCGCGGATATACCCAAGGACTTAAGGCAGAAGATGTATGATTCCTTCGAGGATGGCTGCAAGGCCTGTGAGGATATCGTAAATGGCAAAACAGATCAGTGAACTGCTTGAGAAGATAAGTCTGGATAAGACTTTGATGGCCGCCATGGAGCAGGCCGCACGCACAGGAGGTCCCGTAAATATTACGGGGCTTTGTGAGCAGCAAAAAGGTTACCTGATCGCGGCGCTCGCGAATAAATATGACAAGATCCCGGTGGTCATAGTATCCGATGTGACGAGAGCCAAATCACTTACAGGTCAGCTCGCGCCTTTTACGGGTTCCGATATCCCGGTACTTAAACCTGCCGAGCTGTCGCTTGTCTCTGCCGTCGCATCTTCACATGAGAATGAGAGCGACCGAACGGGCGTTGTGGCAAAGATCGTAAACAACGATCTTGATGCGGCTGTTATCTGTGCGCCGTCGCTTCTTAACAAGATGCCGCCGCCCGATGAGTTTAAGAAGAAGTTTATCAAGCTGTCGATTGGTAAGTCTTACGATCCGGTAAAGCTGATCGCGGATCTGTCACTTAGAGGATATGAGAGAGTAGGCATGGTCTCGGGGCAGGGAGAATTCTCTGCAAGAGGAGACGTCATCGACGTGTTCCCGCCCGACATGGATCAGCCTCTGCGTATCAGTTTCTTTGACGATGAGATCGACCAGTTAAAGACGTTTAATCCTGACGACCAAAGATCGATCGAGGGCATGAAGAAGGCAACGATCTGTCCTGCTTATCTTTACACTTTTACTGAAGAACAAAGAGGCAGGTTCGCGGATGAGATGATCCGCGCGGCAGCCTCGGATATAAATAAGATGAATGCGTCTTCGCAGCGTTCCACGGGCGAGGTGCTGGAGCGTTACTGCCGCGCAGATTCGGAAGCTGTAAGGCAGGGCATGAGGATCTCGGCACTCGGCAGGTGGATAGGCATAGTTAACCAGGAGCCCAACAGCATTCTTGATTACGTAAGCTCCAGCAGGATGATGCTCTTCGTAGATGAATTCTCGGAGGCTAGAAGCCGTATGGACGGATACACTGCAGACTTCGTCGCGAGGATAAAGAGCGCATACGAATTGGGCCAGTCTCCGTCTTGTGCATACGATTCCGTATTCAAGATTCCCGATGCGATGAAGACTCTGGATAAGTATCCGAGCGCAGTCACACTCGCGTGTCTTAAGTCGTCGACGAGCGGCCTTCCGGGAGGACAGACAATAAGCTGCCCCGGTATGTCTACGGACAACTGGGTCGGTCGCGATGACCAGCTCATCAACTACATAAAGAACGGTGCCGGCTCGTACTCTTCCGAGATAGTATTCATGCTCACGGGTGCATCCCGCTGCGACTCTTTCAGGCAGCGTATGCTTCAGGGCGGAGTCGACATTACCATAGTAAGCAACGCACTCCCTTCAGGCTTCGAGTACCCTGCGGCGGGTCTCGTTCTTATAGGCGAGCAGGAGATTTTCGGCAGCGAAAAGAAGCACGTCCAGAAGAAGAGTGGCGGAGCGAGGATTACTTTCTTCGGAGACGTTGCCCCGGGCGATTACGTAGTACATGATGTGCACGGTATAGGTCTGTATGAAGGCATAGTCAATCTTAAGATGGGTAAGTCCTCTCAGGACTACCTCAAGATCAACTACGCGAAGGATGCTGTTATCTATCTGCCCGTCGATAAGATCGATAAGCTGTCAAAATATGTCGGTCCCGGCGGAAAGCAGCCCAAGCTGTCTTCACTCGATTCGCAGGAGTGGAAGAAGAATGTCGAGAGGGCGAGGTCTTCGGTTAAGAAGCTTGCGTTCGATCTTGTTAAGCTCTATGCGGTAAGACGCGCGAACAAGGGATATGCGTGCGGACCTGATGATTCATATCAGAAGGAGTTCGAGGAGAACTTCCCGTATGAGGAGACCGCGGATCAGATCGCTGCGATAAGTGAGATAAAGAAGGATATGGAGTCTCCGGTCCCGATGGATCGTCTTCTGTGCGGAGATGTAGGTTTCGGTAAGACGGAGGTCGCGTTCAGAGCGATATTCAAGTGTGTCATGAACGGTCGTCAGGCATTCATGCTCGCGCCTACCACGCTTCTTGCGCAGCAGCATTACGATAACTTGAAGGAGCGCCTTGGAGGATTCCCAATAAAGGTCGTTCTTCTGTCGAGGTTTGTGCCTGCGAATGTGATCAAACAGAATCTTCAGGACATCAAGGAAGGCAAGGCGGATGTTGTTATCGGAACGCATCGAATACTGTCTGATGATGTCGTGCCGAATAAGCTCGGACTTCTCGTTGTCGATGAGGAGCAGAGGTTTGGTGTTAACCATAAAGAGAAGATCAAGGCGATGAGAGCGAACATTGATGTTCTGACTTTAACGGCTACGCCGATTCCGAGAACTCTTCATATGTCGATGTCGGGAATCCGCGATATATCGATGCTGTCGGAGGCGCCGCTCAACCGCCGTCCCGTCCAAACGTATGTAATGGAATACGATGAAGAAATCTGTGTTCAGGCGTGCCTTCGCGAGATAAGCCGCGGAGGACAGATTTTCTGGCTTTATAACAAGACTGCAGATATTGATTCGAAGGCAGCACACCTTAAGCAGATCATGCCCGGCGTGAGAGTTGTTTATGCTCACGGTAAGATGAGCGAACATCAGATGGAGAAGATTGTCGAGTCGTTTATTCAGGGCGAGGCGGATATTCTGGTGTGCACCACGATCATCGAGTCGGGCGTTGATATGCCGAATGTAAACACGATGGTTGTAGAGGATGCCGAGAGGTTCGGCCTGTCACAGCTGTATCAGATCAAGGGCCGTGTCGGAAGGTCCGACCGCCAGGCATATGCATATATTACATACAAGCCCGATAAAGACATGAATTCCGATGCACGTAAGAGACTTATGGCGATCCGTGAGTTCACTGAACTCGGTTCGGGTGTTAAGATCGCGATCCGTGACCTCGAGGTTAGAGGTGCCGGTAACCTGCTCGGTGCGGAGCAGCACGGACAGATGGATGTCATCGGATACGAGCTGTACTGCAGAATGCTCGATGAGGAGATCAAGCATCTTAACGAGACCGGAGATACTGAATTTAAGGTTCCTTTGCAGGTCAATGTCGAGATCGACTTCGATTCTTACATCCCTCCGTCATATATCGAGGACGAGGCTTCCCGTATGGCTGCATACAGGCGTATAGGAACTATCGCTACCGTGAAGGACAGAGATGACTTGCTCGATGAGGTTACCGACCGCTACGGACAGCCGCCGAAGCAGTTCGAGTTCCTGACAAATATCGCCTTGATCAAGTCGCTTGCTTCGAAGGCAGGCTTTGAGAGGGTGTGTATAAAAGAAACGGGTGTGCTTTTGTATTTCGCTTCGGACAGGAAGGCGGACTTCGAGACGGTGAGCATACTCTTGGGAAGGCCCGAATACCAGGGCAGGATCCTTTTCTGCGCTCAGGGCAAGCCATATCTGCACTATAAGCCCCGCGACAAGGACAGGGGACGCACCGCATCTGACGCGATAGACATCCTTAATCTTCTAATAAAAGAATAAAAAACTATTAAGAAGCATATATTATCTCTATTAGCACAAAAAACACCATAGAGTTATCGTCATTATGTCTATAATTAGGCAACAGACTTGAAATAATTTGTTTACAAAGTATAATCTATATATCAGTAAGATTTTATTTTTGTAATGTTATGGTGGGGTGGAAATCATGGCAGGCTTTTTCGATGTTATAAAGGGCAAGAACGAGGGGAATAATACCCCCGCTGTTGAAGTGTCTTCAGCGGGAGAGGTTTCCGGCAGCAGACCCGGAAGTTCCAGCAATGTAAAGCCGAACAACGCAGCGAAGATCGATTCGC
Organism: Clostridiales bacterium; assembly: GCA_017552455.1. Lineage (GTDB taxonomy): Bacteria > Bacillota > Clostridia > Saccharofermentanales > Saccharofermentanaceae > Saccharofermentans. The sequence goes on from JAFZPX010000032.1 coordinate 20,811, forward strand.
CGGCAGCTTCGTACGCCAGAGAGCGTGCTGCTGCAGCTAAGGCACAGATCGAAGCTCGTAAGGCAATGGAAGAATCCCGTAAGGCGTCCGGTAACAAGAATGAGGATGAGAAGAAGACAGAAGAGACAGGCGAGAGAAAGCCTCCTGTAGGACTTAAGGCGCCCATTAAGCGTCCGCCGTCAGCTTCTATTAATCGTGCGGCTCAGACTCAGAATTCAACTCCTAATAAGTCTACAAGCAATATGGAGAATGCTGTTAAGCCTATCCATACAGCTAATAAGTCGCCTGCTACTATCGCAGCTGAGAAGGCTAAGCTCGAGCTCGATCAGGCTATCGGCCGTGAGGAGCGTGCAGTTAAGGAGGCTGAGAATGCAGCATCCAAGGCTGAAGAGGCAAGACTTGCAGTTAAGAAGTCCGGTGAAGTTCGCGAAGCAGCTATGAAGTCCGAGGCTGAGGCTAATAAGAAGGCTAAGGTGGTTCAGGATGCTTATCAGGTAGCTTTTGAGGCTGCTCAGAAGGCTGAGGCTGAGGCTGCTGAGGCTGAGAAGAAGGCTCAGGAAGCAATCGCTAAGGCACAGGAAGCTATTAAGATCGCTAACCAGAAGAAGACAGAGCAGGATGCAGTTTTGTCTGTAGTACAGGCTGAAGAGAAGGCTCGTAAGGCTGCTGAGGAGTTCGAGCAGGAAGCTAAGAATTCCGCTACACATGCTGAGGAGCTCGCTAAGTCTACAGCTCAGAAGGCTGAAGAGGCTAAGGCTGCTACTAAGAAGGCTCAGGAAGCTTTTGATATCGCTAATCAGAAGAAGGCTGAAGAGGATCACAGAATCGCAGCTGAGAAGGCAGAAGAAGAGGCTAAGGTTGCTGCTGCTAAGGCAAGAGAGAAGGCAGAAGCTGCTGCTAAGAAGTACGAAGAGGCTATGGCTGCTGCACGTAAGCTTGAAGAAGAAGCTAAGGCCGCTGCTGAGGCCGCTGCTGCAGAAGCTGCTAAGGCTGAAGAGCTCGCAGCTGAGAAGGCTAAGCTCGATGCTAAGGTTGCCGCTGAGGCTACTGCAGAGGATGCCGAGGCTGCAGGAGAAGCAGTTTAAGCTTAATCCGAATTGTTGATTTAAGAGCCGTCCCTCGGGGCGGCTCTTTTGTTATGCCTGTTTGTTGTCCGGGCTCGAAGGCGCCAGTGCCAAACCCAGTGACACTTTCTGAAAAATGTCACCGTTTTTGGCGCTGAGAGAGCCGTAGAGACAAAACCAGTGCCACTTTTCGAAAAATGTCACCGAATTTGGCGCTGAAAACATGTGCTATCATTGGGATGTAACGAAGATGCGTATGCCGATAGTGGTATAATTTTTCTTGGTAACGCCTCCATAGTTTAATGGATAGAACAGCAGTTTCCGGTACTGCTGGTACGGGTTCGATTCCTGTTGGAGGTGCCATGTTCGCGGCAAACACCCTCACTACGTACTCGACGCGGAGCGTCTGCGTAAGTCCGTTCGGGGTGTGTTGCCGCTCTCAGAACAAGTGGGGCTGCGTAAGTCCGCTCGAAGGGGTGTGGTTTGGCACTACTGAAGTCCGCTCGAGGGCGTAGCGAGAGGCACTAAGAAGGGAGGATCTGCGGTGAGTGACATGATTGTAAAAGACAAGATCCTCGATGAGGAGAGGGCACTTTACGGAAGCTGTGGGATAACCGTGGAGAACTGCCGGTTCGAAGGCCCTGCTGACGGCGAGAGCGCACTTAAAGAAAGCCAGCATGTTGAAGTGAAGAATTCGCTTTTCGCGCTGCGGTATCCTTTCTGGCATAACTTTGATCTTAAGATCGACGGCTGCGAGATGACTGACACTTGCAGGGCGGCGCTGTGGTATACGAATAAGGCGAATATCACAGACACAAAGCTGCACGGTATCAAGGCGCTTCGCGAGTGCGTGAATATAGACATAAATAACTGCGATATCGACTCGCCTGAATTCGGCTGGTCCGTGAGCATCTTAAGGATGAACGACACAACGGCACGAAGCGAGTACTTCATGATGAGGTCGGATCACTTAAGCTTTAAAAACGTGACGCTTACAGGTAAATATTCTTTCCAGTACATAAAGGATTCGTCGTTCGAGAACTGCACTTTCAATACCAAGGATGCCTTCTGGCATGCGAAGAATGTGACTGTAAAAAACTGCATTATCAACGGCGAGTATCTTGGCTGGTACAGCGAGAACTTAACGCTTGAGGATTGCTATATCAAAGGTACGCAGCCGCTTTGTTACTGCAAGGGGTTGAAGCTTATCAACTGCCGTATGGAGGAAGCGGACTTGGCGTTCGAGAAGTCTGATGTGGAGGCCGTTATAACCACTCCTGTGATCAGCATCAAGAATCCGTACAAGGGCAGCATTGTGGTGCCTGAAGTGGGACAGATAATTATGGATGACGAGAATGCGAAAGCTCAGATCAGAGAGACAGATTAAGCTATGAAGGTTATCAATTATTTCGACAGCGACAGGCAGGAACATTGGCTTGAGAAGATCGGCGAGTGTGACTGGGGTGCGGGCAAGTACCTTTATGAGCTTCTCAGCAAAAACGAATTCTATGAAACTGTCGGTGAGGGGTCACGCCTGTTGCTCTTAATTGACGGCGATGAACTTATGTCCTTCTGTACTTATGCCGTGAAGGACGATGTTCAGTCTACTGAGCTGACGCCTTGGGTGGGATTCGTTTATACCTACCCTCAATACCGCGGGCACCGTTACGTCGGGCTTCTGTTCAATGAGATTGGTAAGATCGCGGAGACCGAAGAGGTCCCGCAGGTATATATCTCCACGAATGAGGAAGGCCTATATGAGAAATACGGCTGTGAGTATAAGGAGCAGATGACGGACATTGAGGGAGAGCCGACTCGCGTCTATGTGAAGAAGTTCCCGCATGTTCAGTTGGTCGATTACTCCGATGAATTAAAGGACAGTGTGTTTAAGTTCACTGACACTTGCTTCAGCGAACTTGGCAAGGCGTTCGACCCCGAAGGCAGGCACAGTTTCTATAACGATATCGGAAGCAGCTTCGCATCGTTCAAGTGCCTGCTTGCGGATGACGAGGTTATCGGAACAGTCGGCCTTAAGAAAATCGATGATGATACGGCAGAGCTTAAGGCGCTCTATCTGCACAAGGAATACAGAGGTTTGGGATGGGGCAGCAGGCTCATAAATTCAGCGATCGATGAAGCGCGAACGCTCGAGTTTAAGACTATCGTTCTCGACTCCATGTCGATCTACAAGGACGCTCTAAAGCTATACGAGAAGTCGGGGTTCGTGCCGACGGAAAGATTCAACGACAACCCGTATGCAGACATTTTTATGAAGAAGGATTTATAAATGATTGAAGTAATTACAGATAAGACATTGAAGCCTAAGATCGCACGTGAAGTGCTTGAGGCATTGAAGGACTGGTTCGAGGTCGATGAGAGCCGCGAGCAGTATATCAAAGAGAGCGCAGATCAGATCTTTATCGCTGATAAAGAGGACGACGATTACGCGGGCTTCCTGTGCCTTAAGCAGACCGGCAAGGATACGATCGAGCTCGCGGTTATGGGCGTGAAGAAAGAGTTCCACCGCCACGGGATAGGAAGGAAGCTTTTCGAGAAGGCGAGGGAAGAGGCGGCTAAAGCCGGGTACTCCTTCATGCAGGTTAAGACCGTGAAGATGGGTGTGTACGAGGATTACGACATAACGAACCGCTTTTACTTGAGCTGCGGTTTCAAGGAGTTCGAGGTATTCCCGCTGCTGTGGGACGAGGCGAATCCGTGCCAGATTTACGTGATGTCTTTATAGGATTAAGCGCATGAGCGTGAAGCTTATTAAGGTTACTGCCCAAGACGTCGAGACTGTGTGGAGGATGCAGGTGCAGGCTTTTCAGGGCCTGCTCGCGACGTATCACGATGACGACATAAGCCCCGCGACGGATACGCTGTCGAGAGTAGAAGAAAGATTCGCGCAGCCTGAGACGACGTACTACTTTATCGAGGCTGAAGGCGTGCGCGTCGGAGTTATAAGGGTAATCGACAGGAACGACGGCAGCCGCAAGAGGATATCGCCTCTGTGGATCATGGAAGAGTACAGGGGTAAGGGCTACGCACAGGATGCGATGAAGGCGGCGGAAGAAATCCATGGTAAAACCAACTGGTGTCTCGACACGATCTTGCAGGAGAAGGGAAACATCCATCTGTATGAGAAGATGGGTTACCATCAGACTGGCCGAATCGACCACATCAAAGAAGGAATGGATATCGTTTACTACGAGAAAGACTGATTACGGCAGCGTGTTGCCTGCAGCCTGATAGATCTCATACCACTCTCTACGGCTTAAAGTAACTTCCGTGCTCAATGCGAGCTCGCGGACTCTCTTCGCCTGCGTGGTGCCGATGACGGCCTGGATCTTGTGAGGATAACGAAGTACCCATGCGATCGCGACTGCGGATGAAGTAACGCCCTGCTCTTTAGCGATGCGGTCGAGCACTTTATTAAGTTCTGCGTACTTGGAATTGCCGATGAATACGCCTTCGAAGAAACCATACTGCAGAACAGACCATGCCTGAATGACGATGTTGTTAAGCTTGCAGTATTCGAGGATGCTTCCGTCGCGCTCGATACCGGCATCGGAACTCATGTTAACGTGAAGACCCGCGTCGATCGACGGAGTAAATGCCGCGGACAGCTGAATCTGGTTAGTGCAGACACGCTCCTTAACGTCGCGCATGAGAAGCTCGATCATCATGGGGTTCATATTTGATACGCCGAAGTCGATTACCTTACCGGCTTTGACTGCTGCTTCGATCGCTTCGTTGATCTCTTCTGTTTCCATGAGGGTGTCGGGACGGTGCAGAAGCAGTGAGTCGATATGATCTGTATTAAGACGGGTCAGAATGCCGTCGATGGATTCAGTGATATGTTCCTTGGAGAAGTCAAAATACTTAAGGCCGTCGTCGCGTCTGATACCGCACTTGGACTGGATCCACATCTTGTCTCGAAGGTCGGGGCGGTTGGAAAGAACCTTGCCAACAATCCTCTCGCACAGACCGTCTGCATAGCAGTCCGCGAGATCGAATGCGTTGATGCCGCAGTCGAGAGCAGTCTCGATAAGATTCTCTGTCTCCTTAGGAGAAAGTGAGCTTATCCTCATCATGCCGAGGATAACGGTGGAAAGCATAACGTTGTTCTTGCCGAATTCAATGTAATTCATAACTGCTCATCCTCCCCAGATAGATTTACAAATATATTTTACACTTTTCTTATAACTATCTCTACTGTCAATCCGCCGCCTTCGCGGTTACGGATCTCGAGTCCGCCTCCCATCTTCTCCATGAAACGTGATGCAAGGAAAAGCCCCAGGCCGCTTCCGTCCTTGCCGGAGCTTTCTGCCGCCGATCCCCTGTAGAACTTAGAAGTCAGCATGGCAATCTCATCTTCGGGAACTCCGGGACCTTTGTCAGAAAAGATGACGTGCACGTTCTCTTCGTCTATGTTAAACGCTACTTCCAGCGGTGTGCCCGCGTACTTGAACGAATTGCCCGCGATATTGTCGATGACCTGTTCGAGTCTTAGCTTGTCCGCCATGATAAGGCACTGAGGGACTTCAGTCTTGCGCACGACTTCGCCGTAGAAACGCAAGTCGTTAAGAATGGTATCTATGATAAGTGAGCTCTCCTCGCGCGGCGTGACCTTGAGCTCCTCGAGTTCGTCGAGAGTTGCCTTGAACATATTGTCGACCAGATGCTCGACTGAATCTGCCTTGGACTTGATGACTGCGACTTTATCCTGTACATCAGGATCCTTATGCTTAAGCTCCATGACCTCGCATGTTGCCTTGATGGTCGCGACCGGAGTCTTGATGTCGTGGGACAGTTCCGCGACGAGTTCCTGCTTGCTTCTGTTCGCCGCAGCCTCGCGCTCAGCTGAAAGCTTGAGCTCCTCTCGCATGCGGTCGAACGACTCCGTAAACGCTCCGAAATAATTATGCTTCGTCATGTTAAGCGGCATGTCGAGGTTGCCCTTCGAGACGTTGTTCGCGAAGACTTTAAGCTTGTTGAAAGGTCTTATATAGAAATACCATATAACGATAAGAAGCACGATGCCCGCGGCATAAGCACTTCCGAATACGGTAAGAAGCTGCGTCTTCTCCTTGATGACAGACTGTCTGTACTCTTCACCTCTCGCGTCGAACGCGACCTTGCCTAAGATCTGTCCGTCCTGCCTGTAGTCGAACACAGACCAGCCGTGCTTAATGAACTCGTTGTTCATGGTCGCGTAGTCGGAGTCGCTTACGAGTATGATCTCGCAGTTGTATTCGGCTTCAAGCGCGTCGCGGTCGGCATTCTCGGAAAGAGCCGCACCTACGGCATCCGCACGCGTGTTAAGGTCGAGCATGTCGATCTGATATTCGGTCTTGGCTTCGATCCTGAACCACAGTACAAGCGCGCACGCGAGCAAAAGGATGGTGTACAGGACGGCGATGGCCTTCAGTCTCATTTATTCGTCTCCAGGATGTAACCCGTGCCCCACACGGTCTTGATGTACTTGGGTTCGTTGGGGTTCTCCTCAAGCTTTTCGCGCAGGCGTCTTATGTGCACGTTGAGTGTGCTGTCGGAGTAGAAGCTGTCGCCCCACACCTCGTCGAAAAGCTTCTCTTTGGTAACGATAGTATCCTTGTGCGCGTAAAGGCAGGACAGGAGAGCGAACTCCTTTGCCTTAAGCTGCACTTCACGTCCGTCTACGCGGCAGGAAAGTGTCGCGGGGTCGATGGTGAAGTTCTCGCTGTTCTCTTCTTTGGGTGCGCCTCCGCCGAGATGCTTTACGGCTTCGAGCCTTTTAAGCTGAACCTTTACTTTCGCGAGGAGCACGCTTAATGTGTATGGTTTCTTTATGTAGTCGTCGCCGCCGATGTTGAGTGCTACGAGGACGTCGTCGTCGCTTTGGCGTGCGGATATAAACAGTATGGGTGTGTCGTATTCTGCGCGCAGTGTCTTACATAAAGTGAAGCCGCTCTCGTTGCCGAGGTTGATGTCCAGAAGGAAAACGTCAGCTGTGTTTTCCTTAAGAAACTCAAGGCATTCGTCTGCTGTGGAGACTGTAGCGCAGGAGACCTCGAACATCTCGAAATACTCCTGTGTCATCTTGGAAAGTTCTATCTCGTCGTCGATTATTAGGCAGTTGTAATTCATGATTCGAGTATAGCACATGTAAGAAACAGTTAAGAATTGAACAAGGTTTGTGTAAAGTATTCTTCCCACGGTCGGAATAGAATGGCAGTGTAAGAATTCTGACAAAACGAATTAGGGAGGCAAATGAAATGACAACTACAGTTCTTAAGGCTACAGACCTTTGTAAGACATTTTCCAATGAAAGCGTTCAGCAGCATGTGCTGAAGAATCTTAATCTCGAGATCAGAAGGGGAGACTTCACGGTCATCATGGGTGACTCCGGTGCAGGTAAGAGCACGCTTCTATATTCACTCTCCGGCATGGACCGTCCGAGTCTCGGAGCTATTCTCTACGGCAACGAAGAGATCTCCAAGTACAGCAACGACAAGCTCGCTCTGTTCAGAAGAAAGCACTGCGGTTTTGTTTTCCAGCAGAACTACCTTAACGACACAATGAGTGTTCTCGACAACATCATCGTAAGCGGACTTCTTAAAAGCCGTGATCGTAAGCAGATTGCAGCTCGTGCCAAGGAGCTTCTCGGTGAAGTAGGACTTGATGAGAAGTGCTACAACAAGTTCCCGAATCAGCTGTCGGGAGGAGAGAAGCAGAGAGTCGCACTTGTAAGATCCGTTATCAACGAGCCCGAGATCCTCTTCGCAGACGAGCCTACAGGTGCTCTTAATTCTCAGAATACAGAGGCTGTTCTCGATGTACTCACAGACATGAATAACAAGGGACAGAGCATTGTAATGGTAACGCACACGATCGCGGCGGCAGAAAGAGGTAACAGGATACTCTACTTAAGAGACGGCGTTATCTGCGACGAGATTACACTTGAGAAATACGACGGCGAGAATAAGGAGCGTCACGCCAAGCTTCGCGCATTCCTTTCTGATATGGGGTGGTAATCATGAATTCATTGTTCTTTATTGCACGTAACAATATCAAGAAGCATAAGGGTGAGGCAGCGATACTGTTTCTTCTGATGTTCATGGCGGCGGTGCTGCTGTTCGTAAGTTTGTCGATGCTGATGAGCAAGGACAACACTATAAGAAAGAATACAGAGGAGTTCCATACGCCGTCGCTGCTGGTATTCGGACCTGAAGAGCTGTCAGCTGAAGAGTCTGTCGAGATCATTAATTCTGTTTCTTCAACTTCCATGTGCGAATCAGTTGAATACGTTTTTGGTACCGGCAGCTGCTACTACGGTGATATGAGTGAAGAAGATGCGATCTCGAATGAGTTCTATTTTCTGGACGGAACGGGTGACAATTATCTGTGTTCGCTGCCTGAGGGAGCGTCCGAGCTTGCTGATGATGAGATCCTTCTTCCTTACTATATCGCGACTTCTCATCCTGTCGGAAGCACATACACCGTTAAGATTAACGGATATGAGAAGACGTTTACGGTTAAAGGCTATGTAGAGAATCTGTTCTTTTCCACAGCCATGAGTGTTTCCGGTTATCTGAATGTCGTAAGCCACGATTCTTATATTGAGATTCAGGAAGCCCTTGATCCGATGTTTACGAGATATCTGATCTATGCGGATGCTGCAGACGGTATCGATGCAGAAGATTATGAGAGCGAAGTTCTGAAGGCTTTCGAAGGCAAGTCCAGTGTCAATACATTTAATTATGAACTTGCCGTTCTTGCTTCTACGTCCACGACGCTGATCGCTTCTGCCATCGTTCTGGTATTCACAGTTGTTCTGGTGGCTCTTGCTATCCTTATTATGTATTTCTCGATCAAGAACTTTATCGAGCTTAATACACAGAATATCGGACTTTTGCAGGCAACAGGTTATACGGTTAAGGAATTAAGATTCGCATGCATCGCAGAGCAGATGATAATATGCGTGCTGGCTACTGCGGCAGCAGTCGTTGCGGGACTTTTCCTGAATCAGCCTTTGTGTGCGCTTTCGGGTTCACTGATGGGTCTGTCAGGGTTCTCCGGTCTTTGTGTTCCTGCACTGATCGCGACTCTTGTCGGTATCCCCGTTGCAGTTCTTATCGGTTCTTTCTTTGCCACAGGCAGCTACAGAAAGCTTACTGTGCTTGAGTCTTTAAGAAGCGGTATCACGGCACACAACTTTAAGCGCAACCACTTTGAACTTGAGAACAGCCGTCTGCCTTTGGATCTCGCGATCTCCGGCAAGCACATCTTCGGAAGCTTGAAGAAGAGTGTTTTCCTTACACTGATAATCTCAGTCCTTACGCTGTCGATGTGCCTTGGATTCTGCCTGTATCAGAACTGGGTTATCGATCAGTCGAATCTTCTGAAACTTGTCGGATTCGAGACATCGGATATTCAGATCTACTGCGGCGGTAATGAGGATATGCTTGATGAGTTAAGAAACCATGACGGTGTTCAGAGGGTTAATACATGGACAACAATGTCCAGTGTTGAAGTAATGTATCTTGATAATTCCACTACACTTAATATCGATGTATATCAGGATCTGGAATCTTTGGAGCAGGAATACATTCTTGAAGGACATGTTCCTTCAAATGAGAATGAGATCGTACTTACTACAGTTGAAGCAGACAAGCTTGGAGTAACGGTCGGTGATATCGTTACAGTAAGAACTTCTGACGGCTCCTGTACTGCATCATTCCTGGTAAGCGGAATTGATCAGAAGATCAATAACGGCGGCAACAAGGCCTTGATGTCAGAAGAGGGTGCATTGAGGATTGACCCTGATTACACTTTTGAGGATGTACTTCTTTTCCTTGATGACGGTATCGATATTAAGAAGTTTAAGAATGACTTGGAGGAGGAGTATCCCGGATACCAGATGTCACTTACTGAAGATGTAATCAATACAGCTCTCAATACATTGACAGCATCCATGAAAGCAATCTGCGTGATCTTCGTAGTCGTAACTTGCTTCGTAGTTATTCTTACTGAGATTCTTCTGACCCGTTCGCAGGTTATACGCGAGAGAACCGATCTCGGTGTATCCAAGGCTTTGGGTTATACATCCGGAGAACTTATCAGAAGAACGCTCATGACCAACATGCCGATCATAGTTACAGGAATCGTTCTTGGATTTGTAATGCACATTGCACTGTCGGATAAGCTGATCCTTCTCGGACTTGCGATGTTCGGTATCAGACAGAACAGTTTCCCGACTCCGCCTGTCTGGTTCATCTTAAGCGGTGCGATCATCCTGGTATGTGCAGTCGTTACATCTTATCTGTGCGGCCGCGGGATATCCAAGCTCGAGCCGGTTGCAATACTTACTGAGGAATAAGGGAAAATAGGGGTTGTCTCAAAAGTGACTTGAGTTCACCGAGAGGCAACCTCTTTAATTGTTCAAAACTACATTGGTTTCTGCTTAAAACAAGTTCAAACACACTATAAACACCCTCAAAATGTTCATAACTGCATATTAAAGCAGGC